>JALHMR010000002.1 GCA_022843945.1 Rhodospirillaceae bacterium | reverse complement strand
TCGTCGCGGTCGCCCGAAAGCTGCTCGTTCTCGCCAACGCCCTCGTCAAACACGACCGTCTCTATGATCCCAATCACCAGCCCGGCTCTTGACGACCAATACAGTCGCCGGATCGCGCGCCGCTCCGCGTCGCTTGTCCGGGGTGACGGGTTAGCGACTAGACCGTCATCTCCAGGATGTAGAGCCCGCCGCTGAAGCGGTCCTGGCAGTAGACGATCTGATTCTCGTCCACATAGACGTCATTGATCTGGATCGGCTTGCCCTTCGAGCCGGCCGGCGCGTCGGCCACGTAGTAGGCGATCTCCTTCGGCTGGAAGGGATCGCTGATGTCATGGACGCGTACACCGCCGCTGAAATAGGTGCCGAAGACCCGGGTGCTCGAGCGGTAGGACGGTCCCGGCCGGTTCTCGTGCAGGTTATGCGAGCCGTAGCGGCCGCCCTTGGGTGCGAACTTCTCGACCGAGGGTAGCGGCAGGGTCGAGATCGGCACGAGGTTGTCCTCCTTGCGCATGTCGACGACCCAGGTGAGCTTCGGCCAGTCCTTGCCGTTGTCGTTGACGCATTCGTCGCTGACGATCAGCAGGTCGCGATCGAAGAGCGGCATGGCCGTGTGGCTGAAGCCGTTATGCGGCGGGTGCGGGTTCCATTCGCTGACCACCTTGGGATGTCCCTTGTCCGAGATGTCGAGGATGAACACCCCGCCATCGATGTAGCCGAGATAAGCGCGGTCCGGCCGCTCGGGATAGACGTTAGTGTTGTGCACGCGGATACCGGAATCGAACTTGGGATGGCGCGGCGGCGGCGGCACGTTATCGCCCTTGCGCGTGCCGGGCAGCCACCAGCGCCCGACCTCGGTCGGCTTGCTGGGATTACGCACGTCGACGATGCGGTAGATCTGGTCGTCCTTCGGGTTGGTCGGCTCGAAATCCGGCGCGCCGGACGCGAAGTGCACGAACTCGCCGTCGACGAACCAGACCTGGTGCACACCCCGCGAATGCGGCCCCGACGAGTCGAAGAGCGCGATCGACTTGGGCTTCTCCGGGGTGGAGATGTCGAAGAGCTCGAAACCCGCCGGCTGCAGCCCGGGCTGGGACACCTGGTAGGCCACGGCCATGATGTCGCCGCAGATCTCCAGCGAGTTGGAGCGCACCTGACGGTGCGGCAACTCGGTCTGCAGGATCATCCTGGGCTTGCGCGGATCACTGACATCGACGGCGGTGAAGTTCTTGGGCGCGGATTCATGCGCCATCCACAGGATGCGCCGCCCATCCTTGGCCACCTGCAGGGACATGCCCTCACCCATGTTGCCGGCATCGCCGCACGGCTCGTGGGCCAGCAACTTCATGTTCAAAGCGTCCGCCATGGTCGTCCCCTGTGCTCTGTTAAGTCCGTTACATCGTCGCGAGGCCTTGCGTCTCCTGGTGCCAGACCAGGAGGCGTCGGCGCAGCCATTCCACGCCCTTGATCACCAGCCAGCCGGCGGCCGCGATCTCCACGATCCCGGCGAACACGCCGGGGGAGTCCGCGTAGCGCGAGGCGCGGATCATCGAGGCCCCCAGCCCGTCGCCGCCCATGATGATCTCGGTGACGATGGCGACGATCAGGGCCGTGGGCAAGGCCACCTGCAGGCCGGTGAGGATCTGCGGCAGGGCCGCCGGCAGGATGATCTCGCGCAGGATCTCGCCGGGCTTGGCGCCGAGGCTGCGCGCCGACCAGACCAGGTGCTTGTCCACACCTTGCGTGCCGGCAACGGTCGCGGCGATGACGGGGAAGATAGCGTTGAACACGATCATCGAGATCTTGGAGAAATCGTAGACCCCGAACCACAGCATGAAGACCGGCAGGAACGCCACCTTGGGCATGGGAAAGCCGATGGAGACGATGGGATCGAACAGCCAGTGGATCGCCGGGATGCGGGCGATCAGGATGCCGAGCGCGATGCCGGCGACCGCGGCGATGGCGAAACCCAGCACGGCGCGATAGAGCGTCACCGCCAGATCGAAGAACAGCAGGCCGGATGTGGCGTCCTCGACCACGCGGGCCAGCACCGAAGACAGCGTCGGCAGCAGGAAGGCTGTGAACAACCCGCTGCGCGCCAGCAGCTCCCAGCCGATGAGCACGACAATGATCGAGCCGCTCTGCACCACGCTCCACAGCGTGGCGCCGACCAGGTCATGGGCGCGGCCGGTGGCTACTCGCGCCATGCCAGCATCCGCTTCATCAAGGCGAGGTAGAGGCGGTCGGCGACGAAGCCGAGGCCGGCGACGGTGAGCACGACGGCGAACATGCTGGTATAGACGCCGCCATCACCCAGCCAGCCGATGAGATAGCCGAGGCCCTCGCGAGCGATGACCAGCTCCGAGCTGACCAGCAGCACGAAGGACAGGGCGAGCGCCGTGCGGATGCCGGCCAGGATCTCGGGCATCGCTGCCGGCAGGATGATCTCGCGCAGCACCGCGCTGCGCGTGGCGCCCAGGCTGCGCGCCGACCAGATCAGCACCGGCTCGACGCCGCGCGCGCCGTTGAAGGCGCTGATGGTCACCGGCAGCATGCAGCCGAGGAAGATCAGCACGATCTTCGAGGCGTGGCCCAGGCCCAGCCAGAGGATCATGATCGGGATCAGGGCCGACTTGGGCATCGGGTAGAAGAGCTGGACGATCGGGTTGAAGATCACCCGCACCGGCTTCACCCAGGCCATCAGCACGCCCAGCGTCGTGCCGACGACGATGGCGAGGCCGAGCCCAGCCATGCCGCGCATCAGCGAGGCGGCCGCGTGATAGAAGAGCTCGCCACCCTCCATCAAAGAAAACCACGCCGCGACCACGCTGCTGAAGGTCGGCAGCGCCCATTTGGAGATGATGCCGAGACGGGTCCCCGCCTCCCATAGCGCGAAGATCAGGAACAGCGGCGTGTAGCGCCACAGGGTGGCCGTCATGCGCTGCCCCCTTGCGCGGCGATGGCCTCGCCGCGCACCAGGTTCCAGACATGGTCGACGCGCTCGACGAACTCCGGCGACTTGAACAGCGCCGGGCCGCTCAGCGAAAAGCGGCAGTCGACGATCTCCTTGATCCGGCCGGGCCGCGCCGACATCACCGCCACGCGCTCGGCGAGATACACCGCCTCCTGAACATCATGCGTGACGAAGACCACGGTCTTGCGGCGGCGCTGCCAGATCGACAGCAGCTCCTCCTGCATCAGGATGCGCGTCTGGGCGTCCAGCGCGCCGAAGGGCTCGTCCATCAGCAGGATCTGCGGATCGATGGCGAGCGTGCGGGCGAGTGCTGCGCGCTGCTTCATGCCGCCGGAGAGCTGGGCCGGGTAGCTGTCCTCGAAGCCGGTCAGCTTGACCAGGTCGATGAACTCCTGCGCCCGCCTCGCCTGCTCGTCCTTCGCCAGGCCCTGCTTGGCCAGGCCGTACATGACGTTCTCGCGCACCGTCTTCCAGGGAAACAGCGCGAAGTGCTGGAAGACGATGCCGCGGTCGGGTCCCGGCTCGGTGACGGCGCGCCCGCCAACCTCGATGCGTCCGGCGCCGATCGGCAGGAAGCCGCCGATGAGATAGAGCAGCGTGCTCTTGCCGCAGCCCGACGGGCCGAGCAGGGCGAGGAATTCGCGCTCGCGGACTTCAAGAGAAACCCGGTCGAGGGCGAGCACCGGCCGGCCGCGCGCCGGCAGGTACTGGTGGCTCACCTCCTCGACGCGGATCGCCGCGGCGCCGTTGCCCGCGCCTTCCGTCACCCGTGCCCCGTTTCAGCGATCAAGGCGCTTCTTCGCCTCCTCGATCAGCGACAGGTCGACGTAGCGCGGCGCCACCTTCATGCCTTCCTTGAGGATGCCGAGCTGCACCGCGTTGTCGATGTCGACCTGGATGGCGTCGAGCAGCGGCCTGGCGTCGGGCGAGCGGAAGTAGTCCTTCTGGGTAAAGGCGTATTCGAGGCTCTCGCGCGGCGCCTTGAGCGCGGCCGCCGCGATGTCCACCGCCTGCTTGTGGTTCTTGGGGTCGAGATACCAGCGCATGGCGCGCATGTGGTCCTCGAAGTAGTCGACCAGGGCCGCGCGGTTCTTGGCGATGAAGTCGGCGCGCATCGCCCAGAACACGGTCTGCGACGGCCCCACGGCATCGGCCGTTGTGAACAGCGGCACGTAGTTGCCGGTCTCGATGAAGCCGCGGGCGAATTGCGGCTGCAGGTTGATCATGTCCACCTTGTTGTCGGCCAGCATCGCCGGCATGTTGGCGAAGTTGGTCTCGACGGTGGTGAAGTCGCGGTCCTGCAGCCCGTGCTTGCGCAGGAAGACGCGCATCGCCGCGTCGCTGGCCGAGCCGATGGCGTTGCTGGCCAGGCGCTTGCCCTTGAGGTCGGCGACCGTCTTGACCGGGCCGTCCTTGCGGATGACGAAGGGCGCCGTGTAGTAGCCCGGCGTGCCGTCCTGGATGACGTCGGCGACGACGCGCATGTCCAGTTTGGCGTTGTTGACCGCGGCGACCATGGCCGTGGCGCCGAAGGCGGCGATGTCGAGCTCGCCGGCGGCGATGGCCTGGATCTGCGGCGTCGAGCCCTGGAAGCGGATCGGATCGGCGACGTAGCTCTTGCCGAAGTGCTTCAGGATCTCCTTGTTCTGGTAGAGCAGCGGGGCCATGTGGCCGGGCGCCTGGGCCCAGCCGATACGTAGCTTGACCGGCTGCTGCTGCGCCTGAACCGAACTGGCGGCCAGCGCGGCGACCAATCCAAGCAACAATGCGGTAGTCTTCCTCATTGTCGTCCTCCCTGGGTGGCGTGCCTTTACGGCATCAACTTATCACTCTATCAATTAATCAGTGTACTGAAGCCTCCCCTTCCGTGCAACCGAAGGTCATGCGCAACCAGACCCGCCTTCCCGTGCTCGTGCTGACCGGCTTCCTCGGCAGCGGCAAGACGACCTTGCTCAATCACCTGCTGCGCGGGCCGGCGCTGAGCGACGCGGCGGTGATCGTCAACGAGTTCGGCGAGATCGGCATCGATCACCTGCTGGTCGAGCAGGCCTTCGAGGATGCGGTGCTGCTCAAGAGCGGCTGCATCTGCTGCACCGTGCGCGGCGATCTCGTGGACACGTTCCAGACGCTGCTCGAGCGCCGCGACAAGGGCGAGATCCCGCCCTTCAACCGCGTGGTCATCGAGACCACCGGCCTGGCCGAGCCCGGACCGGTGATGCGCACCATCATGGGCGACAAGGCGGTGGCCGAGCGCTTCCGGCTCGACGGCGTGGTGACCACGGTCGACGCGGTCAACGGCGAGGGCCAGCTCGACAGTCACCCGGAGTCGGTGCAGCAGGCGGCCCTCGCTGACCGGCTGGTGCTGACCAAGACCGATCTCGCCGAGGCAGCAGCGGTCGAACGGCTGGTCGCGCGGCTCAAGCAGCTCAATCCCGCGGCGCCACTGATCCGCGCCATGCAGGGGAATGTCGATCCCGCCCTGATCCTCGACGTGGGCCTCTACGACCCGGTGAAGCGCGAGGCCGATATCCAGCGCTGGCTGCCGGCCGAAGCCTACGACGACCATCATCACCACGACGTCAACCGGCACGGCGATATCCGCGCCTTCTGCATCACCCGCGACAAGCCGGTCCCCTGGCCGGAGTTCCGCCGCTGGCTCGATGCTCTGGCCTCCTTGCGCGGGCCGGACCTGCTGCGCCTGAAAGGCGTGGTCAACGTCGAAGGCGAGACGCAGCCCATCGCGCTGCACGGCGTACAGCACGTCTTCCATCCGCCGGCGAAATTGCCGCGCTGGCCGGAGGGCGACAGTCGCCAGACCCGCCTGGTCTTCATCGTGCGCGGGATCGAGAAGGCGGCGGTCGAGAGATCGCTGGAGGCGGCGCTCACGGGTTAATTGGCGGCTAGCAGATTCGTTAGACTAGTATGGTCGATAGAGGATTTGATGTCGTCTGGGGAGCGGTGATGGCAATCCGGTTTCAGCGACGGGCATACAAAGCCTACGCACTGCTTTTGCTCTCGATTCTCCAGACCTTAGGCTGCCAGAGTGTTCCACCTACGGCGGAAGACCGCGTAGCCGTGGCATTTGCCGATCGGAAGGCAACGATTTTCCTTCCCTCAACCGTCAACGCTTCGACGGCAAAGCGAGTCGACTTCGACGTTGTCGATGTCAAAGACGCAGGCGGCCAACTCCTGCTGATCTATGCTGGAAACCACCCGCAAGGGTTCGAGCATGCAGGGCCTCCTGTCGACGAAAAAATCGGAGGTCATTCCAGCGTTACGCATCGATGGGCCGAGAATGGCATGCATTCAAGGCTGACGCTTGTCACCGTGGAAAATTCGGGTTGGCCGAGATTCGTTCAATTCCATTACCGCCAGATTTCTCCAACGCGAAGCGCAACAGCTGACCGAATTATTGCGTCACTGACGGTTGTTGAGTCGAAATAGGGCCGAAAATCGCTCGACGCGGCGCTCTCCGACTAACCCCTCTCCGCGCGAAGCGGGGAGAGGGAGGGGCCCAACGCGAAGCGTTGGGAGGGTGAGGTGTCTTGCGGAAGACCCACCTCACCCGCTCGCTTACGCTCGCACCCTCTCCCCGCTCACGCGCGGAGAGGGAGTCTAGGAATCGAAGATAGCGACCGCCCGGGTCCAGCCGGCCGAGGCGCCGCGGATCTTCACCGGGAAGCAGGCGATGGTGAAGCCGCTGGCCGGCAGCGCTTCGAGATTGTGCAGCTTCTCCAGGTGGCAGTAGCCGATGTCGCGCCCGGCCTTGTGGCCTTCCCAGATGAGGCCCGCGTTGCCCGTCTCGGCGTATTTGCCCTTGGTATGGACGAAGGGCGCGTCCCAGCTCCAGCTGTCCGTACCCGTGAGGCGCACGCCGCGCTCCAGTAGATACAAGGTCGCCTCGCGGCCCATGCCGCAGCCGGCCGAGACGTAATCCGGCTGGCCGTAGGCCTTGCCGGCCCGGGTGTTGACCACCACGATCTCCAGGGGCTTGAGGCTGTGGCCGATGCGCTTGAGCTCGGCCTCGACGTCCTTCGGTTGGACCACGTAGCCGTCGGGGAGATGGCGAAAATCGAGCCGCACCCCCGGCTGGAAACACCAGTCGAGCGGCACCTCGTCGATGGTGATCGCCCGCTCGCCTTTGTTCATGGTCGAGTGGAAGTGATAGGGCGCGTCCAGGTGCGTGCCGTTATGGGTCATCAGGCGGATCCACTCGATGGCCCAGCCCTCGCCCTCCGGCAGGTCGCTTTCCTTGAGCCCCGGGAAGAAGGCCACCACGTCCTTGGCGGTGTCCTTGTGGGTCAGGTACTCGATCCGCGGCTCGTAGCCGGGCGGATCGGACTTGACGTCGTTCTCCAGGTGCATCGACAGGTCGACGAAGCGGCGCGCCATAGGTCTTTTCCTCCCACCCAATAGTCTAATGGGACATTGGGCGGTTGCCCGCCTGTTTCTTTATCGCTAGCTTACTTGGCAAGAAAGTAAAAGACGGGTCAGGGAGCGGCGCTGAAATGGCGGCACCACGCAAGAAAGTCATCATCACCTGCGCGGTGACCGGCTCGATCCACACGCCGACCATGTCGCCCTACCTGCCGATCACGCCCAACGAGATCGCCGAGGGCGCCATCGGCGCCTTCGAGGCCGGCGCCTCGATCCTCCACCTGCACGCGCGCGACCCCAAGGACGGCAAGCCGACGCCCGATCCCAAGGTGTTCATGGAGTTCCTGCCGCGCATCAAGCAGGCGACCAACGCCGTGGTCAACATCACCACCGGCGGCGGCCATAACATGACGGTGCAGCAGCGCCTCGAGGCGCCGCTCCGGGCCAAGCCGGAGATGTGCTCCTGCAACATGGGCTCGATGAATTTCGGCCTCCACCACATCGCGCCCAAATACGAGGGCAAGTGGAAGCATGCCTGGGAGCCGCAGTATCTCGAGGCGACGCGCGACGGCATCTTCCGCAACACCTTCAAAGACATCGAATACATGATGAAGGAGCTCGGCGAGGGCTGCGGCACCAAGTTCGAGTTCGAGTGCTACGACATCGGCCATCTTTACAACCTGGCCCATTTCCTCGACCGCAAGATCGTCAAGCCGCCGCTATTCGTGCAGTCGATCTTCGGCATCCTCGGCGGCATCGGCGCCGATCCCGAGAACCTCGACCACATGAAGCGCATCGCCGACAAGCTGTTCGGCGACCAGTATCACTGGTCGGTGCTGGCCGCCGGCCGGCACCAGATGGCCTTCACCACCATGGCCGGGATCTACGGCGGCCATGTGCGCGTCGGGCTCGAGGACAGCATCTATCTCGGCAAGGGCCAGCTGGCCAAGACCAACGCCGAGCAGGTGACCAAGATCCGCATGATCCTCGAGGCGCTGGGCCACGAGATCGCGACACCCGACGAGGCGCGCGCCATGCTCGATCTCAAGGGCGCGAGCAATGTCGGGTTCTGAGATGCGGCCCACACCCTTCGAGGCTCGCCCCGGAAGGGGCTCGCACCTCAGGGTGAGGACTCTTTTTGATAAGCCTCATCCTGAGGAGGCCGTGTCTTCACGGCCGTCTCGAAGGATGAGATGCGCGCGCTTCTAGAAACAGGCTCGGGGGGAGCGACGCGGCGATGGATGTGACACTCAATCTGCTGATCAACGCCATCGTGGCGGGAATCCTGCTCGGCGGATTCTACGCCGCCGTGTCGATCGGCATCTCCATCTCCTTCGGCATGCTCGATATCGTCAACATCGCGCACCCGACCTTCATCATCCTCGGCTCGTTCATCGCCTACATCGTCAATCTCCATATGGGCGTCGACCCGATCCTGGTGACCTTCCTCCTGTCGCCGGCCTTCTTCGCGCTCGGCGTCGGCATGTACAGCTGGTACTACGTGGCCTTCGAGCGCCGCGGGCGCGAGGCGCTCTCCGGCCTCGCCTTCTTCTTCGGCATCCTGTTCATCGGCGAAGTGGCGCTGCTGCTGGTCTTCGGCGTCGACTACCGCACGGTCAACGCGCCCTATATCGGCCCGACCCTGGAATGGGGCGCCTTCAACCTGCCCCTGCGCCTGTTCGTGCCCTTCCTGGTCTCGGTCGGCATGGTGATCGCCGTCCAGCTCTTCATGACCCGCACCTTCACCGGACGCTGCATCCTCGCCGTGTCGCAGAACCAGATGGCGCTGCAGCTGATGGGTGCCAATCCTCAACGCATAAAAGCGATCGCCTTCGGCCTGTCGATCGCCACGGCCGCGGTGGCCGGCGCCTTCCTGATCATCATCCAGCCGATCGAGCCGTCGATCGGCCGCGAGTATATCGGCCGGGTCTTCGCCGTCTGCGTGCTCGGCGGCATGGGCTCGATCCCCGGCACGCTTTTGGCGGCGATCATTCTGGGCGTGGCCGAGAGCTTCACCGCCACCTTCTACGGCCCGTCCTGGGCGCCCGCGGTGTCGTTCGGCATCCTGCTGCTGACGCTGGCCATCCGGCCGGCGGGACTGCTGGGGCGCTGATGGCCCCCCTCCCCTTTCTCGGCGTCTCGCTCGCCTCGGCCGCCGCGGTCTACGGCGCGGGCATCGCCGTCGGCAACGAGTACCTCTACTTCGCCAGCTACACCGTGGCGCAGTACATCGTCCTGGCCACCGCCTGGAACATCCTGGGCGGCTACACCGGCTACGTGAATTTCGGCACCGCCGGCTTCTTCGCGGTCGGCGCCTATACCAGCGTCGTGCTGCACAAGACGGTGAACCTGCCGCTGCTGATCATGATCCCGGTCGGCGGCCTGGTCTGCGCCGTCCTCGGCCTGGCCATGGGTTATCTCACGCTGCGGCTGCGCGGCGTGTTCTTCGCCATCGCCACCCTGGCCATGGCCATCGTGCTGCACACGCTGGTGGTCAACTGGTCGTTCGTCGGCGGGGCGCGCGGCGCCTACATCATCCGCCCGCGCGAGGTCATGTTCTTCGCCTCGTACTCGGAATACCTGTTCGCGGTCATGCTGCTGCTGGCGGCGCTGGCCGTGGCCATCGCCCGCTGGGTCGAGCGCAGCCGCCTGGGCCGGGGCCTCGCCGCCATCCGCGACGACGAGATCGCCGCCGAATGCTCGGGCGTGCCGACCCTCAAGCTCAAGCTCGTCGCCACCACCCTCTCCGGCTTCCTGATGGGCATCGCCGGCGCGCCCTTCCCCTACTACGTGAGCTACGTCGACCCGGCCGGCGCCTTCAACCTCGCCTACGGCGTCAACTCCATCGCCATGCCGCTGATCGGCGGCATGAGCAGCTGGGTCGGGCCGCTGATCGGCGCCCTGCTGCTCGGCACGCTGCAGCAGGTGGCGACGGTGACCATCTCCTCGGCGGCTAACCTGCTGCTGGTCGGCGTGCTGCTGGTGGTCTTCGTCACCGTGGCGCCCAACGGCATCGTCGGGCTGCTGCAGAAGGTCCGGGGCCAGTCCGGGGCCAGGAAGAAGCAGAATGGCTGAGATCCTGCTCTCCGTCGTCGGGGTGGGCAAACGCTTCGGCGGCTTCACGGCGCTGGAGGGCATCGACTTCCAGGTGCGGCGGGGCGAGCGCGTCGGCCTGCTCGGGCCCAACGGCTCGGGCAAGAGCACGCTGGTCAACTGCGTCACCGGCACGCTGCGCAACGAGGCCGGCGAGATCATCTTCCGCGACGAGCGCATCGACCGGCTGACCACGCATCAGCGCATCCGCCGGGGCATCGCCCGCACCTTCCAGATCCCGCGGCCCTTCGCCAGCATGACGGTGCGCGAGAACGTCGAGATCGCCCTGCTCTATGCCGGCGCGCCCGCCGGCAACGAGCGCGTGCCCCACGGCGCCACCGAGGACGACGCGCACCACATCCTCGAGGAGGTCGGCCTGCAGGCCAAGGCCGACGAGCGCTCGGGCTCGCTCACCCAGGTCGACCTGCGCAAGCTCGAGCTGGCGCGCGCCATGGCGGCGCATCCGCAGCTGCTGATCGCCGACGAGGCGATGGCCGGCCTGTCCATGGGCGAGGTCGACGAGATCCTCGCCCTGCTCATGCGCCTCAACCAGGCCGGCGTGTCGATCGTCATGATCGAGCACATCATGTACGCGGTGATGAAGTTCTCGGAGCGTATTGCCGTTCTCGTGGCCGGTCGCAAGATCGCCGACGGCGACCCGCAGAGCGTCATCGCCGACCCCGAAGTCCAGAGGGCGTATCTCGGTGAGTAGCGCCGTCGCCCCCTTCTCGATGTCACCCCGGACAAGCGACGTTCCGACGTCGCGCGATCCGGGGTCCATCGTGCCGCCATCCCCATGGACCCCGGATCGCGCGGCCCAATCTTGTTCGCGCATCATCTGCGCGAACCGGAAGGGGCCGCTTGTCCGGGGTGACGTTCAGGGCTGGGGATACCCATGAGCTCCCTCACCATCTCCAACGTCAGCGCCGGCTACGGCAACGTGCAGGTGCTGCACGGCATCAGCCTCGAGGTGCGCGACGGCGAGACGGTGACCCTGCTCGGCACCAACGGCAACGGCAAGAGCACGCTGATCAAGTCGATCGTCGGCCTGGTGCAGCCGCGGACCGGCACCATCACCGCCGAGATCGACGGCAAGCGCCACAACCTGATCGGCAAGCGGCCGGAGGAGATCGTCGACCTCGGCATCGCCATCGTGCCCGAGGGCCGGCAGCTCTTCCCCAAGCTCACGGTCGAAGAGAACCTGATGATGGGCGCCTACCGGCCCAAGGCGCGCAGCCAGATCGCCGCCAACCTGGCGGTGTGCTTCGAGACCTTCCCGGTGCTCCAGGAGCGGCGCACCCAGCTCGCCGGCTCGATGTCCGGCGGCGAGCAGCAGATGCTCGCCCTGGCCCGCGCCCTGATGGCCGCCCCGAAGCTGCTGCTGATCGACGAGCCGTCGGTCGGCCTGGCGCCGATCATCGTCACGCGCATGATCGAGAAGATCCGCGAGCTCAAGGACAAGTTCGGCCTGACCGTGCTGATGGCCGAGCAGAACTTCACCCAGGCCGTGAAGATCGCCGACCGCGGCTACGTCATCGTCCACGGCACCATCGCCCATACCGGCACCGCCGCCGAGCTCAACGACAGCGACCTGATCCGGCGGTTCTATCTGGGGATGTGAACACCCCATGCATTGAAAGGGACAAATAAAGCAAATGTCGGGGGACGCTACCAAGTGAGCGGACTAGCAGACCCACATTTGATCGCGCTGGGAATACCGGCCATCCTGATTCTCTGCGGTGCGCTGGCGAAAAAGATTGTCCGCGGCCCCGGCTGGCGGCGCTCGGACTTCTTTCTTGGAGTGGAGCTGTCCCTTGCAACTATGGCCTCCGCACTGGTCCATGTCTTCGACCTTGCCGTCAAGGCGGTCGCAAGCCATGGTGAGCGGCAGCCGCTGTCGCAGCAGATGACAGCTACCGCATCGTTTCTGGTCCTTTGCTTCTTTTTGTTGCTCGTGGTGCTGTCGATGCACCAAGACTGGGAAAAGCGCCCCCACAATTCGAGCGATCGCACGGCCACAGATTCAAGCTCAAAAACCACAAAAAAAGAAAGCGAAGGCTCCATCTCCGCTGAACAAATCACCGCTCACCTACGGATGGCGCCGGAAAGACGGTTACGCAGAATTGTTTGTGCGCAATGAATCCGACCGGACAGTACATGAGGTTCAAGCGGAACTGCCGAACTTCAGCAGAAATCTCATAAAGTATAAGCCCGAGGATGTTTTTGGACTCCTAACTGCTCGAGATGGAAGCACCACGCTTCATCCTAAAACTCTGAAATACTTTCGATTTGCATGCCCCGTACAGTCCGAGGGACAGAACGGAATTACTATTCTCGCAGGCGATTCGCCGACAACAATCCGAGAATCCGTATGTGTTATTAAGCTCCGAATCTCCGCACGAGATATTAGAGCGCACACCATGTACGTCAAAGTTGAGCAGAAGGGCGGCAAACTAACGCTTTGGCCCTATCTACGCATCAAAGAAAAGTAGCGCGGAGCCAGCACGATTCATCGCAACCACGCTCGTAGTCGATGAGCTTGATCCGGGTGAAGTCCGGCGCCTCGGCCAGCGGCTTGGCGGTCTTGTTCGCCGGCACCTGGTAGGGCCGACGTTCTGCGCCTCGGTGGTCAGCGCCCAGTCGTACCAGGCCTGCGCCTCCTTCGAGTTGCGCGCCCCCTTGACCATCGACATCGAGCCGACTTCGTAGCCCGTGCCCTCGCACGGCCGCGCCAGCAAGGGCGACAGCCCGGTCATTGTTCTCGGGCCGCCGGGTTCTATCTGGGGATGTGAGAGGCTGCGCCGCCGGCTGGCGGCGCGCGCAGCCTCTGGCGCTCACGACGCTGGGGAGGGCAGCACCGCGGGCGGCTTAACTGGCGCGGGCGCGGCTGGCCGCGTAGCGCGGTTTGGCGACCGGCAGGACGTCCGCGAGGCTCACCGTGTCGTTGGCCGCGGGCTCGCCGACCTCGATCGGCGCCAGGCTCCCGTCGGCCGTGGCGGAGAGCTTCGCCTCCTCCATGAGCCAGGCGAGGAACGCCCGCAGCTTCGGATCGTCCCGTCGCTCGGGCATCGAGACGAAGTGGTAGGCATGGTGCGTCGGCACCGGCTGGGGCAGCGGGCTGACCAGCCGGCCGGCGCGCAGGTCGTTGCCGAGCAGGCTGGTGCGCATGACCGCCAGGCCGAGCCCGGCGACCGCGGCGCCGAGCACCAGGCTCGCATCGTTGAAGCGCATGCCGGTCCGGCACTGCAGGTCCGGGACGCCGGCACCGGCGAGCCAGGTCTGCCAGCCGGAGCCGCTGGCATCCTGTTCGGCGGCGCGGTCGAGGAGCAGCGGAAACTTCGCCACGTCCTCCGGCGCGCGCAACGGACCGAATTTTTTCAGGGCCGCATGGCTGCAGACCGGCACGATGCTGTCCGGCATGAGGCACACCGTGTCCAGCCGGCGGTCGCCGCCGACGCTGAATTCGATGCGGGCATCGACATTGCCGAAGGTCAGGTCGGCCAGCTGGTCGTCGGCGCAGACGGTCAGCTCGATGGACGGAAAGCGGGCGGCGAAACGCGGCAGCCGCGGTGTCAGCCAATGCCGGGCGAAGGCCGCCTGGACGCTGAGCGTCAGGGTCTTCCCGGAGGAGCCGCTGTCGACCGTCTCGACGGCGGACCAGATCTCGTCGACCCCGCGCCCCACGCCCCGGGCCAGGATCGCTCCTGCCTGGGTCAGCTCCAGGCCGCTGGCGCTGCGCCGCAGCAGGCGCTGGCCGAGAGCCTGCTCGAGGCAGCGGATGCGGTGGCTGATGGCGCTCTGGGTGACGTTGAGCTCGGCGGCCGCCTTGGTGAAGCTCAAATGCCGCGCGGTCGCTTCGAAGACGCGCAGCGCGTCCAGTGACGGCAACCGGGTGCGGCGACGAGCGGCAACCATGATCCTCCCCTTCGACTCGAGTAATTGGGCCTCGATGTGGGGAATGTTTTACCTGTCAAAATTTCAAAAGTATTTTCCGGGTTTTTCCTATTCTTTCCTTCTGGTGCGATTCTTGGAGCGATTCTGGCTCATACGAAACCCCAAACGAAACTCATACGGCGACATCGAGACCCGGTAAAACCCGCGTTTGGCTGCGTCTTCCGTGACTTGCACACGCGGCCGGTGCATTCGGACTCGCACCTCCCACAAATTTGGCTCATGCCACCCTGAGGCCGCCTCTTTCTTCGCTTTTTTTCAGAATTTCCCTGTATTTTAAGGTGTTTATCGCAGGGGGTCCTGCCACAAATGCGGCCTGGAGAGTTGGAAACTCGCAAGCGGATCGCGGCGGCGGTCAGGGATTACCTGGCGCGCGAGCGCATTTCGCGCGAGCAGCTTTCCTTCCGCACCAAGCTGGGCAAGTCGACCGTCGACAAGCTGCTGATCGGCCTCTTCTCCGAACGCACGCTGTCGGTGGTCGAGAACCAGACCAAGCTGCCGCTGCGCGCGATGCTCCAGGCGGAGACCGCGCCCCCGGGCGCGCCGGTCGCGCCGGCGATCAAGCTCGATACGCCCTCCATCGCCGTCCTGCCCTTCACCAATCTGGGCGGCAATTCGGCGCAGGACTTCATCGCCGACGGCATCACGGAAGACATCACCACGGCGCTCGCCCGCCTGCGTTGGCTGTTCGTCATCGCCCGCAACTCGACCCTCGGCTACAAGGGCAAGGACGCGGATATCCGGCAGGTGGCGCGCGAGCTTGGCGTGCGCTACGTCCTGGAGGGCAGCGTGCAGACCGCCGGCCAGCGCATCCGCATCAGCGGCCAGTTGGTCGACGCCGAGACCGGCAAGCAGATCTGGGCCGACAAATACGACCGCGACCTGCGCGACGTCTTCGCGGTCAACGACGACATCACGGAACGGGTCGTCGCCGCGGTGGAGCCCTACGTCTACGCGGAGGAAGGGTTTCGCGCCGCGGGCAAGCCGCCGGACAGCCTCGGCGCCTGGGAGCTGGTCGTGCGCGCGCTCAACCTCCTGCGCCAGATGGGGCGCAAGCCCAACGAGGAGGCGCAGACGCTGCTCCACCGCGCCATCGCGCTCGAGCCCAACTACGCCAGGGCGCACGCCCTGCTGAGCTGGGCCCTGTGGTGGGCCTCGCATTGCTATTGGAGCGAGGAGGGTCCGACCCTCCGTCAGGCCGCCCAGCATGCCCAGGGCGCGCTGTCCTCGGATCCCGCCGATCCCTGGGCGCGCATGGCCTACGCGCTGTGCCTGAGCACCGGCGGACAGCACGAGCGCGGGCTCGGCGAGCTGCGCACGGCGCTCGATCTCAACCCCAGCTTCGCCCTCGGCCGCATGGCCTACGGCTGGGTGCTGCTGCGCGCCGGACAATTCGAGGAGGCGATCGCCGAATCCGGCAAGGCCCTGCGCATGAGCCCGATGGACAGTTTCTCCGGCTTCTACACCTCCATCCACGGCCTGGCGCTGCTGGGCTCGCGGCGCTTCGAGGAGGCGCTGCCCTACCTGCGCGCCTCCGTCGCGGCCTTCACGGAGTATCCCGGCCACTACAACAGCGTGATCAGCTGCTGCGGCCATCTCGGCCTGCTCGACGAGGCCCAGGAATTTATCGACGCGCGCAACCGCATCGGGCCGCCGATCTGCGTCCACGTCCTGGCCAACAACCTCGCCACCTACGCCCATCGTGACGTGTTCCTTGAGGGATTGAGGAAGGCGGGCGTGCCGGAGTAGCAATTTTAGCTACAATACTGCAGGCATTCGCAGGTTCAGATACGACAATCAAGTCCTAACCCGAACAGACGAATAGCCGGGACCCGTAAGCGCCGATGGCAGACGACCTCTCAAAGAAGCCGGCGCGGCAAGCCTCCCGCGACGCGTTCCACTCTACGATCAAGCCTTGGATCGCGGAATGGGGTGGAACACCGACCCCCCTATTCCACTACACAGATCCTAGAGGGTTTGAGGGGGTAATGAGAAGTAAAGCCATATGGGCAACGAACGCGACAGCTCTCAACGATGCTGGCGAAATTCGCTTTGGCATGGGCGCTGTTTGGTCGGCGTTGACTGCGTTCAAAGCGCTGACTGCTGATAGTTTGATTCTGAATTTTCTTGAATTGGCCGGCACACAGTTCGCCTCGATGAAGGAAAAGATCGGAGACGTATTTATCGCCAGCTTTACGAACTCCAGGAACAAGCTCGCGCAGTGGCGCTACTACGGGAATCGAGAAGGCGGCTTTGCATTGGGCTTCGATCCCAAAAAACTCGCCCACGTATCCGTGAGGTATCTAGTCGCTGATAAGCCAACTCTTATCACCGCGGGGCCGTATCCGGTGACTTACGGTGAGAAAGCAATTCGGAGCCACGTACAATCTTTATTGACTTTAGTCTCTGATGGCTACCGGCATGCCATGCAGAACACTCAATCTCATGCTCAAGAAGAATTGACGAGATTGTGGGCTGGGCGCCTCACCGGCTACCTCTGGTCTGTCGGGGCCACAGGAAAGCATGAAGACTTCTCGGATGAAGCTGAATGGCGGCTAGTAGTGACTCCCATTCTTTTCGATCAAGAAGGCCAAAGGCAAACCGGGGTAATAAGATTGTCGCCGCGTGAAGGAGTAATTATCGCCTATATAGAAATCGACGACGTTCTGGGAGCACTAACAGAGGTCTGGGTTGGTCCCGGCCGCTTCCAGAGCATTAACGAGGGCTCAGCTCATATAGCGATAGCAAATGCGGGTCTAAATGCCATTCCTGTGCACAAATCCTCGTCGTCTTTCCAAATAGTTCGCTGAAACAAAAGCCAACCTATTCGAGAACTAGTATTTCACCGCCCCATCACCTCCTTCACGAACGCCTCGAATTCCGGCCGCCACGCCGCCGGCTGGCCGGTGAAGCTGGGATGGCCGTCGGCCTTGTAGGGCGGCAGCAGCACGAACCGGCCCCGGCCGCCCGCCTTGATGAAACCGTCGAACCAGTCGTGCGGATAGCGCGGGCCGAAATACTGGTCGTTCTCGCTGTAGACCCAGAGTGTGGGGATACGCGCCGTTTTGCCGTAGCCCGAGTACAGCTCCAGCAGCAGGTCGGTACGGCAGGGGCTTTGCGGGTGCAAGGTCGGGCTCCCGCCCCCGCCGCCGGCGAAGTTCACGGCGCCCAGCACGCCGGGGATCGCCTTGCCGGCCAGGACCAGCGCCGTGGTGCCGCCGAAGGACTGGCCGACGACCAGGCCGCGGGCCGGGTCGACATAGGCCTGCGCCTTGGCATAGTCGATGACCACCAGGCTCTGCTGCGCCGCTGCCTCGTAGACCGGCGGATAGATCTTCTTCTGGCAGACGCCGGAATCCTCGACGTCCGGCCCGCCGGTGACGCCGTAGCCGATGCGCATGGGCAGGAACACGGCGAAGCCCTTGCTGACGAAGTAACGCGCATTGGGACCGTAGGGGCCGACCGCCGTCTTGGCGCGATCCGCCGCCTTGGCCGAGCGCCCGTGGTTGAGGATCATGAACGGCTGCTTCTGCCGCCGCGCGTCGTCGCGATAGATGGTGACGACGAAGGGATGGGTGTGCGGCCGGCCCTTGATGTCCTGCACCTCGGCGGTGAGGGTGACGGCTTCCTCGATGATCTTGGCGTGGGCGGTTGTCGCACCCAGAATCACCAACATAAGGATCATCAGCCGCCGCATGCGTCCCCTCTGACTCCCTCTCCGCCCTTCAGGGCGGAGAGGGCTGGGGTGAGGTGGGTCATATGGCACGACACCTCACCCTTCCCGTTGCTGCGCAACGGCCCCTTCCCTCTCCCCGTCGCGAAACGCGACGCGGAGAGGGTCAATCACATCAGCCGGCGGGCGCCGGGCCGAGGCCGAAGCCGGCCTCGCGGGCCAGCACGATGGCCTGCGGGCGGCTGCTCACCTTGAGCTTGGCGAAGATGCTGGTGATGCGGTTCTTCACCGTCTTCTCGCTCAGCCCGACCAGGGCGGCGATCTGCCCGTTGCTCAGGCCGCGGGCCACGAGGTCGAGCATCGCGCGCTCGCGCGGCGTCAGGGTCGCGAAGGCCCCGGTCTCCGGCTTGGGCAGGAAAGCGCGCACCTCGTCGAGGAAGCTGCGCCAGGCGGGCTCGTTCTCCAGCAGGATGTGGTTGCGGCTGCTGAGCGGCACGAAGCGCGCGCCGGGGATCAGGCTGGCCATCTCCCGCCCGCAGGCGAGCGGAAAGCCCTCGTCGCCGGTGCAATGCAGGACCAGCGTCGGGCAGGTCACGCGCGCCGCTTCCGCCGTCACGTCGAGGTCGTTGAACATGCGCAGGACGGCGGCCGCGTTTTCGGCGGAGGGATTCACCGCCCGCTCCAGGTCGGCGATGATCCGGTACTGCTCCGGCGTCGCCGAGCGAATCATCTGCATGGCGTAGAGGGTGCGGAAGGCCGGCGTCTCCTTGTCCCAGCCCAGCGCCACCAGCTTCTCGGTGTAGTCGTAGGTCTGGCGCTGCGGCGGGGTCAGGTCGCGGCGCATGGCGCCGCGCGCCGTGCCGCCGAAGAGCACGAGATGGCTGACCTTCTCCGGATGGCGCGCCGCGTAGGCGATGGCCATCCCCGCCCCGCCGGATATGCCGAGCAGCGCGAAGCGCTCGAGCCCAGCCGCCTCGACCACGGCCTCGAGGTCGTTGAGCCAGATCTCCGGCTCGATATAGCCGACCTCGCGCTGCGACAGGCCGCTGCCGCGAGAGTCGTAGCGGACATAGCGATAGCTGCGGGAGAGCTCGCTGACCCAGTGCCGCCAGAGCGGGCTTTCCGGATCCGTCTCCAGATGGCTCAGCCAGTTGCCGGTCTTGACCAGCGCCGGCCCGTTGCCGGCGATGCCATAGGCGATCTTCACCCCGTCCGGAGCCGTGCAGAAGCGGATCTTCGGGCGCGTCGGAGGGAATGCCGTTATGGGCGTCTCGCTTTGGTTAATCATGGACCTGGGCGATCGTCGCGGCAGCGGACGAACAGCATACCCCATGCTCGCCCTCGGTCTATGACCGGTGTCACAGGGGCCTAGCGCACCTGCCGCACGAACGCGTCGAAGCTGTCAAACGGATCGAACCAGAGGCCGCGGTCGATCGCCGCTTCGTCGCTGGCGCTCACATGATGCGTGTTGCAGGGCGGTGTGTAGGCGCCGATCAGGGCGCGCTCGAGCGCCCGGCGCTCCGGCTCCGTGCCGTTGAACGGCATGGCGTAGATCTCGTTCGCGCCCTGCTCGCAGGCCACGGGCCAGACCTCGTGTCCCGGCAGGCGCATGGCGAAGCTGCCGGTCTCGCCGATATAGAGCAGCCGGTAGCCGGGGCAGCGCACGAAGACATAGAGGCCGGGCACGGCGTTCCAGGTCAGGCCGCGATGGCAGCGCCGGAACTCGTAGACGGCGTCGGCGAGATAGAGATGCAGGAACGGCGTTGGCGCGCGGCGGGGCATGGCGCCGAAGTCTAGCAAGAGTCGGGGACAGGTGTGCGGTAGCACCCTGGTGCCGGGTGGCCGCGGATATACTACAACTTATGCGGGGAAATTCCCGTGAAGATACTCGTGAAAGCGATAACGTATCAGGCGCTCTGGCTGGGAAGCGGAATTCTCGGCGCCGCGTTGACGGGTATCGATGCGCTTTTCACGTTTGGCTACATGTTTTCTTTCATCTTCGCCCTGGTCGCAGTCATCGATGACGGTCGAGGCGAAAACTATCTCCTCTCGGCGTTCCTGATCTTTCTGGTATGGCTGGGCGCCGTTCCAGTCTTCTATTGCATCGTCTATTGCGGCATGACGGGATTTATCGGCCGCTCGCCGCCGCCACAATGCGGGGACGCCCTGTCGTGTTCTCTTTCTTTCATTCATTATAAGTTCGGCACCGACATCGAGTCCTTCAACTGGTTGAAATTTCTCGAGGACGCAGACGACATTCCAGACATGATTGTCAACGCCGTTCCATACCTGGTCGCGCAAGGTGTTGTCTGGCTGTTCGGTGTCAACTGGTGGTCGATCACCGGGAACCTCCTATTCATGTTCATCTTCCATTTCGTGGTGTCGGCAATCGCAGTTGCCCAGTGGACTGGTCCCCGCAATACGCTCTGAGAGTCGATGCCTGTGCGGTAACGCACGAGAGCACAATTTGCCGGCTGCTAGGTTCCGACCATGCTACCTGATCTGGGTTTTGAGCCGCCCGAGCCGCCGAGCGGCAGACTTCCGGCTGAGCGCAGCTTGTTGCCCCGGTTTTGGCAGGCGCACGATACGCTCGACGACCATAGCCGCCTCTATCGCATGATATGGGCGCATCGGCGCCCTGCCTTTCGGTTTCCTCGCGGTCTGCAGCTGGCTCTATGGCGAGGACAACCACTGGCGCGTGGCGGGGACTTCGGTGGCCGGCGCTGATCTCGCTGGCCTTCGCCTTCTATCAATGGCGTCAGATCCACCGGCATGGGACCTGGTGAGGCGCGCTATGCGCGCGACGATCACTCCGGCTCCGGCGCGTGGTCGACCACTTTCTTCACCGCCTTCTTGCGCGCCTTCTTGGGGGCGGGCGGCGGCGGGGGCGGCAGGGCTGCGTCGCGGGCCAGGCGCGCGGCGCGCAGCTTGTTCTCGCGGTCAGCCGCCTTGGCGTGCTGCTGATCGCTGATCTGCTTCCATTCCGGGACCTTGTCGGCCATCGCGGCGCCTTTCATCGGTTTAAGTCCTATCGTAGCACGGCCAAGGCAACCGGGCTCCACCGATAATTCGGCCGCCGTGTGGCCGCAGGCTCAGTTCGGCAGCGGCGTCTGCTGATGGAAGGCGAGCTTCCAGGCGCCGTTGCGCCGCACGTAGGCGCTGCTGACCAGCGCATGATAGTGCTCGCCGTTGGCGCGCCGCGCCTTGGCCTCGTAGCTGAGAATCGCCGTGTCGCGCGTCGGCTCGACCAGGCCCTTCTGATCGAGCGTCACGTCCTGCCAGCGCTGGCTGTCGCCGTCGATCATCTCGGCGATCGCCTCCTTCTTCTGCACGCCGGCCATCCTGGTGAACACGGTCAGGCATTCGTCGTCGAGGTTCTGGCGATAGAAGCCGGCGTCGCCGGACCAGAATTTCTTTTCCATCGCGAGCAGATCGTTCTGGAGCGTCATCACGCACTCTTCCTTTCCGGACTTGGCCTTCGCGGGCCTGAATGGCGATGACAGAAAACGGTCCGCGAAGCGCGGCGGTTCCAGCGAAACGCGAAGCGTTTGCGCGTACAGAGCCGGCAGCGCATCCGCAGGATGCGCGAGAGGCGTTTCCTGATGACACGTGCGCGCTTCGCGCGCCATTTGTAATCCGGAGCGCCTCACGTGTTTGCTGCGCAATACGCGCAAACGCTTTGCGTTTCGCGGGCTTCGCGTTTCGCGGACACTGCGGCGCATTTCGCGCAACCTCGGAAGGTTGCGCTGAGCGTCACCCCCGCGCCGTTCCTGGGCCCGCCGGTTCTCCCGCGTCGGTGGGGTGCGACGAGGCGGGCGGCGCGGCCGTAGGGACGGCGCGGGGGTGACTTTTAACGGTGCCGCGGGAGAGACGCGGCGCCGTCGTTTTGCGGATCGCCGGGGCTGGGCCAGCCGGCGGTGGACAGAAGCACGTTCACCTCGGCCTGGCGCGCGAGGATCTCGTATTGATCGGCCATCTTCAGGAAATCCAGCCGCAGGTCGCCGAACCCGGAGGTGGCGGCCACCAGACGCAGGCGCGCGGCTTCCTCCCGGTAGAATTCGGCATGCCCGCTGATTTTGCCCGGATCAGGCGCGTTTCTCGCGTCCAATGTCCGACTCCCCGACTGCCAATGTTCGACAGGAATCGTAGCGCTGAAACAGCGATCTGGCTGACCCGGGAATACCTTAGAACGGTTCCGGAAAACCCCGTATTTTTGCGTTGCAACCGGCGGCTGTCAGGCGCCGGGGGTTGCCATTTTTTCGAGAACCGCGTGAACGGCGGCCGTGTCGTGCTCGCCGTGGCCCTGGGCCAGGGCCGCGGCATAGATCGGCAGGGTGGCGGCCATCAGCGGGATCGGGCAGCCCACCGAGCGCGCGTAAGCGCTGATGATGTCGAGGTCTTTCTGCCAGGTCGCGACGCGCATGGTCGGCTCCTCGTAGTGCCGCGCGGCCATCATCGGCCCGCGCACCTGGAGCATCCGCGAGCCGCCCGCCCCGCCGCCCACCGCCTTTAGGACAAGCTGCGGGTCGAGCCCGGCCTTCGTGGCCAGCACCAGCGCCTCGGCCGCCGCGACGTTGTGGATGGCAACCAGCAGGTTGGCCACGTACTTCATCTTGCTGCCATTGCCGAAGGCGCCGAGGTCGTGGATCTCGCGGGCAAAGCCGTCGAAGGCCGGGCGCAGGCTCTGGATGGCCGCCGTATCGCCGCTGGCGAAGACGACCAGGTCCTTGACCTTGGCCTGGGCGCCCGTCCCGCTGAGCGGGCAGTCGAGCAGCGTATGGCCGCCCGCGCGCAGCGCCTCGTGCGCGCGCTGCTTGCCCTCGAGGGTGAAGGTGCTGAGCTCGGCGACAAGGCGCTGCGGCGCGCCGGCGGCGGCGATGGCCTTGACCGTGGCGTCGAGCGCCTTTTCGGTCGGCAGGCTGACCAGGATGTAGCGCGAGGCGCGCGCCACCGCCCCGGCACCGTCGGCGATCTCGACACCCAGGGCCGCCGCCTCGCGGCACCTGCCGGCGTCCGTGTCGTAGCCCGTGACGTGGAAACCGGCCTGGCGCAGGTTGGCGGCGATCGCCCCACCCATGATGCCCAAGCCGATCAGGCCGATGCTGCGGTCGGTCATGCGCTCTTCCTCCCGGACAAACCCACGTGATAGTAATCGCCGGATCAGCAAAGAACACGAGCCTATCCGGGGTAACCATGGCCAACGTCTCGCTCGCCCAGGCTTCCACCATCGTCGACACCGCTTTGCGTAAAGGCCGGGAAACTTCGTGCGCGCCGCTCACCGTCGCCGTGCTCGATGCCGGCGGGCATCTCGTGGCGTTCAAACGGGAAGACAAGTCCGGCCTGCTGCGCTTCGATATCGCCTTCGGCAAGGCCTGGGGGGCGCTGGGCATGGGCTTCGGCAGCCGCACCCTGGCCGAACGCGCCGCCAACGCGCCGATCTTCTTCGGCGTGCTGGCCACGGCCGCCCAAGGCCGCTTCATCCCCGTCCCCGGCGGCGTGCTGATCCGCGACGCGGGCGGTGAGGTGATCGGCGCGGTCGGCATCTCGGGCGACACCTCGGACAAGGACGAGGTCTGCGCCATCGCCGGTGTCGAGGCGGCGGGGCTCAAGGCTGATCCGGGTGGGACAAAAGCGTGAGCCGCAAGAAGAAGCCATCCCGTAAGCGTAAAGGCGCGGCCGCCGTCACGGCCGGCGAGAACGGCCGGCTGCGCCTCAAGCCGGCGGACCGCGAAAAGATGATCGTCGCGGGCGCCGTGCGCTTCTTCGCCGAGGTCGGGTTCGAGGGCCAGACGCGCGAGCTGGCGCGGCGCCTGGGCATCACCCAGCCGCTGCTCTACCGCTACTTCCCCAGCAAGCAGAAGCTGATCGAGCGGGTCTACAGCGAGTTCTTCGTCAACCGCCTGAGCGCCGACGACGAGAAGGCGCTGGTCGACCGCAGCGTGGCGCTGCGCGAGCGGTTGACGCGCTTCTACCTCGCCTATGCACGGCGCACCGTCACCTACGAATGGGTGCGCATCTACATGTTCTCCGGCCTCAAGGGTGTCGGCCTCAACGCGCGTTACCAGAAGCTGCTGCGGGCGCGGGTCTTCACGCCGGTGATCGGCGAGATCCGCCACGAGCTCGGCCTGCCCACCACCACGGCGCTCAAGCCGCTGGAGGCCGAGGTCGAGCATGTCTGGGATCTGCACGCCACCATGTTCTATCTCGGCGTGCGCAAGTGGATCTACGGCATGGACTGGTCCGAGGATCTCGAGACCGCGGTCAGCCGCCGCGTCGCCGCCTTCCTCGACGGCGTCCCACACGTCATGACGGCGATGATCCACAAGGGCCGCTAGCCCGCCTTGACCTCGGCCCCCGGCCACGCAATGATCGGCCGATAAATAATTCACGGGTCTGGGGAAACGCATGCTCAACGCCGCGATCGTCGGCCTCGGCTGGTGGGGCAAGGAGATCGTCCGCTCGGTCCAGGGCAAGTCCAAGCGCCTGCGCTTCGTGCGCGGCGTGTCCAAGGAAATGGACGAGGCGCGCGGCTTCGCCGCCGAGCAGGAATTCGCGCTGTCGGCGGACTATGAGGACGCGCTGCGCGATCCCAAGATCGACGCCGTGGTGCTGGCCACGCCGCATTCGCTGCATGCCGACCAGATCATCGCCGCGGTCACGGCGGGCAAGCAGGTGTTCTGCGAGAAGCCGCTGTCGCTGACGCGCAAGGATGCGGCGCGCGCCGTCGAGGCCTGCGCCAAGGCGGGGAAGATTCTCGGCGTCGGCCACAACCGGCGCTTCTGGCGGCCGATGGTCGAGATCAAGCGCCTGATCGACGACGGCTCGCTCGGCACCATCATGCAGGTCGAGGGGAACTACAGTACGGACTGGCTGAAGGACGTGCGGCCCGAGACCTCGTGGCGCGGCTCGCCGAATGAAGCGCCCGCGGGCGGCATGACCGGCATGGGCATCCATATCGTCGATGCCTACGTCAACATGTTCGGCACCGTGAAGAGCGTGCACGCGCTGGTCTCCAAGCGCCTGCTGCCCAACCCGACCGGCGACACGGTCGGCGTGCTGGTCAATTTCGACAGCGGCCTGATCGGCTATCTCGGCACGACGATGGTCACGCCCTATCTCTGGCGCTACCACGTGATGGGCAGCCACGGCTGGGCGGAGGCGCGCAGCGAGTTCCATCTCGTCACGCGCAAGCGCGGCATGGAGACGCAACACACCGAATTCGCGCCGACCGATTCGGTGGCGGCGGAATTCGAATCCTGGCTCGACGCGCTCGACGGCAAGGGACCCTACCTGTTCACCGGCGAACAGATCGTCCACACCGCCGCGGTGCTCGAGGCGATCTTCAAGTCGGCCGAAACGGGGCAGATCGTCCCGGTCGGGCGCTGACGGGCCTGCGAAGGCCCTGCAAAGGCTCTGCAGGTCTGTTCGGCTTCCTCGGCGGGATTCCCGCTGCGCGGCTCGGCGTATTTCTCTTCGGCCAGGCGCTCTTCGGCCCTACCCTGCAGGTCTCGGCGGCTTTCTCGGCGAGGACCGGGGTTGCCGGAATCGTCCCCCCGGGGTATTATTTATCAGATGAACAATTAATAAGAGGCAGCGGGAGGCATCGATGAAGCTCGGCTATTTCACCATGCCGCTGCACCCGCCGTCGCGGAACTACGTCGAGACCCTCCGGGAGGACCGCGAGGCCATCATCCTCGCCGACAGGCTGGGCTTCACGGAAGCCTTCGTCGGCGAGCACGTCACCGATCTGGCCGAGACCATCACCTCGTCGCTGACCTTCATCGCCTCGCTGATCCACGACACCAAGCAGATCAAGCTGGGCACCGGCACGGTCAACCTGCCCAACAACCATCCCGCCCAGGTCGCCGCGACGGTGGCGATGGTCGACACCATGCTCGAGGGCCGCTTCTACTTCGGCATCTCGCCGGGCGGCCTGCTCTCGGACGCGGAGATCTTCGGCAACCTGGGCAACGACCGCACGGCGATGTTCGTCGAGGCCATCGACCACATCCTCGCCATCTGGTCCGGCGAGGCGCCGTACAACCGCACGGGCAAGTTCTGGAATTTCTCCACCCAGAAAACCATGATGCCGGATATCGGCCAGGGCACGGTGATCAAGCCGTTCCAGAAGCCGCATCCGCCGATCTTCGTCACCGTCGTGGCGCCGTTCTCCAAGGGCGTGCAGGCGGCGGCCGAGCGCGGCTGGCTACCGATCTCCGCCAACTTCCTGCAGCCGGCCTGGGTCGCCTCGCACTGGCCGATGTACGCCAAGGGCCGCGAGAATGTCGGCCAGAAAGCCAAGGCCGAGGACTGGCGGGTGGCGCGCTCGATCTTCGTTGCCGACGACGAGCGCACGGCCGTCGACTACGCCAAGGGTGCCAGCAGCCCCTACCGTTTCTACTACAAGCAGCTGATGACCAAGCTGATCGCCAACGGCCGGCCGGAGCTGTTCAAGCACGACCGCGCGCTGCCCGATTCAGCCGTGACGCTCGACTACGTCACCGAATCACTGGTGCTCTGCGGCACGGTCAACTCGGTGGTCGACCAGCTCCTCAAGTTCCGCGAGAAGACCGGCGATTTCGGCACGCTGCTCTATCCCGGCCACGACTGGGTCGACGCCAAGCTGGCGAAGCGCTCGATGGAGCTGATGGCCGAGAAAGTGATGCCGGCGGTCAACCGCGCGCTGGCCGGCGAGAAGGCGGCCGAGTAGGGCCTGCTTCGGCGGCCACCTTGGCTTCCTTGTACCAGTCGAGGATCTGCTCGCCGGTCCAGATCAGCGCCTCGTTGTGGCGCCTGACATGTTCCAGGAGCTTCTCGAAATACTTGATCCGGTGCGGCACGCCGGTGATGTAGGGGTGGACGCTGATCGCCATCACCCGCGGGATGGTCAGGCCCTCCTGGTAGAGCCGGTCGAAGTGGTCGACACCACGGCGGAGCATCTCCTCGCTGCCGTGGTGCTGCAGCGCCATCATGGCGATGTCGTTGAGCTCCACCGTGTAGGGCACCGAGACGATCGGACCCCTGGTGGTGGCGATCTCCACCGGCTGGTCATCGAGCACCCAGTCGGCGACATATTCGACGCCTTCCTCGGCCAGGATATCGATGGTCTCGTAGGTCTCGGTCAGGCCCGGGCTTTCCCAGCCGCGCACCTTCTTGCCGGTGAATTTCTCGATGGTGTCGAGCGTGCGGCGGATGGCGGCGCGCTGATCGTCGACCTTGTGCATCGGCCCCTGCACGTAGCCATGGCCCATGAACTCCCAGCCCGCTTCGAGCGCCGCCTCGGCGACGCGCGGATAGGATTCGCAGACCACGCCGTTGATGGCGAGCGTGGGCACGATGCCGTTGCGCTTGAGCGCCTCGAAGATGCGCCAGAAGCCGACGCGCATGCCGTATTCGTGCCAGGCCCAGTTGGGCAGGTCGGGCAGCAGCGGCTGGCCCATGGGCGGCGACAGCACGGTGCGCGGCATCGGCCGCTCGATGCCCCATTCCTCGACATTGACGATCACCCAGACGGCGATCCGGCCCTTCTTGGGCAGGACCAGCTTCGGCCGATCGACGATGGCCGAATAGGGAACGCGGTCGCGCGGCAGCTTCATCCGTCTATCTTGAGCAGCCGCGCGGCGGTTTGTCCAAGGATTTGCCCGCGCTCGGTGGTCGTCAGGTCCTTGAGCCGGTCGACCACGTCGACCGGGCGCTCGTGGCCCATGTCGTAGCAGTAGTCGCTGCCCAGCATGACGCGGTCGGCCCCCACCATGCGCACCAGGTTCATCATGATCTGGTCGTTGTGGCCGATCGTGTCGTAGGTAAAGCGGCGCAGGTAGGCGCTGGGCGGCTGCTTCATGTGCTTGAGCTCCGGCCGCACCTTGGTGCCGTGATCGAGGCGGCCGATCAGGCCGGGGAAGGTGCCGCCGGCATGCGGCAGCATGATCTCCAGCTTCGGGAAGGCATCGAGCACGCCGCCGAAGACGAGATGCGCCGCGGCGACGCCGGTGTCGTAGGGGTTGCCCAGCAGGTTGCGCAGGTAGAAACGCCTGGTGCGGTCCGAGCCGATCGTATCCACGGGATGCAGGAACACCGGCCAGCCCAGCGCCTCGCACCTGGCGTAGACCGGCCAGAAGCCCTTGTCGTCCAGCTCCGTGGCGTTGACGTTGGTGGCGACGTAGATGCCGCGCAGGCCGGGCAGCTTCGCGGCGCGCTCGAGTTCCTTGAGCGCCAGGTCCGGCGCCTGCATCGGCAGCATGGCCATGCCGACAAAGCGCGTCGGGTGCTTCTGGTGCGCGGCCGAGGCCGCGTCGTTATAGGCCTGCGACAGGGCCAGGCCGAAGGCCGGCGGCGCCCAGTAGACCATGGGCGAGGTCATCGACAGCGCGTGGATGTCGACGCCGTTCTTGTCCATCGCCGCCAGGCGCAGGTCGAGCTCGATCATCGGCGGGTTGAAGACCTGCCGCATCTTGTCGGTGACGAAGGCCGTATAGCCGTCGGGGCTGCGCTCCAGCGTGGCGCCGTTGGCGACACCGTCCTTCTCGATCAGGCGGACGTAGTCGGCGGGGAACCAGTGGGCGTGTGTGTCGATAACCGGACTCTTGGCCATTGCCGTGCTTTCAGTTGGTGGTCGTGATCAGCTCTGCTCCTGGAAGGCGCGTTCGCGCGTCGAGCGCAGGCGGGGCGCCGCCAGGAAGACGATCAGGATAGCCGTCAGGATCAGGAAGCTGAGGCTGATCGGCCGGGTGAGGAAAGTCTCGAAGTTGCCCTTGGAGATGAGCAGCGCGCGCCGCATGTTCTCCTCGATCAGCGGCCCGAGGATCAGACCGAGCAGCAGGGGTGCAGGCTCGCATTCGAGCTTGTGGAAGACGTAGCCGACGAGGCCGAACAGGCAGGCGAGCATGACGTCGAGCGCGCTGCTGTTGATGCTGTATACGCCGATGCAGCAGATCAGGATGATGCCGGGATAGAGGAAGCGGTAGGGCACTGTAAGGAAGCGTGCCCAGATGCCGACCAGCGGCAGGTTGAGGATGACCAGCATCAGGTTGCCCAGCCACATGCTGGCGATCAGTCCCCAGAACAGGTCCGGCTTGTTGTTCATGAGCTGCGGGCCGGCATGCAGGCCCTGCATCATCAGCGCGCCGATCATCAGCGCCATCACCGCGTTGGATGGCAGGCCGAGGGTGAGCATCGGGATGAACGAGGTCTGCGCCGCGGCGTTGTTGGCCGATTCAGGCCCGGCCACGCCCTCGATGGCGCCGTGACCGAAGCGGCTGGGATCCCTGGCGATCTTCTTCTCCAGCGAGTAGGCGGAGAAGGCCGCCAGGATCGGGCCGCCGCCCGGCAGGATGCCCAGCGCCGCACCCAGCGTCATGCCGCGTAGGGACGGCGGCAGGATCGCCTTGAGGTCGCTGAGCTTCGGCCACAGGCCGGAGAAATCCTTGACGAAGGTGCGGTCGCCCTCGCTGCGGGCGAGATTGGCGATGGTCTCGCCGATGCCGAACAGGCCCATGGCGACGACCGCGAACTCGATACCGTCGCCGAACTGCGGAATGCCGAAGGTGAAGCGCGGCACGCTGCTGTTGACATCGATGCCGATGGTGCCCAGCAGGATGCCGATCAGGATCATGCCGATCGCCTTGACCACGGAGCCGCGCGCCAGGATCACCGCGCCGACCAGGCCGAAGACCATCAGCGAGAAATAGTCGGCGGGGCCGAACTCGAGCGCCACTTCCGCAAGCTGGGGGGCGGCCGCGGCGATCACCAGGGTGGCGAAGGTACCGGCGATGAACGAGGCGAGCGCCGCCGCTGCCAGGGCCAGGCCCGCCTTGCCCTGTCGCGCCATCTGGTAGCCGTCGATGCAGGTGACAACGGACGAGGACTCACCGGGCAGGTTGACCAGGATCGCCGTGGTCGAGCCGCCGTACTGCGCGCCGTAGTAGATGCCGGCCAGCATGATCATCGCCTGCTGCGGCTCCAGCGTGAAGGTGATGGGCAGCAGGATCGAGATGGTGGCCACGGGCCCGAGGCCCGGCAGCACGCCGATCAGCGTGCCGAGGAGCACGCCGACGAAGCCATAGAGCAGGTTGATCGGGATCAGGGCGACCGAGAAACCGAAGGCGATGCGCTCGAAGAGTTCCATGTCAGCCGCTCACCAGATCATCAGGCGCAGCGGCATGCCGAGCGCGTACCAGAAGATCGCCGTGGTGAAGGCGGTGAGGCCGAGGGCGAGCGCCACCGTCTCGGCGAGGCGGATATCGCGCTCGGCAAAGCGCGTCAGGAGCACGAGCGCGAGACCCGCCGCGAGGAAACCCAGGCGCTCGACCAGCAGCCCGAAGGCCAGGGTGCCCAGCAGGATCATCAGCAGCGGCCGCAGATTGATGGCGCTGACTTCGCCACCACCGCCTGTGACGACGGAGCGGCCGATCAGGATCACGCCGAGCAGAGCAAGGCCGGAGCTGGCCAGCAGCGGGTAATAGCCCGGCCCCATGCGCGCAGCGGTGCCGAGCGGGTAGCGCGAGCCATAGATGATCACGAACAGGCCGAACGCCAGAAACAGCAGGCCGGTGAGGAAATCCGTCGTCAGCCGAACTTTCATCCCCTGCCCCTGCTGCACCTTTACCTGAACGAAGCTCTACCCCTCACCCGCTCGCGACCTCTCCCGCAAGGGGAGAGGTTTGCTGGGAGCACGCCGACCAACCCTCTCCCCTTGCGGGCTCGAAGCCGAAAGAGCGAAAGCTCCAGTGGAGCTTTCGCCGGCGAGAGGGTGACGCCGAAGGCGTCGGGTGAAGAGTTCTTCTCCTAACGGTTCAATCCGGCGTCGCGCCGACTTCCTTGATCACCCTGGACCACTTGGCGGCGTCCGCCTCGAGATAGGCCTTGAACTCCTCCGGCGTCTTGCTGGTCACCGGTATGGTGCCGGATTCAAGGAACCGCTTGCGCACATTCTGGTCCGACATCGCCTTGACCGCGGCGGCGTGGATCTTGTCGACGATCGGGCGCGGGGTGCCCTTCGGCACCAGCAGGCCCTGCCACGAGGCGCTGACGCTGTCGGGGAAACCCTGCTCGACCAGAGTCGGCGTGTCGGGCATGGCCTCGACGCGCTCCTTGGTCGTCACGCCGAGCGCCTTGAGCCGGCCGCCCTTCACGTGATTGATGGCCGAGGAAATGGTGGTGAACATCACCTCGACATGGCCGCCGATGACGTCCGCCACCGCCGGCCCCGCACCGCCCTTGTAAGGGATGTGCGTCATGTCCATGCCATTGGCCTTGCGGAACAGCTCCATCTCCAGCCGGTTGAGGCTGCCGCTGCCCGGCGAGGCGAAGTTCACCTTGCCCGGATTCGCCTTGGCATAGGCGACGAACTCCTTGGCGTCCTTCGGCGGGAACTTCGGATTGGCGATCAGGATGCCCGGCGTGTCGGCGACGATGGTCACCGGGATGAAGTCGACGCTCGGCTTCACCGTCAGGTCGGGATAGAGCGACGGGTTGATCGACACCGTGCCGACATTGCCGAGATAGAGCGTATAGCCATCGGGTGCGCCGCGCGCCGCCACGTCCATGCCCACGTTGCCGGCGGTTCTCGATGACGATCTGCTTGCCCAGCGCTTCCGACATGCCGGGCTGGATCAGCCGGGCGGCGAAGTCGGAGGCGCCGCCGGGGGCGAAGGGCACGACCATGCGGATGGTCTGCGACGGGTAGGCGGATGGGTCTTCGCGAACCTGCGCACCGGCCGGTGCGCCCAGCATGCCCAGCGCCGCTCCGCCGAGCAGCGTGGCCAGTAGCGTTCTCCTGTTCATAGCATCCTCCCTCGTTTAAGGGTCCACCCGGTTTTTGTGGTGTGGACCGGTCCCTTGATCGTCTAGGCGGCCGCGCGTTCCTCCTCGGGATCGAGCGGCAGGCGCACCGCCTGCTTGCGCTTCGCCGACAAGTCGAGCGCCTTGGTCAGCATCAGGCGGTTATGGGCCTCGGCCGCGGTCGCGTGCTGGGTCTGCAGCCCGAGCGCGATGCGGTTGAGCCATTGCTCGGTTTCCTCGCGCATCGGCCCGCGCAGCTCGCCCAGCGCCATGTCGCCCGGCGGATAGCTGCCCATGAAGTCGACGAGGCGGTTCTTGTCCGGGGCGTAGCCCTCGGCCTGCGGCGCCGAGACCGCCAGCACGATATCGCGGTGTGTGTCGTCGATGGTCAGCACGCCGTCGGTGCCGACGATGCCGACCTCCAGGCTATAGACCGCGCCCGGCCAGGTCACCGGCAGGGCCCAGGAGATGTTCAGGTGATAGACGCAGCCGTCCGAGAACATGATCATGCCGGCGGTGGCATCGATGCCCTTGTAGAGCGGGCCGAGTACCTTGTCGATCGAGCGGGCATAGACCTCGACCGGCGTCTTGGCCTCGAGGAACCACATGGCGACGTCGAGCGCGTGCGTGCCCGAGATGACCATCGGCGAGATGGTCTCCGGCTTGTCGGTGCGCTTGTAGTTGTCGATGGCCACCAGCCGGTTCATGAAGGCGCGTGAAGTGACCAGGGTGACGTCACCCAGGGCGCCGGTGCGCACCTTCTCTTTGGCCGCCAGCCAGCGGCGGCGGAAGCGCTGGGTGTAGCCGACCACGGCATCGACGCCGGAGCGCTGGATCTCGCGCAGGACCCGCGCCGAATCCGACAGGGTGGTGGCCAGCGGCTTCTCGATCAGCATCGGCAGGCCGCGCTCGACGGCGGCCAGCACCGGATCGACATGCAGGTGCTCGTCGGTGGCGACGATTACCGCCGTGACCTCCGGGCGCTTGAGCAGCTCGCGATAATCGGTGGTCACGAAATCCGCGCCGATCTTCTGGCCGACTTCCTTGCCGCGCTCGGCCTTGGTCTCGGCGATGCCGATCCACTGCACCGCCGGATGGCGCGCGGCGACGCCACCGCGGAACAGGCCCACACGGCCCGCGCCGATAATCGCCAGGCCGATCTGATTTGCCGGGCGCCGGGTCATGCGCGGGCTCCCGCGGCCGCCAGCGCCACCGTGGCCTCGTTCGACAGCGGCAGATCGACCGGCATGTTGCGCTCGGCCGAGAGGTCGGCGGCCATGTAGAGCTCCATCACCGTGCGCGCCGATTCAGGCGTCACCATCACGGGGCGATCATAGGCCACGGCCTCGACGAAGTGGATGGTCTCGGGCGCCATGGAGCCGGCGTAAACATGCCCGACCGATTCACCGGGCATGGTCGACATCGGCAGCATCATGCCCTTGCCCATGGTGTTGAGCATGACGTCGCGATGCGTGTCGTCGACCATCACGGCGCCTTCGGAGCCGACGATCTCGATCCAGGTCGAGGAGAAATTCGGATAGCCCGGCGGCAGGATCCAGCCGGCGCCGACGGTGAAGACCACGCCGTTGTCCATGGTGACCACAATCCACTGGCAGTCCGGCACCAGCGGGTTGGTCGCCGCCATCACCCGGTGCACGGTCTGCGAATAGACGCGCACCGGCTTGGCTGGCTCCAGGCACCAGAGCACGAAGTCGAGGTCGTGCGTCGCTTCCATCGCCGCCGGCGAGAGCTTGGTGCGGCCGCTGATCTTCTTGCCCAGGCCGCGGGTGATGTGGCGGCTGACCAGCGCGCTGACGGGCTGGCCGAGCGTGCCGTCGGCAATCACCTTCTTGCAGTAAGCGTATTTTGGATTGAAGCGCTGCGAATAGCCGATCGTGAATTTGAGCTTCGAGCGCTTGGCGATGGCGATCAGCTCGTCCGCCTCGTCGAGATCCATAGCGATCGGCTTTTCCAGGAACACATGCTTGCCGGCCAGCAGTGCTTCCATGGCCATCGGATAATGCGTCGTCTCCGGCGTGGCGCAGACGAACACCGCCTCGACATTCCGGTTCTTAAGCAGGTCGCGATAGTCGGCGCTGGCAGTCTTGGCGCCGGTCTTCGCCTGCATCTCCGCCAGGCGCTCGGGCCGGCTCTCGACGATGTGCAGGGCCTTGACCAGGGGGTTGGCCGCGCAGGCCTCGGCGCGGATGCCGCCGCACCAGCCGGTGCCGATGATGCCGACTTCGATCTGCTTCACGCCGTCCTCCCTACGCCCGCCAACCGTGGCCGTCCTGTTTTACATTGCTTATTTATCTATCGCTAATTGAGCGTTCTGGCAACGACCCAGCCCGGTCGCAAAACCGGACCGGCCGGACCAAAGTGTTGTCCGGGCGCAGGTTGCAGTCCAGTGCCATTCGGCAATAGAAAGTGCCGCTTACCGTCGAGGAATTCGTCCGGGAGGACAAGGCGTGACGACCGTAAAAGCGCAGCAGCTTGAGGATTTCATCGCCCGAGCACTGCAGGCGGTCGGCCTGCCGGCGGACGACGCAAGCAGCGTGGCGGGGCTGATGACCCGCGCCGACCTGATCGGCGCCGACGGGCACGGCGTGTTCCGCCTGCCGCAATACATCCGCCGCATCCGCAACCGCGGCATCAACGTGAGGCCGAAGATCCGGGTGGTCAGCGACCGGGCGGCGATGGCGCTGGTCGACGGCGACAACGGCATGGGTCACCTGGTGATGTCATTCGCCGCGCGCACCGCGATCGAGAAGGCAAAGACCGCCGGTGTCGCCTGGGTCGGCGTGCGGGCCAGCAATCACGCGGGGCCGGCCTCGCTCTATGCCTCGATGCCGCTGGCGCACGACATGATCGGGCTCTATCTCGCGGTGGGCAATGCCAACCACCTGCCGCCCTGGGGCGGCATCGACATGCTGCTCTCGACCAACCCGCTGGCCGTGGCGATCCCGACCGATCGGGAGCCGCCTCTCGTGCTCGACATGGCGGCCACCGTCGCCGCCTACGGCAAGGTCAAGACCAAGGCGCAGCGCGGCGAGACCATGCCCGAGGGCTGGATGATGGACCGCCAGGGCAAGCCACTCACCGATCCCAAGCGCGCCGACGACGGCTTCCTGCTGCCGATCGGCGGCTACAAGGGCTACGGCCTGGCGCTGGTCTTCGGCCTGCTCGCCGGCACGCTCAATGGCGCGGCGATGGCACGTGAGACGGTCGACTTCAACAAGGACGAGGTGACACCGACCAATACCGGCCAGGCCATCATGGCGATCGACGCCTCGGCCTTCGGTCCGGTCGACGAATTCAAGCGCAAGGTCGACGACGTGGCCCGGCAGATGCGCGGCTCGGCGAAATTGCCCGGTGTCGAGCGGATCTGGCTGCCCGGCGAGCAGAGCCACGGCCGGCGCGCCGAGCGCGAGGCAAAGGGCATTCCCCTGCCGGCACCCTTGCGGGTGCAGTTGGATGGGTTGGCCAGCGAACTCAGGATTTCGCCACTAACCTGATCGTCACCCCGGACCAGCGAGCGACAGCGAGCGCCGATCCGGGGTCCAGCATGAAGTCGCGCGCTTCGCGCACTCTATCTCCGGATTAGCCTGGACCCCGGCTTTCGCCGGGGTGACGACTAGCCACAAAAAAACGCCGCCCGGGTTTCCCCGGGCGGCGCATTTGCGCAAACCCGCTTACCTGGCGCTGGTGAACGGGTAGATCGCCTTGCCGGTGGCGTACTTCGCCGGCGTGACGATCACTGTCTTCGACATGTCGGTGAACTCGGTGAGGGCGTTACCCTTGATGTTCTGGTACTGCACCTGGAGCATACGCTCCTCGGCCCACTCGCCGTTCTTGCCGAACTTCACATCGCCGACCAGCGTCTTGAAGGTGCCTTTGGCAAGATGGTCGGCGATCTTGTCCTGATCGAGCGACTTCGTCGCCTCGATCGCCTGGCCCAGCACCTCGAGCTGGGCATAGGCCCAGGTCGGGATGTAGTAGCCGAGCACGTCGACACCCGCGCCTGGCGCCTTGGCCTGGTAGGTCTTGAGGAACTCCATGGCGCCGGGGAACTGCATGGTCGAGGCCGGCAGCCAGAAGTCGTAGTTGACGATGCCGTTGAGCAGCGGCCCGAGCTGCGTCTTGATCGGCGTCGCCTGCAGGCCGACCATCGCGCCGCCGAACATCTTCGGCTTGAGGCCGACTTCGTTGGACGCGCGGATCATGCCGACCGAATCCGGCGGATAGGAGCAAACCACAACGAGATCCGGGTTGGTCGCCTGGATGGCGCGGGCGATCGGCGTGAAGTCGGGCGTGGTGGGCGGATAGGAGCGGTCGTAGACGATGCGCAGGCCCGCCTTCTTGGCGTTCTCGCGGGCGCCATCCGAGGCGTTCTTCGAGAACTCCAGATCGTTGGCGACGATCGCCACGGTCTGCGGCTTCGGATTCTGCTGCATGGCGATGTCGAAGAAGCCCTTGGTGAAGGCCGGCTTCGGATCCGGCCCCGGAGGGGCCATCGAGAAGTACTTCGGATACTTGAATTCCTCGTTCACCGCGAGGCCGAAGAGCCCGACGAAGACCTTGTTGTGCTGCATGACCACCGGCATGGCGGCGGCGAGCGGCACGGTTGCGTAACCGCCGATGACGAAATCGACCTTATCGACGGTGATCAGCTTCTGGTAGATGGCCGGGACAGTCGAGGGCGTGCTCTGGTCATCGTAATAGACCAGCTCGACCTTGCGCCCGAGCAGTCCGCCCTTGGCGTTGACGTCGGCCGCCCAGGCCTCGTGGGCGATGATCGCCGCCTTGCCGTTGACGGCGAGACCGCCGGTCAGCGACATGCCGTAGCCGATCTTGATGGGGCCCTGCTGGGCTTGCGCCCCGCCGCCCATTGCCAGCAAGGCAACGGTGGCCGCGGCCGACAGCAGGCCGGCCCGCCGGGTAAACGATTTGTCGAGCATGGATCCTCCCTAAAGATTGATTGTTTTCGCTGTTGGAATGCCGACTTACGTGATCAGTCGATCAATACTATTCGCTCTCCCCCGTTGACGCCAGTTGCCGACACGCCTCACTTGGGCGCGTCGAAATTTTCCACGAAGTCCGCCGGCACATCGGGCCCCCAGAGATAGAGGGAGTCCTCGCCCGGCCAGTCTCGCGCGTCCCAAGCCGCGTCGTCGGCGATGTAGTCGATGTCGAAGAAATACTCGGCCAGCGAGTTCCAGGGGTCGCGCACGTAATGGAAGAAATTCGAGCCGATGACGTGGCGGCCGAAGCCCCAGCCGTTGCGGTAGCCCTTGCGCAGCAGCGAGGCGGCGCCGAAGCCGACATGGTCGACACCGCCGACCTCGAAGCTCGCATGGTGGAAGCCGGGCCGGTCGGACTTGGCGAAGGCGATGACGTGGTGGTCAGAGCCGCCGGCCACGCGCAGGAAGGCGATGATCGGGCCCGAGCGATCGGAAAGCTTCATGCCCAGCGTGTCGGTGTAGAAGGCGATCTGGCGATCGACATCCGGCGTGAAGAGGAGCACGTGGCCGAGGCGCCAGGGCTTCACCGCCATGTCGCGCGGCGGACAGCCGCGGCGCCCGCCGGCGCGCGTGTATTTCGCGGTCTCCTCGGCGATCACCTTCTTGCGGCGCTCGAGCACGTCGGCGCGCTGATTCTCGCGGAAGACGATGAGGTTGTCGTCGGGGTCGCGCACGGCGAAGGCGCCGCCTGACTCGGCGGGCGCATCGACGACCTTGCCGCCGCGGGCCTTGATGTCCTTCTCCAGCACCTTCAGGCCGGCCGCCGAGGCGCCGAAGACCAGGTGATTGAGCCGCCGTCCCTTGCCCTCGGCCAGGGTCACGGTGTCGCGCGTGTCGTCGCCGCAGCGCAGACCGAGCCGGTTGCCGCGGGCCGTGCCGCTCAGGCCGAAATCCTCATAGAATTTCTTGCCCGGCTCGATATCCGGGACAGTCAGGCTGTAGCCGAGTAACGAATGCACGCTCATTGTTTCGCTCCCTAGGTCTCCCATTTGACGCCTTCTCGGGGGGCGGAGGCAAGCCCACCCGAAAGGTGGGATGCGCCCCAAAAAAATCAGGCCCCAGGGCTCAGGCCGGGTCCCGCAGCAGGTTCAGGTGGCGCAGCAGGCCGACGAAGCGGATGAGCCGCTCCTGCTGGTAGGCGGGCACGTCCAGGGCGTTGAAATCGTAGAAGCCCTGGCCGGCGCGCAGGCCGGTGCGGCCCTCCTGCATGTTGCGATCGATGATCTCGGGCGCGGCGAAGCGGGTCTCGCCGGTGGCCTGGGTCATGTATTTGCTGGCGTAATAGAGGATGTCGCCCCCGCCCCAGTCGATGAACTCGAGCAGGCCGAGCACCGCGAAGCGGAAGCCGAGCCCGTAGCGCGTCGCCTTGTCGATGTCCTCGACGCTGGCCACCCCTTCCTCGACCAGGCGCGCCGCCTCGTTCATGGCAAGGGCCTGGATACGCGGCACGATGAAGCCCGGCGAGGGCTTGCAGACCACCGGCACCTTGCCGATGCCCTCGAGCAGCGCCTTCATGCGGGCCACCGTCCCGGGCGCCGTCGCGTCGGCCGGCGAGAGCTCGACCAGCGGGATGAGGAACGCCGGGTTGAGCCAGTGCGCGTTGAGGAAGCGTTCCGGCCGCACGACGAAGGGCGCCAGGTCGTTGGACAGGATGGTCGAGGTGGTCGAGGCGACGAGCGCCTCGGGGCGCAGATGCGCGCCGGCGAAGGCGAAGGCCTCGCGCTTGGCCTCGATCACCTCGGGCACGCCCTCGAACAGCACGTCGATGCCCTTGAGGGCCGCTGGTGCTTCGTCGCGGGCCACGAAGCCGACGCGTGCCAGGATCGCCGTGCGCTGGGTGGCAACGATCACCCCCGCTTTTTCCAGCGCGCCCAGGTTGGCGTCGATGGCCGACAGGGCCGTGTCGCGCAGCTTGGCCGCCGCCGCCGGCTCGCGCGGCTTGATATCGATCAGCACGCAGTCGTGTCCGGCATAGGCGAAGACCAGGGCGATCCCCTGCCCCATGCGCCCGGCCCCAAGAGCGCCGATCACCGGCTTGCTCATGCCCTGCTCATTCATACGAAGCCGTCGCGCAGCAGCACCATCATGTCGTCGCCGGACTGCATGGCCAGGCCGAGAGTCTCGAGCGTGCGGCCGGTCTCGCGGAAATCCTCGCCCACCACCGCCGAGCCCAGCGCCAGCAGGCCGCGCGCCACCGGGCACGGCACCCCGACCCATTCGGCCACCGACACCAGGAACGCCAGGCCGAGCCGGACGTCTTCCATCATGTAGCGGTGCTTGAGCAGGTCGATGCGCTCGCGCCAGTCGCCGCTGTCGGTCAGCTTGTCATGGGCCAGGTTGCCGTACATCCACTCGTCGCCGTCCTTGCTGTAGTGGTCGGCGAGCGGGAAATGCGGCGCCCGGTAGCCCAGCGCCTCGCGCGTGGCGATGCGTTCGGCGTCGAGCGCGTCGGTCACCCGGCGGATCGAGGCCTGCGTGCCTTCCTTGTGGATGTCCCATTTGTCGAAATGCTCAAGCGGCCCGGCATTCATCAGGATGAGCGGCGGATGGATGATCGGACCGGCATTCATCAGCGCCGCGCTGAGCGCGTCCTCGACCGGCTCGATCGCCGGAAACGCCGTCTTAATGACGCCCAGCGCTTCCTCCGTCTTGCGGGCGGGGAATACGCCGGTCGGCAGGCGCGTGGCGCGCGTGGTGATGGCGATGGTGTCGGGCGCATGCTTGCGCGTCAGCCAGGGCAAGGTGCCGGTCTCGCCGATGGCGATATCGGCCTTGCAGCCGCGCGCGCGCAAGGCCTGGCTCATGACATAGCTGCCGAAGGTCCCCGGCGGCAGGAACAGCACCTGGCCTTCATCGACATGCGGCGCCAGCGCTTGGGCGAGGCTCTCCTGGGCGAAAGCCGGGGCCGGCACGACGATCAACGCCGCACCGCGGATGGCGGCCCCGAGATCGTCGGTCGCCAGCGCCAGCGGCACGGTGCGCGTGCCCCGGTAATCCTTGAGGGTGATCTGTCCCGTCTCGAGCACCGGCCGGAAGGCTTCGCGGTCGCGCCGCCAGAACCGCACCCGGTGCCCCTGCTCGCTCAAATCGGTGGCTGCCGCGTAGCTGCCGTTACCGCCGCCCAGAACCGCTATATCCACGCCTACTCCTTCCGCGCCGCCCGATCGGGCTCCCCGTTACTCATTCTCGCCAAGCCGAACGGAGTGTAGCGGAACCTTGGCCGTCCCCCCACGTTTCCTATGACGTTACCGCCCGCGGGGCTGCGGCGGCATGGTTGTTGGCGCCCGCGATCACGAAAGGAACGCCGGGATGAGCAAGACTATCGATATCGACACGCTGCGTGACGACGTCGCCCAGCTGCGCGACGACATCAAGAGCCTGATGGGCACGGTGGCCGCGCTCGGCCATGACGTCGCCGGGGTTGCCGGAACCCGGACGCACCGGCTGGTCGACGACCTGGAGAAGCGGGCCGCGAAGGGCTACGAACGGGTCTCCGACGAAGCCTCGCGCTACGCCAACGTGGTCGAGAAGCAGATCGCCGAGCATCCGGTCGGCACGGCGGCGATCGCGCTGGCCATCGGCCTCATCATCAGCCGGCTGCTCGACCGCAGCCACCCTCGTTAGGCCGGGGCCTCGTGAACGGGCTCCGCCAGCTCCTGGCGGCGGGTCTTCCCGGCATAGACAACGCCACCGAGGCCCTGTCGCCGCGCCGCTGGGGCACGGAGATCCTGGTGGCAGCCGTCGTCGGCCTGGCGGGCCTCGTCTGCCTGCTGATGGTCGCCCTGTGGAGCGCCATGACGCTCTACCTGGCGCTGCAGTCGGAATTCAGCGACGTGGCGGCGGCCGGGCTCACCGCCCTGACCTTCCTCGTCGTGATCGGGCTGCTGGCTCTCGGCCTCAAGCTTCACTATCGGCGGCCGAAGGCCGCGCAAACGCCGCCGGCCGTTCAGGGCGAGGCCGAGATGAACCTCAACCTGGTCAATTTCGCCGGCTTGCTGCCGCAGTCGCGACCGCTGAACGTGTGGGACTTGGCGACGCTGGTCGCCGTCGGCGTCGTCGCCGGCCTCTCCAAGAACAACGAACCCCGGTAAGCCGGGGTCAGCGCTCGCGGATCAGCCGGGTCACGAAGGCGCGCGGGTCGGTCTTGCGCAGGAACTGCAGCGTGTGCCGGAGCATGCGCCCGAACTCGCTGTCGACGCGCGGATAGAGCGCGCTCAGGCGATGATGGGCGAAGGCGGCGCGCAGGTTCGACCACGGCACGAGCGCGGTCTTGAGCAGCGGGAAGCGAAGCTGGGCGATGCTGCGCGTTGCATGGAGCGAGGCCGCCAGCGTCGGCCGTCCGGCGAGCGGCCAGGGCAAGGCCAGCAAGCGCTCGGCGACCAGGGCGTACGACTGCACCGCTGTTCCCAGCCCCTGGCGGTTGAAGACCTCTTCCACGTGCCGCCAGTCGATCGCGCTGCCGTGGCGCCGCACCAGGGTGGCGAACTCCATCAGCTGACGCAGCTCGATAGCCGCCCAATAGTGCCCGCCGCGATAGTGGATCTGCGCGTGGATCAGGTGGTGCAGCAACGCGTCCGTCGGTGACGGGATGCGAAACGGTACGCCGTCGACACTCAAAGGCAGCGAACGCGGCCAGACGTCGCGGGCCGAGAAGACGTGCGGCACGTCGACGATCTCGAGATGGAGATCGACCGCGCAGGGCACGCCCTCGCGGCCGAACTCGGCGTAGGCGTGCTGGTCCGCGTCGTACTTGACCATGATCGAGTAGCCCAGCCGCTCCAGTACGGCGAGCGCCGGCTCGATCTTCTCCGGGCGGATCAGGACATCGATGTCGCGCACCATGCGCGCCCCGGGATCGGCGTAGAGCCCGGCCAGCAACGAGTGCACGCCCTTGAGCAGGATGACGTCGACACCCGCCTCGGCGAAGGCCCGCAGCAGCTCCAGCGCCTGGCCCCGGACGACCTCGTTGCGGTCGGTGTTGTGCTGGTGAAGGAAGGCGAGATACTCGCGCACATCGTCCGGCACTTCGTGGCTGCGGCCGGCGGCCACCAGCCCGGCATAGGCCGCGGTGGCCACCAGGTTCTCGTTGGCGAAGATCAGCGGTGACGTCCAGTCCGCAACCCGCGAACGACGCACCGCCGCGGCCACACCGCCCGCATCGGGCTGCAAGGCGTCAGCAACCAGGCGAAGCGCCGTAGCGGTCGACATCATGATCCGAGCTCCATGAGCTGCGCGACGCCATCGTCGAGGCTGCTGTAGCGCAGCTCGACAAACTGAAGCCCGGCCGCCCAGCGCACGAGGCGCTCGACCTTCTGGGCATCCAGGCCGCCCCGCAGGGGATAGAACTCCCGCAGAAAGCGCGGGAACGCCGCCCCGGGATCGAGAGAAGAGAGGGCCGGCTCGACGGCCTCGCGACGGTCGAGAAAGACGACGGTCCCGATCGGCGCCTGAAAGCCCGAGGAGGTCCACGAGCCGTGATTGGCCGGCAGCAGGTAGCGGATCCGCTTGCCGTCGACGCGATCGTGGATCGGGCCGTCGGCCAGCGCCGGAAAGCGTGAGGCCAGCAGCGGCCACGACCCCTTCTTCAGGCAGATGCCGAACGGCATCGCCCGCGCCTGCAGCGCCTGGCGGGACAAGACGATCGTATCGTCGCCCAGAAGCCGGAACCCGGCGGCCACCAGGGCCGCGGACAGCGTGCTCTTGCCCTGCCCGGACTCACCGGGAATCAGAAGACATTTCTTGCCGCGGGTGAGGGCCGCCGCATGCACGGCGGCGAAATCATCGCTGCGGTCGAGCGCGTAGAGCACCAGCGAGGCCTTGAGCATCGGCATGATGCCGCTCCAGCCTTCACATTCGTCGATGACCCGCTCCTGGTTGCAGAGCAGGATGCGGTCCGGCATCTGGATCAGGTAGAGCAGATCGCGGAACTCATCGAGGTCGTCATCCGCCAGCGGCGCCAGGAGCGGCTCCACGTAAGCCAGCAGGGTACGCGACGAGAAGCGCAACCGGATCCGGGTGTCCAGCAGGCGGTAGTCGCGCTGATAGCGGGCGCCGCGGATCAGCGGCGGTGGCGCCGTCCTGGGGCGCACGCGGCGCGCCGCTCCCGAGGTGACGAGCGAGGGCGGTGGTGACGGTTCCACCCCAAACCCGATCAGCCCGAGATCCCGCCACTGGCGGAAGCTTTCGCTCACCAGGTTTTCGGCGTCCGGCAGGTCGACGCCGAAGGTCTGATGAACCCGAAGGGCGATCTCGCGCGGAGCGATGTCATCCTCGAGCAGACACCAGATGAAGGTCGCAGTCGTGTTGGTGCCGTACAGCCGCTGAGCCGGCGCATCGAAGAGCACGCCGCCGGTATCCATGACGTGGAGCGTCACATCGGCGCGACGCATCAGCCGGGTTTCCAATAGATCGAGCGCGCCGTCGTACATCAACACTCTCCGGAACAGCAGAGATGCCGCATGGCCTAGCTGTCCGCGAGCGGCAAAGTTATGACGATACGCATCCCGCCGGTCGGGCGGTTTTCGGCCCAGATCTTGCCGTCCAGAGCCTCGATGCTGCGACGCGCAACCCAGAGACCGATGCCGAAATCGCCGGAGTTCTCGAAGTCCGGCGCCGATTCGGCCGGGTCGGCCGACGGCCGGTAAGTGTAGTAGCGCTCGAACATGCGCTCGGTATCATCGCTCGGCGAGCCGGGCCCCTCGTCGTCGATGCAGCAGAGGGCCTGCGGCCCCTCGCGACGAACGCTGACCAACACCGTTCCGCCCGGCCTGGTGAAACCCACCGCGTTATCGATGACATTGTCGAAGGCGGTGCAGATCAGATCGGCGTTGCCATCAACCACGATATCGGGACCGATATCGCTGACCAGGCGAACCGCCCCGGCATCGCCGCGCCCCTCCCGCGCCGACACGCGGTGACGGATGACGGCGCTGAGCTCGATACGGTCGCGCGGCGGATGCAGGGTCTTGGCGAACGCCTCCTCCATCTCCCGTGACGCCATCACCAGCGCATCGAGCCGGTCGATTGTCATCTGGATAAGCTCGACTGAACGCCGGCCGCGGCTGTTGCCGGCGGGGACCGTGTTGCGCAACGGGGTGAGCGCGTGGGTGATCGTGGCGATCGGCGTCTTGAACGCATGCGCGTTTTCGGCCGCCGCGATACGGCTGGTTTCGGCCGCCGCCCGCAGGCTGTCGGCCATGCGGTCGAATTCCCGCACCACGCCGGCGAGATCGGGCAGGCGGTTGAGCGAGGCGAGCCGCACCGTCCTGTCGGTTCCGGCGGAGCGCGCCGCCGTCTCGAGGCGGCGCAGGTTCAGGAGAAGGCCGACGAGGACCCAGAGCAGTAGCCCGACAGCCGCCGCATAGGCGACGGCCAGCCCGTAGAAATTGCCCTCAGCGCCGAGGCGCAGCTGCTCATAGGCAACCGCCGGAAAGACCGCGAAGACGACAAGCAGGAGGGCGATCTTGGTCGAGAGCGAACGCCAGGGCTTGTGGCCCCGGCTCACGTCATCCGTCGATCTGCTCGATCGTTTCGCCTTCCGTCGCCCAGCGGTAACCAAAGCCGGAATACGTGGCGATCCGGTCAAACTTGTCATCGACCTCTCCGAATTTTTGCCGGATGCGCTTGATGAAAGTGCGCACGTTCGCCCGATAGCCGTTCTCGCCGTCGCCGGCGACGAAGCCCGGGCCGCGGACGATGTCGTAGATTTCGCGATGCGACACATCGCGATCGGTCTGCGAGGCGAGCAAGTGGACGATCTTGAACTCGGCGAGGGTCAGGTTGACCCGCTTCTTGGTCCAGAAGGCGCGATTCGAGTTCAGGCAGAGTTCGAGGTCGCCGCGGCGCATCACGGCGCGCGGCGTGCCCGGCAGCACCGGCGAGTGCGGCGCCTTCTGCCCGGACAGCACGGAACCGATGCGGTTGAGCAGGATCGAGAAGCTGCGCGACTTGTCGACGAAGTCGACCGCGCCGTTCATCAGCGCCGTCTCCTCGTAGAACTGGCCGCCCAGCGACGTCAGGAAAATCACCGGCAGCTCGATATTGCGCTCCTTGAGACGCTGGAGCAGCTCGATGCCCGTCATCTCGGGCATCTTCCAGTCGAGCAGGGCGATATCCGCCTGGCCGCCATCCTCGAAGTAGCGCAGCGCGCCGCCGCCGCCGTCGAAATCGACGACCGTGAAGCCGGCCTCCTCGAGATTTCGGCTGAGCGATTCCCGGAAGAGCTCGTCGTCGTCGACGAAGAGGACGCGGGCGCCGACGGTCGGCACCTCGGCTTTCGCTTCGACGGGAGGCCGGGTTTCGGCCTCGGAAATGGCTTCGGTGGTCGTCATTCTGTTTCGCCTCCTATGCTGTCCTCTGCCTCGAGTGACAGACATCCCTTCGCGAATCGCTGCTGCGATTCCCGCGCACGACCGAATCTTTCGAGTGACGCAGACCCCCCGAAGCCAACCAGGGTCACTGCGGCGTGAGCTTCCGAGACATAAGGTTGTCGTGACACAAATCAACCCGCCGAAATGGGGTGCATACCGCACCGGCCGGGCAGGAAAAGAGCCATTCGACAAAGAACTAAGTCATTAGGGAATAGGGAAACACCCGGAGGGCGCATCAGCACGGCAAGCCTGAAAGAGGTACGCCGGAATCGACCGGCCAGCCGCCCACCCGGGCGTTGGGACCGGAGAAGCGGCGCTCCATATCCATGTACCGAAGCGCTCGCTCAACGGCGTCGGCCGGGGCGAGTGTGAGCCCTTAAAGGGGTGAGGCGGCGGGGAAACGCGCAGTATCCGTGAGCGCTTACCTCTTTCGGTGTAGTTGAGCAGTCCTGGCGATGCATTTCCGCAACACAGGCATATGAAGCGAAACGGCAGTCTTTGCATGGCCTTAGATTTCGTTCATATTGTGGCGCAGTTTACGCCAACGGGGCTGACCGAAGGCGGAGCGTGGCCGGAAAATGCCTATGCCTACCAAGGCTTTACAGGGTGCCAACGAGGTCGACTCGTTGGCTGTAAGACGGGGGAGACTGCGGACTATGTTACCGCGGCGCTACAGTGTCACCTTTTCGACTTTGACCGCGATAGCGGCCTTGCTGGTCGCTTCAGCCGTGCACGCCCAGAACACGCCTGAGCGCGACATCCGCGCCCCTGCGCCCACGGCCGATGTGCCGGACCGGCGCCAGGACGTGATCCAGCGCCATGACACGGCGGAGCCGGCGCTCGGCTACCGGGTGGGCGGCTTCCGGGTGAATCCGAGAATCGCGGCCGGCCTGTCGTATGACGACAACATCTTCGCCACGCAGACCGGCAAGAAGAGCGACTTCATTTTCAATGGCTCAGTCGGCGCGCGCGCCCAGACCGAGATGACCCAGCACTTCTTCGGCCTCGACGGTCAGCTCGACTACAACAAGTTTGCCGACAATGGCCGCGAAGATTTCTACAACGCCAATCTCGATGGCCGCGGCCGCTACGACATCGACGCAGTGAGCAGTCTCGGCGCCGAAGCCAGCGTGCGGCGGCTGACCGAGCCGCGCGACGCGCCGGACGAGACCGGATCGAACGAGCCGCTCGAGTTCATGGTCTATCGCGGCGCCGTCAACGGCCAGACCGAATTCGGCCGCTTCGTTCCCCGCCTCGAGGCCGGCGTGGTCCGCCAGGAGTACGACGGCGGTGCGTCAACCACGGCCGGCGTGCCGATCCGCACCGGCGAGCGCGACAGGAACGAAGCGTTCGTCAACGGCACCTTCGGCTTCCGCTATCTGGGCCCTGAGCAGGTTTATGTCCGCCTGCAGGCGAACGACCGCGAATACGACCAGACGACCGACAATTCCGGTTTCCAGCGCAGCTCGAACGGCTACCGTGCCGAGCTTGGCGCCACCGCGGATCTCGGCGGGCTGATCTTCGCTGACGTGGCCGTCGGCTATCAGGAGCAGAAATACGACGATAGCCGCCTCGGCACGCCCGGCGACTTCGTCTGGTCCGGATCGCTGCTGTGGAACCCGACGCGGCTGACCAGCGTTCGCGCCGAAACCCGCAAGGAGTTCTCCGAGAGCTTCAATACCGGCAGCCCGGGCTACTGGCGCACGCTGCACACCCTGACGGTGGCGCACGAGCTGCGCTTCAATCTCGTGGCTTTCGTGCGCGGCGTCTATCAGACGCGCGACTTCGACAAGCTGCCCCGCGAAGACGAGGTCATCGGCGGCGACATCGGGCTGAAATATCGGCTCGACCGCGGCCTGTTCCTCGACGGCGAATATCGCTATCGCGACCAGGACACGAAGAACTCGTCCTCATCGGGCTACAGCCGCAGCCTGGCCCTGGTTCGGGTGCGGAAGACGTTCTGACCATGCACAAGCGTCGATCAGATCAAGGGCAGCAGGGGGCGCCAATCAGCATTTAGGGGGCAGCAGCAGGGGGGACTCGCATCTCGTACGGTTGAGGAGAACCTCTGATGACACGTAAGCCCTGGTATCAAAGTATCGCCCTTATCATTCCCGTCGTTGCCGTGCTTGCGTTGGCAGGATGCGGCGGGACCGGCCCCACCACCCAGCTCAGCGGACCGGAATCTCCCCAGGCCTATCGCCTCGGGCACGGCGACCGGATCGCGGTCACCGTCTTCGGCCAACAGGACATGTCCGGCGAATTCGACGTCGACGACACGGGCGCCATCGCCCTGCCGCTCGCCGGCGCCATTCCGGTCAAGAACAAGACCCCCCGCGACGTCGAGAAGCAGCTCGAGGCCCAGCTCGGCGGCCGCGGCGGCATGCTCAACAACCCCAAGGTCAACGTCGCCGTCGTCCGGTACCGGCCGGTGTACATCCTGGGCGAGGTGCAGCGTCCGGGCGCCTATCCCTACCAGTCAGGCATGACCATCCTGAACGCCGTGGCCCTCGCCGGCGGCTACACCTATCGCGCCAGCAACAAGAAGATCTCGGTCATCCGCGAGGAGACCGGCGATCGCGAGCCGAAGTCGGCGAGCGAGATGAACTATCTCGTGCCGGGCGACGTGGTCAACGTCCCCGAGCGCTGGTTCTAAGCCTAGCCTCGTTCCAGCCGTTGTCCGCGCCCCGGCTCCTTAGCCAGGGCGCGGACAGCCGCCCTTTTTAGTCCAACACCCATCAGCCGAGAGGTCGCCATGTTGCGACGGGCCTATGCCGCTCCGCACCGCCGGGGCCACATGCCGCAGCCTATGCACCCCGCCGCTTTCCTGCCCGCCGTGGACAAGGTCTCGGCCTTTGGCGTCACCACGATCCTCTTCGTCTGTATCTATCTGCAGCGCTTTGCCCTGCCGATCGGCGGCACGAGCCAGATCGCCCTCTCGTTCATCCTGACCTATTTCGTCTTCGGCTACATGCTGCTCCGCGGCCGCCTTCTGGTAAGCCCGGCGCTGACGATGTTCTTCTGCGGCGTCATGGCGCTGATGACCATCTCGCTGGCGATCGCCGACGAGAAGGCATCGCTGATGTCGTTCATCTACCTCTTCGCGATCTATGTGCTCTACGCCTTCAAGCTTCGCCACCGCGACGGCATGTTCGAGCACACGCTGCATTCCTATCAGAACCTGATGATCGTGGCGGCGGTCGCCGGCATCCTGCAGTTCGCCTCGCAGTTCGTGGTCGGCGCGGAGATGATGTTCCCGATCGACACGTACGTGCCCGAGGAGTACCTGTACCGAGAGACCTTCAACGTCATCATCCCGCTGGCCTACGAATCGGAGATCATGAAGAGCAACGGCGTGTTCTTCCTGGAGCCGTCGTTCTTCTCCCAGTTCCTGGGCCTGTCCATCATCATCGAGCTCACCCGCCGGCAGAGCCTGTGGCGCCTGGTGATCTACTGCGCAGCCCTGGTCGTCTCCTATTCCGGCACCGGCCTGTCGATGGTCGTGCTCTTCCTGCCCTGGATCCTCTACCGCCGCGGCAACATCCAGCTGCTGGTCTGGGGCTTCATCGTCGCCGCCTTTCTGATCATCGCCGGCGAATCGATGAACCTCGCCAAGGTCACCGACCGCCTCGGCGAATTCGGCGAGCCGGAGTCCAGCGGCTTCGCCCGCTTCATCTCGCCGATCTACCTGATCCGCGACTTCCTGCTCGACTCGGCCCGCGGCTTCTTCTTCGGCTTCGGTCCGGGCGCCATCGACGACTTCGTCAAGGCTTCGCGCGTCGGCGGCTACCTCGCCCATGATCCGACCTGGATCAAGCTGCTCTTCGAGTACGGCTTCCTCGCCTTCCTCGGCCTCCTGGTCTACGTGACGACCGCCCTCACCCATGGCACGCGGGACAAGGTGCTCTGCGTGGCGATCCTGTACCTCTACCTGTTCCTGGGTGGCTACCTGCTCAACGGCACGATGCACGCGGCCTTCATCGCCCTGATGGCCTGGCACAGCGATCCGGCGCGCGCCGCGATACCGGTCCGCCGGCGTACGGTGCGCTGGCCGGAGCCGGCGACCATCGACGACGAGCCGGAGCCCCACCGGCCCGCTCCCAGAGAAGCCTGAGCACGCCCTGAGCGCCCGGCGGGCTTGCCCGCACGCCCCTCGTTGAACGCCCCTCGGAGGACAGCCCGCGGCGGATCAGTCAGGCGCAGCGACACGAGGCAGCGGCCTTCTGGCTGTCCCTGCCAGGGGCGGTCAAAGGCGGATGGATGCGGGCAAGGACGCAGGATCGGGGCCCCGTCAGGGCGGTATCGGGCCGCTACGGCCACCGGTCGGCCGGGATCGTCGGAGGCCGGTCCTCAGGTGCCGCGGCCGGGGCGCGACTGCAGGGCAACGGTGTTCTCGCCCGTCCGGCCCCAGCGCCGGGCCGCCTGGTCGTAGACGGCGACGGTCTGGGCGGCGATCGCGTCCCAGGACGGAATGGAGGCTTTCAGCTGCACGATTTCCTCGGTCAGCCGCCACCGCAACCCATCTTCGCGAACGAAACGCGTGATGGCCTGCGTCAGGGCTGCGACATCATCGGGCGGCACCAGCAGCCCGTGGCGCTGGTCCTCGAGCAGTTCGGCAAAGGTGCCGAGCTTCGAGGCGATGACCGGCTTGGCATGGGCCAGGGCCGCCATCAGCGCGCCGCTGGCCTCGATCTCGCGGTAGGGGAACAACACCCCGGCCGATTGCTCGAAAAGCGCAGTGAGTTCCGCATCGGGGACGAACTCGAAGCGGAAGGAAACGACGTCCTCGAGGCCGAGCGCGCGGCGCAACTCCACCAGGGGCGCGGTGTCCATGTAGGGCTTTCCGGCGATGCAGACGCGGCAGCGGGAACGGGTCTCGGGATCGAGGGCCGCCAGGGCGCGCAACAGCACGTCGATGCCCTTGTAGGGCTTGATCTGCCCGAACATGAGCAGGGTCACGGGCCCCTTCCCGCCGCCGGCCGTCGGCGCTTTCGCCTCGGCCACCGCCTCGTCGTGCAAAAGCCCGTGCGGAACGCGGCTGAGGCCGCTGCCAGCGTGCGGCGCGATGCGCTGGCGCCCCTGGTCGGTATGCACGATCAAGTGATCGAACTGGCGGAAAGCGTCGACGGTGCCGAAGGCCTGCAGGGCCGAAACCGGCGAGCCGTTGAACGGCATGGTGTCGTGGACCGTCAGCACGGTCGGCGCGATGCGCCGCAGCATCGGCAGGAAGAGGCGGTCGACCACGGGCAGCGGCAGCCACTGGAAATGGATGACATCCGGCGCCCACAGGGTGAGCTCCCGGCGCAGGCGCTCGAGCGAGGCGACATGGCTGAAGCCCTTCGCCGCGCGGAGCAGCGGGCGCGGCCAGGAGCCGGTGTCGGCCAGCGAGGTATAGAAGATCGGGCGCAGCACGGGATCCCGCAACCGGGCATCGGACCGGGACAGCGCCTTGCCGAACAGCACGGCGTCGTGGCCGAGGTTACGCAGGCCCCCGACCAGCGCCCGGTCGTACGGCCAGGTGAACAGTGAGGGATCGATGACGGCGATTTTCATGGGCAGCCAACTTGGGTCGGGAAAAAGGGCCGGCCGCTTCGACGCTTGGTGGCGGAAGCGGCCGGACTGGCGGGAAAGCCTTCGCTCAGTAGGCGCCGGACTGCTTCAGCACCACGCCCACGGTGCGGAACAGGATGACGATGTCCTGCTTCAGGCTCCAGGTGCGGGCATAGCGGCAGTCGAGGTCCACGCGCTTGGCGTAGTCGACGTCGTTGCGGCCGCTGGTCTGCCACAGGCCGGTGATGCCGGGCCGGCAGCGCAGATACTCCTGGATCGCCGTGCCGTAGCGCGGCAGTTCGCCGCGCACGATCGGCCGGGGGCCCACCAGGCTCATGGTGCCGGCCAGGACGTTGAACAGCTGCGGCAGCTCGTCGAGGCTGGTCTGGCGCAGGAAGCGGCCGACCGACGTGATGCGCGGGTCGTTGCGCAGCTTGTAGTCCCGCTCCCATTCGGCGCGCGCCGCCGGATCACGTTCCAGCAGCTCCTGCAGCCGCTTGTCCGCGTCCAGGCACATGCTGCGGAACTTCAGGCAGCCGAAGGTGCGGCCGCCGGCGCCGATACGGCTGTGGCGGAACAGGGCCGGGCCGCCGTCCAGGCGGACGAGCAGCGCGAGGATGAGCATCACCGGCGCCAGCGCCAGCAGCATCGCCGCCGCGCCCAGGATATCGACCGTCCGTTTCACGAACGAGCCGGCCGGGCCGGCATGCGCGAGGCGAAGAGACGCCGTGTTTTGAGTGGGCCGCGCATCGACGCGCCGCCGGGCAAAACCGACCAAGCTGTCGCGGTTTTGCAGCGAACCCGCATCCCGGCTATAAACTTCCAACATACGTCCTCGTCCTCCGTTCGGCTCCCAGTCAAACCGCTCCGCCTCCGCTCCGGAGCGTTCTGCGATCCTCCCTCTATCCGGCCAGCGTTACGCTAGGGCGCGCAAGGCCGTGTTTTGGTACCCCTAGTTAAATCGATTCAAAGCCGCTTGGCGCGTGTGCCTATTATGATAATTTGTTGGCTCCGCTCCTCGAAAACATCACGGTAAATCAGCGTCATAACGCAGCTTTGTGAGCAGCAGAGGTCATAAATGTCAGAACCGAAACGCATACCGTTGCCACGGCCAGAGTCACTGTCGGAGCTGAGCCGTGAACACACGATGGACGCGCCTGAGCGCCCGGCCACGGTTGTTGCATTCGGACTCGTCGCTCTGGTTTCGATGATTTTCGGTTTCGTCGTCGGCTTGTTCTTCTAGGCGCGTTTAAAACGCACTGCGGAGCGAACTGCTCCCACCATGCAGCGCAGCGGCACTGCGCCGCTTGAATGCCAACCGCCGCAGCTTGGCGGCAGCGATCAAAAATACTTTAGAGGAGGATGTCGGGTTGCCGCGGTCGCTGAGCCGTCGCCAGACGGTCACGGTCGCGACAGGGCATCAGCGAGAATTCCCGCCGCACTTCCCAAAAGCAAACGGCGAGCCGTTAGGCTCGCCGTCGCTTTGTCGAGCCGGCCCTGAACAGGCCGGCAGGCTCAAGTCTTCAGGTTGCGTAACCGCTGTAGTACTGCAGCACGGGAACCTTGCCGGCCACCTTCGATAGCACCGCACCCAGAACCGGGCGACCGGTGGCAGCGAAGCGCCGCAGGGCCTCCTGGACCGTCTGGCGACGGGTCGTCTTGTAGCCGACCACGAAGATTACGGTATCCGCGTAATCGGCGAGGGTCAGCGCATCCGAGACCTGCATGATCGGCGGCGAGTCCAGGATGACCAGGTCGTAGATCCGCCGCGCCTGCCGCAGGAACTCGTGCCAGTGGCCGGAGCTGAGCAGCGCCACCGGGCTGTCCGTGCGGTCATAGGCGGTCAGGTAGTCCGCACCCGACTCCTCGTCGGTGCGCACGGCCTGGATCCAGGCCTGCGTGCCACGCAGCACGTCCTGGAGGCCGCCGGCCGCCGGAGCACCACGGAACAGCCGGTGGATGCGCGGCCGCCGCAGGTCGGAGTCCACGATCAGGACGCGCATGCCGTCACGCGCCGACAGGAAGCCGAGCGAGCTGACCAGCGAGGTCTTGCCCTCGCCGGGCTCGGACGACGTCACCAGCAGCACCTGCGAGGCGCCCTTCTTCGAGCGTGAGCGCAGGGCAACCCGGAGGCCACGGATGGTCTCCGACACCGCCGAGTTGGGACGCTGCACCACCTCGCGGGTCAGGGCCGAGCCCTTCTTGACCCGCTTCAGCATCGGCACCGCGCCCAGCACCGGCAGACCGGTTGCGTCCTCGAGTTCGGCAATCGTCTCGAAGCCGCGATCCAGTTCCGCCATCAGCAGGACCACACCGGCTGCCAGAAGCAGGCCGATGAACAGGCCGGAGACCAGGAACCACTTCTTGCGCGGGCTGAACGGCACCGTCGGCGGCACGGCGGTGGAGGCGATCCGCGCGTTCGACTGGTTGATCCGCGACGGCTCGGCGGTCTGCTGCGCCGTGGCCAGGAACGACTGGTAGACGTTCCGCTTGGTCTCGGCTTCCTTCTCCAGCTGCCGCAGCTCAACCTCGGTCTCGGCCACCTTCACGGCCCGGCCGGTGTTGTCCCGCAACTGGCGCTCGAGGGTCTGCTCGCGCGACTGTGCCACGACCACCTGACTCTGCAACGAACGCAGGATTTTGTTGATCTCCTTGTCGATGTGCGCCTGCAGATTGGTGATCTCGTGACGCGCCGCCCGGCGGTGCGGATGGCTTTCGCCGAGCCGCATCGACATCTCCGCTTCGCGCGAGATCAGCTCGGCTTCACGCTCACGCAGCTTCTGGATCAGCGGCGAGGCGAGGACCTCGCTGGCCGCATCCGGAGTGCCGCTGCGACCGCTGGCCTCGTCCCGGGCCCGCCCGTAACGGGCCTCAGCCTGGGCACGCTCGGTGCGCGCCATGGTGAGAGCGCCGTTGATCTCGCTCAACTGCTGCGAGCTGACGCTGCCCATGCGGGTATCGATCAGGGCATATCGGCTGCGATAGGCCTGCACCTGCTGGTCGGCTTCATCGACGCTGCGCCGTAGTTCTGCCGCCCGCTCCTTCACCCATACATTCGCATCGACCATGGATTTGGAGGCGGTTTCGACCTGGCGGGTAATGAACATCTCCATCAGGGTGTTCACCACCGCCGCGCCGACCTGCGGGCTTTCGCTCTCGAACTCGACGTAGATCACGTAGCTCCGACCGTCGGTACGAACCGCCAGGTTGCGGGTCACATTGTCGACGACCGCTGCCCAGACGAGATCGTCCTTGGCGATGTCGCTTTCCATCGGCGCCGGCGCCAGGCCCAGGAAGCGAAGCCCTCCATTGATGCCCGACTTGACGGAGCTCTGAAGCTCATCGAAGAACGACGCTTCCCGGATATAGGGGTTGAGCTCCGGGTCCTCGTCGAGCTTGAGCCGCCGAGAAACGGTCTCGATGAGCTCGCGCGATTTCAGGATCTGCGCCTCGCTCCGGGCCGCAGCCACATCCGGCGGCATCGGCGGCACCACATTGCCGAGCTGCGGCATGTAGAGCGGCCGCGTCTCGATGGCCAGTATGCCCTGCGCCAGGAAGCGCGGGACGAGCTGGAGGGAGATCAGGTAGCTGGCGAACCCGACAAAGAGCGCCGTGGCGAGGATCAGATACTTCCGGCGCCAGAGCACCGAGAAGATCTGGCCCAGGCTGCGCTCGGACGGATAGGCCACACCTTCCGCGCCGCGCCCCGAGGGGTACAGCGCCAGCTGCTCCGACATCGAGGGATCTGATTCAGCATAGAGGCCGTTACGAGACGGCCGATGCTCGAGGGAACCGGATCCGGAGCGGCGGCGCCCCGGAAACGACGCAGGTTGATAGTAGCTCATCAATCATTCGCCCATCGTTTGGGAGGCCAAAGCTGCCCCGGAGGGAACAAAATCACGCATGCGCTTCTGTGGCGCTTGGCATCAAATAAGATTGCCCAAGCTCATTTAAAGCAACGAACTTCGCCATCTTTCGTGGCCTCAGTTTGCACACGAAATTGCCACGGCCACGGTTCCATCCGGCCAAGGACAATCCCCGAAAGATTTCGTGATGCATTCACCCCGCGTTACCATTTTCTGGTCCTAGCAATCCCCATTGGAGGTTGATGTGGACGCAGCCGCTTTCCTGCTGTTCGGCGCGGCCGGCATATCTCTACTGATCGCCCTTCACCCTTTCGGGACGTATCCCCTATCACTTTCGTTTATGCGTTGGTGGCGGCCCGCATTAGTGAAGCGCGCTGCGCCGCCGCTTGCGGTGTCGTTCTCCATCTGCGTCTGCGCCTATAACGAGGCCCCGGTCATCCGGGCCAAGATCGAGAACTGCCTCGAGCTGCGGCGACGGCTCGGCCATCTCCAGATCCTGGTCTATGTCGACGGCGCGGACGACGGAACGACGGAAATCCTCAAGTCCTACGCCTCGCAGATCGACCTGGTCGTCTCTCCCGTGCGTCGTGGCAAGGCCTACGGCCTCAACCGGATTTCGGCCCTGGCGACCGGCGACATCCTCGTCCTGACCGATGCCAACGTTCATATCGAGCCGGGCGCCCTGGTCAACATGGCCCGCTACTTCCAGGCTCCCGATGTCGGCTGCGTCTGCGGCCATCTCACCTACGTGAATGTCGGAGAGACAGCCACGGCCACCACCGGCTCGCTCTACTGGCGGCTGGAGGAATGGATCAAGCAGCTCGAGAGCGATACGGGCTCTGTGATGGGGGCCGACGGTTCGCTCTACGCGGTTCGCCGGCATCTGTACCGCCCCATCCCGCGAAGCGTCGCCGACGACATGTACCTGTCGCTTCGCGTCCTCTGCGAGGGCTATCGCATCGTCCGGGCGCCGGACGTACGCGCCTTCGAGCGCTCCGTGCCCAATGCCGCGGAAGAGTTCCGCCGCAAGGTTCGCATCTCGTGCCAGGCCTTCGTTTCGCATCGCCTGCTCTGGCCCCGCTTGCGCCGGCTCGGCCTGCTGACCGCCTACAAGTACGTCTCCCACAAACTGTTGCGCTGGTTCACCGTCGTGTTTCTTGCCTTCGCCGCGGTCTTCGGCCTGGCCGCCATAACCCGGGCCGCGGGCCTTTCCATCGCGGTCAGCGCCGTGCTCACCGCCACCATCATCATCTTCGTGGACCGTTACTGGCGGTTGCCGATCGTGACGGTCGTGGTGGACGCCTTGTGGTCATTCGTGGCGACCGGCGTCGGCGTCTGGCGCGCCTTGCGCGGCCAGCGCTTCCGGATCTGGACGCCGGCGGCCTCGATCCGTGACAACAGCAGCCACTTGCCTTCATAGAGCGGCGTGTTTCGACCTTTCAACCGAGGAAACTCCATGATCGTAATGCCGAAGGTTGATGTCGTCGTCCTGTCCTGGAACCGGATCGACGAGACAATCGATGCCATCGAGAGCGCCCTGGCGCAGCGGGGCGTCACCCTGAATGTACATATCGTCGACCAGGGCAGCACGCCCGCGAACGTTGCGCGCCTGCGCGCCTTCGCCAGCGGCAAGGCCAACGTCGTGCTCCGCGAGCTCGGCCGGAACGTCGGTGTCGCCATGGGCCGCAATATCGCCACGCATATCGGCGATGCACCGATCGTCGTGGCGATCGACAACGACGCGGTTTTCGCCGACGAGCACATGCTGACACGTGTCGTCCAGCGGCTCGACCGGGAGCCGGAGCTCGGCGCGGTCGCCTTTCGCATCCTGAACTACTACACCGGCGAGGACGACGACGTGTCCTGGGACTACCCGGCCGCTCTTCGTCCGCGCTCGGCGGAGGAGTTCCACGCCACCCGCTTCGTCGGTGCCGGCTACGCGGTCCGCCGTCACGCCTTCGAGGCTGCGGGCGGCTACGACGCCACACTGTTCTTCGGCGGCGAAGAACGGGACCTCTGCTATCGCATCCTCAATCTCGGCTATTACATCAAGTACGCACCGGAGCTGATCGTCCGACATCGCGTCGACCCGGAAGCCCGCATCCAGTGGAGCCGCGGGCGCTACTACTACGCGGTCCGCAACACGCTGTTCATTGAGTACAAGTTCGGCACGCCCTGGCTCAGCCTGATGCGCGCCGCCGCCGGCATGACGGCCAAGGGCTTCTACAACGGCCTCGTCAGCCAGAGCCTGCGGGCCATCGTCGACGCGACGACCATGGCCGTTCGCTCGTCGGCCCGCCGCTCGTCCGGCATCTACCGCCTGAGCGACGACGTGCGGCAGTACATCACGCGCTGCGAGCGCGGCGCGCCGGAGACGTTCTGGGATCGTCTGCGGCGCCAGTTCCAGAAGCTGCCCAACAGCACCTGAGGTTTCGATGATTACCCTGATCGTACCGACGCGGAACCGGGCGCATACCATCCGCCTGGTGGGCGAGACCTTCTATCGCCAGCATGGCGTCTCCGAGGTCATCTTCGTCGACGACGCCGGCTCCGACGACAGCCCCGCGGTCATCGCCGAGCTGGCTGGCCGCTTTCCGGCCATCCCGACGCGCGTGCTGCGCAACGGCGAGCGGCGGGGCGCCGCGTTCTCCCGCACCCTCGGTTTCAGGACTGCGACCAACGAGTACGTGCTCTACTGCGACGACGATGTCTACCTGGAGCCCGGCTACGCCCGGACCTGCCTGGAGAAGCTGCAGACCACCGGCGCCTCGATCGTTTCCGGCCGGCTGGTGCACAAGCGGGCCAGCCAGTCGGCCGAGGCGGCGATCGAGGAGTTCGGCTATGGCTCCTCGCGTCGTGCACCGTTCAAGAAGCTGTTCTGCGAGTTCCGGGTCGAGGCGCGCTTCCGCGGCGACCTGACCGCGCCCCTGACGCATTCGGTCATCCTGACGCGCAAGGAGCTGCTCGAGAAGTACGGCTACGACGCCTTCTATGCCAAGGGCAACGGCTACCGCGAAGAGTCGGATTTCCAGCTCAACGCTTTCGTCAACGGCCACACCATCCTGGTGACCAACGACACGCACTGCGTCGAGCTCAGCCGCCAGGAGAACCCCAGCGGCGGCCAGCGCGTCGGCCGCCTGCAGCGCCTGTTCTGGAACGTCTACTACACCAATTATTTCTTCCGAAAGTACTACAGCCGCTACGCCGAACGCCTGGATCTGCCCGTCCCGCGCCACGCGGCCATCGCCGCTTTCGCGCTGTACCAGGTGCACGTGTTGTTCATCAAGCCGTGGGGCATGCTGCCCGGGCGCATCGCCGACCGTCTGGCTACTCTGCGCGATTCACCGCCGGGTCCCGCCCCCCTCGCCAACCCGTAGCGTCCGGCTCAGCGCGCTTCAGTGCACGAAGCGTGCGTCGGGATGGCCCTGCAGCCAGGTGGCGTAGTAGTTCGACAGCTTGGCGTTCGAGTTGTCCATCATCACCACTTGGCGGCCCAGCAGCAGGCCGAACAGCGCCGCGTGCAGCCGGTTGGTGACCACGACGTCGTAGCCGTTGATCAGCCTGGCGCCGTTGGCAATCAGCCGGTCGCGGATCACCGCCCAGCCCGCATGCAGCGAGCGCTTGCCGCCGAAGCTGCAATGCTTGAAATGCAGCTTGCGGAACACCCGGAAAGCCAGCGTCTCGACGGAGGAGATCACGTCCTCCCAGTCCGCCGGCGCGCTGGCCCCCGGCGGGATCGCGCCGATCGGCCGCGTCTCCTTGTCGCGGCGGGCGAAGAGCAGCGTCCGCGGATTCTCCGCGTCGACTGCGGCCGGGTTGAAGGAACCCAGCAGGAAATGCGCCATGTCGGGCGCCAGGTGCACAGGGTTCTGGAAATGCCGCCGAAAGAACTCGAGCGAGCTCTGGTCACGCAGGAGGACGGTGAGGTTGTCGTGTCGCGAGAACACCGCCGCCGCCCGGCGCAGGTTCTCCTCGCGCTCGAAATGGATGGTCTGCGGCATCATGACGATCGGATGGTCGCGAAAGCGCTCGATGATGCGCTCGCGGAACGGCTGATGCAGATGATAGAGGTCGCCGAAGTTGCCGCCGCCGTGCAGGACGATAGTCGCGTCCTTGGGCATGCGCTCCATGGCGCACTCGCAGAAATCATAGACCGAGCGCCGATCCGTGACCCGATAGCCCAGTTCCTTGAAGAACAGGTTCGTGCCGCGCTCGATCAGCAGGTCGCCGATATTGGTGTGCACCGGATAGTCGAGATAGACCACCGGCTTGGCGCGGGGAATGTAAGAGGCAATCCGGCCGACCTCTTCGCGCAGATGCTCCATGGTGCGCCGCTCGGGCGCGAGATTCAGCGATGCAGCCGTCATACTCACAGCAAAAATAGGTGTGGCGATACCGTTATCTTATCGCCTCGAACGGAGGACCACACGCATCAAACTTGTGACCAGCTTGACCGTGCCGCTCGCGAAATGCGCCGCTTACCTCCAATGCGCCGGCCTTCGGCCGAACGCACCCGAGGCAGATCAGGACTGGGCTGCTGCCGCCGACGCCACGCCCGGCTCGACCCCGCCGGCCTCGATAATAAAGGCGGCGATCTCGGCCACGCCGCGCTCTTCCTTGAGGTTGCTGAACAGGAAGGGCCGGGTGCCGCGCATCATCCTTGCGTCCCGGTCCATGACCTCCAGGCTGGCGCCGACCAGGGGCGCCAGGTCGATCTTGTTGATCACCAGCAGGTCGGAGCGCGTGATGCCGGGCCCCCCTTTGCGCGGAATCTTGTCGCCGGCCGCCACGTCGATGACATAGATCGTGATATCCGCAAGCTCGGGGCTGAACGTGGCCGCCAGATTGTCGCCACCCGACTCAACGAATACGACATCGAGATCGGGGAATCGCCGGCACATATCGGCGACCGCGGCCAGGTTGGCCGAGGCATCCTCGCGGATGGCGGTGTGCGGGCAGCCGCCGGTCTCGACCCCCATGATGCGCTCCGGCGCCAGCGCCCCCGAGCGGGTGAGGAACTGGGCGTCCTCCTTGGTGTAGATGTCGTTGGTGATGACCGCCAGGCGGTAGCGCTCGCGCAGGTGCTTGCACAGGCGATCGACCAGCGCCGTCTTGCCCGAGCCGACGGGCCCACCGACACCGACACGCAAAGGACCATGGGGTGATGTCATGAGCGGAACAACCGGGTGTATTGGGTTTCGTGTTTCATCGAGCACCAGTCGATCAGCGGCGCGCTGGTGCCCAAATCGTCGAGGTCCGTGTCGAGCGCGGCCGCGGCCAGCCGTCCGACCACCGGCTCCAGGGCGGCGATCGTGCGCTGCCCGTCGGTCTGGCCGAGCGGCACCAGCCGCACCCCCGCCGATACGAGGTTGGCCGCGAAGGCCTGCAGATAGGCCAGCAGCACCGGTTGAAGCGCCAGGCCATGAACCGCCGCCGCGGTTCCCAGTGCACTGGCCAGCGACACACCCACCATCCCGCTCCGGCGCTCGAAATCGGGATGCGGCCAGGCGGCGCGGGTGATGGTGACGAAGGCCGCGCCCTGGGCCGAGCTCTCGAGCGCGGTCTCGGCGCTGCTCCGCCAGGCCGCGGCAGTCTCACAGACTTCCGCCAGACGGCGGTCGTCGCCGCCCTGCGTCGCGCGCCAGGCCGCTGCCAGCAGGGCGCCGTCGATCCGCCCCGCCCCCCGCTCCAGCACCACGGTGATCCAGTCGGTGAGATCGGCGCCGGTGCGCACCACGCCGGTCTCCACCGCGAATTCCAGACCATGGCTGTAGCTGAAGGCGCCGAGCGGATAGGCCGGCGACAACCAGGTCATCAGCCGGTAGAGCGCCGCGTCAGTGGTGCTCATGGTCGTGATCATGCTCGTCGTCGTGAGAGTGGTCGTGACCGCCGCCGGCATAGGCCCCGCCTTCCGGGTTGAAGGGCGCGCGGATGCGGCGGATCCGCCCGCCAAGCCCTTCGACCATGTCAACCATCACGTGGTCGTCCCGAATGAGGATGCGGGTTGCCTCGATCTGGGCCGGGAAATGACGATTGCCGATATGCCAGGCGAGGCGCAGCAGCAGGCCGGGCTCGGCCGTGATCTCGACCACGTCCTCGGGCGCGGCCTTGACCGCCACGAAATCCCCCGCTTCCAGCATCAGCCCGTCGCCATCGGCGAGGACCACGGCCTGCGGCAGGTCGAGGATGAGATCCTGCCCCTCATCCGTGGTCAATCGCATGCGCCGCCGGTGCCGGTCGTCATAAGCCAGCGTGATCGAGCCCCGGCATTGCGCGCGGGGCCAGTGTCCGGCCGGGATGCGGCGATGGGCGCGCATGTCAGAACAGGAAATAGCGCTGCGCCATGGGCAGCACCGTCGCCGGCTCGCAGGTCAGCAGCTCGCCATCGGCGCGGACTTCGTAGGTTTCCGAATCCACTTCCATCTTCGGCGTCGCCGAATTGTGGATCATGCTCTTCTTCGAGATGCCGCCGCGGGTGTTCTCCACGGGCAGCAGCGGGCGGGTCAGCCCGATCTGCCTTCCCAGGCCGTTCTCGTAGGCGGCGCGGCTGACGAAGCAGACCGAGCTCTCCACCCGGTTGCGGCCGAAGGCGGCGAACATCGGCCGGTAATGCACCGGCTGCGGCGTGGGGATCGAGGCGTTGGGATCACCCATGGGCGCCGCCGCAATCGAGCCGCATTTCAGCACCATGTCGGGCTTCACCCCGAAGAAGGCCGGCGACCAGATCACCAGGTCGGCGAGTTTGCCCTTCTCGATGGAGCCGACATGCTTGGAAATGCCCTGCGCAATGGCCGGGTTGATCGTGTACTTGGCGATGTAGCGCTTGGCCCGCAGGTTGTCGTTGTCGCCCGTCTCCTCTTTCAGGCGGCCGCGCTGGCGCTTCATCTTGTCGGCCGTCTGCCAGGTGCGGATGACCACCTCCCCCACCCGGCCCATGGCCTGGCTGTCGGACGACATCATCGAGAAGGCGCCGAGATCGTGCAGGATGTCCTCGGCGGCGATGGTCTCACGCCGGATGCGGCTGTCGGCGAAGGCCACGTCCTCGGGGATGTTGGCGTCGAGGTGATGGCAGACCATGAGCATGTCGAGATGCTCATCGAGCGTGTTCACCGTGTAGGGCCGCGTCGGATTGGTCGAGGATGGCAGCACGTTGGGCAGGCCGCAGACCTTGATGATATCCGGTGCGTGGCCGCCGCCCGCCCCTTCGGTGTGGAAGGCGTGGATGGTGCGGCCCTTGAACGCCGCGATGGTGTTCTCGACGAAGCCGGACTCGTTCAGCGTGTCGGTGTGGATAGCCACCTGGATGTCGTAGCGCTCGGCCACCGCAAGGCAGTTGTCGATGGCGGCCGGGGTCGTCCCCCAGTCCTCGTGCAGCTTGAGGCCGCAGGCGCCGGCCTCGACCTGCTCATCGAGCCCGGCCGGCAGCGAAGCGTTGCCCTTGCCGAAGAAGCCGAGATTCATCGGGAAGGCCTCGGCCGCCTGCAGCATGCGCATCAGGTGCCAGGGGCCCGGCGTGCAGGTCGTGGCGCTGGTGCCCGCCGCCGGGCCGGTGCCGCCGCCCATCATGGTGGTGACGCCCGAATAGAGCGCGTCGTCGATCTGCTGCGGGCAGATGAAATGGATATGGCTGTCGATGCCGCCGGCGGTGACGATCTTGCCTTCGCCGGCGATCGCCTCGGTGCCCGGGCCGATGATGATGTCGACCTCGGGCTGGATATCAGGATTGCCGGCCTTGCCGATGGCGGCGATGCGCCCGTCCTTGAGGCCGATGTCGGCCTTGATGATGCCCCAGTGGTCGAGGATCAGGGCGTTGGTGATCACGGTGTCGACCGCGCCCTGGTCGCGGCTGCGCTGGCTCTGGCCCATGCCGTCGCGGATCACCTTGCCGCCGCCGAACTTGACCTCCTCGCCGTAGACCGTGCGGTCCTCCTCGACCTCGATGAAGATCTCGGTGTCGGCCAGGCGGATCTTATCGCCGACCGTGGGGCCGAACATGTCGGCATAGGCGGTGCGGCTGATGCGGGTCGCCATGGCTCAGCCTCCCAGCTTGCCGGAGATCTTGGCCTGGAAACCGTAGACGGCGCGCTCGCCACCATAGGCCACCAGCTTCACCGAGCGCGTCTGGCCGGGCTCGAAGCGCACCGCCGTGCCGGCGGCGATGTCGAGGCGGAAGCCGCGCGCCTTGGCCCGATCGAACGCCAGCGCTTCGTTGGTCTCGAAGAAATGGTAGTGCGAGCCGACCTGGATCGGCCGGTCGCCGGTATTGGCCACCTCCAGCGTCACCGTCGGACGGCCGGCGTTGAGCTCGATATCGCCCGACTGGGTGATGATCTCTCCGGGAATCATGGCGTGCCTCAGCGGATTGGTTCGTGGACGGTGACGAGCTTGGTGCCGTCGGGGAAGGTCGCCTCGACCTGGATATCGGCGATCATATCGGCCACGCCCTCCATCACCTGGTCGCGCTTGAGAACGGTGGCGCCGTCGCGCATCAGTTCGGCGACGCTGCGCCCGTCGCGCGCACCCTCGACGACATAGTCGGTGATCAGGGCAACGGCCTCGGGGTGGTTGAGCTTGACGCCGCGCTCCAACCGCCGGCGCGCCACCACGGCCGCCATGGCGACCAGCAGCTTGTCCTTTTCCCGTGGAGTCAGATTCACCGTCTCTCCCCCTCGTTTTCCTAGTGATACCAGACGCGCGGCAGGTGCGGCGCCAGGCCGGCGACGTGCTGCCGCAGGCCGCCGAGATAGACACCGAGATCGTGCCGGACCGAAGCGGGGTCCGGCCCGAAGAAGCGGGCCAGCAGCAGGCCGTTGACCACCGTCACCGCGGCATGGCTGCCGGCGCCGGCGAGAAACTCGCGGGCCGCTTCGAGCTGGCCGGGCGCATCGTCGGCCACGTAGACCGCGCTGGCCAGCGCCAGGGCGCCGCCAAAGGCACGATCCCGGCCCAGCAAAGCGGCGATGTCGCCATCGAGGCGCAACGCATCGGTCCAGATCAAGCGCCCGTCGCGGCGAACCGTCCAGCCGTCGCGCAGGAAACCCGTCCGGAACCGCTCACCGCGCGCCAGCCGGCCGAAGACCACCATCTCGCAGGCCAGCAGGCGCCCGCCCGGCGCCACCTGGAGATCCGTCTGTCGGCGCAGCCGCGCGCCCTCGAACAGGATGGTCTCGTGCGGCAGGTATTCGAGCCAGGCACCGGGATCGGCGGCGAGCGTCACTTCCACCCGGCAATCGTCACCCAGCGAACGGTAGATTTTCTCGGCGGACTGTGACGTCACGGTCGCCGCGGCGCCCGTCTGGGCGGTCACGGCGATGCGCAAACGGTCACCGCCGGCCAGCCCGCCGCAGGTCGTCACCATCACGGCGTTGGTCGGCTCCCCCGCCTCGGCGCGCGGGAACAGCACCCGGCAGGGTGCCCGCTGATAGAGATGCGCGGGACGGCTGCCGGAGGCACCGGCGGCGAATACCAGCTCGGCGGCGCCGTCGCCGCGCTGCAGGGCCCCCAGGGGGCGAGGATGGGAGCTGTCGTACGGCACGTCAGACCGTAAGGTAGCGCCGGACGGCCGATTCCTCCATGTCCGCTTTGCGCCCCGCCAGGACCACCTCGCCGCGCTCCAGGACGGCATAGGAGTCGGCCAGGTCGCGGGCGAAATCGAAATACTGCTCGACCAGCACGATGGCCATGTCGCCGCGCTGGGCCAGCAGGCGGATGACCCGCTCGATGTCCTTGATGATCGACGGCTGGATGCCCTCGGTCGGCTCGTCGAGGATCAGCAGCCGCGGCCTTGTGACCAGCGCCCGGGCGATGGCCAGCTGCTGCTGCTGGCCGCCCGACAGATCGCCGCCGCGCCGGCGCAGCATGTCGCGCAGCACCGGGAACAGGGCGTAGATCTCGTCCGAGATCTCCCGCTTCTCGCGCGGCAGCGGGGCAAAGCCGGTCTGCAGGTTCTCCAGCACGGTCAGGCGCGGAAAGATGTCGCGGCCCTGCGGCACCAGGGCCAGCCCGTGCCGGGCGCGGGCATGCGGCGCCAGCCGGGTGATGTCCTTGTCTTCCCAGGTCACCGTGCCGCCGCTCACCGGCTGCAGGCCGAAGATAGCGCGCAACAGGCTGGTCTTGCCCACGCCGTTGCGCCCGAGGATGCAGGTGATCTCGCCCTTGCGCGCCGAGAGGTTGACGCGGCGCAGCGTATGACTGGCGCCGTAATGCAGGTCGATGTCGCGCGCCTCGAGCATGGTCAGCGGCCCAGATAGACTTCGATGACGCGCGGATGGCTCTGCACGTGGTCGATCGAGCCTTCGGCCAGCACCGAGCCTTCATGCAGGACCGTGACGCGCGCCCCCAGGCTGCGCACGAACTCCATGTCGTGCTCGACCACGACGACCGTGCGCGACCCGGCCAGGGTCAGGATCAGCTCTGCCGTCTGCTTGGTCTCGTGATCGGTCATGCCGGCGACCGGCTCGTCGAGCAGCAGCAGCTGCTGGTCCTGGATCAGCAGCATGCCGATCTCCAGCCACTGCTTCTGGCCGTGGCTGAGAGCGCCGGCGGTCTCAGCCGGCCGCTCGGACAGGCCGATGGTCTTCAGCACCTCGGCGATGCGGCCGCGCTGCTCGCCGTTCAGCAGGGCGCGCAGGGTCTTCCACATGCCGCGCTCACCCTTGAGCGCCAGCTCCAGGTTCTCGAACACGGTCAGGTTCTCGAACACCGTGGGCTTCTGAAACTTGCGGCCGATGCCGAGATTGGCGATGGCCGTCTCGTCCAATTTGGTCAGGTCGACGTTGGCGCCGAACACCACCGTGCCGGTATCCGGCTTGGTCTTCCCGGTGATGACATCCATCATGGTCGTCTTGCCGGCCCCGTTCGGGCCGATGATGGTGCGCAGCTCGCCACGGTCGATGACCAGCGACAGGTTGTTGAGCGCCTTGAAGCCGTCGAAGCTGACGGTCACGCCATCGAGGTAAAGCAGCGTGTCGGCCGAGGTCGCCAGCGCCCGCGACGGCGCACGGGTCACCTCGGGAACGGGCTGCTTGAGGGCGAGACTGGTGACGTTCATTCGGCTGGTGCTCCCGCGGCGGCCGGCGGCCGCTTGCGGCGCAGCTGCTTGGCCAGGCCGATGACGCCGGCCGGCATGGCCAGGGTCACGAGGATGAAGAGCGCGCCGAGGAAGAAGAGCCAGATCTCGGGCGCAGCACCCGTCAGCCAGGTCTTGAACCAGTTGACGAGGCCGGCGCCCAGGATGGCCCCCACCAGCGTGCCGCGGCCGCCGACGGCGACCCAGATGGCAATCTCGATCGAATTGGCCGGCGAGAATTCGCTGGGATTGATGATGCCGACCTGCGGCACGTAGAGCGCGCCGGCCAAGCCGGCGAGGATGGCCGACACGGTGAAGGCGAAGAGCTTGGCGTTGGTCACCGAGTAGCCGAGGAAGCGCACGCGGCTCTCGGCGTCGCGCACCGCCAGCAGGACCTTGCCCAGCCGCGAGGTGACGATCACCCGGCAGGCCAGGAAGCTGAGGCCGAGCGCCAGGATCGAGGCGACATAGAGGCCGCGGCGGGTGGCCGGGGCCTGCATCTCGAAGCCCAGGATATCCTTGAAGTCGGTCAGGCCGTTATTGCCGCCGAAACCCATGTCGTTGCGGAAGAAAGCGAGCAGCAGGGCGAAGGTCAGCGCCTGGGTGATGATCGAGAGATAGACGCCGGTGACGCGGCTGCGGAAGGCGAACCAGCCGAAGACGAAAGCGAGGAGTGCGGGCACGGCCAGCGCCATGAAAGCGGCGAAGATGAACCAGTCGAAGCCGTGCCAGTACCAGGGCAGCTCCTTCCAGTTGAGGAAGACCATGAAGTCGGGCAGCACCGGATGGCCGTAGACACCGCGCGTGCCGATCTGGCGCATCAGATACATGCCCATGCAGTAGCCGCCGAGCGCGAAGAAGGCGCCGTGGCCCAGGCTGAGGATGCCGGCGTAGCCCCAGACGAGGTCCATGGCCAGCGCCAGGATGGCGTAGCAGGCGTACTTGCCGAGCAGCGGCACGAGATAGTTGGGGATGTGGAACGGCGAGGACGCCGGCAGCAGGTTGAGGATCGGCACGCCGACCAGCAGGACCAGGCCAATGCCCAGGAAGGCGGCCCAGCCGCGCGGGCCGAGCACCGAGGCGAAGGGCGTCATCTCAGCCCTCCGCCGCGCGACCGCGCAGGGCAAAGAGCCCGCGTGGCCGCTTCTGGATGAACAGGATGATGAACACCAGCACGGCGATCTTGCCGAGCACGGCGCCGGCGAACGGCTCGAGGAACTTGTTGACGATGCCCAGGGTCATGGCGCCGACCAGCGTGCCGAGCAGGTTGCCGACGCCGCCGAAGACCACGACCATGAAGCTGTCGACGATGTAGAACGTCCCCAGATTGGGGCTGACATTGCCGATCTGGCTCAGCGCCACCCCGGCCATGCCGGCAATGCCCGAGCCCAGGCCGAAGGTCAGCGCATCGATACGCGCCGTCGGGATGCCCATGGCCGAGGCCATGTCGCGGTTCTGGGTCACGGCCCGCATGTGCAGGCCGAAGGCCGTGCGCTGCAAAATGAGCGCGATCACGCCGAGCACGGCGAAGCAGAAGATGATGATGTAGAGCCGGTTCCAGGTGACGCTGAAGCCGCCGACGACGTCGAAGCCGCCGGTCATCCAGGACGGGTTGGCGACCTCCCGGTTGGGCGAGCCGAAAATCGAGCGCACCATCTGCTGGAGGATCAGGCTGATGCCCCAGGTGGCGAGCAGCGTCTCCAGCGGCCGGCCGTAGAGGAAGCGGATGACGCCGCGCTCCAGCGCAATGCCGAAGGCGCCCGCGACCAGAAAGCCGACCGGGATGGCGACGATGAGGTAGAGATCGATCAGCGCCGGCGGCAGGAAGGCGCGGAACACCTCCTGCACGACGAAGGCCGAATAGGCCCCGAGCATGATCATTTCGCCATGCGCCATGTTGATCACGCCCATGACACCGAAGGTGATGGCGAGACCGATGGCGGCGAGCAGCAGGACGCTCCCCAGGCTGATGCCCTGGAAGATATTGGCGGCCCAGCCGATCAGCATCAGCTTGTGCTGGACGGCGTTGAAAGCGGTGGTGATGGCGGCCCGGACCTCGGGATCGCTTTCGGCGGCCGAGCGGTTCTGCAGCAGCGAGCGCACCCGCAGATCGGTAAAGCCCTTGAGGATTTCGACCGCAGCCAGGCGCTGTGCCTTGTCGCCCTCCACCAGGTCGGCGGCGGCCAGGGCCAGCCCCATCACCGCCTTGATGCTGGGCTCGCGCTCCTTGCCGTGGGCTTCGCGCAGCAAGCCGGCGGACTGGCTGTTCGCAGCACCGATCAGCGCGTCGGCGGCGCGTCGGCGCTGCGCGGAATCGGGGCTCAGCAGGCCGAGGCGGCCGACCAGCTCACGGATGCTGTTGCGCAGGTTGTTGTTGATGACCACCGGCTCGACCGCCGAGGGCGCGACGATACCCGCCGCCTCCAGCGTCGTCGCCAGGGTCAGGCGGACGTCGTTGCCGCTGCGGTCGCCGATGACGGTGGCGCCGTCGGAGCGGCGGATGAACAGGCGGCCCTCGGCCAGCGCCTCGAGCACCCGGATGGCGCGGCCGTCGGCCAGTGCGCTCAGACGCTCGATGGCCTTGCCCTTCTGGGCGAATGAATCGGCGTTGAGCGCCTTGACGGCGCCGGCGAAGTCGAGCGGCGTGTCGTCGGCTTTCTCGGCGGTTGCGCCGGCGCTTTCGAGCAGCGCCTTGACGGCGGCATCGGCCTCGATGAGCTCGAGCTCCTCGGGCTTGGCCATGTCTTCGATTTCGCCGCTGGCGGCGTTGGTGACCACGACCATCTCGCCGTCCTTCTCGCCGATGATCACGGCGCTGTCGGACAGGCGGCGGAAGAGGGTCCCGGCAGCCAGCGCCTGCAGAGCGGCCTTGGCCTTGGGATCGTCGTTGGTGGCGAGCGCCTCGATGGCTGTTTTGGGATCCGGCTCGCCCAGGCCGGCGATCAGGTCCTTGAGCTCCTGTGCCCCGGCGGTGAGCGGAAGCAGGAGAAGAGCCACGATGGCGAGGAGTTTGAGCAGGCGGATCGGCATTCTGTTGGATCGTGCCGTTGGGTGAGAAAAAGGGCCGCCCGCCGAGGCGGACGGCCCTCTCGTCAGACTGGACTCAGAGGCCCCGGTACTTCGGTGCCGGGCAGTTGCCGCACACCCAGGGGAAGCTCCAATCCGCGGTGAGCTTGGCGCTCTCCGGGATGAACTTCGACCAGGCGTCGGCCTTGATCGGACCGCGCGTCTTCCAGACGGTGTTGAACTGGCCGTCCGGACGGATCTCGCCGATATAGACCGGCTTCGACAGATGGTGATTGGTGTTCATCACCGACACGAAGCCCGACGGCGCCGTGACTTTCTGGCCGTACATCGCCTGGCGGACGGCATCGACCTGGGTCGTGCCCGCCTGCGCGACAGCCTGCGCCCACATCTTGAAGCCGATATAGGTGGCTTCCATCGGGTCGTTGGTCACCCGCTTCGGGTTCTTGATGTAGGCCTGCCACTGCTTGATGAAGGCGTCGTTGGTCGGGTTCTTGACCGACTGGAAGTAGTTCCAGGCGGCGAGATGGCCGACGAGGTTCGAGGTGTCGATACCCGCGAGCTCTTCCTCGCCGACCGAGAAGGCGACGACGGGGATGTCGGACGCCTTGATGCCGGCGTTCGACAGCTCCTTGTAGAAGGGCACGTTGGCGTCGCCGTTGATCGTCGAGACGACGGCGGTCTTCTTGCCGGCCGAGGCGAACTTCTTGATGTCGGCCACGATCGTCTGCCAGTCGGAATGCCCGAACGGCGTGTAGTTGATCATGATGTCCTCGGCCTTGACGCCCTTCGCCTTCAGGAACGCCTCGAGGATCTTGTTAGTCGTGCGCGGGTAGACGTAGTCGGTGCCGGCAAGCACCCAGCGCTTCACCTCACCGCCTTCCTTGCCCATCAGGTATTCGACGGCCGGGATGGCCTGCTGGTTCGGCGCCGCGCCGGTGTAGAACACGTTGCGCGAGCTTTCCTCGCCTTCGTACTGCACCGGGTAGAAGAGCATGCTGTTGAGCTCCTCGAACACCGGCAGCACCGACTTGCGGGACACCGAGGTCCAGCAGCCGAAGACCACGTCGACCTTCTCCTTCGAGATCAGTTCGCGCGCCTTCTCGGCGAAGAGCGGCCAGTTGGAGGCCGGATCGACGACCACCGCCTCGACCTTGCGGCCGAGCAGGCCGCCCTTCTTGTTGATGTCGTCCACCATCATCAGGACCGTGTCCTTGAGGGTGGTTTCGCTGATCGCCATCGTTCCCGACAGCGAGTGCAGGACGCCGACCTTGATCGGCGGCTGCTGGGCGAGCGCCGGCAGGGTGACGGCGATACCGGCCGCGACCGTCGCCGCGCCCAAAATCCGCGACAGATTGAGTTTTGACACGAGCATTTCTCCTTGAGCTTCCCCGGGATTGCGGGCCGTTTCCCTGAAAAGCGAGGCCCGCGCGAGGACTAAAGCGAGAGTCGTGCCAACTGCTGCGCCGCAATAACCGGGAGCCCAGGCCGATTTTCGCCCGGCTTGCCGTATATTTGAGCAGCAGCGTCGCCCTAAGGTTGTTCAAACTCTAGGCAGAACGGGCGGAAACGCCTGAAACCGACGCAGATTGAGCGGCCATCTCGGCCAGACGGCCTTTGAGGATCTTGCCCGTGGCGCTGGCCGGCAAAGGATCGAGCAGCACGATGGCCTGCGGGCGCTTGTAGGGGGCCAGCCGCTCCTCGGCGAAAGCCTTGAGATCGTTCACCGAAACGCTGCGGCCGGGCACCGGCTGGACGAAGGCGACGATCTCCTCGTTGCCCGGCACGGTGCGCCCGACCACGGCTGACTGGGTGACGTCGGGATGGGCGTTGAGCACCGCCTCGATCTCCGCCGGGTAGACGTTAAACCCCGAACGGATAATGAGTTCTTTGCACCTGCCGACGATGAACAGGTGATCGCCTTCGAAACGGGCGAGATCGCCGGTGCGGAACCAGCCGTCGGCGGTCAGGGTGGCGGCGGTGGCCTCGGGCGCCTTGTAGTAGCCGAGCATCAGGCCGACGGATTTGACAGAGAGTTCCCCGACGCCGTCCACGCCGGGCGCACCCCCCTCGGGGCCGACGAGCTTGCCGACGACACCCGGCAGCAGGACACCGACCGAGGTATCGCCGCGCGGCTGGTCGAGCAGGGTCTGGGAAATCGTCGGCGCGCATTCGGTCAGGCCGTAGCCGTTGTAGAGCGGCTGGCCGAACAGCCGCTCGATCCCGTGCTTGACCGCGAGATCGAGCGCCGCCCCACCCGAGGAGAGAAAGCGCAAGGCCGGACGCGCGACCTGCGTCAGGTTCTTCTCCTTGAGATAGGCGAGCAGGCGCGCATACATCGCCGGCACGCCCTGGAAGACGGTGAGCCGGTCGTGGTCCAGGGAGCGCAGCACCGCCGCCGGATCGAAGCGCGGCGCCAGGTAGAGCGTGCTGCCGTGATAGAGCGAGCCGAGGAATACCGAGGCCAGGCCGAAGACATGCGCGATGGGCAGCACGCCGTAGCAGCGGTCCTCGGGCGACAGCCGCCGCAGTCCCGCCGAGACCGCGGCGATGTAGAGCAGGCTGCGATGGCTGAGCATCACCGCCTTGGGCTGGCCGGTGGTGCCCGAGGTGTAGAGCAGCACGGCGCATTGTTTGGCACCGTCGGCGACCGCCAGTTCCGGCCGCGAGGCCTCGTCCAGAGGGGTCACGGCCAGAGAGCCGATGCCAAGATCGATGGGCTCGGCGCCGCGGCGAGCCGCATGCGCCTGCGCCTCCGGCGATGACACGGCGAAAAGGATCCGCCGCGGCTGGGCGTGGGCGATGATCTCGTCGACCTCGCGCGGCGACAGCCGGGCGTTGATGATCACCGCCCAGGCGTCGATCTCCGCCGCCGCCAGGATCAGCGCCGCAACGACCAGACCGTTTTCGCCCACGGCCATGACGCGGTCGCCCGGCCGCACGCCGAGCTGGCGCAGGCCCCTGGCCGTGTCGCGGATGACTCCGGCCAGCGCGCCGTAGGTCCAGGACCGCTCGCCCTCGACCAGCGCCACCTTGTCGGGCCGGCGCGTGGCCCATGGCCGCACGATATGCGACAGGCGCGGCGGCAGCGACGCCAGGAGCGCGTCAAGATCGGCCGCCGTGAGGGTCATGCGTGCTTGGCCTCGCGCAGCATGTGCCGCGCGATCACCAGCTGCTGGATTTGGCTCGTCCCCTCGTAGAGCCGGAACAACCGCACGTCGCGGTAGAAGCGCTCGACGCCGTAATCGGCGATGTAGCCCGCGCCACCATAGATCTGCACCGCGCGGTCGGCCACCCGGCCGACCATCTCGCTCGCGTAGTATTTGCAGCACGAGGCTTCCATGCTGACGTTCTGCCCGGCGTCGCGCTTGACCGCCGCGTCCATGACCATCGAGCGCGCGGCGTAGCATTCCGTCTGGCTGTCGGCGAGCATGGCCTGGATGAGCTGGAATTCGGCGATCGGCTTGCCGAACTGCTTGCGCTCGAGCGCGTAGTTGACGCTGTCGCGGATCAGCCGCTCGGCGACACCGACACAGACCGAGGCGATGCTCAGCCGCCCGCGATCGAGCACCTTCATCGCCGTCTTGAAGCCCAGCCCTTCCTTGCCGCCGAGCAGCGCCTCACCCGGCACCTTGCAGTCCTCGAAGATGACGTCGGCGGTGTGGGCGCCCTTCTGGCCCATCTTCTTGTCGATCTTGCCGATGGTCAGGCCCTTCGTGCCGGCCTCGACCAGGAAGGCGGAAATGCCGTCCGATCCCGGCTTCGACGGATCGGTGCGCGCCATCACGGTGAACAGCCCGGCATGCGGCGCATTGGTGATGAAACGCTTTGTTCCGTTCAAGACATAGCCGTTGCCATCGCGCCTGGCGCTGGTCTTCAGGCTGGCGGCGTCCGATCCGGCTTCGGGCTCGGTGAGGGCGAAGGAGCCGACCATCTGCCCCGAGGCCAGCTTCGGCAGGTATTTATTTTTCTGCTCCTCGGTGCCGTCGAGCACGATGCCCTGCGAGCCGATGCCGTTGTTGGTGCCGATGATCGAGCGGATCGCCGGCGAGGTCTGGCCGAGGATGAAGAAGAGCTGCACTTCCTCGGTCGTGGTCAGGCCGACGCCGCCGTATTCGGGCGGCACGGTTAGGCCGAACAGGCCAAGCTCGCGCATGCCCTGGCGGATCTCGTCGGGGACCTTGTCCTCCTCGGCGATGCGCGCCTCCGCCGGCACGAGCTTCTCGCGCACGAAACGCTCGATCGTGTCGAGCAGCTGAGCAAACGTGTCGCTGTCCATGGCCATCGTCGTCATCCTCCCACCAGCGGGGTTCCCCGCTTGATTCGAACTCTGTTGCTACTGTCGCCCTTCCTATTGCCGACCCAGCGCCGCCTCGACGTTGCGTACCAGGTTGACCAGCCGCGGCCCCAGCTCGCTGACCAGCCGCTTGCGGTCGTAAAGAAAGGCCGGCCCGCCACAGTTGAGGGCCAGGACCGGCGAGCCGTCCGGCGGCTTCAGCGGCACGCCCACCGCGTGCACATCGGCCTGCCAGTCGCCGGCCGAGAGGGTGAAACCCCGGCTCCTGTAGTCCTCGACCGCCTGCTCGATGCCCGCCTTGATCCGCGGCCATTGCTTCGGCTCGGCCTCGGCGATGTGCTCCATCAGGTAGGAGCGCTCGTCCTCCGGCAGGGCGGCGAGCAGGGCACGCCCCATCGCGGTCGTCGCCAGGGGGATGCGCGAGCCGAGATCGAGCCGCAGGGTGATCGGCGCATCGGGCCGGCAATGCTCGACATAGACCATGTTCAGCCGGTCGCGGCTGCCCAGCGACACGGAGGCGCCGGCATAGTCGGAGAGCTCCTGCATGAAAGGCCGGGCAATCATGCGGATACCGAGATTGGCCAGCACGGCATAGCCCAGCGACAGCACGGCGGTGCCGAGCTGGTACTTCTCCAGCCGCTCGAGATAGTTCAGATAGCCCAGGCGGGTCAGCGTGTGGGTCAGGCGCGAGACGGTCGGCTTGGGCAGGCCGGTGCGCTGGGCGATCTCCTGGTTACCCAGCGGCCCGTCATTGGGCACGAAGGCCCGCAGGATCTCCAGGCCGCGCGCCAAGGCGGTGACGAACTGCCGGTCCTTGCCGGTCTTGCCGCCGGCCAGGTCGCGCGCCGTATCGACGTCCAGCAGCAGACGGGAAGCGCGGCGGCGGCTTTGCGGAACGGTGATCATCCACAGGACCCGGAGGGCGGTTTACAAAATCCTAGAGGCGGCCTAACCTCGCCGTCAATAACTGCGGAATTCAATTTCGCACAGCGAAATTGAGGCCGCAAGAGAAAGCACGCGGGGAAACAGGGAGACGTCGCCCGATATGGCGCTTGCCAGCGATCCGATTGCGTCGCCGCTATCGCCCGACCAGCAGATGGTGGAGGAACTGCCGTTTCGCGAGCTACGCGGGCCGCTGCTCTGGTTCTTCGCGCTGCTGACGCTGGTGATCAACGTCCTCGTCCTCAATCAGCTGTTGAACCTCGGCTTCCTCCTCAAGTTCACGCTGATCGAGAACCGCTATCTCTACCTGCTGGCGGCGCTCACGCTGCCCCTGGCCTACCTCGCCTATCCGCTGACCTCGCGGCGCGCGACCTCCATGGCGTGGTACGATCTCCTGGCGGCAATGCTGTGCCTGATCGTCGGCGGCTACTTCGCCTGGAACGGGGAGCGCATCCTGGCCCAAGGCTGGGAGTATAGCGCGCCGACGCTCGCCATCGTCATGAGCGGAATGCTCTGGTTGCTGGTCATCGAGGCGGTGCGGCGCACCGGCGGCCTGCCCATCGCCGTTATCATCGTCATCGTATCGCTCTATCCCGTCGTCGCCGACAAGATGCTGGGACCGATCTCCGGCATCGCCCAGACACTGCCCGACACGCTGGCCTATCACGTGCTGAGCGCCGAGAGCGCCTTCGGCATCCCGATGCGGGCCTTCGGCGAGCTGGTCGTCGGCTTCATCGTCTTCGGCGTGGCGCTCAACCACACCGGCGGCGGCAAGTTCTTCAACGACGTCGCCTTTGCCCTGGTCGGCCACATCCGCGGTGGCGCGGCACAGGTCGGCATCGTGTCGAGCGCCCTCCAGGGCTCGATCAGCGGCAGCGTCATCTCGAACGTGATCTCGAGCGGCGTGGTCACCATCCCGGCCATGAAACGTACCGGCTTCACCGCGAAGTATGCCGGCGCCGTGGAAGCGGTGGCCTCGACCGGTGCGGTCCTCATGCCGCCGGTCATGGGCTCGACCGCGTTCGTGATGGCCTCGTTCCTGGGGATTTCCTACGGCGAAATCGCACTCGCCGCAGCCATCCCCGCTCTGCTCTTCTATTTCGGCCTGATGGTCCAAGTCGACGCCTACGCAGCGCGGCGCGGCCTGCGCGGCTTGACGCGCGAGGAGCTGCCCCGGCTGGGTGCGACCTTGCGCGAAGGCTGGGTCTACATCGCGGTCTTCGCCGTGCTGGTCTATCTGATGATCAACGAGAGCCTGGAGGCACTGGCGCCCTATTATGCCACCGGCCTGCTGCTGGTTATCAACCAGTGCCTGCCGCGCCACCGCATGAACCTGGCGCGCTTTCTGGACTACCTGGCGTCGACGGGCCGCGGCCTGGCCGAGATCGTCGCCATCCTGGCCGGCGTCGGCTTTATCATCGGCGCCTTCTCGGTCACGGGCCTCGCCGGCACGCTGGCCAACGACCTGGTCTATCTCGCCGGCAACGCGCCGTTCGTCCTGCTCGTCATGGGTGCCATCACCAGCTTCATCTTCGGCATGGGGATGACGGTCACCGCCTGCTACATCTTCCTCGCCATCGTGCTGGCGCCGCCGCTGGTCAAGGCCGGTATGGATCCGTTGGCGGTCCATCTCTTCATCATGTACTGGGGCATGGTTTCGTTCATCACCCCGCCGGTGGCCCTGGCCTCGTTTGCCGCCGCCCCGATCGCGCGCTGCAGTCCCTTCGCCGTGGGTTTCGAGGCGATGCGCATGGGCAGCGTCATGTACTTCGTGCCGTTCTTCTTCGTACTCAATCCGGCACTTATCCTGCGCGGGCCGTTCGAGGAGATCATCATCGTCACGGTCACGGCGGTCATCGGCATCCTGTTTATCGGCGCCGCGATCCAGGGCTATCTCGTCGGTGTCGGGCCAGCCGAGGATTCTGCCCGCGGCATTCTGGCGCGCGTGCTTCTGTTTGCCTCCGGCCTGTTGTTTGCGGTGCCGGGAGGAACCGGGGTCGGCCTGAGCCATATCGAACTGGCGCTGCTGGCCATGGCGGTCGGCGTGCCGGCCATCATGCTGCTGCGCGCCCGGCGCCCGGCGGTTGCGACCGTCCCATCGGCGGAATAACGTGGATCAACTGTTTTCGAGGGAGGAGGACACCATGACAATGACACTGCTCAAATACGCGCTGCCCCTGGCTCTTGGCGGAGCGCTCATCGCGGCACCGGTGGCGGCACAGCAGACCGTCAAGCTGCCGGACACGCTGGCCTGGACCGCCTACGACGTCGGCTCGGGCGGCTACAACCAGGCGGTGGCCATCGGCAACGCGCTCAAGAACAAGGCCAACGTCAATCTGCGCGTCCTGCCCGGCAAGAACGACGTGTCGCGCAACCTGCCGCTGCGCGAGGACAAGGTGCATTTCTCCGCCAACGGGGTCGGCGGTTCCTACCTGGCGCAGGAAGGCTTGGATGATTTCGGCGCCAAGGAATGGGGCCCGCAACGCCTGCGCATGCTGCTGCTCAACAACTCCGATCAGCTCCTGACCATCACCACGGCCAAGGACGCCAATATCAAAACCATGGCCGACCTCAAGGGCAAGCGCGTGGCCTGGGTGGTCGGCGCTCCCTCGCTCAACCAGAACATTACGGCGCTGCTCGCCTTCGCCAACCTGACCTGGAACGACGTGCAGAAGGTCGAGTTCGGCGGCTTCGGCGCCGCCATGACCGGCATGATCAACAACCAGGTCGACGCGGCCTTCGCCTCGAGCATCTCCGGGCCGCTCTATCAGCTCGCCTCGTCGGCGCGCGGCATCCAGTACCCGACCATGGATCACAAGGACAAGGCCGGCTGGGAGCGGGTCAAGAAGATCGCGCCGTTCTTCGTGCCCTTCATGGGCACCGAGGGCGCAGCGATGTCGAAGGACAATCCGGTCGAGGCCGCGACCTACCCCTACCCGATCCTCATCGCTTACGAAAAGCAGAACGCCGACCTCGTCTACAACATGACCAAGGCGATGTTCGCTTACTACGACGACTACAAGGCCGCCGCCCCCGGCAATGTCGGCTGGGAGCTCAAGCGCCAGGTCTTCGACTGGGTCGTGCCCTTCCACGAGGGCGCCATCCGCTACTACAAGGAGATCAACGTCTGGAAGCCCGAGTACCAGGCGCATAACGACAAGCTGATCAAGCGCCAGGACACCCTGGCTCAGGCCTGGACCGCGGCCGGCCGTGGCGCTCCGTCGGACGAGGCGGCCTTTGCCAAGCATTGGCAGACGGCCCGCCTGGCGGGACTCAAGGCCGCAGGCTTCGACGCCGGCGGCGGGGAGTAAGGAAGAGAACCTGACTGAGACGGCGGCCGGATCAACCCGGCCGCCGTTTTCTTTTCCGGCTCAGCGATCGGAGACCGGCGCGATGGCGTTGGATCTGCGGGCCAGGGCGATGGCTGACACGGCACTGGCGGCAAAGCGCGCCATTGCCTCCTCGGTCGTGGTTTTCGCGGCCGTCATGTTGCGGCTGGAGTCAAAAGCCTGATGCTGGGCATTGCCAGGAACCCGCTCGGCCGGGGTGACGGCCGGCGGATTGAAACCGCTAACGCTCGGAGCGCAGCCGCCGAGCAGCACCAGAACAACGATTAGACCCGCCCGCTTCATCGGTCCCCCGGGAACCACGAGGCAGAACCTCGCCCGGGCCCTTGTCGGGCGACTATCGGTTACGCGCAGATCGGCGTGGCGGCTTCAGGAGCCCAACCTCGCCAGGGCGTATTGTGCGGTGGCGACAGCCTTGCGGGCGAAAATGGTCACGGCAGATTCAGCGGCCGTCCTGGTGGCGGGCAGATCCTGATCGAAACCGCGGGTCGTATTCGAGTGGTTGCCGACGGCGGAAAAAGGAACCGTCTCCTCCTTGCCATCGGGACGGATGACGGTCGCATTCCCGAGCAGGGTAATGACGGCCGAGCTGGTGACGTTCATGAGGCCTTGTCCTTCCTGCTTGCTGGCCTGGGAATTTCCCGACATGAAAGCGATGATGATCGCTCCCCTGCCCGATCCCACGGCCGAGCGGGCTTCGGCCTCACTGCTCACAAATTGCGGGTTGGACATGGCATCCCGAAAGGCGCCGATCATCGTCTTGCGCAACGGCTCACCCACGGCAATCGTCGTTTCCGACGAAGGCCTGTTCAAACGGGCTGCAAAGTATGGATTGTAGGCCTTGTTGATCATCGCCGATTTGACAGGCTGGTCGAGGTTGCCAACCAACGCCACTACATAGGAGCCGGCGATCTTCTCCTCCGGAGGGTCCGGAGCGCGCGGGTTGAGGTCCGACATATCGTGCTGCAGGACGATGCAGGCCGTGAGTCCCATGGCCAGCACGAAGACGACAAGTGCTTTCATCATGCCTTCCCCCAAAAGCCCCCGGCTAGACCCCCAGGTACTTCGCCGTGATCTCCGGCTGGGCGACGAGATCGGCGGTCGGGCCTTCGAAGACGATGCGGCCCTTGGCGATGACCAGGCTGCGGTCGCTGATCGTGCTCAGGGCCTTGATGTCCTTGTCGACGATGATGGTGGCGATCCCCGCGGCCTTGATCAGCTGGATGACGCGCCAGATCTCCTTGCGCACCAGCGGCGCCAGGCCCTCGGTCGCCTCGTCGAGCATCAGCAGGTCCGGGTTGGTCATCAGCGCCCGGCCGATGGTCAGCATCTGCTGCTCGCCGCCGGAAAGCTGGTTGCCGTAATTCTCGGCCCGCTCGGCCAGGCGCGGGAACAGACCGATCACCCGCTCGAGCGTCCAGTCCTGCCGCCCGTCCGTGCCCGGCCGCGCCGCCATGATGAGTTGCTCGCGCACCCGCAGATTGGGGAAGATGCCGCGCCCTTCGGGCACCAGCGCGATGCCCAGGCGGGCGATCTCGTGCGTCGGCCGGCCGGTGATCTCGCGGCCGCAGAGCGCCACCTTGCCGCGGCGCGGCGCGGTCAGGCCGACCAGGCTGCGCAGGGTCGTGGTCTTGCCCATGCCGTTGCGGCCCATCAGGCTGATCGCCTCGCCCCGGCGCACATTCAGGCTGATGCCGCGCAGCACATGGCTCGGCCCGTAATAGGTGTGCAGGTCCGAGGCTTCGAGCAGCATCTCCGCCATGGCTATTTGCCCCCCGCGCGCAGGAAATCGAAGTCACAGCCCTTGTCGGCCTGCAGCACGTGCTGCTGGTAGAGCTGCTGGTAGCCGCGTGTCGGCTGGACCTTCTTGGCGGCTTCCTTCTCCCAGACCGCCTTGCGCTTGGCCAGCTCGGCCGGATCGACCAGCAGGTCCAGCTTCTTGTCCTTGATGCTGAGGCGGATGCGGTCGCCGTTGCGCACCAGCGCCAGCGGCCCGCCGGCCGCCGCCTCCGGCGTCACATGCAGCACGATGGAGCCGAAAGCCGTACCACTCATGCGCGCGTCGGAGATGCGCACCATGTCCTTGACCCCCGCGCGGGCGAGCTTGCCGGGGATCGGCAGGTAGCCGGCCTCGGGCATGCCGGTGCCGCTGATCGGGCCTGCGTTCTGCAGCACCAGGATATCGTTGGCGTTCACATCAAGACTGTCATCGTCGATGCGCGCCGCGAGGTCGTCGAGCGAGGAGAACACCACCGCCCGCCCTTCTGTCTCGAACAGCGTCTTATCGGCAGCCGAGCGCTTGAAGATGGCGCCCTGGGGAGCCAGGGTGCCGAACAGCGAGACCAGGCCGCCCAGTGGCTCCACCGGCTCGGCCATCGAGCGGATCACCGTCCGGTCGACGTAAGGGTCGGTGTCGGCGTCGATCCGCTCGCCCAGGGTCTGGCCCGTGACGGTCAGGCAGTCCAAGTGCAGCAGCGGCTTGAGCTCATGCAAAACTGCACTCATGCCGCCCGCGGCGTTGAAATCTTCCATGTAATGCGAGCCGGTCGGCTTGAGGTTGACCAGCACCGGTGTCGTGTCGCTGATCTCGTTGAGCCAGGGCAGCGGAATGTCGATGCCCGCACGGCCGGCCACGGCGGTCAGATGGATCACCGCATTGGTCGAGCCGCCCAGGGCCATGAGGCAGCGGATGGCGTTCTCGACGGACTTCCTGGTGATGATCTTGTCCGGGGTGATCTTGCTCTGGGACAGGCGCACCGCCTCGATGCCCGTCGCTTCCGCCGCGCGCAGGCGGTCGGCATGCACGGCCGGGATCGCCGCCGTGCCGGGCAGCATCATGCCCAGCGTCTCGGTGATGCAGGCCATGGTGCTGGCCGTGCCCATCACGGCACAGGTGCCGGCAGTCGTGGCCAGGCGGCCTTCGACCACTTCGATCTCCTCCGCGCTGACCTTGCCGGCCCGGTAGCTTGCCCAGAAGCGGCGGCAGTCGGTACACGCACCCAGACGCTCGCCCTTGTGACGGCCGGTCATCATCGGCCCGCCCACGAGATAGATCGCCGGCATGTTGGCCGAAATGGCGCCCATGAGCTGCGCGGGTACGGTCTTGTCGCAGCCGCCCATCAGCACCACGGCATCCATGGGCTGGGCGCGGACCATCTCCTCCACGTCCATGGCCATCAGGTTGCGGAACATGAGGCTGGTCGGGTTGAGGAAGGCCTCGCCCAGCGAGACAGTCGGGAAGTCGATGGGCAGGCCGCCAGCCTGCAGCACGCCGCGCTTCACCGCTTCCAGCAGCTCCGGGAAGTGGCGGTGGCAGTTGTTGAAACCGCTGACCGAGTTGGCGATGCCGATCACTGGCTTCGACAGGGTCGCGGGCAGGTAGCCCATCGAGCTGGCGAAAGAGCGGCGCATATAGAGCGAAAAAGCGCGGTCGCCGTAGCTGACCAGGCGGGTGGAAAGGCCGTGCGGCGGCTTGTTCTTGCTGTCGTCCATTTGTGTTTTGCTTCTCCCTTAGCGCACCACCCTACCCTCTCCCCGACAGGCGATAAAGCCTGCCGGGCGCCAAATCAGCCGGTTATAGTGCCCGCATGATCGATCTCTCGACTCTGAAACCCGGCCTCGTCGGCACCTCCGATCTGCTGGTCGGCGCCGAACACACCGCCCCACGGGTGGGCAGCGGCATGGTGGCCGTCCTGGCCACGCCGGTGATGATCAATGTCATCGAAGCCGCGGCGCTGGCCACGGTGGAGCACCTGCTGCCGCCGGGGCATCAGAGCCTCGGCATTCATCTCGACGTGCGCCATTTCGCCGCGACGCCGGTCGGCATGAAGGTACAGGCGACGGCCGAGCTCATCGCGGTCGAGGGCCGCACCCTCACTTTCAGGGTCGCGGTGCGAGACGAGCGCGAGCCGATCGGCGACGGCACGCATCAACGCGTGGTGGTCAACGTGGCGCGTTTCGACGGCCGCGTGCAGCGCAAGCTCACCCCCGGAAGCGCTACCTAGAAAAATCAGGCGGCCGGGCGCTTGGCGACCCGGGTGTCGAGCGCCTTGAAGACCTCGGCGGCCTTGGGGGTCGACTCCCACTTGTGGCCGGCCAGCGTCTTGGCGCACCAGCCGATGCGGTTGGCGATGGCCTCGGCCATGATCGGCTCGAAACCGACGTCGCGCAGCATGCGCGCCGCCTCGCGCATCTCGGCTTCGCGCCGCACACCGTGCTGCGCCGTGCGACCGACCAGGTAGTCGGCCGTCTTCTGCCAGTCCATCTGCGGATAGGTCTCCTGGATCGAGGCCAGCACGCGGTCGGCGACACCGAGATTCGAGGCGACGTAGAGCGATTCGAGCATCAGGGATTCGAGCCCCTTGATCAGGATGCTGCGCAGCAGCTTGACCGAGGAGGCCTGTCCCACCGTCTCGCCCACCGCCTCGACCCGCATGCCCAGCGGCTTGAGCAACTCGACCAGCGCCGCTGAATGAGCGCCGGCCAGCAGCATCGGCACCTTGTGGCCGTGCGGCGGCACGGATTCCATGACCGCCGATTCGACGAAACGCGCGCCGGCCTTGTCGACCACGGTGGCGTTCTGGCGCTTCACCGCCGGGGAGCAGGAGTTGATGTCGACATAGTACTGTCCGGCGACCAGGGCCGGCGCAGTGGCGGAGGCCGCCGCGTTGGCGGAGGAGGCTGTGACCGCCGCGAACACCACGGACGCACCCTTCACCGCTTCCGCCTGCGTCGCACAGGCCGTGACGCCGATCTCCTGCGCGCGGCTGCGGATGCGCTCGGCGCCCTCGCCTCCTTTGTCGAACAGGATGTCATAGCAGCGGATCGGCCCCGAATTGGCGCCGCGCAGCCCACGGGAGATGTGCTGCCCGGCTTCACCGAAGCCGATGAAGGCGATGGAGATGGTCATGGCTACACCCTTAGGAGAAGTAGAGCCGAGCCGGGTTGTCGACGAGGATCCGCTTGCGCAAAGCCTCGTCGGTGACGGCTTCAGCGAAGAGATCGACCAGGTCCCCGTCGTCCGGCATCGTGCCGGCGATATTGGGATGCGGGAAGTCCGTGCCCCAAAGGATGCGGTCGGGCGCCGCCTCGACCAGGCGCCTGGCGAAGGGCAGCGCGTCGCGGAACGGCGGCCCAGACGACGAGCAGCGCTCCGGCCCGCAGATCTTCACCCAGGCATTGGGGTTCTTCATCAGCTCGAGCAGGGTCTGGAACGGCTTCTGGTCGAGGCCATTCTTGGCCTGCACCCGGCCCATATGGTCGATGATGAAGGGCACCTTGATGCGGGCGATGCGCACGGCGTGCTCCGGAATGTCCTGGGCATCGAGATGCAGCACCACATGCCAGCCCAGCGGCGCGATGCGCTCCAGCATGCGGTCGAAGACGTCGAGGTCGGGCATGCCGCCCAGATGGGCGACGAAGTTGAAGCGGATGCCGCAGATGCCGCCCTTGGCCAGCGCCTCGAGCTGTTTGTCGCTGATCGAGCCGTCGACCACGGCCACGCCCTTGTAGCGGCCGCCGCTGCTGGCGATGGCGTCGAGGGTCACGGCCATGTCGGTGCCGTGGCAGCTGGCGTGCACGATCACCGCGCGCTCGATCCCCAGATGATCATGCAGCGCGCGCAGCCGCTCCTTGCCGGCGTCGGGCGGCGTGTAGCTGCGGTCCGGCGCGTAAGGGAACCGGTCGGCGGGCCCGAAGACGTGGCAATGCGCGTCGCAGGCCCCTTCCGGCGGCTTGTAGCGGGGCTTGCGCGGATGGGCGACCGGCGGCTGGCAGGACTTCACTGCTTCTCGATGCCGGCGCGCTCGATCACCTGGCCCCATTTCTTCGATTCGGCGAGGAAGTAGTCGCGCAGCCATTCCGGCGTGCTGCCGCGCGCCTCGACGCCGAGCTCGAGCAGGCGCGCCTTGACGTCGGGCATGTCGGCGATCTTGACCAGCTCCTGGTTGAGCCGGCGGATCACGGCGGCCGGCGTCCTGGCGGGCGCCGCGATGCCGTTCCACGAGGTCGCCTCGTAGCCAGCCAGGCCGCTCTCGCTGATGGTCGGGACCTCGGGCAGCATGGCCGAGCGCTTGCTGTTGGTGGCGCCGAGCGCCAGCACCCCGCCCTGCTTGATCTGGCCGGCGAGCGGCGCCAGGAACTCGAAGGCTACCTGGATCTCGCCGCCCTTGAGCGCGGTCATCACGCCGGGCGTGTTGCGGTAGTTGACGATGACGATGTTCGCCCCGGACATGCTCTTGAACAGCTCGCCCGAAAGGTGCTGGGTGCTGCCGATGCCGATGGTGCCGAGGTTGATCGTGCCGGGCTTGTCCTTGGCCGCCTGGATCAGGTCCTTGAGGGACTTGATCGGCGAGGACGGGTCGACGACCAGGGCGAGGTCGAAGAAGCCGAGGCTGGAGACCATGGCGAAATCGTTGATCGGGTCATAGCTCAGCGACTTGTAGAGCGAGGCGCTGACAGCGTTGCCGCCGCTGATCAGCAGCAGCGTGTGGCCGTCGGGCTCGGCCTTGGCTACGGTCTCGGCGGCGACGATGCCACCGGCACTCGGGCGGTTCTCGACCACCACCTGCTGGCCGAGCGCCTCGGTCAGCTTCGGCGCCACGGTGCGGGCGACGATATCGGCGACGCCGCCGGGCCCGAAGCCGATCACCACGCGCACCGGGCGCTGCGGGTAGGTTTGCGCCTCGGCCGGAACGGCTAGGGCAACGAGGATGAGAGCGAGCAGCCAACGCATCATTTCTTCTCCATGGCGGCGAAGACTTCCTCCGCCTGATGAAACGCCGAGTTCGCCGCCGGCACGCCGGCGTAGATGGCGCATTGCATGATCACTTCCTTGATGTCGTCGCGCGTCAGACCGTTGTTGAAGGCGGCGCGCACGTGCATCTTGAACTCGTCGGCCCGGTTGAGGGCGATCATCAGCGCCAGCACGATCAGGCTCCGCTCGCGCCGCGGCAGGCCCGGCCGTGTCCAGATCTCACCCCAGGCGTAGCGGGTGATGAGATCCTGGAACTCCTGGTTGAAGGGCGTGCGGCGCTCCAGCGAGCGATCGACATGGGCGTCGCCGAGCACCGCCCGGCGCACCTTCATGCCGGCGTCGTAGCGCTCCCGGTCGTCGGCCATCATTTCCCTCCCGTGAGGAAGTCGAGAACCGTCTTGGTGTAGCGCTCGCCGAGCTCGACATTCGCCAGGTGCGCCGCCGGCAGCTCGACATACTTGCTGCCCTTGATGCGGTCGGCGACCGCCTTGCCGGCGGCCGGCGGCGTGGCCGGGTCGCTCGCCCCGGCGATGACCAGGGTCGGGTTGGCGATCCTGCCGACCGCATCGAGCTGGTTCATCTCGCGGATCGCCTCGCAGCAGGCGATATAGCCGGCGGCACTGGTCTTGGCCGCCAGCCCGATGATGCGCGCCACGGCCTGGGGATTGGACTTGCGGAAGCCCTCGGTGAACCAGCGCTCCGGCAAGGTGGCGGCCAGCGCCTCCATGCCGTCCTTCTTGACCGAGGCGATACGCTGGGTCCAGGCGTCAGGCATGGTGGTGTGACCAGAGGTGTTGCTCAGGATGAGCTTGTCGAAGCGCTTGCCGGCGCTGTAGCCCAGCCACATGCCGGTCATGCCGCCCATCGACAGGCCGAGGAAATTGGCCTTGTCGATCTTCAGCCCGTCGAGCAGGGCCACGACATCCCTGCCCAGCCTTTCGATCGAGTACGGACCCGGCGTCACGTCCGAGCCGCCATGGCCGCGCTGGTCGTAGCGCAGCACGCGGAAGTGCTGGGTAAAGGCCGGGATCTGGTCGTCCCACATCGTGTAGTTGGTGCCGAGCGAGTTCGACAGCACGAGCACGGGCTTCTTCTCGTCGCCGTCGAAGCGGTAGTTGATCTTGGCGCCATCGGCTTGGACATGAGGCACTGGTCTTCTCCCTTTATTTCTTCGCGGCCAGGACGCGCTCGACGAGCGCGGCCGCCTGGCCCAGGTAGTTCCTGGCATCGAGCAGGCGCCCGATCTCGGCTTTCGCCAGATGCTGGGTCACGGCCGGGTCCGCGGTCAAGACGTCGCGCAGATGCTGGCCCTCGGCCAGCGCCCGGCGGCTGGCCTTCTCGATCAGGTCATGGGCCACGTCGCGGCCAATCTTGGCGCCCAGCGCCATCTGCACCGCCTCGGCCAGGACCAGGCCTTGCGTGCACTCGAGATTCTCGGCCATACGACCGGCATTGAGCTCCAGCCCTTCCATGGTCTCGCCCATGGTGCGCGCCGCCCCGCCGGCCAGCACGGCCAGCTCCGGCAGGACCACCCATTCCGCCTGCCAGCCGCCCAGGCCGCGCTCATGCTCCGGCGCCATGGCCTGCAGCAGGGTCGCCACAAGACCGGGCGCGCGCGTCGCCGCCGCCAACACCGAGGCGCTAGCCACGGGGTTGCGCTTGTGCGGCATGGTCGACGAGCCGCCCCGCCCCTCGCCCGCCGGCTCCTGTACCTCACCGATTTCGGTCTGCATCAGCAGCGACACGTCGCGAGCCATCTTCGCCAATGAACCGATGATCAGGCCGAAGGTCGCGCCGGCTTCCGCGAAGCGGTCGCGCTGGCCGTGCCAGGGCATATCGGGCAGAGCCAGTTTGAGCTCGCCGGCCAGGGCCGACGCCACGTCCAGGCCCTTCGGCCCCAGCGCCGCCAAGGTCCCCGCCGCCCCGCCGAACTGCACGACGAACAGCCGCGCCTTCAGCTCGGCGAGACGCCCGCGCTGGCGCTCGATCCCGTCGAGCCAGCCCGCCGCCTTCAAGCCGAAGGTCACCGGCAACGCCTGCTGCAGCCAGGTGCGGCCGACCTCGGGCGTGTCCTTGTGTTTCCTGGCGAGAGCCGCGAGCGCCTCGCTCAAGCGCGCCAGGTCTTTCTCAAGCAGCGGCAGGAAGGCGCGCAGCTGCAGCACCAGCCCCGTATCGATGATGTCCTGGCTGGTCGCCCCCCAATGGACGAAGCGCGACGCCTCGGCGTCGTCCGTCTTCACCAGGGCGGTGAGCTGCCTGACCAGCGGAATCGCCAGGTTGCCGCCGTTGGGGGCGGCCTTGGCGATCGCCTCGAGATCGAACAACTCGGCGCGGCATTTGGCCTGGATGGCCGGCGCCGCCGCCCTGGGAATGACCCCGGCCGTCGCCTCGGCGCGCGCCAGCGCCGCCTCGACGTCGAGCATGGCCTGCAGGCAGGCGCGGTCCGAGAAGACGTCGCGAACCTCGTCCGGCGCGAATAGCGGCCCGAGCAGTGTCATGGGTCCTGACGCTCTCCGTATCCGCCAACGGCGCGGCTGCTCAGCAATCGAGGAAAACGGTCTCGTTCTTGCCTTGCAGCACGATATCCCAGCGATAGCGCCCCTCGCCGTCCTTCTTGGCGATCAGCGTGTCGCGCCGCGCCCTATCCTCCACGAGATTGAGGACCGGATCGTTGGCATTCTCCGCTTCGTCGGCGAAGTACATGCGCGTGTAAAGGTGCTTGAGTTGGCCGCGCATGAAGATGGTGATGGCCAGATGCGGCGCCTGCAGCGAGTTGCCCGGGCCCGGCACCGGGCCGGGTTTCAGGGTGGTGAACTCGAACATTCCGTCCTTGTCGGTCGGGCAGCGGCCCCAGCCTTTGAAGGCATCGTCGAGCGGCTTGTCCTGCTTGTCCTCGGGATGGGCGTATTTGCCCATCGGATTGGCCTGCCAGACCTCGACGATGGCATCCGGCACAACGGCGCCATCGCCATCGACGAGCTTGCCGGTGACACGGATCCGCCGCCCGCCGGCGGTGCCGGCGATGTCCTGGGTGGTCAGCCATGTCAAACCGACATGGAGGTAGGGCCCGACGGTCTGCGAGCCGGTGGGAACGAGCTTGGTCATGGATCAGTCCACCATCGGCGTGGCCGCGCGGCCGCGCAGCACGATGTCGAATTTGTAACCCAGCGCCGTCTGCGGGATGGTTGTCTCGATGTCGAAATTGCAGATCAGGCGGTTGCGCGCCGCTTCGTCCGGGATGCAGTTGAAGATCGGATCGAGCGGCAGCAGCGGGTCGCCCGGGAAATACATCTGCGTCACCAGTCGGGTCAGGTAACTGGGTCCGAAGAGGGAGAGATGGATGTGGGCCGGACGCCAGGCGTTGTAGTGATTGCCCCACGGGTATTCACCCGGCCGGATGGTGACGAAACGGTACTCGCCCTTGTCGTTGGTTAAGGCGCGGCCGGCGCCGGTAAAGTTCGGGTCCACCGGCGCATCATGCGTATCGACCGGATGATGGTACTTGCCAGCGGAATTGCACTGCCAGAGCTCGACGAGCGTGTTGGGCACGGGCTTGCCATCCCCGTCGAGCACCCGCCCCGACAGGATCATGCGCTCGCCGATCGGCGCTCCTGCGCACTGCTTGGTCAGGTCGGCGTCGTTGGGACCAAGCTTGTTGTGCCCGAATAGCGGCCCGGTCACCTCGGTCAGGGTATGGGGAATCTGGATGAGTGGCTTGCCCGGCGCCCGCTTCACCGTCGACTTGTAGTCGGGGAAGAGATGGGCCGGCTGGGTACCCGGTATCTCGCGCCGATAACCGACGACATCAACCATTCAAGCAACTCCTTACTGACAAATCTGAAACCGTTCTATTGAGCCGGATCATAGCCTCGGCGCCGGCATTCGCCAGCGAAAATCAGGGGCGCAGCGCCCCGTTGACGGCGAGGTAGACCGAAAAGAGACCCGACAGGGCAGTAATGAACAGGCGGTTGCGTCGGGGCCCGCCGAAACAGACATTCGACACCAGTTCGCCGATGATGATCTTGCCCAGGAGCGCACCCGACGGGGCGTAGCAGTTCACGCCTTTATGGGCGCTGGTCCACACCCGCCCGTCGGTGTCGAGGCGGAACCCGTCGAAGAAGCCCTCCTTGAGCTCCGCGAATATCTGACTCCCGCTCAGCTGCTTGCCGTCCACCACGTCGAAGCGGCGGATATGGCGGTTGCCCTTGGGGTCGTGCGAGCCCGATGTGTCAGCGACGTAGAGGTGTTTCTCATCCGGCGAGAAGGCAATGCCGTTCGGCTTGCCGAAATCGTCAGCCACCACATCGAGCGTCCCCGACGCCGGATCGAGGCGGTAGACGTTGCAGCCCGCCTGTTCCTGCGGCCCCTTGTAGCCTTCGTAGTCTGTAATGATTCCGTAGGGCGGGTCGGTGAACCAGATCGTGCCGTCGGACTTTACCACGACGTCATTGGGCGAATTCAGCCGCTTGCCCTTATAGCTGTCGGCCAGCACGGTGATGGTGCCGTCGAGCTCGGTGCGGGTCAGGCGCCGCGTGCCGTGCTCGCAGGTCAGCAGCCGGCCCTCGCGGTCGCGGGTGTTGCCGTTGCTGAAGTTCGAGGGCTGGCGGAAGACCGAGACGTTGCCGTCCGGCGTCCAGCGCAGCATGCGGTTGTTGGGAATGTCGCTCCAGATCAGCTGATCGGTGTCCCGGAAATAGACCGGGCCTTCCGACCAGCGCGTGCCGGTGTAGAGCTTCTCCACCGGCGCGTTGCCCATCACGCAAAGGCCAAATTCCGGCGTGAGGATCTGGATCTCGTGGGTCATCGCGTGGCCGTGAACCCTGCGGCGGAAATGAAAAGCGGCCCGGGAAAACCCGGGCCGCCGTTTACAAGCGTCAGTTCAGTTCGATCTTCGCCGCCTTGACGATGTCGGCCGTGCTTGTGAGCTCAGCCTTGATGTAGGCGTCGAACTCCTCGGGCTTCATCGGCCAGGTCGCGGCACCCAGCTTCTGCATCCGCTCCTTCAGGTCAGCCGACTCCAGGGCCTTCACGGTCTCCTGATTCAGCCGGTTGACGACGTCGCGCGGCGTCTTGGCCGGCGCCAGCATCCCGACCCAGAAATTGTAGGAGGAATCCGCCACGCCGGCCTCGACCGTGGTCGGCACGTTGGGCAGGATCGGCGAACGCGTGCCCGAACCCACGGCCAGCGTCACGAATTTGCCAGCCTGGATGTTAGCCAGGGCGGCGTTCACGGGGGCGAAGAACACGTCGACGCGGCCTTCCATGACGTCGGTCATGGCTTCCGGCGTGCCCTTGTACGGAACATGCACGTGCGTGATGCCGGCCCGGGCGCTGAACTTTTCGGCGTTCATGTGGGTGGCGCTGCCGACGCCGGCCGAGGCGAAGTTGAGTTGGCCGGGTTTCGATTTGGCGTAGGCAACGAGCTCCTGCACCGTCTTGATGTTTTTCGACGGTGCAATGATCAGCACGTTCGACAGGTTGACCAGCGGCGTGATACCCGCGAAGTCGGTCGCCGTGTTGAACGGCATGTCCTTGTAGAGCGCCGGGTTCGCGGTATGCGCCGACGAATTGACCAGCAGCGTGTAACCGTCGGGTGCGGCACGGGCAACGATCTCGCCGCCGATCTTGCCGCCGGCTCCGGGCCGGTTCTCGACAACCACCGGCTGTCCTAACGCGGTCGTCAACTTCTCGGCGACGGCTCGAGCCGTGATGTCGGTCGAGCTGCCGGGCGTGAAGGGCACGACAAGGCGCACCGGTTTATTGGGATAGTTCTGCGCCGAAACCGGCGCCGTCATCACGACCAACGCAACGGCCGCGGTGAGAGTAGTAAGAAGCTTCATGACGTTATCCTCCGTCGAAAATGGGCTGTCGTTGGATTGAGCGCCCGGTTAGTTGGCTTGAATGCCGGCCTTCTTGATGAGCTCGATGTTGGACGCTATCTCGTCCTTGACCTGGGTCGCAAACTGCTCCGGCGTCGCCAGCATCGGATCGGCACCGAGCTTAGCAAGCCGCTCCTTCATATCGGGCTGCTGCACAGCCTTGGTGACTTCCGAATGCAGCCGGGTGACGACCTCGCGCGGGGTCTTGGCGGGCACGAACATGCCGGCCCAGAGCGCGTAGTCGGCATCGCGCACGCCCGCCTCGCCCGTCGTCGGCACGTTCGGCAGCAGCGGCGAGCGCTGCGCGGACCCTACCGAGAGCGCCACGAGCTTGTCGCCCAGGATCAGGGGGATGCCCGAGGCCATCGTGGTGAACATGTAGTCGACGTTGCCGCCCATGATGTCGGTCATCGCCTCGGGCGTGCCCTTGTAGGCCACATGCACCGCCTCGAAGCCGGCGGTGACGCGGAACTTCTCATCGCTCATATGCGTGGCGCTGCCGGTGCCGGCCGAGGCGTAGGTGAGCTTCCCCGGGTTCTTCTTGGCATAGGCGACCAGGTCGGCGACGGTCTTGATGCCCTTGCTGTTGTTCGGCGCGACGACCAGGACGTTCGGCAGCACGCCGATCGGCGTCACGGCAGCGAAGTCGGTGACCGGATCGTAGTTCATGGTCTTGTAGAGGCCGGGCGCCGCGGCAATCGCCGACGAGGTGATCAGCACCGTGTATCCGTCAGGAGTCGACTGGGCGACGACGGTCGCGCCTATGTTGCCGCCCGCACCGGGACGGTTCTCGACCACGACCGGCTGGCCCAGGCCCTGCGTCAGCTTGTCGGCGACAACACGGGAAATGATGTCGATGGCGCTGCCAGGTGGAAATGGCGAGACGATTTTTACCGGACGTGTCGGGTAGCTCTGCGCGTCCGCCGGCGCGGCAAACCCCAGAATGGCCACAGCCGCAGCCACGATCAGGCTCTTGCTAACGGTCATCGTCTTCCTCCCTTTACTGTCTTGTCGTCGTTAGTTCAGTGCCCGTTACTCGGGCTTGATGCCCGCCGCAGCCGCCAGCTTGATGTTGTCGGCGACCTCTTGCTTGATATGGGCCTGGAACTGCTCCGACGTCGCCACCCACGGCGTGGCGCCGACGGCGGCGAGGCGCGCCCTCATCTCGGGCGACTGCAGCGCCTTGTTCACCTCGGTGTAGAGACGCTGGACGATCTCCTTCGGCGTGTTCCTGGGTGCGAGCAATCCGTACCACAGTACGAATTCCGAATTCGGCACCCCGGCCTCGACCGTGGTCGGCACATCCGGCAGCACGGGCGAGCGGTCCTTCGAGCTCACCGCCAGCGCCAGCAGGTTGCTGCTGCGGATGAGCTGCAGCGCCGCCGAGATGGGCGAGAAGAAGTAGTCCGTCCGGCCGGTCATGATGTCCGGGAAGGCCTCGGTGCTGCCGCGATAGGGCACGTGCACGGCGTCGTAGCCGCCGGCCGCGTTGCGGAACTTCTCGGCATTGAGATGCGTGCCGCTGCCGATGCCGGCCGAGCCGTAGGTCAGCTTGCCCGGGTTGGCCTTGCCGTAGGCCACCAGCTCCTGGACCGTCTTGAGGCCGCGTGAAGGCGCGATGATCAGGACGTTCGGCTGGAAGGCCAGCGGCGCCACCGCGACGAAGTCCTCGATCGTGTCGAAGGGCAGGCTCTTGTAGATCGCCGGATTCGCGGCATGGCCGGCCGAGGTGGCGAGCAGCGTGTAGCCGTCGGGCGTGGCCTTGGCCACGGCGTTGGCGCCGATGCTGCCGCCCGCCCCGCCCCGGTTCTCGACGATCATCGGCTGGCCCATGGCCGGCTGGATCGCATCCACCAGGGCGCGGCCCATCGTGTCGGTCCCCGTCCCCGGCACGAACGGCACGATCACCTTGATCGGCCGGCTGGGGTAGGTCTGGGCCTCCGCCGCTGCCGCGAAAAGAAGCAGCGCCGCAGCCCCCGCCAGCGCCCGTTGCATGATCGCCATGGTGGTCTCCCAGATCCCGGCCTGTTCCCTGTTAGGACAGACCGTCGCTGACCGGCACGTTCTCCGGCTTTACTTCGAAGCCGGAATTCTTGGCCTGAAGCAATAGCAGGGTCGCGAAGTCGATGTCGAGATACCCGTGCCCCATCAGGCTCTGGATGATGTCGCGGGTGGTCGTGGCCAGGGGCATGGGGATTTCGTGCGCCCGGGCGGCGGACAGGCCCAGCTCCAGGTCCTTGCGCAGCAGATAGGGCGTGAAGGTGGTGGTGAAATCGAGGTTCACCAGGGCCGGCGTCTTATACCGGGTGAAGGTCGAGCCCATCACGCTCTTGTTGATGAAGTCGAGGAAGGCGTGGCGCGGTACGCCGGCCTTCTCGGCCAGCACGGTGATCTCGCACAGTGACTGGATGACCACGCCCAGGAACACGTTGTGGCAGATCTTGACGATGCGGGCGACGTCGCCCTCGCCGACATAGCTAACGCCCGTGCCCAGCAGCTCGAGATAGGGCTTCGCCGTCTCGAACGCCGCCTTGGGCCCTGAGACCACGAGACTGAGCTTGCCGGCCTTGACCACCTTGCCGTTGCCGCTGACGGGGGCCGCCAGCAGCTGCGTACCCACCTTCTCGGCGGCGGCGCGCAGCTCCTTGGAGGCCTCCTCGGACACGGTCGAGGAATCGACCAGGATCTTCGGCACCTTGCCCTTTCGCGACAGCACGCCATTGGCGCCCAGGGTCACTTCCAGCAGGTCGTCGGAGGTCGAGACCATGGTGAAGACGATGTCGCGGTCGGCGAGATCGGCGGGGGTGGCCACGGTCGAGGCCCCGTATTGCGACAGGGGTTCCGCCTTCGATCGCGTGCGGTTATAGGCGGCGACCTTGCCGCCGGCCTTGGCCAGGCGGGCGGCCATCGGGAAGCCCATGCGGCCCGTGCCGATCCAGCCCAGCGTATGCGTCGCGATCACGGATGCGTCCATCGAAGAAACTCCCCTGCGGATACGTCTGACGGTAAACCCTGCAATCGTTTGCAGAACCTGCGTCAGATGTAGAGGATTTGACCGCCCCAGGCAACGAAAAGCCGGCCTCCGCGCCGGCTGCTTGCCTCGGCCATAAGCCTCCTCTATCACCGGCCCATGGCGCGCTCGAAGGCGACGATCAACGACGTGGCGAAGGCGGTCGGCGTGCATCCGTCGACCGTCTCCCGGGTGATGAATCCGGGCACGCGACACATGGTGACGGCCGAGATCGCCAAGAAGGTCACCGAGGCGGCACGCGGCCTCGGCTATCACCGCAACGCGCTGGCCCACAGCCTGCGCACCCGCCGCTCCAGCACCGTCGGCGTGGTCATCCCCGACATCACCAACCCGGTTTTCCCGCCGATCCTGCGCGGCATCGAGGACACGCTCGCCGCGGTGGGTTACATCGCCATCATTGCCAACACGGATGGTGCGCCCGATCGCGACGCCGTGGTGCTCGAACACATGCTGGCGCGCCGGGTCGATGGGCTGATCCTGGCCACGGCGCGCCGCAAGGATGCCGTCGTCGATCGCTGCATCGCCGAGGAGGTCCCGGTGGTGCTGATCAATCGCACCACCGGCAAGGACAGCGTCGTGCCCTCCGTGGTGAACGACGACGTGCGCGGCATCGGCCTTACCGTTTCGCACCTCACCGGCCTCGGCCATCGGCGGATCGCCCATGTCGCCGGCCCCCAGGATCTGTCGACCGGGTTGGAGCGCCATCGCGGCTTTCTGGCTGCGATGAAAGCGGCCGGCCTCAAGGCGGATCCGGCACTGATCGCCGTCGCCGGCGTCTACAGCGAGCGCGAGGGCCAGCGGGCGCTGCTCACCCTGCTCGACGGCAAGAAGCGTTTCACCGCCGTGGTCGCGGCGAATGATCTGCTGGCGCTGGGCTGCTACGAGGCCCTCGTCTCACGCGAGCTGTCCTGCCCGCGCGACATGTCGATCACCGGGTTCAACGACATGCCGTTCGTCGACAAGCTGAACCCGCCCCTGACCACGGTGCGCATCCAGCACTACGAGATGGGCGTGCAGGCGGCCAAGGTGTTGCTAGAGCGGATCACCGATCCGCAGGCCCGCCGCGTCGACCTGCGGCTGGAACCCTCGCTGGTGGTGCGGGGCTCGACGGGACGCCCGGCAAGCTAAGCGGAACCGTAGCGCCAGCCGGACGTTGCTATTACGTCCTAATCTGCGCCACGGTGTTCATGCCCGCCATCAGGTCGTCGTCGGTCATTGCCTGGGTCGAGTATCAGAAGCCGGCCCGCATCCTCGAGGTCGGTTTCAAGCAGGGCCGGCGCTACTCCTATTTCGGCGTTCCCGAGAACGAGTACCGCGCTCTTTTGGCCGCCTCCTCGAAGGGCGCGTACTACAACGACCGCATCCGCGACCGCTATCCCTACTGGCGCCGCCCGGATACGGGCGGGCGACCGCGCCGCTAGCTTGAAGCGGCGCGGTCCCTTTCGTCACATGCAGGTGTAATAGGCCTGGCCGCCGGTCACGCCGTTGAACTGCGCGGCACGGCCGTACTGCCGGCAATAGTTCGCGGCACTGGCATTAGAGGCGGCGACATCGTTGCCGACGACCGGATAGGCCACGGTCTGCGAGCCGGGCGGCATCGCGGCCAGCGGACGCGCCGGAGTGACGACAGTCGGGGACGGGACGACGACCGTGCCGGGCGTGACCACGGTGGCGGGAGCGGCCGGTGCGACGGCCGTGCCGCCGACGCACTGATAATTGGCATGGCTGCTGGTGGCGTTCTGCAGCCGCGCCTGTGCGTTGTAGCGCTGGCAGTACGAGGCCGCCTGGGCATTGGCCGAGGTGAGATCGCCGCCGGTGATCTGATAGGAGACGGTGGGCGGGTTGTACGAGACGCTCGGCGGGGACGAGGCAACTTCCTGGGTGCCCGTGCAGCCGGCGAGGCCGGCCGCCGCCAGAACGCAAAGTGAAGCAAAAATACGCATGGCCTTACTCCTCAAATAGCGCACGCGGCGCGCTGAATGACGCGCCGAACCGCGGCCGTTGAACCTTGTCCATAAAAACTGCGCCATGCGGTGCGAAGTTCCGTCGCATCTCTCAAGCTTTGCTGTGAAGCGGATCACACGCCGCCAGGCTGGTAATGACTATGGTGCTCTCCTCCACACTGCTCACGCATGAGGCACTGACACGGAAACTCCGCAACCGGAAACAGGGGCACCCCCATGGCACACGCACTCGTCACCCGCAAAGCCACCGCCGCGACGATCGACCTGGCAACCGAGCAACGCGACGTCGAGCGCGCCGGCCTGAAGACGGAGCAGCACCTGCCCTACGGCGCCCTGGTCAGCGGCGCGGCGCGCCAGTTCGCCGCGCTGGAGAAGAAGGGCTACCGGGTCCGTGAGCTGCCCGACCTTCACCTGCTCAAGATCGGCGGCTATTCCATCGACATTGCCCGCGCGCAGCCGCGTGGGTCCGCTGCCCTGGCGATCCCGGCGAAGCTCAAGCGCTCCTGGAAGCATTACCTGGTGCAGCTCGCCGGACCACGCAGCGACGCCTGGACACGCGCCATCGAGGCCGAGGGTGTCGAGGTCGTGGAACCCATCTCCCGATACGGTCTTTTCGTTGCCGGCGACGCCGAACGCGTCGAAGCGGTGCGCAAGCTGCCCTTCGTCGCCTGGGCCGGCGAGTTCCTGCCGGCTTACCGGCTCGGCGCCAAGGTCGAGAGCCTCAAGGGCCGCATCAAGCATCTCAGCATCGGCGTCTACCCGGCGACCGCCGCACCGGCGGTCCGTGACGCCATCAAGTCCAGCGGCGGCGCCATCGTCGAAGAGACAACGCAACGCGCGGTGCTGGCGGGTGACTATCTTGTGCTGCTCGCCGAGATTGATGCCAAGCACATCGCGAAGCTCGCCACGCTGCCCGACGTCCGCTGGGTCGAGTATCGCGGCCGGCCCGAACCGAGTGACGAGCGCTCCACCCAGATCATGATCGAGGACCTGGATGGTGCCGCCGCGCCCAACACCGCGCCCCTCACCGGCTATCAGGCGAACCTGGCGACGATGGGGCTGACCGGTGCCGGCGTTACCATCGCCATCGTCGATACCGGCGTCGACACTCACGACAACGCCACGATGCATACCGACCTCGCCGGCCGCATGGCCTTCTTCGTCGACACCACGTCCGGCGCACTCACGACGGACACCAACGGGCACGGCACTCACGTCGCCGGTATCGCCGTGGGCAACGGAGCGAGCGGCGAAACCGACCCGCAGGGCTTTCTCCTGGGTCAGGGGACAGCGCCCGGCGCGCAGTTCGGCAGCGTGAACTTCGTCACCGGCAGTTCCGCCATGTCCGAGGATCAAGTGATCGAGAACTGCGTGAGCAACGGCGCCCAGGTCATGAACAACAGCTGGGGATACACGGGTGGCACCGGAAACGGCTACACCGCTGGCGCCGCGATGTACGATCAGCGCGTCCGGGATCCCGACAACGATACCGCCGCCTTCGAATACCTCGTCATGGTTTCGGCGGCGGGCAATAGCGGCCCCGGCGCCAGCACGATAGGCGAGCCCTGGGAAGCGAAGAATCCGATCATCGTCGGCAATTCGCTGAATTTCCGCCCCGGTGAAGGCGACACCGACGACATCCGCGGGATGCGCAGCACGTCGAGCCGGGGACCGGCGATAGACGGACGTTTCCTTCCCACGATCGTCGCCCCTGGCACGGACATCATTTCCGCGCGCTCCGGGGTGGATGCCGACCCCGGCACACCCGGCACCCAGCGTCCGCGCACAACGTACACCGACACCGTAGGTACGGCGCACGCGGACTATACGCGCATGTCCGGGACCTCGATGGCCTCCCCGCACGTGGCCGGCATGTGCGCCCTGCTCATCCAGTGGTGGCGGAACCGGACGAACGGCCGCAACCCGAGCCCAGCGCTGCTCAAGGCACTGCTGGTCAACGGCGCCGAGGACGGCGTCGGCGGGCCTGACGGCAATGGCGGCAACCTCACCAACGTCCCGAACAACAACCAGGGCTGGGGGCGGGTGAGCCTGGAGAACATCGTGCTGCAGACGCCGGCTTCCGACCGGGGCCCGCGCATCTTCTCCGACCAGCGCCACGCCTTCACCGCCAACGGCCAGGAATTCACCATCCGCGTGGCTCCCGTCGACGCCGCGCGGCCGATGCGCATCACCCTGGTCTGGACCGACGCCGCGGGTGCGGCGGGCGCCAACCCCGCCCTGGTCAACGATCTCGATCTCGAGGTGACGGAGACGGCGACGGGACAGGTCTTCCGCGGCAACGTCTTCGCCAACGGCTTCTCGACCGCCAACGGTGCCGCCGACACGCTCAACAACGTAGAATGCGTCTACCTGCAGAACCCGGCCGGCACCTACGAAGTGACCGTGGTGGCAACCAATGTCGGCGCCAGCGCGCGACCGGATATCGCCACCCCGTGGCAGGACTTCGCCCTGGCCCTGGAGAACGCCGAGGTGCCGGCGGCAGCCCCGGTCAGTGTCGTGCCGCTGATCGACCGCTCCGGCAGCATGGTCACTGCCGGCTATGTCGAGGTGACCAAGACCAGCAGCAAGCAGTTCATCGACGTCCTCAGCCTCGACGACAGCCTGGGCGTGGTGAGCTTCGGCTCGAGCTCCACGGTCGAGTATCCAACCGGCGCCTCCCCCACCCTGCAGACGATCGACGGCCAGCCGGTGCGCGATGCCGCCAAGACCGAAGTCGACGGCATCAACTTCGGAGGCTGCACCTATATGGGGGCCGGCATCAACCAGGCCGCCGGCCTGCTCTCCGCCGCGGCGGGCAACCGGGCCATCGTCATGCTCTCCGACGGCTACGACAACAAGGGCTGCGATCCGGGGAACGCGGCCAAGCCCTCGGCGATGGACGCGGTGGCGGCACTGCCTGCGAACCTTCCGGTCTACACCTGCGCCATGGGCCCGGCCTCCGACCAGGTCCTGCTCGAGCAGATCGCCACGGCCAGCGACGGCCGCTACTACTACATGCCGGCGATTGATGACCTGTTCGAGATCTACAATTACATCCGCGGCCAGGTGACCGGCGATTCGATCATCGTCAACGACTCCGGCATGGCCTCGCAGAGCAGCATGTCGGGCTTCGTCGACGCCACCGCCTCGGAGGCGACGTTCACGGTCTCCTGGGCGGATACCACGCTGGGCTACGTGCCGCGCGAACCGGTGAGCAGCAGTGAGATCCACGTGCGCCTGCGCGATCCCAAGGGGCGGGCCATCCATCCGCACGACAGCTATGTGCGGAAGATCGTCGGCATGGGCTACGTCGCCTTCAAGATGCGGGAGCCCATGCCGGGCAACTGGCAGGTCGAGGTGATGACCGCCCGAACGGAGCACACGCGCTACACCGTCGGCGGCTTCGTGCGCTCGCCCGTGCGGCTCAGCCTGCCGTCCTGGCCGCGGCCGGTCGGACTGGGCAAGCCGCTCGACATCCTCGCCCGCATCCAAGGGGTCCGGAGCCCGGTCACCGGTCTGCGCGGCCAGATCCAGGTTCGACGCCTGACCACGGGCGTGCCCGACCTGCTCAAGCGCCACCAAGCCACGCTGCAGAAGATCAAGCCCCTCAAGCCGAAAGGTGGCGACGCCATGCCGCTCGATATCGCCCGGTTGCAGACCCTGCGGGCACAGTCCCTGGCCAAGGGCCAGGCGGACCTGTTCGCCCACAGTATTGGCCACCAGACGCTCAAGCTGGCCGTGGCGGATCAGCTCAAGGCACCGGACATCGCCGCCCGCCTCGGCCTGTCGGCGGCCCCTGTCGATCACGGCTCGCTGGCGGCGCTGCCCAGCCTCAACGGGGCGGGTGCGCGCCAGGCAGCTGCCGCCACCCTGACCGGGCGCTTTACCGATACGCGCCAGGCTGGAAGCTACAACATCGTCGTCACGGTCGACGGGGCGTTGCCGGCCTTCAATACGCGCTTCGTGCGCAAGGAGCTGGTCAGCGTCCTCGTGCGGTAGAAGAACACGCCGTGGGCGCCTCGCGCGCCCGCGGCCGCTTCCCGCTAGTAGGGATTGGCGATCGGCAGATCCTGGGCCGGGAACAGCGTGATCACCTGGCAACCCTTATCGGTCACCACGATCTCTTCCTCGATGCGCGCCGCGGAGATTCCATCCTTGGCCGGGCAATAGGTCTCCAGCGCGAAGACCATGCCGGCCTTGATCTCCATCGGATCCTCGAAGGAGTTGAGCCGGCTGATGATCGGCCGCTCATGCAGGCCGAGCCCGAGGCCATGGCCGAACTCGAGGCCGAAGGCCTCCATCTCGCTGGTGAAACCAATCTTGTCGGCGGTCGGCCAGCAATCGGCCACCTGATCGGAGCGCACACCGGGCTTGATCATGGCGATCGCCGCGTCGATCCACTCCCGCGCCTGCTTGTAGGCGTCCTTCTGCACTTCCGTCGCCTTGCCGACGTTGAACGTCCGGTAATAGCAGGTGCGATAGCCCATGTAGGACTGGATGATGTCAAAGAACGCCTGATCGCCGGGACGCAACAGCCGGTCGGTGAAATTATGGGGATGAGGAGAACACCGCTCGCCGGAGATGGCGTTGATCGCCTCGACGCAGTCCGAGCCCTTCTCGTAGAGATCGTGATTGGCGAGTGCCACGATCTGGCTCTCCTTCACGCCCGGCTTCAGCGCCTCGTACATCTTGTGATAGGTGCCGTCGACCATCGCCGCCGACATGTTGAGCAGCGTCAGCTCGTCGCGGCTCTTGAGCTCGCGGGCGTCGAGCATCATCTGCTGTCCGTCGCGAATCTCGAGGCCGAGCTTCTGCAGCTCGAAGAGCATCGGCAGCTCGACCATGTCGATGCCGATCGGCATGTCGGCAACACCTTCTTCGACGAGGATGGCCTTGATCTCCTCCGCCGCGCGCTTGAACAGCCCGATCTTCGGGTTGATGGCGCCGCGCAGGCCGAGCAGGCCCGCCTTGCAATGATCCTGCTTCAGCCAGGGCGCGTAGAGGCGGTGGTGCTTCGCCGCCGAGCCGAAGTCCCAGACATAGGGATCACCGTTGCCGGTCATCAGGCAGTAGCGCGTCAGCTTGTCGCGCGCCCACTCGCCGATCACCGTCGAGGAGATGTAGCGGATGTTGTGCTGGTCGAAGGTCAGGATGGCGCCGAGACCCGAGGCGGCGAGCGCCTTGCGGGTACGGCCGAGCCGATAGTTGTGCAGCCGGCGGAAATCGACGCGCTCCTCGAAATCGACGGCCATGGTGCCGAAGTTCATCAGCGGCCGATTCCAGTCGTGGCGCGGATCGATGTCTTCAGGCTTTACGATGGTGGGCTCGGGACGCTTTGCCATAGGCTCCTCAGTGCTGATTCTTCTGCGGTGTCATTCGGCGGCTGAAGGCCGCACTTTCTTCTTCGCCCAGTAATCGGACGAGGCCTTGCTCCTGGCCAGGGCGTCGGCGTCCTCGAAGCCGGGCGCCATCGAGGCCTGCGTGCCGGCCAGCACCTGGTGATGATCGATGTTGAGGGTGCGCAGCCAGCGCTGCTGGCCCATGGTCAGGGCGACGAAATAACCGAGCTCGACAAGCTCAGGCTCGCTGAACTGGGCATCAAGACGGGCCCAGAGCGCGTCCTCGGAGGGCAGATCCCAGACGATCGTCTCGGTATAGGCCAGCGCCGCCTTCTGCCGCTCGTTGAAGCGGGTCGATTTCTCGAAATTCAGCAGGTCCCTGTAGTCGTCCTCGACCAGGCCGGCGTTCTTCGACTTCTCGGAGCGCTGGTTGCCGCAATACTCGCACTTCACCGATTGCGAGACGTAGACCCGGCACAGCTCCTTGATGCTGTGATCGCACACGCCGTTGTGAAAGACATCGCGCCAGGAATTGGCGAAGGACCAGAAGACCGCCGGCACGTGCGCGCGCACCGCCTGGCTTTCGGGGCGCGGCGTGCCGACGCGCCGGCAGCGATCGAGCTCGGCGAGCATGGCGGGATCGCTGATCGTGGCCGGATCGACGTAGCGAATGCGCTGCTTGGCCATGGCCCGTGCCTCCTCTGGTGCGCTGGTTGCGGGCTGCGGGTGCAAACGATTGCAGCGAGTGTGCCTGAGGCCCGGGAGCGGATCAACCGGACACCCCGCCGGGGGTGGGATTTCGCCGATGCCGCGGCTCAGGTATGATGCTGGCCTACGGTCGCGATAACCGAATCGGGGGTCGTTATGCACAAGCTGGCATTCGTCGGACTGATCGCCCTTACCCCTCATCTGCCGCTTGCCGCGCAAGCCCAGGTCCTGCCCCCGGCCCCGTCGGGCGGCCTGACCACCGGCGAGATCGTCACCATCGCCGCCGTCGCCGCGGCGGCGGCCGTGGTCTGGTACGCCTGGCCGGTGGCGGCCGCAGGCGGCGGCATCGTGCAGAGCACGGCGGCCGGCGTGGGCGGCACCATCGAAGGGACGGGCGTGGCGGTGACCGGCATCAGCCGGGCGGGCACACGGGCCATCACCACCGTCGCCGATGGCATCGGCACAACAGCCACGGCCGGCGGCCGGCTCATCCGCGACGGCGTCACAGGCGTGGCCGACGGTGTCGGCACGACCGCCTCGACGGTCGGCGAACTCGCGCGTAACGGCGTGGTGGCCACGATCGACGGCGCCGGCACCGTCCTGGTGACCGCCGGCAACTTGACCCGCAACGGCATCGTGGTGGTCACCGAAGGTGCACACACGGTGATCGCCACCGTGGGCAACGCCGTCAGTCGTACCGGCGAGATGGTTGCCGGCCGCTCGTTCCACTAAGGCTGACGTCCGGCCTCAACTGGCTCGTTGCGGCCGCAGGCCCATGTCGTCAAATTCCAGCTCGAGCGCCTGACGTAAGGCCTGTCCGGCGGCGCGCTCGAACTCGCTGCGGGCCCGCGCCACGGCGTCGTGCACCGCCGTCTCGAAGCTTTCACGGTTCAGTGCCTCGTCGAGCTCGCTGAGCATCAGGTCGACGAGCGTGAAGGCCGATTTGGTCAGCACCGCGGCCATGGCCGGGGTGGCCACCAGGGCCGCCGGGATGCCGATGGCCGTGGCCAGACCGGCGAGGCTCGAGGCCGACAGGCCGGCGCTGACCATCGTCGTGACAAAGGGCCGGGTGATGCGGATCGCCACGTCGTCGATCGCGCCGGTCACGCCGAAGGTCGTTGGCGCCGCCGCTTCGAGCGCCGCGACCGAGGCGCCGACATGCTTGCCGGGGCTTGGGCAATAGCCCTCGCGGGTCAGCCGCGCCTGCCATCCGCGGTCAGCCAGCCAGGCCCCGTCGGCCGTGCGCAGTTCCACGTCGTGGCCGTGCTCGCTGACCAGGGCCACGAAGCGGCCACGCATCTCCTCGCACGCCGCGCCAAGCTCCTTCACCGTGTCGACCGCGGCACGAGCGACCGCCTGGTGCAGCGCCGGCCGGAAGCGTTGCGGTGAGAGGACGATCTCGACGTAGCGTTCCTTGATCGCATCGGACATCACCTTCTCGGCGACCTCCTGCAGGGTCTGCTCGGTGCCGTCGGCTACCTGGGTGACGATGGCGCCCATGCCTTTGACCATCAGGATGTAGCTCGTCCACCAGTTGAATACCCACTCCCCGTATTCGGGAATGCGCCGGTCGACATCGGCGAAGACCGGGACCATCTCGGCCACCAGCCGTTCGTGGAACCGCGCCTCGAAACGCCGGCGCAGGCCCTCGGCCCAGGCGCGGTTGAACGCCTGGAACTCGTCGAGCGCGCGCGCCCGGACAGTGGCGCGGTAGGTAATGCCGGCCCCGGCATCCCAGGTGACCAGGCGCTGGCCGCTGCCGTTGAGGGCGGGGAATAGCGTATCGGTCAGGCGGATGTTGGGCGTCCCCGCCACCCGCGGGACCTGTTCCTTGCCGACCAGGATCCAGCCCAGCGCCGCCGCGGCAACCAGGGCCAGCACCGTCGCCCCACTCCAGCGCCGTGGCATGCCGCGCGAGGTGCGGGCCAGCCAGGTCCCGGCGCGCTCGGCCCAGGGCGTGGATGGCGCAGGCGGCGCTGGCGGGGGCATATCGGACGGTGGAGCCATGGCGGCCGGCAGCGGCGCCCCCGCGCCGAAGTAGTGCAAGCCCGCCATCTCGCGCTCGATCGCGGCCTTCAGGGCGTAGAAGTCGCGGTTGTCAAACAGGCTCATGACCACGACGTTCTCGAGCAGCGTGTCCCGTAGGCGGCTTTCGCCCGGCGCGGGACTGCCGGCATAGCTGAACCGCAGGGTCTCGAAAGAGAAGACGCCCAGGATGAACGTGCGCGAAATCTCCACGGAGGAGATCATGCGGACGGGTATGGACTTGTCCGCAAGCGTATCGCCGTGACCGATCAGCGCCATAAGATGGCCCAGCAGGCCCTCACCGCGAATGCGCACCATGCCATTGGCCAACTCGACGCGCGCCTCGAGCCCGTGCGCCACCATCGTGCCGCTCGGCGGCGAGATCCGCGATGTCGGAAGGGCGTCGTCGCTCATGACAGGAAGCGTGTTGTCCACTGCCCGGTGACGCGGTGCTTGATGTGCGACCACGAAACGCCGACGGCGAGAGTCGTGCCGACCGAGACCAGGTGCAGGTAGCGCATGACCTCGGCAAAGCGGGTTCCCGGCGAAACAAGCGACAGCATGGCGATACTCACAAGCGTGGCCGCGACCAATCCGGTGATGAAGCCGCTGTTACCCAGCGCCACGCGGGCGATGCGCACCGCGGCAAGGTAAGCCGTACCGAGCGCCAGGCCGGACGCGACCTTCATCGGCAACTGAGCATCACCGCTGCCGATTATCCAGTGATAATAGGAATAGCCGGTCGGATTGTAGCTCGCGAACACCAGGAACACGCATCCCGCCCAGCGGAGCAGAAATCCGCCAAGGGTGAAGACGTGCTCCGTCGGCTGTTCGAGTTCGGCCTCTGCCGCCCGCATGGGCCTATCCGATTGATGTACCGCTAAAGACTAGCACATTTCCCGGTTTATCCCTGGGTCGGGAGCGAACCGGTCATACATGCACTATAACCTTCGGCAACAGCGTTCCGGCGTACCAGGCGGCCAATGATCGGCATTTTCCCTTTCGGGCAGTCCGCCCGCCCAAGCGTCGCCCGCGTGCTGCTGCCCGCTGTCACGGCCCTGGCGCTCCTCGGCGGCGCGGCGCTGGCGGCGGCCGAAACCCCGCGCGAGCGCTCGGCCGAAGCGGCCTGGCGCGAGCTGCTGCTGGACCCGGCTTTCCTCGTCCCCGCCTCGGCCCTCTCGCCGGCGCCGGCCGCCACGCCGACCCAGGGCCGGCGCAGCGCCGACCCGCCGCCAGCGGAGCATTCCGACCCTTACGAGCGGATCAACCGCTACGCCCACGAGCTCAACACCTTCCTGCGGGCCAATCTGCTGGAGCCGGTGACCCAGATCTACCTGGATCTCGCCTCGCCGCCGGTGCAGAAGGGCATCGCCAATGTGTTCGCCAACCTGCGCGAGCCGATCACCGTGGCCTCGAACCTGCTGCTCGGCGATGTCGATGGAGCATCGGATGCGGGCGCGCGGTTCGTGATCAATACGACCGCCGGGCTTGGCGGGTACTATGATCCGGCCAGCGAGCAGGGCTATCCGCGCCAGGTGCGCACCCTCGAGGAGGTCCTGTGCCGGCTCGGCGTGCCGGAGGGACCCTATGTCGTCCTGCCGGTCCTCGGGCCGGCCACCGTGCGCGATGCCGTGGGCCGCATCACCACCCTGGTAGCGCTCTACGGCATCCTCGGCCCGGTTTACGTGCCCTACCGGCTGGGCGACATCGCCGTGCAATATGTCGACCGCCGCGAACAGCTACGCTTCATCGAATCCCTGTCGATCGACCCTTACGCCTCGATCAAGAGCGCCCATCTGCAAATCACCCGCATGACCTGCGACGAGCGGACAGACGCGCAGATCCAGTTGTTTGGGCAGTGACGACGCGCTAATTTGCCCCTGCCCGGCCGTTCGGACGATACCGATGGAGGGCGAACCAGGGGTGCAAACCGCGTGTTCAGCTATTCCAGCTTCTTCGTGCGCTGGCTCGTGGCGGTGTTCCTTGTCATCGCCACGTACAATCCCAGCGGCTATTCCTATTTTCACTGGATCGCCCAGGCGAGCACCGATCTCTGGCCGTTCAAGGCCCTGGCCGGAGTTGCGCTGATCGTTGTCTACGGCCTCTACGGCCTGGCAACCCTGCGCGCCCTGGGCTATTCGGGGATCGCGCTGATCACCGCGCTGTCAGCCGCCATCATTTGGGTCCTGGCCGACCTGAAGCTGCTGACCGGCTTCGCGACCCCGATGATCCTGATGCTGATGCTGGCCAACGTGCTGGCCATCGGCGTGTCGTGGTCCCACATCCGGCACCGGTTGTCCGGTCAGGTCGATTCCAACGACGTCCGAATCTACTGATCTTCTCGGCTGCGAATGAGCGAAGGGCGGGAGCGCCGCTCCTGCCCTTCTGTGTCCCGCCGCAGCAATCCGTTACTGCGGGTTCGAGATCACCGCGAGCTGGAACAGGGTCGGCACTTCGACTTCCGTCGCCGAAGCCCGCCGCAGCATCGACGGCTCGCCCGTCGCGCGCCTATAGCCCCAGTTGCCGAGCATGGCGCCGGCCGCACCGCCGAGGACCGGGGCGGCGAGGCCCCACGCCACCGGCAGAGTGGCGTTGGCGGCGAAAACCCCGGCGACCAGGCCGACGCCAACGGCCGCAATCTTGCCGGCCGACCAGCCTTCACGCTGCTGCTTGTAGGTCTGGGCCTGGACCGGCGTCAGGCGCCAGTGCGGCGATTCGTCGGCTGCCTGCGCCGCGGATGTGAAACTCATCAGGACAGCAACGAAAAGAAGCGTACTGAGCTTGCGCATGGCTTCCTCCTGACGTGCACTCATGGTTTTAGCAATGAACCGTTCGATGACGCCTGCTGCGGTCGCAATAGGGCCTTCCGCTCGCGCTCCGCACGCTCGCGCTCCATTTGCCGCAACTCGCGCGTCTGCTCCCGCACCGCGCGATAGATCTTGTCATGGTCCCCATCCATGCCGCCTTCGGTTGGCGACAGGACAAACGCGGCGGAAGGCAGCGGCAGGAACGAGACCTTGAGCTCGCTGATACGATATTCACCGAACTCCGAGGCGTCGAGCAGGGAGTGGACAATGGCGCGCTCAAGACGGGCGATCAGTCCGCCATCCTTGCGCGCGTACTGATCCAGCCGGAGTTCGAGCGCCTCACGGTCGGCTTCGGACAGTTCGCGACGGAAGATGTAGATCGCCTCGAGGCGCGGGATCAGGCCGACCTCGGTATTGATGTGCTGGAGCTCGTAGCCGGCATCTTCCAGCATCGACCAGAACTCACCCTTGTCCTCGCCGCGTAAGGATCGCAGGGTGGCCATCGGCGTCGGCGGCGTGACCGCCTCGGTCGCCGAACCCGCCATGCTGACGACCGTCGACCAGACATAGGACAGCGTATCCACCACGGAATCGAACAGGTTCTCGGCCCGCGCTGGTGCCGCGACCAAAAGGCCGGCGCAAACGATCACGGTGGCAAGGTGGGCTCTCATCGTTCCAGCCGCTTCAAGATGCCGGCATTGCGGCGCGCGGTCTCGCGTTCCACCGCGGCAGACGGTACCCGGCCCATCCGATCGAGCAACCCCTCGGGACCTATGGTTGCTTCGTTGGTCAGGTCCGCCATGAACTCGCGCAGGCCGCGTACCACGCCTTCACCCTTGGCATTCAGCATATGGGCGCGCTTCACGTAGTAATAGATCGTGCGCCGCAGCGGGTATTCGCCACCGGCGATCATCTCCTCGCTCACGGTCAGCCCGTTGTAGGGAAGTGGAACCACCTGGTCCTTGTACTTCTCGAGAATGGCGAAAGTCACGATGCCGAGCGTGCCGTCGTCCTCCCCCAGGACCACGCTGACGACGTTATCCTCGTAGGGGTCCGGGACGTCGACAAACTGCGGCGACCCGCGATATGTGGTGCATTGCCGCACCCGCTCCGCCGCGGACGGAATGTTGCGGATCGGCTTAAAATAGCGGCAGCCGGCTTCCATGATGGCGCTGTTGACGAAGTCCCGCGTCCCCGCGGTGATCGAGGGTCCGTAAACCTTGATGGGTATGGCGGGAAGCCGGCTGTCGATCTGGTTCCAGAAAGTGAAAGGATTGTCCAGGAACTGTTCGCTATAGGCCAGGAGGGCCATGCGGGCAATGCCCGGCGGAACGTTCGCGGTCACCACGAACTCGCGCGGCACCTGGTGGGCGAGCGCAAGATAGAGGTGGCGCGCCGTGAGGTTGAAAACCGTATCGCCCTTTTCTGTCACCAGAATGACGGCATCGAGACCGATCGGCATCTCAATAATGTCGACGATACCGTTGTCCATGCAGGCCGTGTATTCCGACTTCGTGATTCGGCGTACCGCCGCAACGATGTCCGGGAATTCCGCGCCGACGCCAGCACAGAACAGCCGCATTCCTTCGCGGGTCCCCACCGCCTCGACGATCGGCTCGTTCAGACCCGTCTTCGCCATCACGTCTTTGGCAACGGCCAGGGTAAGATCGTGCATCGAACTCGAGCCGACGATGCGGATTTGCGGACGGGCCGCTTTCACGTCCTGGATAGCCAGCGCATCGCGCAGCATCGGCGAGAGCGGCAGTCCCTGGGCGGTCATCTGCTGCTGCGCCTGCGCCCCAAGCGCATAGGCGCCGACAAGCATGGTCAGCGCCGCGATCAACCAGCGATCAGAATTAACACCCGCCACGATTCGGAATCCCCCTTGCCCCTGGGCGGATTCTACCGTTCCCGGACCACGCCGTCCATGATGCGACGGTTGCTCCTCTGTGATCCAACCCCTTAAGATCACCCGCCATTGCGCGCAATTGCGCGCAATCTGGCACCCCGCCTTCCTTAACCCCGAGCGCCCTTCCCAAATGGACGTCCTCGCTCCCTTCGGCCGGCTGGTTTTGAACGTCGGCATCGCGATCGCGGTCCTGCTCGGCATTACCAGCCTTACCCTCAACCTGCTCGACCGGTTCGCCCGCCGGGAATTCTTCCAGGTGCCGCTGTTCATCTTCCTCGCCAAGGTCCTGGGCTGCGTGATCGGCGCCGCGCTTCTGTTCGAACAGTACCAGCGCCATTACTTCGATATCGCACGCCTGTTCGTCGACGAAAGCCCCTGGAATATCTCGGTCTGGCAGTTCCTGGTCGAGCGCACAAACCCGTTCTCCTACGCCCCGATCGCCTCGGTCAACGCGGCCTACCAGCCGGGGGCCACCGCCACCCTGATCCTGGTCGGTACGATCGCGGCAACGCTCGGGTTGATCTGCGTGGCGGCCTTTCGCGTCTGGCCGGCCAACGACGCCTGGCGCAGCGTCGGGCTGACCATCGGCTTCGCCCTATGGTTCGGCTATCTCATCCTGTTCGGGGTCAGCCTGCTGTTCTGGCTGCTATTCTGGCTGAATATCTGGACCCTGCTGGTGGTGGCGCTGCTCATCCAGCATGTGCGCCACCGGATCTGATCCGACGTTTTAGCGCTGCGACGAGCCAGGGAGCCGGGAAGCCACCAGCGCCTCGAGCGTGGCAAGGCCGTTGGTCGCGGCGTAGCGCTGGCGCGCTTCCGCCAGCCATGGGCCGGTGAGGGCCTCATACGTGCCCGGCAGCGTTTCCACTGCCTGGATGGCGCCTCCGAGATCATCCTCCCGCAACCGCTGGGCGGCCGCCGTAATGATCGACGTGGCGGGGCCCATGCTGTTGAGGTTGAAGGTCCGCGCCACGTCATGCGGACGGACCGCGGAAGCAGCCATGACCATCGCCTTGTTGACCCAGCGCTGGTCAGGCTCGATATGCAGGACTTCGGCCACAAAGACCCGGTTCGCGGTGGCCATGAAGCCGCTGCGCACGGCGTCCGCCGTGGGCACGCCGCGCGCCGCCGCCGGCTGGATCTGATCGAGGGCGCGTATCACCTCACGATCGCCGGCCATCATCTTGCGGACGAGAGCAACCTGGCGCTCGAACGGCGCCGAGGAATTCATGGCCGGCCGCAACTGCTCGACCGCGATCACCAGCACCCGCGCCGAGCCGGGATCGGATCCACCCACCACGCTGAACAGCCAGGGCGACCACAGAGGGCTCAGCAGCGCCACCACGACCGCCGCACCCGCGACGATCATTGCGCGCTTGGCCAGCTCCGTGATGCTGTCGATTTCTGCCCGGAGCGGCGCGCTCTTGTCGCGGGCAGACCGCTTGCCATTTCCGTTGGTCGTCGACGGCGTCGTAACTGACATGGATTTGCCCCCGATTTTACCGTCCCCGTTGCACCGCAAGCGTACCATGCGGCTTGAGCGCATTCCTAGCTTATCCCCAACGCCGATGACTGTCAGGCCCGCCGATTATGTTGCGCCCGCGAAGGTAATTAAGTAGTCGTAAAGCCAAGCTTATTTCTGGTTTTTGACGCCCCCGGGAGCCCCCGCGCCGATTAACACGTGACAACTAATCCACAGCACGCTTAAATCGCGCCCTTCGCGTTTTTTGCACGCTAATCCGGGGTCTCTGGGGAGCCCGTTCTGGGGGAATACATGGCGCTCCGCTCGTCGGCGCCCGAATTTTCACGTGTTACTTGGTGTTCCGCCGCGGCCGTTGCCGGTCTCGTCGCAGGCTTCCTGCTGACCGGGCAGCCTGCCCACGCGGCGCCCCCCGCCATCGTGCTCGCCAGTGAAGATCCGGCGGATCCGCTCGCTCCGTTCGGCGATCGCCTGAAGCACGGGCTTTCGCCGGGCGTCGCCGCGTCTCTGCAATCGACATCGAGCGGCCCAGGCGTCCTGGCAGCGGTGCTCACCGATCGCAGCCGGATCGCTTTTGCCCAGCGCGACGGTCTTGCCGCCTTCCGCTCGCTGAATGAAAGCGCCCGCTCGGGGCTCGAGATTTACGGCGATGTTCCGGCCTGCGCGCTCGCGGTTGTCCGGCGCGACAGCCCGGTGCGCTCACACGCCGATCTGATCGCCGCCCGCCGTCAGGCGGAAACGGTGACCTTCGACGTTGGCGGCGCCGAGGGCTGGACCGCGACGACGCTCGCCATCCTGCGCAGTCTCGACGTGGCGTTGGCCCATCCGCGGCTGGAGCACCGCGGTGGCGCGCGGGCCGTGAGCCGCGTGCTCGCCGGCGAAACCGACGTGATGGTGGTCATGGCGTATGGCGCCACGCTCGATCCGGCGCTGACCGACGCCCTCCACACGGGTGCGCTGGAACCGGCTCCGTTCTTCAACGCGCATCTCGTCAAGCTCGCCTCCCTGCATGGCCTGCCCTATAGCGCGGGCCGCGTCGAGATTCCGGGCCCCGGCCTGTTGCGGACCACGCGCCACGAGACGATCTGCACGACGCTCGGCGTGGTGGTGAATGCCGGCGCCGACCGTGCGGTGTCAGAGACGATCGCCCGCCTGACCGTGAACGGCGGCCTGAGCCGTACGCCGCGCCAGTGGCTCGACAATGCCCTGGCCACCGCGACGAACGTTCTCGGCCAGGCCATCACCGAGGCCAAGCGCGTTGCCACCGCGGTCACCGAACCCGGCCTCGTCTGGCTGGCGCGCTGGACCGCCGACCCGGCCTCTCAACCGGCGGCGCCCGAGATGCGCCCTGCCAGCAACCTCCTCAAGGATTGAGGGACGACGACCCGCATGCCCGACCATTCTCTCTCCGTTTCGGATGTCAGCGCCCTGTCGCGCGAGCGTGACCGGCGGCAATTCGCCGACTATGTCAGCCTGCACGCGACCAACCGCCGCTTCCTCCCGCGCGACGACGAAACCGTCCTGCTCAAGGCGGCGATTTCCGATTTCGGGATGGACCGCGACCAGGCGCAGGGCGTGCTGCACGGGATCGCCAATGACAAAAACATCCGCCTCGAGAGCCAGGCGGAAGAGAACGTGCGGGCGTTCCTGAAGCATCGGGCGCGCAAGGAGAAGGTCGCGCGAAAGGACTTCAACGAGGCAGCCCGGATGTATCGCGGCCTGATCAACGACGGCCTAACGGTCAAGCAGGCGAAGCAGCAAGTCAAACGGATCATGATCCGCGAGGAACTGCGCCCCCGCCGTATCCGGCTGTTCTTCGTGCCCCTGCCGATTCCGGGCGCGCGCCGCTGGTATAACCGGATCCGCGTCTGACGCTTGGCCGGCGTCAGGCCCGATCGCCAGCCTTCAAGAGCCCCGGACTTTAAGAACCGCTGACGAGCTGGTTCAGCGCGTAGATCGAGAGCTGCGCCGCCGCGTTCTCGACCGCCAGCCGCGCCTTGGCATCACGCAGCCACTCGGCGACAACCGCCCCCGCGGGGCCGTCAAAGCGCTCGACCTGATTGATCGCGGCGGCCAGGTTGCCCTGGGCCAGCGCCTGTTCCGCCTGGACGACCACACGCCAGACCCGTTCGCCCTCGCCCCCGCGCGGGACCTGCGGACCGGCCACCATCGCGGCCAGCCGCGACGCCCAGGAGGGGTCGAGCCCGGCCGCCAGCGCCTTGACCTGCTGGCCCACCACCATGCCAAACGTGTCGCGCAGGTCGCTGACCGTGCGCACGCCGTTGGCGTGCTCGCCCAAAACCTGCAAGGCCGCGTTGGCCTCCGCGTCCTCGCCGACCACCGCCTTCACGGCGGCAATCTCGCGGGCGAACGGAGAGGGTGTCTGCACCGCGGTGCGCAGATGCAGCGCGATCAGGAAGAGCCGGACCGACGTCCGGTTGAACTGGCGTAGCTCGCCGAAATTCTGCTCCACCGCGGCGGCTTTCTCGGCAGCCTCGCCGGCCGCCCCCTGAGCGGCCGTTACCTGCTGCTCCAGCGAGCCGGCCTTTTCCTCGATCAGGGAAAGGGCGCGCTGCTCGACCTCGGCCAAGCGGCTGCCGACATCGCGGCCGACCGCCTCAACCCCGCCTTTGGCCTCGGCAACACCCGCCTCGATCGTGCCGAGACGCGCCGCCGCCGCCGCCAGGGCAGCCTCGACAGCATCCACGCGCCGCGCCGCGGATTCAAACCCGCCGCCGCCGACGGCCTCGATCGCACCAACGCGGGTATCGGTCCGCTGGGCCTGGGTATTGAGCTGCTCCACCCTTGCCGCGACGGCGCGCGTTTCGGCGCCGGCCTTTTCCACGCTCTCGGCAAGGCGGCGTTCCATCTCGGCCCGGGCGGCGCGCTCCGTCCCCCAGGAGCGCTCGAAACCGGCGCGGTCGCCAAGGAGCGTCTGGATCACCGGGCCGTCGCCGAAGGCGTCCGAGAGCTCGGCCCGAAACGAGGGGGCAACGTAGGGTGCGGCGGCCGCCAGCAGGGCGACGATCGAAACGCCCAAGGCTATGCCGGCGGCAGCGCTACGGCGGGTGGCGGTGGTGCCGGTGGTCCTGGTGCCCCCGCGGGGCGGGTCTTCGTAGGGGCGCGGCGGCTCGCCGATATCGTGGGTTGGGAACTGGCGCGCCAGCTCCGACAGAGCTGCTTCATCGACGCCGGGAATGGTGTGCTTTCGGGCCATGGCCACATCTCGCCGGTTAATCAGGCGGCGGGCGAAACCTCGACCGCCGCGGCCGGCACAATGGACTCAATCCTTACCCACAGCAAGGATTCGATCTCCTGCGCGACCCCCTCCACGTCCATCGCCGCCGAGCTGCCGGGCGATAATACCGTAGGCGAGGACCCATAGAATGTCGCCTCCTGGAACAGCACGCGGTCGTTCATTACCGCTCGTAACGGAGGGGCGCCGAACTTCACCAGCTCCTCGCGCGTGTGATCGACGATGCCCGCGCGCTTCACCCGGGTCAGGAGGGTCCGCGCCAGGATATCGCGCCGCGTCAGCCGCGAGGCGCTGTCGACGACCTTGCGCGTGCGCAGCGCCTCGAACACGTTGGCCTCGTCGGTCATCGTCGGAATGATGACCACATCCGCGGCGCCGATGGCGAAGACCATGGCCTGGTTGCCGAAGCCCGCGCAATCGACGAGCACGAGATCGTGCTGGTCGACGAGCTCGGAGATGGTCGGAATCATCGCGTGCTCGTCGAGTTGCGTGCGCAGCATCAACTGGGACAAGGCGCCGCCCTTGGAATGCCAGCGGCTTAGGGTCTGGTTCGGGTCGGAATCGACGAGCGCGACCTTGCGGCCCGTCGTGTGCCAGTAGAGCGCGAGACAGGCGATGGTTGTCGACTTGCCCGCGCCGCCCTTGCTGGTCGCCGCAACGAGGACTTTTCCTTGCATGCTCAGGACCCCATGCGTTTCGCGACTCGCTGCACGGAGTCGCGCCGTCCACTCAACGCGGAATAAAGCATCTTAGCATTCCCAAAGGGTGTCAATTCACATTGCCCCGCGCCGGCAGTCCCGCATGCCGCGTCAGCTCACCATCCGCACCTGACCGGTGGCGATCTCGTAGACGCCGCCGACGACCCGGACATCGCCGCTCGCCACGTAGCGGCCGATCAGCCCGGACATGGTCGGTGCCTGGCGAACCTGCCCGCGGACATTGCTCTCGATCGCCGCCTCGAGCAGGTTGGCCGGTCTCTGCGCCTCGGCGGCGCTGACCGCCGGAAAAATCGGCCGCAGCAGCTGCGGCAGCTGGCCGGGCAGTTCCAGGTTGTCCTTCATCACCTTGATCGCGGCATCGACCGCGCCGCAGCCGGAATGGCCGAGGACGAAGAGCAGCGGGCTGCCGAGATACTCGACCGCGTATTCGATGCTGGCGATGTTGTCGGTGTTGAGGAAGTTGCCGGCCACCCGCACCACGAAGACCTCGCCGGGCGCCTGGTCGAACAGCAGCTCCGGCACGACGCGCGAGTCGGCGCAGCCCAGGACGATGGCCTTGGGCGCCTGCCCTGCCGCCCGCGCCAGGCGATCGCGCGAGTAATCGGTGTTGCGCGCCGCGTTCGCGGCGTAGCGACTATTGCCCTCCTGCAGGTCGCGCAGGGCCGTAGCGGCGTCGACCGGCGATTTCGGTCGCTGCGCCGTGGCAGCCTGGCCTTGGCGCGGCAGAGACAACGCTCCGGCCACGGCTACACCCGCAGTCAGCAACCAGCGGCGCGAGACCGTCGTCTGGCAAGCATCGCAAGGGCGGAAATCGTGGTCGTGCATGGAACCTCCCCCTGTCAGGTCCGCCAACCATAGCATACGATTAGCGTCCTCTGGACTGCAGGAACCCCATGGGACTGTCAGCCGACGAGGTCGGAATTCTGCTCCGGGATCATGGCGAAACGCTGCTGCGTCTGGCCGCTGACAGCATCCGCCACACGTTGCGCACCGGCGACGGGCTGGTCGTCGAGCCGCAACGTTTCGCGCCGGATCTCGCGATGCCGGGGGCCTGCTTTGTCACCCTGCGCCGGCACGGCGAGCTGCGCGGCTGCGTCGGCTCCTCGCGCGCCTGGCGGCCGCTGGTTCTCGACGTCGCCGGCAACGCCGCGGCCTCGGCTTTCGAGGAGCCCCGCTTTCCGCCGCTCGCGGAGGACGAGCTCAGCGGGCTTTCATTGTCGGTCTCGATCCTCACCGCGCCCGAGCCGATGGCCGTGTCCTCGGAAAGCGAACTGCTGCGCACCTTGCGTCCCGGCCACGACGGCCTGATCCTGCGCGACGGCGAGCGCATGGCGCTGTTCCTGCCCCAGGTCTGGGAGATGCTGCCCTCGCCCGCGGCCTTCGTCACGGCGCTCAAGGAAAAGGCCGGCATCCCCCTCACCCACTGGTCGCCTGCCATGGAGGCGTCGCGCTTCGAAGCGGTGTCGGTCGAGCGCGAGGACCTGTTCTCCCAACCCTGAGAACGAGCGGTATCGAAGTCGATATAACATCAAGCGCTTAGCCAGGCTCGCGCCGCATGTAGAACTTGCGCGCATCCTCGTGCGTCGTCTGGAAGCCAAGCCGCTGATAGAGGCGCAAGGTCGGATTGGCCTTGATCACGCCGAGGGTAACGGCCAGCCCCGCTGCGGCGGCCTCGGCGATCAGGCGCTGCATGACCGCCGTGCCGATCCCGCGGCACTGGCAGGGACGATCGACAAAGATCTGGGCCAGGAAGACCGCGTCCCCCTCGGCCCGACTCTGCAGCCAGCCGGTATCGGCGTCGTCGAGGACGATCAGGCGGACTTCGGTCACGTGCCAGCGTTCGCGGAAACTGGCGACCTGGGCCGCACGATCGAGTTTCAATTCGTCGATGAACCGGTCCATCTCGGCGAAGTAAAGCGCCGAGCAGTACTCAAAGTCCTGAGGCCGGGCGGGGCGAAGGGCGATCTGCATGGCCACTCGTCCCGCGGTCTCACCCGGCCGGCAGCGCGCGCGTCGTCTCGTCGAACAGCTCGTCGACCGTGTAGCGCCGCTCGATCAGGCCCTGCTGCAGGCAGTAGCCGATCATCACATCCAATGTCTTGCGCATGGTCTCCACGCCGTAGAGCAGGACCGGATTGTCGCCGCCCTGGCGCTTGCCCTCGCGCAGCAGGCGATAGACCTCGCGCACCACGTCGGGGCGCTCCTGCGACAGGGAGGACTTCACCACCATCAGGTGGTTGATCGGAATGGTGCCGTGCTTCTTCTCCCACGCCTTGGCCGCCGCCTCGGGATCGGGGAAGAGCGGCTTGAGCCGCTTGTCGTCCGGCACGGCAGCCAGGATCGCCGCATCGACCTCCCCGGCCAGCAGCATGTCCAACGGGTTCTTGCCGGGGCCCATCAACTCAAGCCGTGGCGGGTCCTTGACCGCCGGCAGATGCGGGTCCTCGAAGGTTACCCAGGTGACCTTGTCGGTGTCGACGCCGTAGTCGTTGCGCAGGGTGCCGCGGATCCAGGTGCCGGTGGTCTGGGTGTAGGAGCGCACGCCCACCCGCCGGCCCGGCAGGTCCTCCGGCCGCAGCATGCCGCGTTCGGCGTTGTAGACGATCATGGCGAGCTGGCTGCGGGCGTAGATCGTCGCCGGCGCCAGGACGTAGGGCTTACCCGCCGCCTTGGCCTGCAGATAGGTGACGATGGCGAGCTCGCCGAAATCGAACCTGCCCTCGCGCACCATCGGCTTGAAGCCCTGGAAGGCCGACTTGTAGGGCGCGAACTCGAAGCTCACCAGCGGCGAGGTCAGGGCGCCGCTCTTCAGCGCCTTGGTCTGCGGATAGTCGCCGAGCAGGGTTTCGAGACGGAGGGGAGCGGTGTTCGTCATGCGTCAATCCAGTGCGCTGTCACCCCGGCGACAGCCGGGGTCCATTTGTCCATCGGCATGATGCATCCCGGCTCGCGCGACTGACGTCGTTTGGCCGGGACGACAATCTGATAACACGATTGACGATCTGGTTCTAAATCCCGCGCGCCATTCGGTGTTGGCTACCTCGTGGCGCTCAGCTTTCGAAAGTGGTCACCGCCGGCGGCGCCCTCCGTTACTCAGCAGCAGCCTGTGGAAAACGCACGAAGCTGTGGACAAGGCGCGCACCAGCGATGCGCGCCAGGTTTCAAGCTGAGACACTCCCTCAAACGGGGAGGAGACATGACAAAATCGACCACGACCACCGCTACGGCGGACTATGCCGTGTTCACCGAATATTCGCCCGCCTCGAAACCGGTGACGGGCTTCTGGAACACCCGCGTCTTCACCGACGTCACCTCGCAGGTTGAACTCAGCAGCATCAAGTGCGATTTCACCAACGGCTACGTCTGGGTGGCGCCGGGCCTCTACCACATCACGGGCCTGTCGACCGTCACCTACAACAGCGGCGGTGAACCGCCCGAAATGTCAACGATCCGCGCGCCCGCCGCCGCCGGGTATTGCCGGCTGCGGACGTTCACGACCTGGGTGGACCCCGACCCGATCCTGGATTCCGATCCGAGTGTCCTATGCATCGGCAGCGTGGCCACCGCCAACATGACGCCGAGCCTGATCGACACCTATTTCGAGAATAAAACCGGTGACTGGGTGTCAATGGTTCTGGAGCATCAGGCGGGACACAATCCCCCACAGGTCTACCTGCGCGTTTTCGTGCTGGATTCGCCCTGGCACGTCTTCTCGAGGATCTCCCTTCGCAGGCTCTCCTAGCGCGGGCCCATCGATCGCGCCGCGGCCCGCCCTGTTTGATCCACGTCAAAGACCGCTGTCGCCGCCTGGCCTATCCTTCGCCAAATTGAGGGGAGGATGTCATGGGCAATGGCTTGGCAGCCTCGGCTAAACGGCGCATCGGCTTGCTGTTCGGGATGCATGCCCGTCCCCTCCTCTGGCGCATGATGGTGCGCCAGGGCATCGATCCCGGCGACCCGTGGTGGCATGGATCGGAGGGCCTGATCGAGCGCGTCACCGAGCGCTGTGAGGCCTGCACCCATACGACGGAATGCCGTTCCTGGCTCGCGCGGTCGCCGTCGCGGACGGCGCCGCCGGCCTTCTGCCGCAACCGCCGCACACTCGGGGCGTTCCGCCTCATGGCCAGTGACAGCGCTGCGGTGCGAAGGAAAGACGGCCGTGCCGAACCCGAGCCGAGCGTGTCCGAACTGTTCGGCGATCCCCTGGTGACGCGCCTGATGGCTGCAGACGGCGTCGACCCGTGTGACCTGTGGCGACTTCTGGACAACCTCAGGCGGCCGGCGGATTGCGCGCCCTAACCGACTTCGGTCTCGAAGGCTATTTCCGCGGCGTTGGCGCGGTCGTAGCCGCGGCTGGCCAGGATTAGCTGGCGGGTATAGGCCTGCTCCGGCTCGGCGCGGCGCAGGCGTTCAGCGTCCATCGTCTCGACGATGCGCCCGCGGCGCATCACCGCCAGGCGCTCACAGAGATTGGCCACCACGGCGAGGTTGTGAGTGACCAGCAGCAGGGTGAGGCCGCGCTCGGCGCGCAGCCGGCGCAGCAGGTTGAGGATCTCCGCCTGCACCGAGACGTCCAAGGCCGAGGTCGGCTCGTCGAGCAGCAGGATGGTCGGCTCGAGGATCAGGGCCCGGGCCACGGCCACGCGCTGGCGCTGGCCGCCGGAGAGCTGATGGGGAAAGCGGAAGCGGAACTCGGGACCCAGGCCGACGGCGAGCAGGACCGCCTCGATGCGCTCGTTGGGATTGTCGAGCCGGTGGATGGCGGCGACCTCGCCCAGCACCCGGTCGACCGTGTGCAGCGGATGCAGCGAGGCATAGGGATCCTGAAACACCAGCTGCGCCATGCGGGCCAGCGAGCGCGGCCGCTGCCGCTTGAGGTCGTGACCGGCGACGCTCGCTGCACCCGTCCAGTCGCGGATCAGGCCAGCGAGCACGCGCAGGACCGTGGTCTTGCCCGAGCCCGATTCCCCGACCAGGCCGAAGCTCTCGCCCTTGCCGACGCTGAACGTCGCGCTGTCGACGGCGACCGAGGCGCCGAAACGCACCGTGAGGTCGCGCACGGAAATGACGGGACCCGTCATGGCTCCCCCATCCAGGCGGGGTCGCGGCGCAGCACCGGCAGGTCGCCGGGCGGCGCATCGATGCGCGGCAAAGCCGCCAGCAGGCCGCGCGTATAGGGATGCTGCGCGCGGTCGAGCTCGGAGGCGCGGCAGGTCTCGACGATGCGCCCGCCGTACATGACCAGCACGCGGTCGCAGAACGAGGCGACGAGGTTGAGATCGTGGCTGATGAAGATCAAGCCCATGCCGCGCTGGCTGACCAGGTCGTCGATGATCGCCAGCACCTGGGTCTGCACGGTCACGTCGAGGGCCGAGGTCGGCTCGTCGGCGATCAGCAGGTCCGGCTCGGGGATGAGCATCATGGCGATCATGATGCGCTGGCCCATGCCGCCGGAGACTTCATGCGGATAGAGACCCCAGACGCGCTCGGGCTCGCGGATACGCACCGCTGCCAGCATATCGAGCGTGCGCTTCTTCGCCTCGGCGGCACTGGCGTTTGAATGGACCCGGTAAGCCTCGGCGATCTGCTTGCCCACAGTCATCACGGGGTTCAGCGAGAACTTGGGGTCCTGCATGATCATGCCGATGCGCCGGCCGGTCAGCTTGCGCCGGGCGGCCTTGTCCAGCGTCCGCAGGTCGATGCCGTCGAACTCCAGACGTGTGGCTGTAACAACCCCAGGCTTCGCCACCTGGCCGATGATGGCGCGACCAGTCAACGACTTGCCCGAGCCTGATTCGCCGACGATGCCGAGCTTCTCGCGGCCCATGCTGAAGCTCACGCCGCGCACCGCGTGGACCTGCCGCGTCGGCAGGTCGAAGCGGACGTGCAGGTCCTCGATGGTGAGCAGCGCGTCCGTCATGCCTCGCTCATCAAGAATGCGTTTTCGGATCGAGGGCGTCGCGCAGCCCATCACCGAACAGGTTGAAGCCGAGGCTCAGCACGCAGATGGCAATGCCGGGAATGGCGGCGATCCACCACTGGTCGAAGACGAACTTGCGGCCGGCGGCGATCATCGCCCCCCATTCCGGCTGTGGCGGCTGCGCGCCCAGGCCGAGGAAGCCGAGACCGGCGGCGATCAGGATCACGCCGGCCATGTCGAGGGTCAGGCGTACGATCAGCGACGGCATGCAAAGCGGCATGACATGGCCGACGACAATGCGGGTGGCCGAGGCGCCGATCACGCGCGCGGCGGCGATAAAATCACTGGCCCGGATGGTGAGGGTTTCGGCTCGCGCCAGGCGAGCGAGCGGCGGCCAGCCGGTGATGCCGATGGCCAGGATGGCATTGTCGATGTTCGGGCCCAGCGCCGAGGTCAGGGCCAGAGCCAGGATCAGACGCGGAAAGGCGAGGAAGATGTCAGTGATGCGCATCAACGCCGCATCGACCCAGCCGCCGGCATAGCCGGCAATGGCGCCGATCAGCAGACCGATCGGGCCGGTGATGACGGTGACCAGCCCGATGATGCGCAGTGCGACGCGCGAGCCGTAAACCAGGCGCGAATAGACGTCGCGCCCGAACTCGTCCGTACCCAGCCAGTGCGCGGCACTGGGCGGCGCCAGCCGGTTGTTCAGGTTCTGCTCGAAAGGAGAATGCGTCGCGATCCATGGCGCGAAGGCAGCGACCAGAACGATGAGGACGATGATCCCCAGCCCGGCCATCGCCGTGGGATTGTTACGCAGCCGCCGCCAGGCGAGCCAGGCACGCTGCAGTGCTGCATGCCGGCGCGAACGCGGCGTCGGCGTGGTGAGATAGTCGCGCAAGGTTGAGGCCGCCCCGCTCATCGCGTCCTCGGATCGAGCAAGCGATAGAGGATGTCGGACAGCAGGTTGAGCCCGATGAAGATGGCGCCGATCACGATCGTGCCGCCGAGCACGCCGTTCATGTCGGAGCGCAGCAGCGAGTCGGTCAGGTAGTTGCCCAGACCCGGCCAGGCGAAGACCGTCTCGGTCAGCACCGAGCCCTCGAGAAGATAGCCGTAGGACAGCGCGATGACCGTCACCAGCGGCACGGCGATGTTGCGCAAGGCGTGCCCCATGACCACGCGCCACTCGCTGAGACCTTTGATGCGCGCCGCCGTTATGTATTCCTTGCTGAGCTGCTCGATCATGAAGCTGCGCGTCATGCGGCAGATATAGGCGAGCGAGAAGAGCCCGAGCACGCTGGCCGGCAGGACGATGTGGCGGAAGGCATCGGCCAGCGATTCGAAGTCACCATCGATCAGGCAGTCGAGCAGGATCATGCCCGTGCGCACGGGCACGATGTCGAGGAAGGCGATGCTCTGCCGTCCCGGCCCGCCGACCCAGCCGAGTTCCGCATAGAAGACGAGCAGACCCATCAGGCCGATCCAGAAGACCGGCACGGAATGGCCGATCAAGGCCAGGATACGAGCGAGGTGATCGACCCAGGTCTGGTGCCGCACGGCGGCGACGATGCCGAGAGGCACGCCGAGCAGCACGCCGATCAGCGTCGCCAGGCTTGCGAGCTCGATCGTGGCAGGGAAAACCCGTTTGAGATCGTCGATCACCGGCCGCGCGGTCAGCACCGAGACGCCGAAATCGCCCGTGACCGCCTTCTTCACGAAACGGCCAAACTGCACGTGGAGCGGCTGGTCAAGGCCCAGATCGGCGCGCGCCCTCTCGTAGGCGCCCGGCGGCGCGTTCTCGCCGATCACCGAGAGGACGGGATCGATCGGCACAACCCGGCCGATGACGAAGGTCACCGCCAGCAGACCGAGAACGGTCAGGACGATGGAGCCGGAAAGACCGGCGAGCTTACGGAGCATGGAGGAGCCCGGCGGCCGGGGACGTGCCCGGCCGCCGCTTCAGTCTCAGTTCTTCTCGACCATGCGGAAGAACGTGGTCTCCGAGATCGGGCCGATGGCCAGGCCCTTGACGTTCTTGCGCTCCGCCACGAGCTCCGTGTTCTGGAAGGCGACCACGAAAGGCGAGCTCTGGGTGAACTTGCGCTGCAGGTTCTCGTAGATCTGCTTACGCTTCTCGGTGTCGCGCTCGATCATCGCCGCTTCCACCATGTCCGAGAACTCCTTGCTCTGCCAGGAGTTGCGCCAGGCCAGCGGCTTGGCGGGGGCGTCGTCGGCATTGTTGACGTTCTTGGCGAAGGTGTCCGCGTTGGAGTGCGGATCGAGGAAATCCGAGCCCCAGCGGCCGACATAGATGTCGTGGTTGCGCGCCCGGTACTTGGTCAGCGTCGCCCGGAAATCGCCCGGGATCAGCTCGAGCTTCACCCCGGCCTGGGCGAAGGTCGCCTGGATCGCCTGGGCGATCTCCGGCGAGGGATAGGTGTTGGTCACATCCATCGTGACGGAGAAGCCGTTGGGCACGCCCGCCTCGGCCAGGAGCTGCTTGGCCTTGGCGACGTCGAGCTTGAACGGCTTGTCGTCGATAGAGCCGAGGAAGCCCTGCGGGATGATGGTCTGCTGGTTGGCGTAGGCGCCGGCCAGCACGGTGTTGGCCACCTGGTCATAATCGATCAGGTGCTTGAGCGCCTGCTGGACCTGCGGCTTCTTCAGGTGCTCATGCTTGGTGCTGAGCCCGAGATACCAGATATACGCCTTGCGAATCGATCGCACGTTGACGTTGGCGTTGCTCTGCAGCGCCTTCACCTGGTCGGATTGCAGGTCGCGGGCGACGTCGATATCGCCCTTCTCCAGGGCCAGGCGGCGGGTGTTGGCATCGGCCATGTAGCGGCCGACGACGCGGCGGAGCTTCGGCGCGCCCTGCCAGTAGGCGTCGTTGCGCTCGTAGCTCAGCGTCTCGTTGGCCCGCCACTGCGTCAGCTTGAACGCGCCGGAGCCGGCGGAGTTGGTCTTGAGCCAGGTATTGCCCCAGTCGCCGTCCTTCTCGTTCGACTTCACAAGCTTGGAATCGACGATCGACGAGACGTTGGCCGACAGGCAGTTGAGCACGAAGCTCGTCGCGTAGGCCTTGTCCGTCTCGATGGTGAAGGTCGAGGCATCGACCGCCTTGGCCTTGTCCTTGACGTTGTCCTTGTTGAGGCCGAACTGCGTGATGATGAAGGCCGGCGACTTGTTCATGGTCACGGCGCGCTGCACCGAGTAAGCCACGTCCTCGGCGGTCAGCGGATTGCCGGAATGGAACTTGATGCCCTGGCGGACCTTGAAGGTGATGACCTTGCCGTCACCCGAGACCGACCAGCTCTCCGCCACGCCCGGCTTGATCGGGCCGATATTCTGCGGATCGAAGGTGATCAGCTTGTCATAGACCTGGGCGCCGAACTCAGAGCCGGCGAACTCGAAACTCTCATGCGGATCCAGCGACAGGATGTCGTCGAACTTCCAGCCGACCACCAGCGTGTCGCGCGGGGTCTGGGCCGATGCAACACCCGTCGTCGCCAGCACGGCGGCCAGCGCCAAAGCAACCTTCTTCATGAAACCTCCATGGGGCGGCGCACCCTGCGGCACCCTCTTATGGCCCGAGGAGAGCGCGGCGGGCGGCGGGAGTCAAGTTGAGCACGCCTCATCCCCCGGAGATTTCCCTCATGTTTCCAACCCAAACGGGGTGCGCCGGGTCCGCGCCAACGCTACTATCCCGCCCGGGACAGCCATGGAATTCCGACAGATCCGCTACGCGCTCTCGGTGGCCAAGGAGCGCAGCTTCACCAAGGCCGCGGCGCGCCTGAACATCTCGCAATCGGCGGTCAGCGAGCAGGTGAAGCTGCTCGAGGACGAAGTCGGTTTTCCGCTCTTCCGCCGCACCGGCCGCGGCATCGAGCTGACCGAGCGCGGCCGCACGTTTCTCTACGAAGCCGAGCGCGTGGTCGGCGATGTGCTCAGCCTGTCGGACACCGCGCGGCGGCTGCGCGGTGTGCCGGCGGATGCGCTCACCCTGGGCATGGGCTCGGGCATGGCGCCTATATTCATGCCGCGGCTGTTCGGCGATGCCGACGAGGCGCTGCAGGGCTTCCGCCTGGAGATCGTCACGGCTCCGACCAAAAGCATCTTCAGCGACCTGCACGAGGAGCGCATCGATGTCGGCATCGCCATCGAGTCCGACCCCGACCGCGTGCCGGCCGGGCTGATCTTCGAGCGGCTGGCGCAGGCGGAGATGGCGCTCATTGTCCCGGCGAGACACAAGCTCGCCGGGTCCCGGCGTCCCGTCGATCTTGGGCAACTGGGCGCCGAGCCGATTATCATGAGCGAGCTGACGGTCGGCTACGGCGACGTGGTCATGGCCATGTTCGCCGATCTGGGGCTGCGCCCCAACATCCTGGCCATCGCCGACAACATCGAGACCATGAAGGTCATCGTCCAGTCGGGCGCCGGTGTCGCCATCGTGCCGCGCGCCTGCGCCGAGATCGAGGCGAAGCTCGGTGTTCTCAAGGTGCTGGCGCTGACACCGCCGCGGCGCGTCACCTTCAGCCTGTTCCGCCGCCGCCAGCCGATGTCGCGGCGCAAGGAAGCCTTCGTCACCCGCCTGCGCCAGGCGCTGCGCGACTGAACACCCGGAGAGATCACCATGCCTTGGCCCGAACCCGTCACCCTGCGCGCCGCCGGCGCCACGCTCGAACCGCTCGCCCCGCGCCATCACGACGACCTGGTCGAGGCGGTGAAGGACGGCGAGCTGTGGAACCTCTGGTACACGGCGATCCCTGAACCCGGGAAGATGAGCGCCGAGATCGACCGCCGGCTGAGCCTGCAGAAGGCGGGCTCCATGCTGCCCTTCGCCGTGATCGACGCGGCCGGCGGCAAGGCCGTCGGCATGACCACCTATATGAACATCGATGCGGCGAACCGGCGCGTGGAGATCGGCTCCACCTGGTATCGCAAGAGCACCCAGCGCACCGCGATCAACACCCAGTGCAAGCTGGTGCTGCTCACCCACGCCTTCGAGGCGCTCGGCTGCATCGCCGTCGAGTTCCGCACACATTTCTTCAACCAGCAGAGCCGGCGCGGCATCGAGCGACTGGGCGCCAAGCTCGACGGCATCCTGCGCAGCCACCAGGTCGCGCCCAACGGCACGCTGCGCGACACCTGCGTCTACTCGATCGTCGCGGCCGAATGGCCGACCGTGAAAGCGCACCTCACCTTTCAGCTGTCCAAGCCCCGGGACTAGCCGGTATCGGATTTACCGATATCCCCATCGACAACGACGCTTTGACTCGTCTCCCGGCCGGAGCGGATACTTTTGCCGCCGGGGGAGACGGCACGCCCGAGTCAGCAGGCCGCGAGCCCCCGTTCTTGGGGACTTCTTCCCCCTCTGAACCGGTGACGCCAGCATGACGACCATCGCCCGCCCTGCCTCGCTTCGCATCGGCATCGACACCGGCGGCACCTTCACCGATATCGTTTCCGTCGATGGCGCCTCCGGCGCCATGCGGGTCACCAAGGTGGCCAGCACGCCCTCCAACCCGGCCATCGGGCTGGTGCGCGGGGTCAAGCAGGTCCTCGAGCAGGGCGGGGCGTCGATCGACCAGGTCGTCGGCCTGGCCCACGGCACGACGGTGGCCACCAACGCCCTGCTGCAGGGCGAGATCGACTCGCTCGGCCTGATCGTCACCGAAGGCTTCCGCCATATCCTGGAGATCGCCCGCCAGTCGGTGCCCGAGGGCTATGGCAATTCCTACTTCTGGGTGAAGCCCGAGCGCATCGTGCCTTTGGACCTGGTGCGCGAGGTCGGCGGCCGGCTCAACTTCCAGGGCAAGGAGCTGCGCAAGCTCGAGGAAAAGTCCGCCCGCGAGGCGGCGCGCTATTTCAAGCAGCGCGGCATCCGGGCGATCGGCGTCTGCCTCATCCATTCCTACGCCAACGACCGGCACGAGCGCCGGGTCGCCGAGATCCTGAAGAAGGAATACCCGGAATGCACCGTGTCGCTGTCCTGCGACGTGCTGCCGGAATATCGCGAATACGAACGCGCCGTGACCACGCTGGTCGACGCCTTCGTCAAGCCGCACATGGAGCGCTACCTCAAGCGCATCCACGACGAGCTCGGGCCGGGCCTGCGCGAGAAGCCGTTCCTGGTCATGCAGTCGAGCGGCGGCGTGATGAGCGCCGAGCAGATCGTGCACAAGCCGATCACCACCGCCCTGTCCGGCCCCGCGGCGGGCGCCCTGGGCAGCGCCGTGGTCGCCCGGATCGCCGGCTTCGACAGCGTGGTGACTTTGGATGCCGGCGGCACCTCGACCGATCTCTGCCTGATCGAGGACGGCAAGCCGCACGTCACCAATGGCGGCTCGGTCGGCCCCTTCCCCGTGCGCATCCCGATGATCAGCATCGAGACCATCGGCACCGGTGGCGGCTCGATCGCCTGGGTCAGCCGCGAAGGCCATCTCAGGGTCGGCCCCCGCAGCGCCGGCGCCGAGCCGGGGCCGATGTGCTACCCCAAGGGCGGCAACGAGCCGACGATTACCGACGCCAACCTGGTGCTTGGCCGCCTGCCGCCGGCGCTGATCGGCGGCGGCATCGCGCTCAACGTCGAGCGCTCGCGCACCGGTCTCGCGGCGCTGGCCGAAAAGCTCGGGCGCAAGATGTCGGCCGAAGCCCTGGCCGAGGGCATCATCGAGATCGCCAACTGGAACCAGGCCAACTGCATCCGCCAGATGACCATCCAGCGCGGCATCGACCCGCGCGACTTCGCGCTGCTCTCCTTCGGCGGCGCCGGCCCGGCGCAGTCGGCGGCGGTGATGGACCTTTTGAGCATGAAGGCCTGCATCGTGCCGCCCAACCCGGGCAACCTGTCCGCTTTTGGTCTGCTCGCCGTCGACTGGCGCACCGACCACATCACCACCAAGGTGATGCACGAGGACACGGTCGACCTGAAGACGGTCGCCAGCCTCTATGCCGGGCTCGAGCGTGACGCGACCGAGACGCTGCGCCGCGACGGCATCGACGCATCCCACATCCGCCTCGTGCGCGAGGCCGATATCCGCTACGCCGGCCAGTCGATGGAGGTGCGGGTCACCGCCCCCGGCGGCACGGTCGACAAGACGTTCTTCGCCAGGCTGGCCGATGCCTTCCATGCGGCGCATCGCCGCACCTTCGGCTACGACTACAAAGGCGAGCAGAAGATCGAGCTGGTCAACCTCTCGGTCTCCGGCTTCGGCGTCATCGACCGGCCGACCCTGCCGCGCCTCGAGATGCGCGACGGCGTCACCCCGGCGCGCAAGGCCGTGCGCCCGGTGTGGTTCGCCGGCGCCTTCCGCGACACGGCCGTCTACGACCGCGCTACGCTGCCGCCTGGCTGGCGGTTCGAGGGCCCCGTGATCGTCGAGGAGTTCGGCTCGACCAGCGTCGTCTTCCCCGGTCAGACCCTTGAGGTCGATCCGCACGGCATCCTGGTCATCCGCCGTGCCGGTGCTGCCCGGCTGGAGGTGGTGCGATGAGCTCTTCCACGAAGCCCTGGCCCGTCCCGCCCAAGAAGCTCGCCCCGCGCGACGTCGACCCGATCGTGCTGCAGATCGTCGAGGGCACGCTCAACTCGATCGAAGCCGAGATCGAGTTCGCCATCGAGCGCACCGCGCGCAGCCCGATGATCCGCGAGGCGCACGACTACCGCGTTGGCCTGTTCGACCGCTACTGCCGCAAGCTGACGGGGCGCTCCTATTCGGCCATGCCGCAGGCCGTGGTGCGCGACTACCCGCCGGAGACGATGAAGCCCGGCGACGTCTTCCTGATGAACGACACCTATCTGACCGAAGGCAGCATCGGGCACCTGCCCGACATGTGCTCGACCGTGCCGGTGTTCCATGACGGTACCGTCGTCGCCTACATCCAGGCCTTCGGCCATCACGACGATATCGGCGGCCGGGTGCCAGGCTCGATGCCGGGCACGGCGGTGACCGTGTTCGAGGAAGGCCTCGCCATCCCGCCGATCAAGCTCTACAGCGAGGGCGTGCGCAACGACGAGGCCTTCAAGATCGTCAAGCGCAACACCCGCGTGCCGGAGATGCTGGCCGCCGATCTCGACAGCGAGGTCCAGGCCTGCCTGATGGGCGCCAAGCGCATGGCCGAGCTCTTCCAACGCTTTGGCGCCGACACGGTCGAGGCCTGTTTCCAGGCCATCCTCGACAAGTGCCGCGACATCTACCGCAAGGAGCTGCTGCCCAGGATCGCCGACGGCACCTATTACTGGGAAGACTTCGTCGAGCACGACGGCGTCACCGATCCCAAGCTGCACAAGCTCGCCCTCACGATGACCAAGAAGGGTGAGCGCATCACCCTCGACTTCAACGGCACCGACCCGCAATCCACCGGCCCGATCAACTGGCCGGCCGACTACGCCGACGGCGCGTTCTTGATTAAATGGATCGCTCCTATTCTCCGTAATCTGGCGGAAACGCCAGAGAGAGCAGCCGAGATCCACGTCAACGAAGGCGTGTGCGAGGTCTTCGACGTCGTCTTCCCGCCCAAGGGCACGCTGATCACGCCGGAATGGCCGGCCGCGACCAACGCGCGCTCCTTCGTGCTGCTGCGCTCGCTCGGCCTGCTGGCCGGCGTGGTGGCGCAGGCCGTAAAGGGCCGCATGCCGGCCGACCAGGAGACCATCCGCTACACCGGCTTCTACGGCACCGATGCGAACGGCAAATCCTTCCTGTCCCGCGAAGTCCTGGGCGGCGGTTCGGGCGGGCGCTATTACGCCGACGGCAACGACGCCATTCATATTGTCCCTGACTCCAGAAACCAGCCGGCCGAGTTCACCGAGAACCGCTTCCCCGTCATCGTCGAGAAGCTGGCGCTGCGCACTGACTCCGGCGGCGCCGGATTCCGGCGCGGCGGCCTCGGCTACGAGAAGCATTACCGGGCGCTGGTCGACTGCCACACCATCGTCACCGCCGACCGCGTGCGGCTCGGCTGCTACGGGCTCAACGGCGGTAAGGCCGGCCAGCCCTTCCGCGTCACCGTCGATGCGCTGGGCAAGAAGCCCAAGGATCTCGGCGGCCTGGTCGACGGCGAGCCCATGAAGGCCGGCCGGGTCGTGCGCGTCATCACCACCGGCGGCGGCGGCTGGGGCGACCCGCTGACCCGCGAGCCCGAGCGCGTGCTGATCGACGTCAACCAGGGCAAGGTCTCGGCCAAGGCGGCGCGCGAGGATTACGGCGTGGTGCTGGCGAAACGCAAAGGCCTGCTGGCGGTCGACGCGAAGAAGACGGCGGCCTTGCGCAAGCGCCTGGCCGGCAAGCGCCGCGGCAAGCCGCCGATGATCGATCGCGGCCCGGGCTACGACAAACTCGCCAGGCGCCGGTAGACTGCGCCGATGAAGCCCGCCCCGTTCCGCTACGCAGCGCCCGCCTCGCTCGAGGAAGCCCTGGCGCTCAAGGCGGAACATGGCGACGAGGCGAAGTTCCTGGCCGGCGGGCAGAGCCTGGTCCCGGCGATGAACTTCCGCCTGGCGCAGCCGGCGGTGCTGATCGACCTCAACGGGCTCGATGCCCTCGCCTACGTGAAGGCCGAAGGCGGCACGGTGCGCATCGGCGCCATGACCCGCTATCACACCCTGCAGCGCGACAAGACGATCGGCAGCAAGGTCGCGCTGATGGCCGAGGCGCTGCCCGAGGTCGCCCATCCGGCAATCCGCAACCGCGGCACGCTGGGCGGCAATCTTTCGCACGCCGATCCCGCCTCGGAGCTGCCGGCGGTGGTCCTGGCCCTCGGCGGCACCCTGCACGCGCGTTCGAAGAAGGGTGCGCGGGCCATCACGGCCAAGGATTTCTTCGTCGGGGTTCTGACAACGGCCCTAGCGAATGACGAGTTGCTGGCCGAGATCGAGCTGCCGGTCTTCCCGCCGCGCAGCGGCACCTGCTTCCTGGAGGTCGCGCGCCGCAAAGGCGACTACGCCATGATGGGCGTGGCCTGCGCGGTGACCCTCGATGCCGGCGGCGCCTGCAGCGATGTGCACCTCGCCTACTGCAATGCCGGCGAGACACCTGTCGCCGCGCCCAAGGCGGCACAGGCGCTCAAGGGCCAACGCCTCGACGACAAGACGGCCCGCGATGCCGCCGAGATGGCAAAGGGCGAGATCCGCCCGTTCGGCAATGTCCACGCCAGCGTGGACTACCAGCGCCACCTGGCCGGCGTGCTGACCCGCCGCGCGCTCATCGCCGCGTACGGGCGCGCCCGCGCATGAGCCACAAGGTCTCCCTCACCGTCAATGGCACGGCGCATACGCGTGAGGTCGAGGCGCGGCTGCTGCTCAGCGACTTCCTCCGTCACGATCTCGGCCTGACCGGGACCCATGTCGGCTGCGAGCACGGCGTATGCGGTGCCTGCACGATCCTGCTCGACGGCGTGCCGGTGCGCTCCTGCCTGATGTTCGCGGCCCAGATCAACGGCAAGTCGATCACCACGGTCGAGGGCCTGAGCGCTGACGGCAAGCTCAGCCCGCTGCAGGAGGCGTTCCGCGACGCGCATGGCCTGCAATGCGGTTACTGCACGCCCGGCATCCTCACCACGATGACCGCGTTCCTCGCCGAGACGCCCAAGCCCAGCGAGGGCGACATCCGCGAGGCGCTGTCCGGCAATCTCTGCCGCTGCACCGGTTACCAGAACATCGTCGATGCGGTGAAGCTGGCGGCCGAACGCATGAGCGCGAAGCCATGAGCACGCGCAGCTTTGGCCAGCCGATCAAGCGCAACGAGGATGCGCGCCTGCTCCAGGGCAAGGCGCTGTTCGTCGACGATGTCGAGCTGCCGCGCCTGCTGCATGCCGCCTTCGTGCGCAGCCCGCACGCCCACGCCCGCATCCGCGGCATCGATACCTCGGCTGCCAAGAAACGGGCCGGCGTGGTCGCAGTCTACACCGCCGCCGACCTGGGCGACTACTGGAAGCCCGGCCCCCTGCTCCTGCCGCCGCCGCCCATCGAAGGGGTCGTGTTCAACGAGCGCACGCAGGTGCCGCTGGTGAAAGACAAGGTGCGCCATGCCGGCGAGCCGGTGGTCCTGGTGATCGCCGAGGACCGCTACATCGCCGAGGATGCGGCCGGCGACGTGGTCGTCGATTACGAGGCGCTGCCGGCGGTCGTCGACCTTGAGAAGGCCCGCGACGCCAAAACAGGCTTCGTGCACGACGACCTCAAGACCAACGTCGCAGCGCATGTCCGGCAGACCAAGGGCGACTATGCCAAGGCAGTCGCCGGGGCGGCCTGCGTGATCAAGCGCCGCTTCCTGTACGACCGCGGCACATCGCTGCCCATCGAGACGCGCGGCGTGGTGGCGCAATGGGATGGCAAGGCCGACCGCTTGACCGTCTGGGACACGACCCAGGCGCCGGTCTTCATCCGCAACGGCCTCGCCGCCATGCTGAACTTGAGCGAGCGCCAGGTGCGGGTGATCGCGCCGTTCATCGGCGGCGGCTTCGGCCCGAAGATCATGATGTTCTATCCGGAGGAGGTGCTGCTGCCCTGGGCGGCGATGAAGCTCGACCGGCCGATCAAGTGGATCGAGGACCGTTTCGAGCATTTCTTCGCCACCACCCACGAGCGCGGCCAGCTCCACGACGCCGAGATCGCACTCTCGAAAGACGGCCGCATCATAGGCGTGAAGGACGTCTTCCTGCACGACACCGGCGCCTACGATCCCTACGGCCTGACCGTGCCGATCAACAGCCAGTGCACGTTGCTCGGCCCGTATATCGTGCCGAACTACGACAGCACCTTCACGGCGCTGTTCACCAACAAGCCGATCGTCACACCCTATCGCGGGGCCGGCCGCCAGCACGGCGTGTTCGTCATGGAGCGGCTGCTCGATATCGCGGCGCGCGAGCTGAAGATGGACCGCGCCGAGATCCGGCGGATCAACTTCATCCCGCCCGACGCCTTTCCCTACGACAACCAGATCATCTACCAGGACTTCGCGCCGCTGGTTTACGACAGCGGCAATTACCAGCCGATCCTCGACAAGGCGCTCAAGGCCATCGGCTACAAGCAATTCCTGGAAGAGCAGCCCGCCTTGCGGGCCGCCGGCAAGCACCAGGGGATCGGTCTCGTCTGCTACGTCGAAGGCACCGGCATCGGTCCCTACGAAGGGGCGAAGGTCCAGGTCCAGGGCAGCGGCAAAGTCTCTCTCGCCACCGGCATCGGCACGCAAGGCCAGGGCCACTACACCAGCTTTGCTCAGATCGTCGCCGACCAGGTCGGCGTCGCAGTCACGGACGTGGACGTGGTCACCGGCGACACCGACCAGTTCTATTGGGGTGCGGGCACCTTCGCCAGCCGTGGTGCGGTGGTGGCCGGCAACGCGGTCAACGACGCCGCCAAGGTCGTGCGCCAGAAGATCCTGCGCACCGCCGCCGAGCATTTCGAATGCGCCGAGGAAGACCTGGCCCTCTCGAACGGCGCCGTCTCCGTCGTGGGCGTGCCCGGCAAGACGGTGAAGCTGGGCGTGCTGGCGGACGAGGCGAACCCGATGCGCGGCGCGGTCAAGCCCGGCACCGAGCCCGGCCTGGAGGCCACCAGCTATTTCGGCCCCGAGATGGGCGCCACCGCCGCCGGCATCCACGCCATGATCGTCGAAGTCGATCCCGAGACCTGTACCCTCGAGATCAAGAAATATGTCGTCGTCCATGACTGCGGCACGGTGATCAATCCCTTGATTCTTGCCGGTCAGATTCATGGGGGAGTAGCCCAGGGGGTGGGCAACGCTTTCTATGAGCAACTGGTCTTTGACGACCGTGGTCAATTGCTCAACGCCTCGCTGGCCGACTACCTGATCCCCACGGCTTTAGACGTGCCACGCATGACCCTCGATCACACGGTCACGCCTTCGCCGCTCAACCCGCTGGGCATAAAGGGTGCCGGCGAAGCGGGCGCCATCCCCGTCGGGCCGCTCTTCGCCCAGGCGATCGAGGATGCGCTCGGCCTGCCGGGCCAAGGCGTCGAGCTCAACGAGATCCCGCTCAGCCCGAGCCGCTTGTGGGAACTGGCCGGAGCGCTAGCTAAAATCGACACGTCAGCAACTCGAGTCCGTTAAACAAAGGGGGAAAAGGGTCATGGCTACGAAGACATCGGTTCCCGGCTACCTGCCCAACGACACGCCGGAGATGGGCCGGCTGGTCCTTCTGGGCCTGCAGCACACGATCACCATGTTTCCGGCGACGGTGCTCGTCGCCCTGCTCTGCGGCTTCCATGTCCAGACGGTGCTGCTCGGAGCCGGCGTGTCGACGATCGTCGCCCTGACGCTGTCGAAGCGCGGCATCGGCATGTACATCCCGCTCTTCTACGGCTCGAGCTTCAGCTACATCGCCGCCTATCTCGGCATCGCCAGCGCCATGGGTCACACGGTGCAGTTCGGGCAGCCGGCACCCGACCACGTCATCTCCGTCATGCAGGCCGGCATCATCGCCACCGGCATCCTCAACATCATCGTCGGCTACATCATCAAGTCGGTGGGCAAGGCGGCGCTCGACAAGGTCCTGCCGCCGGTGATCACCGGCTCGGTGGCCTGCGTCATCGGCTTCGGTCTCGCCAAGGCCGCTCTCGATATGTCGTTCATGAACGGCTATTGGGGCATCGCCGTGCTGACCCTGGTGGTGACCATCGGCGCCTCGCATCTGCTGCGCGGCAAGGGATTCATGGGCATGATCCCGATCCTCATCGGTGCCGTAGTCGGCTACATCGTGACGCTGATCATCGCCCCGGACCAGATCAGCTTTGCCCGGGTCGCCGCGGCGCCGCTGATCACCGCCCCGCATATCACCCTGCCCGACTTCACCGGGCCGATGGTGGCCACCGCCATCTTCAGCATCTCGATCATGGCCCTGGCCACGATCCCTGAATCCACCGCGCATCTCTACCAGATCAGCCTCTACGCCGATCGGCTGGCCGAGGAACAGGGCCGTGAGAAGTATCACCTCGACCGGCATGTCGGCTTCAACCTCATGCTCGACGGTGTGGGCGATTTCATCCATGGCCTGTTCGGGGCCACCGCCGGCACCAATTACGGCGAGAACAACTCGCTGATGGCCATCACCCGCAACTACTCCGGCCCCGCCCTGATGGCCGCCGGCGCCATCTGCATCGTGCTGGCCTTCATCGGCAAGCTGTCGGCTTTCGTCGGCACCATCCCGGTGTTCGTCAGCGGCGGCCTCGCCCTTTACCTCTTCGGCGTGGTCGGCATGCAGGGCATCGCGCTGATGCAGGAGAACAAGGTGAACATGTTCGATCCCCTGACGCTGGCCGTCGGCGCGGTCATCATGGTCATCGGTATCGGCGGCAATATCGGCTATCCCGGCGGCTTCCTGCCGATCAAGATCGCAGGGATCTTCCCCAGCGGCCTGCCGGCCATCGCCACCGCGGCGGTCGTCGGCATCGTGCTGAACCTGGTGTTCACCGCGCTGCGGCCGAACGAGGCTACACGGCACTAGACGAGAGTACGGCCGCGGGCGGATGAGCCGCCCGCGGTCCGCATCGCAGCAAGGAGTAGAGTGGCAATGGCAATCGAAGTCGCGAAAGTCGAGCTGAAGACGGTGTCTGACGCCTCGGGCGTCGAGGAATGCATCAAGCGCGGCCAGTTCACCGCCGACCAGGTCATCGGTGTCATCGGCAAGACCGAGGGCAATGGCGGGGTCAACGACTTCACCCGCATCCTGGCCGACCAGGCCTTCCGCCGCGTGCTGCTCAAGCACGGCAAGCGCAGCGAGAAGGAGATCGCCACCGTCCCCATGGTCTGGTCCGGCGGCTGCGACGGCGTCATCACGCCACACGCCACGGTCTTCGCGCGCAACGACAAGACCGGACCGGCCAGCAAGGACCGGCTGGTCATCGGCACGGCGCTGAGCGCCGAGATCTTCCCCGAGGATATCGGCCGCCCGGCGATGGTCGAGAAGGTCGCCGAGGGTGTGCGCAAGGCGATGAAGGACGCCGGCATCGACAACCCGAAGGACGTCCACTACGTCCAGACCAAGACGCCGCTGCTCACGGTTGATTCGGTGCAGGACGCCGAGCATCGCGGCAAGACGGTGTTCTGCGAGGTCCACGATTCGATGGGTGTCTCGAACGGCACGACCGGGCTCGGCATCGCCGTGGCGCTGGGCGAGATCAAGATGCCCAAGGCCGAGGAGATCTGTAAGAACCTCGACCTCTATTCCTCGGTTGCCTCGTGCTCCTCGGGCGTCGAGCTGACCCAGGCGCAGATCGTGCTGCTGGGCAACAAGGCCGGCGCCGGCGGCCGCTACCGCATCGGCCACTCGGTGATGAAGGACGCCCTCGACATCGATGGCATCTACGAGGCGATCCGCAATGCCGGGCTCGACCTGCCGGAGCGGGCGCGGGCCGAAGACCTCAAGGGCCGGCTGGTCAACTGCTTCATGAAGTGCGAGGCCGACCGCCGGGCCAAGCTGCGCGGCCGGCGCCAGATCATGCTCGACGATTCGGACGTCCATCACCATCGCCATTCGAAGGGCGCGGTGGGCGGTGTCGCGGCGGCGGCCATCGGCGATCCCGCGGTGTTCGTGTCCGTCGATGCGATGCACCAGGGTCCGCATGGCGGCGGCCCGGTCATCGCCATCGTCGATATGGGTGAATAAGTTGGGGGGCGAATAGAAATCTTGGCCCCGAATATGCAAACATCCCGTCACGTAAAAAAACAGGAGGCTTCCATGGGTAACATCGCATCCAGGGCTCTCGCCCTGGCAACTTTCGCCGTCATCGCCGCCACTCCGGCCTTCGCCCAGGACAAGGTGCGGGTCGGCGTCTTCCCGGTGAGCTCGACGCTGCCCTACTTCGTGGCCCTCGAAAAAGGCTACTTCAAGGAGCAGAACATCGAGCCGGAGATGACCCGGCTGATCGGCGGACCGCCGAACGTCGCGGCGATGATCGGCAACCAGATCGACGCGGCGGCCGTGCTGGTGACCATCGAAGGCATGAACGCCAACATCAAGAAACCCGGCGTGGCCATGTATATCTCGGTCAACAGCCAGAACCGCACCTACCAGATGGAGCAGTTCGTCATCCGCAAGGGCTTCAACGCCACCTCGCTGAAGGACCTCAAGGGCGCCAAGATCATGTCGGCCCCCGGCCCGGCCAACGTGACAATGGCCAAGGCGGCGCTGGCCGCGGTCGGCCTCAAGGACGGCGACTACACCATCGACCAGCTCGACATGGGCCAGCACGTCAACGCCATGACCGCCGGCACCTTCGACGCCGGCTACACGCTGGAGCCCAACGCCTCGACCATGCGCAAGATGGGTGTCGCGACGACGCTCGAAGCCGGGGTGATCGCCAACTACGTGCTCGGCAACCCGGAAGCCAACGCCTTCGTCGGCGGCTGCGCGCTGACCACCGACTTCATCAAGGCGAAGCCGGACGTGGCGCGGCGCTTCACTGCGGCCTGGCACAAGGCCATGGACCTGATCAACACCAACCCGACCGAGGCACGCAAGCACCTGATCAAGAACACCTTCACGCCCGATGACGTGGTCGACACGGTGCCGATGATCCGCTACTTCGCGGCCAAGGATCTGAACGCCAAGGACAAGGCGGATTTCCAGAAGTTCATCGACTTCTCGACCCAGACCGGCACGCTGACCGAGAAGGTCGACGTGAACAAGTACCTGCAGGTCTTCTGAGGTTCTTGGAACGGGGTGCGTCGGCAGTGAAAGTCGTTCCGGTCAGCCGGCCTGCCGGCGCCCCCGTCTCCCTGAAGGGTGCCGAGCCGCCGGCCCATATCACCATCCGCGGCCTGTCGAAACAGTTCAACGGCGCGGTCGTCTACGACAAGTTCGACCTCGACATCCCGCGCGGCAAGTTCGTTTCGGTCTTCGGGCCGAACGGCTGCGGCAAATCGACGCTGATCAACATGATCGCCGGCCTGATCCCGATCGATGCCGGTGAGATCCTGTTCGCCGGCAAGACACTGAGCCAGATCAAGTTCGGCTACGTCTTCCAGAATTATCGCGAAGCGCTGTTCCCCTGGCTGCGCTCGATCGACAACATCGAATACCCGCTCAAGCACATGAACCTGCCCAAGGCGGAACGCCGCGCAAAGGTCGAGCGGCTGGTGGCGCATCTCGGCGTGAAGATCGACCTGCAGCGCTACCCCTACGAGCTGTCGGGCGGCCAGCAGCAGCTGATCTCCATCATGCGCGCCCTGGTCGTCGAGCCCGAGGTGCTGTTCCTCGACGAGCCCTTCTCGGCCCTCGACTATGAAATGACGTTGTTCATGCGCCAGCAGCTGCAGCGCATCTTCGCCGAGACCGGCACGACCATGGTCCTGGTCTCCCACGACCTGGAGGAGGCGGTCTACCTCGCGGACCGTATCCTGCTGCTCTCGCGGCGACCGGCCCGGGTGGCCGACTATCCCTGGAACGAGGCGCCGCGCCCGCGCACCGACGCCACGCTGTCGGAGGCGGGCTTCGTCCAGCTCAAGGCGCACTGCCTCGAGGTCTTCCAGCGCGAGGTGCGCAAGGGATGACGCTTTCACCGGTCATTGCCGCTGCCGCTGACCCTCTCCGCCCGCATGGCGGGGGGAGAGGGTGCGAGCGTAGCGAGCGGGTGAGGTGGGTGCTAGCGACGAACACCACCTCACCCTCCCAACGCTTCGCGTTGGGCCCCTCCCTCTCCCCCGCTCCGCGGCGGAGAGGGAATCAGGACCTCAGAGCGTTCCCATGAAGCGCGACTCCTTCCTGCCGCTGGTCGGCGTCGTCGGGCTGATCGTCGTCTGGTACATCGCGGTCTGGGTGCGGATCGTCGATCCGGTGCTCCTGCCCTCGCCGCAGGCCTCGTTCGCCGCCCTGGTCAAGGGGATGGGCGGCAAGCTCGGCTTCGATTTCTTCAAGACCGTGGAGCGCACCTTCTACGCCACGGCGATCGCCGCGGTGATCGCCATCCCGCTGGGTGTCTTCCTGGGCGCCAGCGAGAAGCTCTACCGCTCGGTCGAGTTCGTCATCGATTTCTTCCGCTCGACCCCGGCCTCGGCCATGTTCCCGCTGTTCCTGGTGCTCTTCGGTGTCGGCAACTGGACCAAGATCCTGGTCGCGGCCTTCGGCGCGGCGCTGGTGATCCTGTTCAACGTCGCCTACGGCGTGATGAATGCCCGCAAGACGCGCCTGCTGGCCGCCAAGGTCATGGGGGCCTCGCGCCTGCGCGTCCTGACCGACGTGATGCTGCTCGAATCCCTGCCCCAGACCTTCGTCGGACTGCGCAACGGCGTGTCCCTGGCGCTGGTCATCGTCGTGGTCGCCGAGATGTTCATCGGCTCGGTCGACGGGCTCGGCCACCGGGTCTTCGAGGCGCAGCAGCTCTTCGACATGCCGGACATGTACGCCGCCATCTTCGCGGCCGGCGCCCTGGGCTACGGGCTCAACCTGCTCTTCCTGCTGATCGAGAAGCGTTTCGTCCACTGGTCTGGGAAATAAGCTGGCAGCCGGGCTTGAAGGTTCACTGAAATAGCCTATTCTTTTGCGATGGAACAGGATGAGGGTCGGCAGGAAGGTCGCTATCGCGTATTTGCTCCGCATCATTGGATCATTCTGATTGTTCTGCTGGCCGTCGCTTTGTTGTCGTCCCTACCCCACCTAAGAAGCACTTACCTTAGCGCCTTCTTCTCGGGAGAGTGCTCCGGCGAAAGCCCACCGCCCGAGTGCCTGGGAACCGGCCTCAATCCACGGACTATTCCGTTTTTTAACGAGATCAAGACAGCACCTCCTCGATGACCGTAGCCGCTGCCGGCGCCTATCGGAGCACACCTTGTATCAGCCAATTCGTCTCCCATATGGAGAGGTTGGCTCTTTGACATGGTGAAGTCTTTTGCGGGGGCGCGGCCGGTGTGCGGCGTCACTTAGCAGCGGTTTTCGCGCGATTGCGGCGCTCGCGCGGCTTTATGGCTTCTTTGCGACCATCCAGACACCGGTATCCAGAACGCTGATTCGGCAGCGCGATTATTGAGACAGATGTGTCTCGACCTATCTCATGTGTCTCGTATCTATCTCATATCCGTAGGCCAAGGCAGCGCCTCTGCCACACTCGCCGCAATGGCGGCGCCCTTGTCGGGCCTGACCGGTTAGGCCAGAATTGGTTATGTCTCATACCTATATCCCCTACGGCGTCTACTGGAGCACGCCTTACGCCCGCTGGCAGGGCAGCTTCGCCCACCTCCATAGCCTCGAATTCGCCGGGCACGTGGCCAAGGCCGAGCTGGCCAAACGCGGCCTGTCGGCCGCGATCTTCGATTACGGCGTGCTGGGCACCACCGTGCCGCAGTTCCGCTCGTTCCAGGGCTTCAACTGGGTGATCGCGCTGGCCGGCAATCCGGACATTGCCGGCCCGACCATCAACCAGGCCTGCGCCACCTCGGCGCGTATCCTCAAGATGGCTGATCAGGAGATCGATGATGGCGCCGCGTCCTGCGCACTGGTCATCGCCGCCGACCGCACCTCCAACGGCCCGCATGTCTACTACCCCAATCCCGAAGGGCCGGGCGCCAAGGGCCGGGCCGAGGACTGGGTGCAGGACAACTTCCAGGACGACCCCTGGGCCAAGTGCGCCATGGTCAACACGGCCGAGAACGTGGCGCGCAAATACCAGATCCCGACGTCGCGCCAGCACGAGGTGGTGCTGCGGCGCTACCAGCAATACGCGGAGGCGTGCGCCGACGGCCACGCCTTCCACAAGCGCTACATGACCCTGCCCTTCGAGGTGCCCGACGCGAGATACGTGAAGACGCGCGGCACCCTCGAGGGCGACGAGGGCATCCACAACACCACCGCCGAAGGCCTCGCCCGGCTCAAGCCGGTGGTCGAGGGCGGCACCGTGACCTATGGCGGCCAGACCCATCCCGCCGACGGCAACACCGCCATCGTGGTCGCCACCCGCGACAGGGCGCGCGAGCTGTCGCGCAATCCCGACATCGAGATCCGGATTGCCGGTTTCGGCCAGGCGCGTGTCGAGAAGGCGCATATGCCGATGGCGCCGGTGCCGGCCTCGAAGCGCGCGCTGGAAGATGCCGGGATCGGCATCCAGGACATCGCCGCGGTCAAATCGCACAACCCGTTCGTCATCAACGACATCGTCTTCGCCCACGAGCTGGGTTTCGACGTGATGAAGATGAACAACTACGGCTGCTCGCTGGTCTGGGGCCACCCGCAGGGACCGACCGGCCTGCGCGCCGTCGTCGAGCTGATCGAGGAGCTGGCGATGCGCGGCGGCGGCTACGGCCTGTTCAATGGCTGCGCCGCCGGCGATTCAGGGATGGCCGTGGTCGTCGAAGTCACCGACGCCAAGAAGAAGTCCTAGGGGACCAGGCCCTCGGGCAGCCTGGCGCAGTGCGCGGCGATGTCGCCGGCCTTCGTCAGCCAGATTTTTTCCGACTGCCCCGCGATATGCTTCAGCGCGCGCCGCAGATGGCGCAGCCGGTACGGCTGGCCGACCAGATAGGGGTGCAGCGCGATGCCCATGACCAGCGGCCCGTCGCTGGACTGCTCGAGCATCTCGTCGAAATTGTCGACGATCATGTCGGCGAAGGCGTCGGCGTTCATCTTGCGCGCGGCGATGGCCGGGATGTCGTTCACTTCCTGGGGATACGGCACGGCGAGGATTCGCCCCTTGCGGGTCTTGAACCACACCGGCTGGTCGTCCATGCACCAGTCGAGCAGATAGGTGTAGCCCTGCTCGGCCAGAAGATCAGGCGTCACCTTGCTTTCGGAGATCCACGGGCCGAGCCAGCCGGTCGGCTTGCGGCCATGCGCCTTCTCGATCGCCGCGGTGGTCTCGGCGATCAGCGCTTTCTCGTCGGCCTCGGGCAGCGTGCCCTGGCGCTCCGAGTTGCTGCGGCCGTGGCCGACGATCTCGTCGCCGCGCTGGGCATAGGCCTGCACCAGATCCGAGCAATAGTCGTAGAGCGAGGAATTGACCAGCACCGAGGCCGGGAACTTCAGGCTCTCGAACAGGTCGAGCATGCGCCAGGCGCCGACGCGGTTACCGTAGTCGCGCCACGCGTAGTTGAGAACGTCGGGCTGCGGACCGCCCGGAGCCAGTTCGGCGCCCAGCCCCTCACCGAAGGCGAAATGCTCGAGGTTGAGGCCGATATAGACGGCGAGGCGCTTGCCGCCCGGCCACTCGTAGCTCTTGCGCCCCTTGATCGGCCGGTAGTCGTAGCGGCCATGCGTCGGCAGCGTACTCATCAGGGCTGGGGAATCCCGGCGCGCAGCAGCAGGAGCTCGGCGCTGTCGTTCCACACGTCCATCGAGTGAATGAGGCCGTCACGCACCACGTAGCGGTCGACGTAGCGGTTGCCCTCGAAGGGCGTGCCGTCTGGCCATTCGCCGTAGAGCGTGCCGATCTGGTAGACGATGACCTCGTCGCTGCCGGCCACCGGGCAGACGTCGGTGCGCTCGAACTTCTTCTTCACCCACTTGTAGCGTTTCTTGTTGAATTCCGTGCAGTCCCGGGGCTCGGGGAAGCGTCGCCCGCCGGTGAAGGTGATCCTGACGTCCTTCACCATGTACTGCCGGGCGCGCTCGGGGTCCGGGATCATGTGGATGCGCAGGAACTCCTCCACGATCGAGGCGGGATCCTTCGCAGCGGCGGGATTGGCGGCGAGCGTCGTCATACGGCCTCCATCGGCGTGTGCGGCGCAACCGTACTACGCCTCCTCGATTGCCGTCACGCCCGCTGATGACTATTGTAAAAGGCTGTTGCGGAGCACGCCGCCAGATGCGTGCCCGCGGGAACGCCCTGCCGGTCTGCCACTGCCTTGACCCCGTCCAGCATCGAAACACGCTTTTCCTGGATCATTGCCGGCGTCAGCCTGTCCCTTCTCGCCTTCTCTTTCGGCGGCCTGTGGATCATCGCCGTCGGCCTCAAGACCATCGCTGCGGATACCGGCGGCTCCCGTTCGGTGCCCTCGGCGGCGAGTTCGCTGGCCTGGCTGGGCACGGCCTTCGGCGGCATCATCATGGGGCAGATCGCCGAGCGTATCGGCGTGCGCTGGACCGTCGCCTTCGGCGCCGTGTCGATGGCCATCGGTCTCGCCCTGTCGTCGGGCGGCGAGCCCTGGCAGCTCTATGTCGGCCACGGCCTGTTCATGGGCCTGCTCGGCAACGCCGGCATCAACGCGCCGCTCTACGTCTATGTCAGCCGCTGGTTCGACAAGCACCGCGGCTCGTCGCTGGCGCTGATCTCCAGCGGCTCCTACATCGCCGGTGCCATCTGGCCGACGATCTTCGAGCGCTCGATCGCGCATTACGGCTGGCAGCAGACCATGCTGGGCTTCGGCATCCTCCAGATGGTGGTCATCGTGCCGATCGCCCTGACCGTGCTTCGCCGGCCGCCGGAGATCCCGGCCGCCGCCGCAGGCGCCGGGGGAGCATCGACCTACCGCATCTTTGGCTGGCACCCGAACCTCGTATTCGTACTGCTCAGCATTGCGGCCTTCCTCTGCTGCATCACCATGTCGATGCCGCAGGCCCATCTTGTCGCCCTGTGCAGCGATCTCGGCATCTCGGCGGCGCACGGCGCGGCGATGCTCTCCGTCCTCCTGGCTGGCGGCGTCGTCTGCCGCCAGATCTGGGGCGCGGCTTCGGACCGCATCGGGGGCCTGCTGACGGTGCTGGCCAGTTCCAGCCTGCAGATTGCCGCCATGGTGGGCTTCGTCTTCACCCAGGACGAAGTGGGTCTCTTCACGGTCGCCGGTCTCTTCGGCATCGGCTTCAGCGGCATTATCCCGGCCTACGTCCTGGTCGTGCGCGAGCTGTACCCGGCGCACGAGGCGGGATGGCGCGTGCCCGGTGTGCTGCTCTCGGCCGGCGTGGGCATGGCCAGCGGCGGCTACCTGGGCGGCGTGATCTACGACTTCTTCGGCTACTACGCCCCCGCCTTTGCCTTTGGCGTCCTGACCAACGCCCTTAATCTGGTGGTCGTCGGTATCCTGGTCGCCCGGCAGCGTTTCGCCAGACGGACCGGCCTCACTGCATAGCGGAGTTGCAGACACTGGTAAGTTGCCCGATTATTGAGCGGCCATGGCGTTCGGCCGCACCTGGGGAGGCTGCTGCCGAAAGAGCGCCATGGCACGGAAATCGCAGTTTCAGGGCGCACTCACGGGACACCTGTCCCGGCTTAAAGGGAGATACCGCATGACTCTTCAGACCTCGCGCCGCGCCCTGCTGGGTGCTGGCGCCGCCGTCGCGCTGCTGGCCATGGCACCCGCCGCCCAGGCGCAGGACATCAAGTTCGGCCTCGTCGCCGCCCTCTCCGGGCAGTCGGCCCGGGCCGGCGAAGCCATCACCCGCGGCCTGACCGTCGCGGTGGAGGAGATCAACGCCAAGGGCGGCATCCTCGGCGGCCGCAAGATCGTGCTGCTGCGCCGCGACGACGAATCGAACCCGTCCAAAGGCCTGATCGCCGCGCGCGAGCTCATCCAGCGCGAGAAGGTCGCGGCGCTGTTCGGCGGCCTCGACACGCCGGTGTCGCTGGCCATCGTGCCGCTCGCCAACAGCGAGAAAGTGCCGTTCATGGGCACCTGGGCCGCCGGTACGCCGATCACCAAGAACGGCGCCAACCCGAACTTCGTCTTCCGCGTCTCGGCGGTGGACGAGATCGTCGACCAGGCGATCGTCAAATACTCGGTGCGCCATTACAGCGCCAAGAACCCCGGCATGATCCTGGTCAACAACCCGTGGGGCGAGTCGAACGAGCAGGGCCTCAAGGCCGCGCTCACGGCCTCGAACATGAAATACGCCGGCATCGAGAAGTTCGAGGGCAACGAGCTCGACGTCGTGCCGCAGCTCTCGCGCCTGAAGGCGTCGGGCGCCGACGTGCTCTACCTCGTGGGCAATGTCGGTCCCTCGGCCCAGGTGGTGAAGTCGCTCGACAAGATGGCCTGGAAGGTGCCGGTGGTCTCGCATTGGGGACCGGCGGGCGGGCGCTTCACCGAGCTGGCCGGCCCGAGCGCCGCCAACGTGCATTTCGTGCAGACCTACAGCTTCTTCGGCGACCTGTCGCCCAAAGGCAAGCAGGTGCTCGACATGCTGATGAAGAAGTATCCCGACTACAAGGGCCCGGGCGACATCACGCCGGCCGTGGGCGTCGCCAACGCCTATGACTCCGCCCAACTCGTGGCGCTGGCCATCCAGGCGGCCGGCAGCACGGACGGCGACAAGGTGCGCGAGGGCTTCTACAAGATCGAGAGCTACGACGGGCTGATCAAGAAGTTCGCCAAGCCGTTCACGCCGCAGAACCACGACGCGGTGACGGCCGACGACTACGTCTGGACGCAGTTCATCAACGATCAGATCATCCCGATCAAGCACTAAGCAGGTCGGCAAAGGCCGGCGGGCTCCTCCCGCCGGCCTTTTTCTTTGGGGGCAGCGTTCCACGTCCATGCTGATCACGGCAGCCATCGTCACTGGCCTCGGCCTCGGCAGCATGTACGGGCTGCTGGCGCTGGGCTTCTACATCACCTACTCGGTCTCCAGCACGGTCAACTTCTCCCAGGGCTCCTCGATGATGCTGGGCGCCGTGCTCGCCTACGCCTTCGTCGTCACCTGGGGCTGGTATCCGCCGCTCGGCATCCTCACAGCCCTCGTCTTGTGCGGCGTCTACGGCTTGGCGGTCGAGCGCTTCGCCGTGCGGCCCTTCGTGCGCCGCGATTCCAACGCCTGGCTGATGGCGACCGTCGCGGTCGGCATCCTGGTCGACAACATCGTGCTCTTCACCTTCGGCAAGGAGCCGCGGCGCTTCCCCTCGCCGCTGGCTGACATGCCGGTGTCGATCGCCGATGTCGGCGTCTACCCGTTGCAGCTGGTCATTCCGGTGGTCGGCCTCGCCCTGGCCGCGGCCCTCCACGTGCTCTCGCGCCGCACCAAGTACGGCAAGGCCCTGCTGGCGGTGGTCCAGAACCCCGATGCCGCGCGCCTGATGGGCATCAATGTCAGCGGCGCCATCGCCGCCTCCTTCGCCATCTCCACGATCTTCGCCGGTATTGCCGGCATCCTGATCGCCCCGCTGTTCAACGTGAACTCCGACATGGGCACGCTGTTCGGCATCAAGGCCTTCGCCGTCGCCATCCTCGGCGGCATCACCAGTGCCTGGGGCGTGATGCTCGCCGGCCTGGTCTTCGGCATCGTCGAGGCGCTGGTCACCGTGCTGTTCGGCTCGGTCTACACCCAGATCGTGATGTTCGCGCTGATCATCGTGGCGCTGGCGCTGATGCCCAACGGCCTGCTCGGCCGGGCGGGGGTGAAGAAGGTATGAAACCCCTTGCCCTCCTCGGCGCTGCCACTCTCTTCGCCGCCGCCGCGGCGCTCTGCTTCGTCGCCGACGGCTACCAGCTCTTCGTCATCGCCACGGTCGGGCTGACCGCCGTGGTCGGGCTCGGGCTCAACGTCCTGCTGGGCCTGGCCGGCCAGGTCTCCCTCGGTCATGTCGGCTTCTACGCCATCGGCGCCTATACCGTCGCCATCCTGCAAACCAAGCTCGGCGTCAGCTTCTGGCTGGCGCTGCCGGTCGCCGCGATCCTCTCGGCCATCGTCGGCACCATCCTCGCCATCCCGTCGCTGCGGGTGCGTGGGCCCTACCTGGCGATGATCACCATCGCTTTCGGCTTCATCATCGAGCACGGGGCGGTCGAATGGCGGGCGCTGACCGGCGGCGCCACTGGCATCCTCAATATTCCGGACCCCGGCCTTTTCGGCCTGAAGCTCGACGACAAGCCGCTCGCCCTGGTCATCGTCGGGGTGACGGCAATCGCCACCTTCCTCTACTGGGTGTTCGCGCGCAGCGCCTGGGGAGCGGCCATGCGCGCCGCTCGCGACGCCGAGACCGCCTCTGAATCGCTGGGTCTCAATCTCGTGGCCATCCGCACCGCGGCATTCACCCTCTCGGCCGCCGCCGCCGGCATCGCCGGCGCCTTCTCGGTGCCGCTGACCAACTTCGTGGCGCCCAGCGCCTTTCCCTTCTTCCAGTCGATCCTTTTCCTGCTGGCCGTGATCATCGGCGGGGCCGGCACGGTGCTCGGACCGCTGATCGGCGCCGTGGTCGTCGTGCTGCTGCCGGAATACCTGGCGTTCCTGGCCGAGTACCGTCTGCTGTTCTTCGGCGGGCTGCTGCTGGTCGTGCTGTGGGTCGCGCCGGAGGGCATCGTCGGCGCCGTCGCCCGCCACCTGCGCCGCGCCGACGAGCGGCCGCCCCGGCCCGGCGTCGATATCGAGCGCTTCCTGCACGAGCGCGCCGACGGCGGCAATCTCGAGATCCGCGGTCTCAGCGTCGCCTTCGGCGGTGTGCGCGCCGCCCACGACATCACCCTCATGGCCCGGCCCGGCCAGGTGACCAGCATCATCGGGCCGAACGGTGCCGGCAAGACGACGGTGCTCAACCTGCTCTGCGGCTTCTACAGGCCCGATGCCGGCTCGATCCGGCTGGCCGATATCGACCTGACCGGCAAGCCGTCCTACGAGATCGCCCGTGCCGGCATCGCCCGCACCTATCAGACGACCCAGCTCTTCGGTCAGATGCCGGTGCTCGACAACCTGCTGATCGCGCTACGGCGCGGCAATCTTGGCCTGTCGATCAGCCCGTTGCGCGCGGGCGGCGACGACGGCGAGACGGCGCGCCTGGCCGAGAGCCTTCTGGGCTTCGTGGGCTACCGAGGAGCCGTCGAGCGCCTCGCTGGTTCGCTGCCGCATGTCGACAAGCGCCTGGTGGAGATTGCCCGGGCACTGGCCACGGGCCCGCGCGTGCTGGTGCTTGACGAACCGGCCGCCGGCCTGGGTGCCGGCGATAAGACCACCCTCGCCGCGCTGCTTCGGAAGATCGCCGATACCGGCGTCGCGGTTGTGCTGGTCGAGCACGACATGGGCTTGGTGATGGGCATCTCCGACCACGTCGTGGTGCTCGACGCTGGTGCGCGCATCGCTGCCGGCACGGCGGCCGAGGTGCGCGTCAACCCGGCCGTGCGCAAAGCCTACCTCGGCGAGGACATGAAGCTCGCGGCAGCGCCGCGGGCTCCGAGCGGGCCACGCGCCCCCGTCCTGCAGACCGGCGACCTGGTCGCCGGCTACGGCGCCGAGCCCGTGCTCAAGGGCATCACCGTCTCGGTCGGCGCGGGCGAGATGGTCGCCGTGCTCGGCGCCAACGGTGCCGGCAAGTCGACGCTCATGAAGGCCCTGTCGGGCCTGCGCCGTCCCGTGCAGGGCACCATCACCCTGGAAGGGCAGGATATCGCCACCCTGCCCGCCCACCGCATCGTGGGGCATGGTCTGATCCTGGTTCCCGAAGGTCGCCAGGTCTTCCCCGAGCTCTCGGTGCTCGACAACATCCGCCTCGGCGCCTTCAGCCGCAGCGACGGTGATATCGAGCAGGATGTCGAAGCGGCCCTGCAGCGCTTCCCGCGGCTGCGCGAGCGTATCTCCAGCCGCGCCGGTCTGCTGTCGGGCGGCGAGCAGCAGATGCTGGCGGTGGCGCGCGGCCTGATGGCGCGGCCCAAGATCCTGCTGCTCGACGAGCCCTCGCTCGGCCTGGCCCCTCAGCTGGTCAACGACCTGTTCGGCGCCTTCGCCCGGCTGCGCGACGAAGGCACCACCATCCTGCTGGTGGACCAGATGGCCGGCCTGGCTTTGGCGCTGGCCGATCGCGGCTATGTCATCGAGTCCGGCCGCACGGTGCACGAAGGCACGCCGGAGGAGATCCGCAACAACCCGGCCCTCGAGCAGGCCTATCTCGGCTCCGCAGCCTGAATTAAAGTCGCGCCATGACCGAGACCACCGACCATGCCGATATCCGCGAAGGCGTGCGCGCGCTGTGCGAGCGCTTTCCCGGCGAGTACTGGCGCGCCCTCGACCGCGAGCGCGCCTACCCCACGGACTTCGTCAAGGCGCTGACCGAGGCCGGCTATCTCGGCGCGCTGATCCCCGAGGAATACGGCGGCAGCGGCCTGCCCCTGGGCGCCGCCTGCGCCATCCTGGAGGAGATCCACAAGAGCGGCGGCAACGCCGCCGCCTGCCACGCCCAGATGTACACCATGGGCACCATCCTGCGGCACGGCAGCCCGGCCCAGAAGCAGAAGTACCTGCCCGGCATCGCCAGTGGCGAACTTCGCCTGCAGGCCTTCGGCGTCACCGAACCCACCGCCGGCACCGATACGACTTCGCTACGCACCACCGCGACGCGCCAGGGCAACGACAAGTACGTGGTCAACGGCCAGAAGGTGTGGACCTCGCGGGCCGAGCATTCCGACCTGATGCTGCTGCTCGCCCGCACCACGGCCAAGGGCGAGACGAAGAAGAAGACCGACGGCCTCTCGGTGCTGCTGGTCGACATGCGCGAAGCCAAGGGCAAGGGCCTGACCATCCGCCCCTTGCGCGCCATGATCAACCACGCCACCACCGAGGTGTTCTTCGACAATCTCGAGGTCCCGGCCGAGAACCTGATCGGCGAGGAAGGCAAGGGCTTCCGTTACATCCTCGACGGCATGAACGCCGAGCGCATCCTGATCGCCGCCGAGTGCATCGGTGACGCGCGCTGGTTCATCGCCAAGGCCAGCGCCTACGCCAAGGAGCGCGTGGTCTTCGGCCGACCGATCGGCCAGAACCAGGGCATCCAGTTCCCCATTGCCCGCGCCTATGCCGCCACCGAAGCGGCGGAACTGATGCTCAGGAAGGCCATCGCGCTCTATGAGGCGGGCGAACCCTGCGGCTCGGAAGCCAACATGGCCAAGATGCTGACCTCCGAAGCCTCATGGCAAGCCGCCGAGATGTGCCTGCAGACCCATGGCGGCTTCGGCTTCGCCGAGGAATACGACGTCGAGCGCAAGTTCCGCGAGACGCGGCTCTACCAGGTGGCGCCGATCTCGACCAACCTGATCCTCGCCTATATCGCCGAGCACGTCCTCGGCCTGCCGCGCTCGTACTGACTCGACCTGCGCTGCAACCGCCGAGGAGACTACCGCACTACCGGCGATTGCCGTGATTGTGCTTTTTCTCAAGGATCAGCTAAGGTCCTTAAAGTTTCACACAACAGATCGATGAGTTGCCTGATGCTTTGATGCCTGCGGCGGGGGAGAGCTTTCGATGCCTAAGAGGATCTATTCCCGAAAGAATGCTCGGGACGCCGAGCTGTTCTCGCTTTGGGACAAGCGGGACGACGCCGACTTCAAGAAGATGGGCATCACGCGGGCGTCGCTGAAGGCGGCGCAGGCGGCCTTCCAGGGTGTGTTCGTGATGCCCGGCGATCCGGGCTACGACGATCTCCGCCAGTTGTCCAATCCGGCGTTCAATCCGAACCCTTGCGTGATTGCGATGTGCGAGAGCGAAAACGACGTCGCCGTGGCGATCGGGCTCCCGAATGCCAACGGCCTTCCCTTCACCGTGCGCTCCGGCGGGCATTGCACAGCCGGGTTCTCGGCCGGCTTCGGCATGTTGATCGACATTGCGGGTCTTGCTGCCGAGCCGCAGATCAATCCGCTGACCCGGATAGCGACGGTCAGCGCTGCCCTCCGTTTCGGTCCTTTCAACCAGGCACTCGCCGCTTACGGACTGCACGTGCCCGGCGGGGAATGTGACGACGTCGCCATCGGCGGCTACGTGCAGGGAGGCGGCATCGGCTTCACCTCGACGACCTACGGCATGAACTGCGACAACGTGATCGAAATGCGCGTCATGCTGGCGGACGGCAGCATCGTCGTCGCCAATGAGCAGCAGAACTACGACCTGTGGTGGGCGATGCGCGGCGGCACCGGCGGTAACTTCGGCGTCCTGCTCAGCGTCACATATCAGCTCTACCCCATGGAAGAAGTGAGCGGCATCGCACTGGCCTGGCCGCTGGTCACCGCCGACGATATCGCGAACGCGACCAACGTGATGATGCTGCTGCAAAATCAGTACATGCTGGGCACGGGAGCGCCGGACAACCTCACCCTGCAGGTGCTGGTGGTCTATCAGACAATCCTCGATCCCCAAATGCCGCCGCTGAACCAGTCGATCCCCGTTTTCATGGTGCGCGGGCTGTGGGTGGGGGACCTGAAGTCCGGCTTGGCCGCGATGGCGGCTATCGCCGATATGCCGGGCTGCATCATTCAGTTCGCGACCTTCGGTAGTTACCCCGAAGTCCTCGACGCCTTGCTGAACAAGCCGCAGGAGCAGCCCGTCGAGGACCAGGGCAAGCCCAATCAGGACAAGGCCTCACGCTATGTCGCCAGCGATCTGACGCCTACGCAATGGAGCCAGATCCTGACCTATTTCGTCAACAACGCGCCGAACGCTCTGACCTACATGTACCTGGAGTTCTATGGCGGCGCGATTGCCCGCTATCCCATCGGGAGCAGCGCCTTCATCCACCGTGACGCGCATTTCGACGCGGTGATGGATGTCTACTGGTACCTGCCCAACGAGCGCAAGGCGAACGAGGCCTTCCTGAACGGCTGGATCCAGATGATGGAGACCATGTGGAACGGCGAGGTCTACCAGAACTACTGCAAGATCAACGTCCCGGACTACGCGAATAACTATTGGGGCAGCGCCCTGCCGGGACTGGTGAAGGTCAAGAACAAGTACGACCCCGGTCGCCTGTTCACGTTCGCCCAGCAGGTCCCGTATCAGATTTCCGTGCCGTTGGAGAAGCAGGTCATTCCCGATGCCCTGGCCGCGGCCCTGGCAAAGGAGATCGACTACACCGGCGGACGCGCTCCAGCCGGACGGGCACCGGCGCAACCGTCAAGGGCGCGCTGAGCGGTCAGCGGAAATCCCATGGCGCGGCAGAAACATATCGACGTGGCGCCCTGGCTGGAGTCATTGGGGCTTGGCATCTACGTCGAGGCCTTTCGCGACAACGACATCGACGGCCAGGCCCTGCCCGATCTGACGGCCGACGACCTGCGTGACATCGGCGTCGCCTCGGTGGGGCATCGCCGGCGCATCCTGACAGCGGCAGCGACCCTGCGGAATGTCGCCGCGCCCGTCACAGGGGCGGCGTCGGAAGCTCCGCCCGCGGCGGCCGAACGCCGCATTCTGACCGTGATGTTCTGCGACCTGGTCGGCTCGACGGCCCTCTCGGCCGTCAGCGATCCCGAAGATTTTCGCGAATTCATCACCCATTTCAGGCACGAGATCGAAGCCGCGATCCTGCCTTTTGGCGGCACGGTGTCGCAGTTCCTGGGCGATGGCGTCATGGCGAGCTTCGGCTTTCCGGTAGCCTCGGGTCATGACGCCGAACGGGCCGTAGCCGCTGGCCTTGCGGTGATCGAAACCGTTTCCCGAATTCTGCCTTTCGAAGGTCGGCAGCCGGAAGTCAGGGTCGGCATCGCCACGGGCCTGACAGTCGTCGGTGCTTTCGACGAGGGTCTGTCGCTGCGCGACGACAGCGCCATCGGCGAAACGCCGAACCTGGCTGCGCGACTGCAGGCAGTCGCCGAGCCCGGCAGCCTGATCATCGCGGATCAGACCCGGGAGCTCATCGGCAACATATTCGACTGCGCGGATCTGGGCGATGTCCGGATCCACGGCATCACCGCACCGGTACGGGTCTGGCGGGTGCGCGGGCGGTCCAGCACCGCCAGCCGCTATGACGCCCTGCGCGCGGCACGGCGAAGCCAGGCCTTCGTCGACCGGCAGGCCGAGCGGGCCGATCTGGCGCTGCGCTTTGCCACCATGCGCGCCGGCAAAGGGCGGATAATCGTGGTCAACGGCGAAACCGGAATCGGCAAGTCGCGCCTGATCCGGCAGGCGCTGTCCACGGCCGGCATCGACCGGCCCGTGGTACTGCAGTGTTCGCCCTACGCCATCGGTGTGCCGTTCTACGCGATACGATATTACGTGAGGCAGGCCGCCGGGCTGATCGCCGACGAGCCGGCGGCAGCGACCGCTGTCCGCCTGTCGGAATGGCTGCGGAGCGCGGTCGACCCGCTGCCCGATCTGGCGATCGAGCTTCTGGCGGCACAGCTGGATCCGGCGCGTCCAGCCGAAGGAGTCCTGACCCGCCTGGCGCCGGTCGAGCTGCGGGCGCGGACAATGGCACTCCTTGCCTTGATCTTGCGTGGAGCGGTGAGCGAGTCCGGCGCGCTGATCGTCGAGGACGTCCAGTGGATCGACCCCTCGACAATCGAATTGCTGAATTCCGTTCTGCCTGACTTCCGTGACGCGGGGTATCTGATGGTGGGTACCGCACAGCCCGGTCCGTTACCGGATTGGTTGGCCAATGACGGGGCCGAGACCCTGCGCCTGCGCCGCCTCGCCCCTGCCGACATTGGAGAGATGGTGCTCAGCCTGGCAGCCGGGGTAGCGATGACCGCCGAGATCGCCGAGGCCCTGGTCACTCGATCTGACGGTGTGCCGCTCTACGCCGAGGAGCTGGTTCGCGGCTATCTGGATTCCATACGGCAGGGGCTCAGCGCCAATCCCCTGGAACAGGTGCCGCTCTCCTTGTCCGAATCGCTTCTGGCGCGCCTGGACAGGCTGGTTCACGGGCGCCAGATCGCCTCGATCGCCGCAGCCATCGGCCGCGAATTCCCGATTTCCGTCCTGACGGCGGTGTCCGACCTGCCGCCCAGCGTCGTCCACACCGGCATCGGGGAACTTCTGGCCGCCAACATCATCGTGCCGGGCCAGAGCCCGTTCGGCGAGGCGATCAAGTTCCGGCACAACCTGGTGCGCGACGCCGCCTACGGGCTGCTCCTGCGCCGCAAGCGCACCATCCTGCATGCCCGGATCGCCGATACGTTGAGCAAGCAGTTTCCCGACATCGCCACCGCGGCGCCGCATCTGGTAGCCATCCAGCGCGCCGCGGCCGGACAGTTCACCGAAGCCGCAAGCGCCTGGGACAAGGCCGGACAGGAGGCCTCGCGCCGGTCGGCCTATGCCGAAGCGGTCGGCTTCTTCAGGAATGCCATCGAGCTGACCAGGCGCGCAGCCCCCTCTCCCGAACGGGACGAGCGCGAGCTGGGGCAGAGGCTCAGCCTGGTCGCGGCGCTGATCTGCGCACGCGGCCATCGCGGGTCCGATGTCGCCGAGGAGATCGCGCATGTCATGACGCTGGGACGAACGCTCGGCCCCTCGGCGCGGATGGTTCCCACGCTCCACATCAAGTGGGTCCAGATGCTGACCGCGAACCTGGCCGGCACGGCCCGGGATTTCGCGTATCAGGTTCGCGAGACCACTGCCGACAGTCCGGATGTCGACCGCCTGATCGTGCTGCGGATGTGCGCGACGTCGGACCTGTTCTGCGGCGACCTGCGCACGGCGCTTAAGAATTACCAGAGCTACATGGAACTGCTCGACCCCGATCGCCATGGCGACCAGTTGCGAACCGGGCATACCGATCACACGGCAGTGGTGATGATGGGCATTGCCGAAGTCCATACGCTGGCGGGCAACCGCGCCGAGGCCGATGCCTGGCGCAAGCGCACCGTCGAGTACGCGCGGACCTCCAGGCGCCTGTATGACCGCTGTCATACGCTGACCTTCGCCGGCTGTCTGCATCCCTACCTTCTGGGAGAAGACGCCGACGTCGAATACCACGCGCGCGAACTGGCCGAGGTGATGCGGGCCGAGCCGCTGCCGGCCTGGGCCGGTTTTTCCGACCTTTTTCTGGGCCTCGTGGCGACACGGCGTGGCGCTGTGGCCGATGGCCTGGCCACGGCCCGGCGCGGGGTCGAGATGCTCTCAGCCCACCGGGTCTATCATAACTTCTGGCCGCTGCTGCACGCCGAGGCCTGCCTGGCAGCCGGCCTCTTTGACGAATGCAGCCGCATGCTCAATGAGGCCAGGCGGATGATGGAATACGGCAACGTGCGGTTCCGGTCCGAATTGTGCCGGCTGGAGGCCAGGTTGCTGGCCGACCGGGATGGCGACCGGGAGGGAGCGCTGCGCCTTCTCACGGAGGCCTCCGAGATCGCCGAGGCACAGGGCGCCGGCCTTTTCACGGGCCGCATCGTGGCGGATCGCGACCGGTTGACGTCCGCCAAGGTCTTCAGGGCCCGCTCGTACTAGCCGCCGTCCTAGGCGTCCATGGCGCGCTTGTGCGCCGCCAGCGCCATCAGGCGCCGGTCGCGCCAGGCCTGGCGTTCGTTGAGTTTCGCGGCCGGAAGGGCCTGACGCCGCCCACTCTCTGCCGCGGTCGTACTCGTGAGCGGCGGGAAGACACGGCTAGTCCTCGTCAGGCTTCTCGCGCAGGGCGGCGATGAGAACTGCGAGCTGCCCGTTGCTGCGCAGGATCACCGAAGCGAATTCATCCCGGTAGGTACGAGCCATGCTGACGCCACTGACGCTGACGTCATGGATTCGCAGATTGGGCGATACTCCCTGAACCTTCCATTCCAGGATCAACGGCGGTCGGGCGTCGGGACGCAGGATCTCGACAGGCACGATGGTAACGCCGGCACCGTCCGGGCGAGCACCCCTGACCCTGATTGTCTCACCGCGATACAGAATTTTGAAGCGCGCAATATAGGCACGAACCATGTTCTCTTCGAAGGCCTCGGTGAACTCCTGGCGTTCACTCTCGCTCGCCTTCTGCCAGAAGCGTCCCAGCACGAAGGTCGCGATCGCCGGAAAATCGAGATAACTGCCGACCAACCCACGGAACCGGCGCTCCCGATCGACCGCTCCGATCCGCTGATCGTTGACGATCTTCAAGGTCGCATCGCAGAACTCGGTAACCAGGGTGACGGCATCGCTGGCGGCGAAGCTAGGTAACGCAGGCAGGGTCAGCCCGATGGCGAGACCGACGGCAGCGAGACGGGGCAGACGCATGGGGGATTGAACTCCCGGATCGGCGGGGCCATGGGCAACTCCCCACCGGGAACATAACGCCGCGGGCGGCCGCAACGCGGCTTCCAGATCTATATTACTGTTTGTCGACGGGCGGCTTGTCGACGATTAGGTCTTCCGGCAGGAAGAATTCGGGGTAAATCAGCGAGATGGCCGTCGTCGCGCCGGATTCACCGACCTCAAACGCGGCGGCAGAGAAGGAAGGCGCCCGCAGGAAGCCGCGGGCGTTGTTGCTGAATCCGTAAGCTTCGGTCGGCACCCCCCAGGGTGACTGACCCAGCTTTCCGTCGTCGTTCTCGTCATGGAACGCGATGACCGCATAGCGGCCCGGCTTCAGGCCGCTGATGACGATAGTCTGAGCGCCGGCGACCGCCCGCAAGGCAATGCCGGCGACACGCGCCCGGTCGTTCAGCAGACCAGCCTCGGTCGAGTTCCGGACCGCCGCCCGGAACCCCTCTCCCGTGTCATAAAGCCCGATCATCAGTGACCCGGCATTGGACCGCACGGTATGGACGGTGATCCCAAGGTCGCCAGCGTGCGCCTGAACCGCCACGAACAGCGCGAGGAAAAAGGTCACCTTGGACAGCATGCTACGCGTCCTCGTCAGACAGACATGCCGGGACTTCTATACTCAGATAAGGCCTGTCATCCCGCGGCACAAGAACGTCCTTTTGATATCCGCCCGTGCAGCCGCCCGTCTCCTATTTCCGAGCGCGCTCGGGCTTGCTCGTTCCCATCAGCCGCCGTCCCTGGCGTCCATGGCGCGCTTGTGCGCCGCCAGTGCCATCAGCCGCCGGTCGCGCCAGGCCTGGCGCTCGCCCAGATTCGCGGCCGGAAGCGCCTGACGCCGCCCACTCTCCAACGACGCCACCAGCCTGTCGCTCCAGACGCGTGGGTCGGCCTGCTGCTTGGCCATGTCGTGATAGACCGCGCCGTAGCGCCGGCAGTAATCGGCGAGGCCGTCCGGCGCATTCAGGTCGATGGTCTCGAACGGACCCATGAACGACCAGCGCAGGCCCAGGCCGTGCGCGATGGTCGTGTCGAGATCCTCGGGCGTGACGTAGCCGTCCTCGACCAGCCGAAAGGCCTCGTTGAGCAGCGCCCCCTGCAAACGGTTGAGGATGAAGCCGTGGATCTCGCGCTGCACGGTGATCGGCTTCTGGCCAGCGGCGGCCTGGATGGCGCGGGCGCGCTCCAGGGTCGCGGCACTCGTCCACGGCGCGCCTGACAGCTCCACCAGCGGCACGAGGTAAGGCGGATTGACGGGATGCGCCACCAGGCAGCGCGCCCGCCCCTTCACGCCCTCGGTGAAGGACGAAGCCGGCATGGTCGAGGTCGAGCTGGCGAGGATGGCCTCCGGCTTCGCCAGCCTGTCCAGTTCGGCAAAGGTCTCGCGCTTGAGGTCAAGGATCTCCGGCAGGCATTCCTGCACGTAGTCGGCGTCGCGTACCGCCTCGCCCATTGTGTCGACGGCCGTGATGCGCGCCAGGATGGCCGGCGGATCCTTGACCAGGCCGGCTGCTTCCAGATCCTTCAGACGCTCGCCGATGATCGACAGCGCCGCCTGGCGCTGCTCGGCCATGCCATCCCACAGCCGCACCGTGTGCCCGGCGCGGGCAAAGACGATCGCCCAGGCCCGGCCGATCAGACCAGCGCCTACGATGCCGATACTCTCCATGGGCGTCCTTTCAGATGAGGTACTGGGTGTCGGCGTCGACCGCCAGCGGCTGTCCGGACACGTTCTGCCCGGCATCGGAGCAGACGAACAGGATCTGGTTGGCAATGTCGTCGGCGGAGACCATGCGGGCCAACGAGGCCTGCGTCACGTATTTCTTCTCCATCTCCGCGAACGACACACCGACCGATTTCGCCTTGGCCTCGATGACACGGCGGATGCGCGGCCCATCCACCGCTCCCGGCAGGATGGCATTGACCCGGATCTTGTCGGGCCCCAGCTCCATCGCCAGGCTCTTGGTGAAGCCGACCACCGCCCATTTGGAGGCCGAGTACGGCGTGCGCCGCGGAAAGCCGAAGCGGCCGGCGGCCGACGACAGGTTGATGATGCTCCCGCCGCCGGCCTTGCGCAGCAGCGGCACGGCCTTGCGGGCGCAGAGGAACTGACCGGTGATGTTGATGTCGAGCGTCCGACGCCAGTCCTCCAGGCTCAGGGTCTCCACGGGGCCGGTCGGCCCGGCGATGCCGGCATTGTTGATCAGGATATCGAGGCCGCCGAGGAACTTGCCCGCTTCGGCGAACAGGTGATCGACTGCCTTCTCGTCCGAGACGTCGGCCACCGTGGTGCCGATGCCGGGATTCTCCTTGGCGAAGTCAGCCAGCGAGGCCGTGTCGACATCGCAGATGAAGACCTTGGCGCCCTCGGCCGCGAAAGCCCGCGCCGTGGCCCGGCCGATGCCGGCCGCGCCCGCCGTCACCAGCACCCGCTTGTTCTTGAGACCAAGCTGCATCGTTTTCTCCCGAATTCGTTGTCGTGTCACTGATCCTTGGGGTCACTGATTCTTGGGATGGGCGCCCGAGTCAAGGCGCGGGTTGAGCTCCGTGGCGACCTGGGTGGTCGTCTGCGATTGCGCGACGAAAGCACCGCGCTGCTCCGCTGGCACGGGAGCGCGGCGCGTCATGCGCCAGACGATGTAGAGCGCGAGCAGCGCGCCGATGCTGGCCGTGTAGAGGAAGAGGCCGGCTGGACCGAGCAGGCCCATGGTCGCCGTGGCCAGGAGCGGACCGACGATCGAGCCGATCGCCCAGGACAGCAGCAGGCCGCTCGACACCGAGACCGCGTGCTGGCGGTGGGCATGGTCGTTGGCATGCGTCGCGGAGATCGGATAGACGGAATAGGCGGTGCCGCCGAAGGCCATGGCCAGCACCACCAGGCCTGCTGCCGGGCCGCCCGTCGAGACCGCGAGGGTCAGGCCGACGGCCACGGCCGCGACGACGGCGCCGAGCAGCACCAGGCGCCGGTCGTAGCGGTCCGAGAGGCGACCGAGCGGCCACTGCAGTAGCAGGCCGCCGAGCACCAGGGCGGCGGTGAACACGCCGACCTCCGAGCTGCCGAGCCCGACACCCAGCGCGAAGACGGGCGCCAGGCCGCCGACCGACGCGTTGACCAGTCCGGCCGTGATACAGCCGACCACAGCCACCGGCGACACCCGGAAGAGCTGCCGCAAGCCGAAGGCCTCGATCGATGGCAGGGCCGGCGCCGAGGCGCTGGTCAGCGCCACGGGAATGAGACAGGCGGCAAAGAGGCCGGCGGTGACCATGAACAGCGCCAGCCCGGCCGGGTCGGCGACGAACAGCAGGAGCTGGCAGCTGCTCTGCGCGATCATGTTGGACGTTGTGTAGGTGGCGAAGACCCGGCCGCGGATCGACGACGGCGTACGATCGTTGAGCCAGCTTTCGCCGATCATGAACATGCCGGCGGCCGCCACGCCGGTGAGAAAGCGCAGCCCGGCCCAGACGTAGGGATCGACGCGCAGGGCAAAGGCCAGGGTCACGCAGCACATCACCGCCGCGCAGACGGCGAAAGCGCGGATATGGCCCACATTCCGGATCAGCCGGTGGCCAAAGAGGCAGCTCACCAGGAAGCCGCCCGAGTAGGAGGCGACGACCACGCCGATCAGGAAGGACGGCACCCCCTCGAGGGCCAGGCGCAGCGACAGGAAGGTGCCGAGCAGGCCGTTGCCGCCCTGCAGGATGAAGATGCCGGCAATGATCGCCGCCAGGGGCCAGACTGCGCTGTGCATCTGCCGAGGCTACGGATATGGCGGCGCGGCGTCTACCGCCCGGAGGCATTTGCCCTTGGCCGCAATTTGCGGCAGGGTCGGCGACCATAAAAAGGGGGAACGATGGCGGCGCCCAGTTTCGACGTCTCCGGCAAGCAGGTGATGGTGACCGGAGGTCGCCGCGGCATCGGCCTGGCAATCGGCGAGGCCTTCCGCGATCTCGGTGCCACGGTGACGCTCGCCGACCTGTCTCCCGCCACAGGCGGCAGCGACGGGTTCAAGCATGTGGTGCTGGACGTCTGCGACGCGGCGGCCATCCAGAAGCTGGCCGAAGGAACACCGAAGCTGGATGTTCTGGTGCAGTGCGCCGGCAAGATCAACCGGGGCCGCGAATACGAGTTTGAGGCCTTCCAGGACACGATCAACACGCATCTCTTCGGCAGCTTTCGCATGGCCACCGCCTTCAAGCCGCAACTCGCCGCGGCCAAGGGCAGCATCATCAATATCGGATCGATGTACTCCTACTTCGGAAGCCCCCACGCGCCGGCCTACGGCGCCGCCAAGGCGGCGCTGGTGCAGCTCACCAAGTCGCTGGCCCTGGCCTGGGCCAAGGACGGCATCCGGGTCAACGCCATCGCCCCGGGCTGGATCAAGACCGAGCTGACCCGTCCCGGCCGCGAAAACCCCGAATTCTTCCGCAAGGTGTCGGAGCGGCTGCCCGACGGGAATTGGGGAGAGCCGGAGGACATCGGCGGCGCGGCGGTGTTCCTGGCCTCGCCGGCGGCGAAACTGATCACCGGCGTGACCATCCCCGTGGACGGCGGCTACAGCGCGTCATGACCGCGGCCGCCATCGGGAAATTCGACTACGTCATCGTCGGCGCCGGCTCGGCCGGCTGCGTGCTGGCCAACCGCCTGTCGGCCGATCCCAACGTGCGCGTCCTGCTGCTCGAGGCGGGCGGCCGCGACAACTACATCTGGATCCACATCCCGATTGGCTACCTTTACACCCAGAACAACCCGCGCACCGACTGGTGCTTCAAGACCGAGGCCGAGCCGGGACTCAACGGCCGGGCGCTCAACTACCCGCGCGGCAAGGTGTTGGGCGGCTGTTCGGCCATCAACGGCATGATCTACATGCGCGGCCAGGCACGCGACTACGACCTCTGGCGCCAGATGGGCAATCCCGGCTGGTCATGGGATGACGTGCTGCCCTACTTCCGAAAGTCCGAAGACTTCGTCCACGGCGCCGACGAGGCGCATGGTGCCGGCGGCGAATGGCGTGTCGAGGAGATGCGCCTGCGCTGGGAGATTCTCGACGCCTTCCGCGAGGCGGCGGCGGAGACTGGCATTCCCAAGACCGACGACTTCAACCGGGGCGACAACGAAGGCTGCGGCTACTTCCAGGTCAACCAGAAGAAGGGCGTGCGCTGGACCACGGCCAAGGGCTTCCTGCGGCCGGCGGCCAAGCGCCCCAACCTCAAGGTCCTTACCCATGCCCAGGCCAAGGCGCTGCGCCTCGACGGCAAGCGCTGTACCGGCATCGAGTTCTTCCAGCACGGCATTGAGTACTACGCCGATGCGGGCGAGGTGATCCTGTCGGCCGGGTCCATCGGCTCGCCGCAGCTCCTGCAGCTTTCCGGCATCGGCCCGGCGGCGCTACTGCAAGAGCACGGCATCGCCGTGCGCCATGATCTGGCGGGTGTGGGCGAGAACCTGCAGGACCATCTCCAGGTCCGCACCGTGTTCAAGGTCAGCAACACCGTTACCCTCAACGAACGGGCCAACCGCCTCATGGGGCGCCTCGGCATGGGCCTCGAATACTTCCTGATGAAAAAGGGCCCGCTGACCATGGCGCCGAGCCAGCTCGGTGCGTTTGCCAGGAGCGATCCCTCGAAGGACACGGCGAATCTCGAATACCACGTGCAGCCGCTGTCGCTCGACAAGTTCGGCGACCCGCTGCATCCCTTCCCGGCCTTTACCGCGTCGGTCTGCAACCTGCGGCCGACCAGCCGCGGGCATGTGCGGATCAAGAGCCCGGACCCGCGTGCCCACCCGGCGATCCGGCCGAACTACCTGGCGACGCCGGAAGACCGGCAGGTCGCCGCCGATGCCATCCGCCTGACCCGGCGCATCTGTGCCGCCCCGGCCTTGAAGCGCTTCACGCCGGAAGAGTACCGCCCGGGCCCGCAGATCAGCAGCGACATCGACCTGGCGAAGGCTGCCGGCGACATCGGCACGACGATTTTCCATCCGGTCGGCACCTGCAAGATGGGCCAGGACCCGGGCGCCGTGGTCGATGAACGGCTGCGGGTGCGCGGCCTCTCGGGTCTGCGCATCGCCGATGCCTCGATCATGCCGACCATCACCTCCGGCAATACCAACTCGCCGGTGATCATGATTGCCGAGAAAGCCGCGGCAATGATCGCCGAAGACCGTCGTATTTAAGACCGGCGCGACTAAAGCCGGCGCGTCGCCCGGACGATGTCCTTGGTCTCGGGCAGCGGCTGGATCTCGAAACCCAGGTCGCGGCAGATGGCGATCATGGTGGCGTTCTCGGCCAGGATGTCACCGTAGATCTCCTCGAGGCCGCGTTCGCGGGCATGCGTCACCAGCCGGCGCAGGAGGTGCGTGCCGAGCCCGCGCCCCTGCAGGTCGCTGCGCACGGTGACGGCGAACTCGGCGCGCCGGCCTTGCGCATCGGCGGCGATACGGGCGATGCCCAGGATGCCATCCGGGCTTTCGAGGATGCAGGCCAGCTCCCGCTCGCGGTCGAGATCTACCAGCCGGGCCAGGTGCTGCTCCGGCAGCTCGCGCAAGGGGGCGAAGAAGCGCAGGCGGATGTCCTCGGCCGTCATGCGATCGAAGAAGCGCTGCAACGCCGGCTCGTCGCCCGGCCGTACCGGACGCAGCACCACCGCATTCAGACCCGGCAGATCCTCGATGCGTGATTCGTCCAGGAGCCGGTTCAGCTCCAGCGCGATGTCGGCGACCGGACGGATCGCGTCGATGCGCAGCCAGTCGGCCGGCGGGGTAATTCCCTGGACCTGCCTGCGCAGCACCTCGACCGTGGCATCGGAGGCATCGCCCTGGCGGTCGGCGACGCGGGCCTCGAGCACGTCGCGCGGCGCCTCGAGCCAGAAGCCGGCGAACGGCACCCCGGCCGCCCGGGCGACCGCGGCGATGGCCGCGCGCTGGCCGGGATCGCCGTAGACCGCATCGGCGACGACGGCGTGGCCGGCGGTCAGCGCCACGCCGGCCGTCTCCGCCAGGCTGGCGAAGACCCGCACGGTGACGCCTGGCTCGTACGCCGATTCCGGCAGGCGCGTCGTCTCCGGCACATTCATCAACCGCTTGCGGATGACGTCGCTGCGCAGAACCACCGCCCCCGGCGACGGTCCGCCCGAGGGGGCCAACGCCCGGGCCACGCTCGATTTGCCGGTCCCCGACAGGCCGCCGATGGCGACCAGGCGGGGCGGCGGCGGCTCGCTATAGGCGATGGCCAGGTCGAGCAACCGGCGCGCCTCGGCCAGGCGCGCGGGATCGTCAGGCTGGCCCTTGGCCACAGTGGTCGACACGGTGACATGGGCGCGGATCGCGGCGCGGGTTGACAGGAACAGCGGCAGGGTCGCGAGGCCGGCATAGTCCTGGCGGATCTCGAGATAGCGGTTGAGCACCAGGTTGGCGAAGTCGCGGAGGCCGTGCCGATCGAGGTCCATCAGCAGGAAGGCGAGGTCGTAGAACACGTCGATACAGGCGAAGTCGTCGTTGAACTCGATAGCATCGAAGAGCACCGGTCGGCCTTCGAGCACGCAGATGTTGTTGAGGTGGAGGTCGCCATGACAGCGGCGCACCAATCCGGCATCGCGGCGGGCGTCGAGCATCGGACCGAGACGGTCCAGCAGATGCCAGACCTGGCGGGCCAGGCGCTCGACCCGCTCGGCTTCGAAGACGCGGCCAGTCATGCCCTTGATGACGGTCAGGTTTTTGGTGACGACATCGGCGAGGCCGTTGGCGGCACCGAAGCCGGGCACGGCCTCGATGCTGCCGTGGAAGGCGGCGATGGTCTCGGCCAGCCGGCGCAGCAGCGGCGCGTCGAGCTTCCCGGCCTGGCGCCGGCGCTCCAGCAGCGACTCGGTCGCGAAGCGGCGCATGACCACGACCCAGTCGAGCACCTCGCCTTCGCCGCCGAGCTGCAAGGGTCCGCCGGCCTGGCGGACGACGGGGCTGACTTCGAGATAGAGCTCGGGTGCGGTGCGCCGGTTGACCTGCAGCTCCTTCTCGCAGGCGTCGCGCCGCCGCTCGCGCGTCGAGAAATCCATGTAGGGAAACTTGACCGCGCGCTTGAGCTTGTAAGCCCGGTCGCCCGCCAGGAAGACCAGCGCGCCATGCGTCTCGTGGCGCTCGACCGCGCCAGCGCCGTGGGTGTCGGCCGCCGCCAGGAAGGCGATCACCTCGGCCTGGGAGTCATCCCCGCTCGGCAAAGGTCCAGGCGCCGTAGCCGACGACCTCGCCGCGCGGACCCGCGGTGTCGCCGGAGTTGCGCAGGTCCGTCCGCGCCACGCGGAGCCCACGCGAGGCGGCCTCGAGCAGCAGGCCCTGGACCGGGATGTAGCCGCAGGCGCGCTCGCCATCGAGCTCGCCGCCCTCCAGCCGCTCGATGGCTTCGGCCGTACGCGCGTCGATGCCCTGCGCGGTGGCGTAGTCGTGATAATGGCTGAGGTCGGAGGAGATCACGATTACGGTCTCCGGGCCGCCCCATACCGCGGCCAGCGCGCGCGCCACCTGTCCCGGCGTGGCCTCGCTGACGGCGATCGGCAGCAGCGTGAACTGGGCCAGCAGGCGCTGCAGGAACGGCAGGTGGACTTCGAGACTGTGCTCCAGCCGGTGCGCGTCGTCGCGCATCACCACGCCCGGCAGCGCGGCGAGATGCGCCGCCCGCTCGCCGTCGAGCAGCACGTCGCCCAGCGGCGTGCGGAACTGGGTGACCGAGGGCAGCGCCAGCCCCGGGAACCATTCGCGGTGGGCCGGGCCGAGCAACACCACCCGGCGGATCGTCTGGCGCGCCGGCCGCAACCGGGCATAGGCGCTCGCCGCGATCGGGCCCGAGTATTGATACCCCGCATGAGGAACAATAAGCGCCTTGGGCACCGGCCCCGGCGCTGCCGGCACGGCGGCCAGCAGCGCATCGACCTCGGCCGCGAGCGTAGCCGCGTCGCCGGGGTAGAACAGCCCGGCCACGGCGGGTTTGCGGATCGTCGGCGCGGCAATCGCGGTCATTTCCGGCCCTCCCGTGATCCCCCGTTTGAACCCGACCCCGTGATTCCCTACTTTAGGAGCAGCGATGTCAAGCGAGCCGATCCTGGACAATGCGGAAGGGGCGGAAACCATCTCGACCGACGACCCGTCGGTGGTGCCGGGGCGCTATTGGCGGCCTCTGCCGGACGGGCGGCTGCAATGCGAGGTCTGCCCTCGTTTCTGCAAGTTGCATGAGGGCCAGCGCGGCCTGTGCTTCGTGCGCGCCCGTACGCAGGACCGCATCGTGCTCACCACCTACGGCCGCTCCTCGGGCTTCTGCATCGACCCGATCGAGAAGAAGCCGCTCGCCCATTTCCTGCCCGGCACGCCCGTCCTCTCCTTCGGCACCGCCGGCTGCAACCTGACCTGCAAGTTCTGCCAGAACTGGGATATCTCGAAGTCGCGCGAGACCGACACGCTGGCCCACGCCGCCGGCCCCGAGACGCTGGCCCACGCCGCCGGCCCCGAGACGCTGGCCCGCGCCGCCAAGGCGCTCGGCTGCCGGTCGGTCGCCTTCACCTACAACGACCCGACGATCTTTCTCGAATACGCGGTCGACGTGGCGCTGGCCTGCAAGCAGCAGGGCATCAAATCGGTGATGGTCTCGGCCGGCTACATCACGCCCGATGCGCGCGCCGAGCTCTACCGCTACGCCGACGCCGCCAATATCGACCTCAAGGCGTTCAGCGAGGAATTCTACCGCAAGGTCTGCGGCGCCCATCTGCAGGACGTCCTCGACACGCTCGAATACCTGGTCAAGACCACCCGCTGCTGGACCGAGATCACCACCCTGCTCATCCCCGGTGAGAACGATTCAAGCGCCGAAATCGAGGCCATGTCCCAATGGATCGCCGACAAGCTCGGCCCCTCCGTGCCGCTGCATTTCTCGGCCTTCCACCCGGACTACAAGATGCTCGACCATCCGCCGACACCCAAGGAGACGCTGCTGCGGGCGCGCGACATCGCGCTGAAGAACGGCCTGCGCTACGTCTATGTCGGCAACGTCCACGACGAGGCGGCCGACAGCACCTATTGCCACGGCTGCAGCGAGCGCATCATCGGCCGCGACTGGTACGCGCTGACCGCGTGGAACCTCACCCATGACGGACGCTGCCAAAGCTGCAACACGCGCTGTGCCGGCGTCTTCGACGGGCCGCCGGGAAGCTGGGGCCGCAAGCGCCAGCCGGTCGATATGCGGCGGTTTGCAAAAGGAGTATAGTCGCCGCGCCAATCGCTAGGGGGACGACATGGTTGCATGGCGTATTTCCGGCCGCTTGATCGCGCGCGACGACCTGACGAACCCCATACCTCCCCCGCCTCCGGTGATTGCGGGAGCGCCAGCCAGCTCCCACTTCGAGGCGGTGCGGCCAAAGCCGCTCATCGGCATCACAGTCCTGCTTTGCAATGGCGATAACGTTCTTGCCCGCAGCCACGCGGACGAGCAGGGCAACTTCCTTATTGAAAAGGACATGTCCGACCGGGCCCGACGGCTTAGTGTCGAGATCGCCTTTGTCAGTGACGATCTCTCCATAACTGCCCACAAGAAAGACAGCGACGTCGTACGTTTTTCGGTGTACGAGGATGAGGAACGGTCGGCCGAGACGACGCGCTCTCTGGGCGATCTCTACTTCCATCCAGATTCGGCAACCGAGGCGCTGGCGAGCCGCCGAAACAATACACGCGCGCTTCTGTGGTACGCCGCCATGACCCTCATCCGGCGGCTGCGGCGCGCCGACCCCTGGCTAGCCTTCGGCGGCCACATCCGGATCCAATGGCCGGCCCCGACCGTGTTCAACGCTTCATACGCCACCCACATCGCCAACCGCAGAGTCGGCCTCGACAACGACCTCACCGACACCGACCCCCAGCTCCTGATCACGCTGCTGCACGAGATGATGCATATCTGGAACTACGACCACAACAAGGGTGTGACCGCTTGGCACAAGGGCGTCTGCAGCCGCCGTTTTGGCTTCGAAGGCACGGCCGGCCGGCAAGAGTGGCCGAATATCGCCTTCCACGAGGCGTTCAGCGAGTTCGCCGCCGAAGAGCTGTTGCATGAGCTTTTCGGCCGCGAGAGACCTTTGCCGTTTCGACGGGCCTTCATCACCCAAAGTGTCTCGCCACCGTTGACCTCGCTGGCCGATTCCGAGCGGAGCCAGAACGGGGTTCGCTCAGCGCTGCGTTGCCTCGTCACGCCGAATCTTGAGCGCTACCAGTTCGGTGCGGCCAGTGACGGCGTGTCCCCCAATGTAATCATCGAGCGGGATTTTTTGCGGCCGGATATCGTGTGTCCGAAATGGCCTGCTTTCACCATCTGGGAGATTTTGAAGCTGTTTCGCGGACGGCCGGGCAGCGACTTCCCAACCGACTGGGAGGTCGGCGACAAGGACTACGGTATCCGGCGTTTCCTGAGGCGGGCGGCGGTGCTCGCCCCGACCCGCGTCTCCGATGACATTCGGCAGATGATCGTCGACCTGATCGATCCGACGAACATCAACGAGCCGACGACCCTGTGTAGCAGGAGACCTAGCGTCGGGCGTATCGAGCCGTCTACGCCTGACCGCCCGGACGACTTGAAGCCGCCACCACGCTAGTTTCAGCGGCGCGCGTTTTCAGTCCTTGTACGACGGATCGATGCGGTCGAGCATCCGGGTGAGCGCCGGCCAGTCCTTCTGCGCCGAGGGCCGGCCCGGGCGCTCGAACTGGCGGGCGACGTGCTCGGCAACCGTATCGTCGCCGAGAATGAGCTCGGCGCCGGTCGACTGCGCCACGACCTGCGCCTCGCAGGCGCGCTGCAGGTAGTACATCAGGTCGAAGGCCTCGCGCACCGTGCGCCCGCAGGTCAGCAGGCCGTGGTTGCGCAGGATCAGCACGAACTTGTCGCCGAGATTCTTCTGCAGCCGGCCGCGCTCGTCGAGGTTGAGCGCCACACCTTCGTAGTCGTGGTAGCCGATGCGGTTGTGGAAGCGCATGGCGTGCTGGTTCAGCATCAACAGTCCCTGCTTCTGACTGGCGATCGCCATGCCGGCCGAGGTGTGCGTGTGCAGCACGCAGTCGACATCCGGTCGCGCCATGTGGACGGCGCTGTGGATGGTGAAGCCGGCGGGATTGATGCCGAGGCCCGTGGGGTCGTCGAGCAGGTTTCCCTCGTGGTCGACCTTGACCAGGTTCGAGGCCTTCATCTCGTCGAACATCAGGCCGTAGGCGTTGATCAGGAAATGATCCGGCTCGCCCGGCACGCGCGCCGAGATGTGGGTGTAGATCATGTCCGTCCAGCGGAAATGGGCGATCAGGCGGTAGCAGGCCGCGAGATCGACACGCATCTGCCACTCCGCCGCGCTGACGCGCTCGCGCAGGGCTTTGCGGGTATCCGGCTTCTTGACGACGTTGGACATACGCTTCTCCCGTTACCCCTCACCCGCTCGCTGCCGCTCGCGACCTCTCCCGCAAGGGGAGAGGTTTAATTGCAGTGCACCCACTGACCCTCTCCCCTCGCGGGAGAGGGTGACGCCGAAGGCGTCGGGTGAGGGGGTCTGTTTCCGTTACCCCAGATTAAAGTCCTTCAGCGCCTGCTCGCGCAACTTGTGTTTTTGCACCTTGCTGCTGCCGGTCATGCCGATGCCGTCGAAGGTCTCGATCACCCGCAGGTAGCGCGGCACCTTGAAATTGGCGCAGCGCGCGCGGCACCACTCGATCAGCTCCGCCGGCCGGGCGCTCTGCCCCTCGTTGAGGATCACGTAGGCGGCCGCCACCTCGCCCAGCCGCTGGTCAGGCACGCCGATCACCTGGGCCTGTTTGACCTTGGGATGGCCGTGCAGCACCTCCTCGACATCGGCCGGCGCCACGTTCTCGCCGCCGACGCGGAAGATATCCTTGGCTCGGCCGATGAAGCGCAGCCGCCCCTGTCCGTCCAGCACGCCCAGGTCGCCGGTGCGCAGCCAGCCCTCGGGCAGCAGGGCTTTCGCCGTTTCAGCCGGCTTGTTGTAATAGCCCTTCATCACGCTCCAGCCGCGCACCTGGATCTCGCCCGGCGTGCCGGCCGGCAACACGGCGCCGCTCTCCACGTCGCAGATGCGGATCTCGAGCCCCTTATGCGTGCGGGTGATGCCGGCCAGGCGATCGGCCAGGGGCTCGTCGTATCCGGTCATGATGACGTTGGGCGAGGCCTCGGACAGGCCGTAGGCGTAGACCAGGTCCTTGAGGCCGAGCCGGTCGTGGGCCTGCTGCATGACCTCGATCCCGGCCGCCGCCCAGCCGCCGCGCAAGGACAGCGGAAACTCGGCCCGCCGCGGATGGTTCATCACCATCAGGAAGATCGTGTCGTTACCCGAGATCAGGGTGCAGCGCTCGCGCGACATCAAAGCAAGCGCCTCGTCGGTGTCGAACATCGGCAGGGTCACGAGGCAGGCGCCGGCGCTGAGCGCCGCCAGGATGGCGAGCGTGGTGCCGGCCACGTGATAGAACGGCCGCGGGCTGAAATAGCGGTCGTCGGGCCGGATGCCGATACGTGCCGCGGCGTTGGCGGCGTTGCGCAGCATGCTGTCGTGGCTGAGCATCACGCCCTTGGGCTCGGCGGTGGTGCCCGAGGTGTACTGGATCAGCACCACGTCGGCCGGCTGCACGGCGGTTTCCAACGCCGAGGCCGGCTCTTCCAGGACAGAGAACGGCAAGGCTCCTGGGGGCACGTCCGTGCCGCGCACGATCACCTGCCGCAACTGCGGTAGCGTGGAGCCGGGCAACCCCTCATCGATCGCCGGCTCGATGGCGCGCAGCATGGCGATGAAGTCGATCTTCAGGAAGCGGTCGACGACGACCAGCGCCTTGGCGTCAGACTGCGCCAGGCAGTAGCGCAGCTCCGCCTCCTTGAAGCGCGTATTGACCGGCACCACCACCGCGCCGATCAGGGCGCAGCCGTAGAACACCTGGACCCATTCCAGGCCGTTCTCCATGCAGACCGCGACATGGTCGCCCCGGCGGATACCCAGGCGGAGAAGCCCCGACCCGACACGGCGCGCCGCCTCCTGGAGCCCGGCATAGGTCAGGCGCCGCGCGCCGACGACCAGGGCCTCGGCCTCCGGCTGGCGCACCGCAACGTCGGCCAGCACCGAACCGAAGGTTCGGAGCATCCAGGGCTCAAGCTGTTCGCGAAGAAAACCGCGTCGCATCTTAGGTGTCTGCAACCTTAGTAAGCGGTATCACTTTCACTGATCCGTCAGCCGCATCTCTTAAAACACTGAAAAACATCGCGCCGCGGATGGATATAGTATGCCGTTCGATAAACCGCTCTAAACGCATCAAATCATCCCTCAACTGCTCCGTGTGCTTATCAAAAAACTCTGCGTGCCCCTCCTCAACATAGGGATTCAATTCGTGAGCCCATCGATGCAGCCGTTCGTACATCCCTTGTATTTGTTCGTGAGTTAAACGCCGATCAGGTTGGCCTTCGATTACAATGTTGCTTGCGTGAGCTACTTTTTCATCAGTAGTGGCAGCCCGGATGATGCTGGGTGAGGGGAAAACGGGAAGCCCCTTAGCAAGCAGAGATTTGAATATTGCATCCGCTTTCCATTGGCCCTTTGCATCGCGAGGAACATGGCGAATTCCATTCTCCAAAGCCACCAAGCATCCAAATGCGATTCCTTCTACGATTTTCCGGCCATGAAACGCCGCCGTCTCAGCGGCAACGAAATTAGAGTTTGAATCGTTCAACGCGCGGATGATGTCAAAGCGCCGCCGTATCATCGCCATCAACGCTAAGTACTTTTGCTGCGCCGAACCATTTGGCATTTTGTTCTTCCAGTCACTTGTTGGTCCGATTCGAAAGCTCCTCCATAAATTTCACCTCCTTGTCGAAACCAGCGTCGTTGCGGAAGTGAGAATTGAGATAGACCGGCACCTTGAAGACTACTCGGCTTGCCGTCTGAGTGCTTGATGACTGGCTAACGGCCCCACCGCCACCCAACTCGCCGCCTAACTTGTTGCCCAGCACCTCAATTTGAGCCTGGATCCCCAGCTTCCCTTCTTTATCTGTCTCTCGAACTTCGTTGACAGTTACTGCAACGTCGAAATCCACGTAGATTTTTTCCTGAACAATCTGACCATTAAGATGGCCTGGTGATATTGCCACCAGATCCTTCGCTGCAACCTTTGCCTGGTGAACTCCGAAGGCGATCTCAACCAAGCTTTCTCGAATGAAATCTTTGAGCTTCATATCCACCTCCTCTGCGCTCTGCTTCTATGACATGGTGATTGACGGCCGTAAATGTATGAACTCATATGATAAGAACACCGTTGCAGCGTCCCTTTCATGAAGAGACTTTCTTGAGCGAACGCGTCGTCATCTGCGAATGCTTTGCCCGCGACGGGCTGCAGCACGAGCCCGGTTTCGTGCCGACCGCGCAAAAGGTCGCGCTGGTCGAGCGCTTCGCCGAGCTGGGCTTCAGCCGGGTCGAGGCGACCTCGTACTCGAACCCCAAGGTGGTGCCGCAGTTTTCTGATGCTTCTGAGGTGCTGGCCGTCCTCAAGCGCCGGCCCGGCGTCTATTACAAGGCGACCTGCGCCAACCTGAAAGCCGTCGAGCGCGCCCTGGCCGATCGCGACGCCGGTATCGGCGTCAATGAGATCAGCCTGCTGGTCTCGGCCACAGAGTCTCATAGTCAACGTAATCTCAAATCCTCGCGCGCCGAGCAATGGGCGCGGATCACGGAGATGGCGCGTGCCGCCAGCGGCAAGTTCCGGCTGATCGGTGTGGTTTCCGTCGCCTTCGGCTGCCCGTTCGAGGGTGCCGTCGACCCCGGCGTGGTGATGGCGGACGTCCGCCGCTTCGCCGAGCTTGGCGTGGCCCACGTGGCGCTGGGCGACACGACCGGCCATGGCGATCCGCGTTCCATCGCCGCGCTGTTCGGCCGGGTCGTGGCCGATCTCCGCGAGGTCACGCCGATCGCCCATCTCCACGATACCCGCGGCACCGGCCTCGCCAATTGCGTCGCTGCGCTCGATGCCGGCGTACGGCATTTCGACTCATCGTTCGGCGGCGTGGGCGGCCATCCGGCCCAGGTGAAATACGGCGGCGGCTACACCGGCAATGTCTGCACCGAGGACCTGGTGGCGATGTTCGAGGCCATGGGTGTGGATACCGGCCTCGATCTCGACCGCCTGATCGACGTCGCCCGGCTGTGCGAGGAAACTCTCGGCCGCCAGTTGTTCGGCAAAGTGACGCGCACCGGTCTTGGCCTTGCCGCGGAAACCGCCCATGCCTGACGTGCTCCTGGTCGAAAATCGTGAAGCGGTCCGCATCCTGACGATGAACCGTCCGGACAAGCTCAACGCCCTCAACAGCGAGCTGACCGCCGAGCTGCTCAAAGGGCTGGAGGCCGCGCGCGACGACGACAGCGTGCGCGCCGTCGTGGTGACGGGCGCCGGCCGCGCCTTCTGCGCCGGCGCCGACACTTCCGAGTTCGCCACCCTGACCAGCGACAATCCGGAGGCCGTGTTCCAGCGCGCCGATCTTTCTCGGCGCTTGCACGTCGCCTTTCCCACGCTCGGCAAGCCGATCGTCGCGGCGGCCCGCGGCCACGCCGTCGGCGGCGGCGCCGGCCTGTGCCTGGCCAGCGACCTCGTCGTCGCCTCGCCGACTCTCAAATTAGGCTATCCCGAGACCAAGCACGGCATCGTCGGCGCCATCGTCATGACCGGCCTGGTGCGCCAGCTCGGACCGAAGAAAGCCTTCGAGCTGGTGGCGCTGGGCGAGCCGCTCACCGCCCAGCAGGCGCAAAGTCTGGGGTTGATCAACCGGCTGGTCCCCGACGAAGGGTTGCTCAACGAGGCCGTCGCCCTTGCCACCCGCCTGGCTTCCATCGACCCGGTCGCCATGCGGGCCACCAAGGAGCTGTTCTACAAGGTGATGGAGCTGCCTTACGACGAGGCGATGATCGCCGGCCGCGACGCCAACATCGCCATGCGCGGCTATCGCTCTTCCAAGAAATGAACAAGTTTTCACCACCCCCACCCCAACCCTCCCCCGCCTTGTGCTGCGCCGCCGCGAAGCGCCGGCGGGCGCGAAAGCAAAACTGGGGGGAGGGAGTAAGAGAGAGCGATTTTCCGGACCCTCTCCCCTCTTATCCCCTCCCCCCTTGCGGGGGAGGGTTAGGGTGGGGGGTGCTCCTCTCGCAATGAAGCCCCTCGACGGTCTTATCGTTCTCGATTTCTCGCGCGTGCTGGCGGCGCCGCTGGCGACCATGATCCTCGCGGAACTTGGCGCCACCGTGATCAAGATCGAGCGCCCCGGCAGCGGCGACGAAACCCGCCAATGGGAGCCGACGATTGGCAACGAGAGCGGCTATTTCTTCGCCTTCAACCGGGCCAAGCGCTCGCTGACGCTCAATCTCAAATCCAAGAAAGCGCAGGCAATCGCCCGGCAGCTGGCGGCCAAGGCCGATATCGTGGTCGAGAACTTTCCGCCCGGCACCATGGCCACGATGGGCCTCGGCTACGACGACATCAAGGCGGTCAACCCGCGCGCCATTTACGTCGCCAATACCGGCTTCGGCCAGACCGGGCCCTATGCCGACCGCAAGGGCTACGACACCATCTTCCAGGCGATGAGCGGCCTGATGGCGCTGACCGGCGAGCCGGGCGGCGGCCCGGTGAAGGCCGGCCTGCCGATGTCCGATCTGACGTCGGGCCTGTGGATCGCTGTCGCCGCCCTCTCCGGCCTTGCGGCGCGGGCGCAGAGCGGCCACGGCTGCTTCATCGACCTGTCGATGTTCGACGCCCAGGTCGCCCAGCTCACCATTGCCGCGGCCCGCTACTTCGCACTCGGCGAAGTGCCGGCGCGCACCGGTACCGAGCATCCCGGCCGCGTGCCGTCGGCCGCCTTCGAATGCCGCGACGGGCGCTGGCTGCATATCACCGGCAGCGATCAGCATTGGGAGCCGCTGCTCAAGGCGCTGGGTATGGAAAAGCTGCTCGCCGATGAGGATCTCAGAAAGAACGCCGCCCGCGTGAAGCGCCGCGATGAAGTGATGACGGCGTTGCGTGAAGCCATCGGCAAGCTCGACCGTGCCCCTCTGCTCCAGGCGCTGGAGAAAGCCGACGTGCCGGCCGGTCCGGTGAACGCGCTCGACGAGGTGCTGGCCGATGAGCACACCAAGGCCCGTGGCCTCGTCGGCAGCTTCGATCATCCGGTGGTCGGCAGGTTCCCCGCCCTGCGCCTGCCCCTGCGCTATGACGGCTACGAGAACCCGGAGATCGGCCGGCCACCGGTGCTGGGCGAGCATACCGACGACGTGCTGCGCGATATGCTGGGCCTGAAGCCTGAGGAGATCGCCGCCTTGCGCGCGGAGAGAGTGATCTAATGACGTATGCGACCGTTCTGCTCGACATCCAGGGCCCCATCGCCACTCTGACCCTCAACCGGCCGGATCAGCGCAACGCCCTCAACATGCAGATGTGCGACGACCTCAAGGCCGCGGCTGAAGCGGTGGCGGCCGATGCGAGCTTGCGCGTGCTTCTGGTCGCGGCCAACGGGCCCGCTTTCTCCGGCGGTGCCGATCTCAAGGAGCGGGAGAACAAGGACGCCGATTGGGTGCGCGAGCGCCGCAAACGCTCCTACGCCGCCTACGAGGCGCTGGCGTCGATCCGCATTCCCATGGTCGCCATCGTCGACGGGCCGGCCGCCGGCTCAGGCTGCGAGATCGCGGCGATCTGCGATTTCATCTGGGCCTCGGACAAGGCCTCGTTCCGCTATCCCGAGGCGCAATGGGGCACGGTTGGCGCAACACAGCGCCTGCCCCGCCTCGCCGGCAAAGCCATGGCCAAGGAACTGCTCTTCACCAATCGCGCGATCCTCGCCGACGAAGCCAAGGCCATCGGACTGGTCAACCGCGTCGTACCTTCCGCTTCGCTCTGGGACGACGCGCGGGCGCTGGCCGCGCAGATCGCCAAGGCGCCGCCGCTGGCCATGAAGCTCGCCAAGCGCTGCATCGATCAGGGCATGCAGACGACGCTCGAACGCGGCATCGCGCTCGAGCAGGAAGCGGTGGAGGAGAACCTGGCCGGCAAGGAATGGAGTGCGGGCGTCGAGGCCTTCAAGAAGCGCAAAGAATGACCCTATGAGGTTCTTTCTAATGTCATCGCCGGGCTTGACCCGGCGATCCATGGTTCAGCGGCGCGATGGATGCCCGGGTCGGAGCCCACGGCTGTCCGGTTTAGCCTTTGTCGCAACCGCCGCGATTCAATCGCAACGCACAAACCAGCAACAATCGTCATGGCCGGCGAAGGCCGGCCATCCACGGTCTTCTCCGCCGGCCAAAAACACGTGGATGGCCGTGACGAGCACGGCCATGACGACCTTTACGAGTCTTTCCGCTGCTCGCGTGCAACCGAAATTCGTAAACCGGACAGCCGTGGGTCGGAGCCCGGGCATGACAAGATAAAGACGATGACCCGCCTGCGCACCCGCCTCACCGAGCTTCTCGGCATCGAGCATCCGATCATCCAGGGCGGCATGAGCTGGGCGGCCGGTCCGGAGCTGGCGCTCGCCGTGTCGCAGGCCGGTGCGCTCGGCGTGATCGGCGCCGGGCCGATGTATCCCGATGCCCTGCGCGCCGCCATCCGCTTCGTCAAGGAGCGCACCAACCGGCCCTATGCGGTCAACGTGCCGCTCTATCGCAACCAGGCCGACCTCATCCTCGACATCATCTTCGAGGAAGAGGTGCCGATCCTGATGGCGGCCCAGGGCGGCCCGCAGAAATACATCGAGCGATTCAAGGCCGGCGGCCGGAAATGCCTGCACGTCGTGGCCGCGCCCTCGCATGCCGAGAAGGCCGCGGCGGCGGGGGTCGACGGCCTGATCGTCGTCGGCTCCGAAGCCGGCGGCCATCCGCCGCCCAACGAGGTCGGCACGCTGGTTCTGGCGCGCCGCGTGGTGGCGGCCGTCCCTCACCTGCCCGTCGTGGCCTCGGGCGGTATTGCCGACGGCGCGGGCATCGCCGCCGTGCTGGCGCTGGGTTGCGACGGCGCGCAGCTCGGCACGCGCTTCCTGATGACGCAGGAAGCCGGCGTGCATGCCGCCTACAAGGAACGCCTCCTGCAGGCCGAGGTCGATGACACGGCGCTGGTCGGCCGCGGCCTCGGCGTCATCCGCATGCTCAAGAACAGTTTCGCCGAGCGCTATGCCGCGGCCGAGATGGCGGCCGCGCCGAAGGAAGAGCGCGAGAAAATTTTCAAATCGAGCTCGCTCAAGCTGGCGGCCCTGGAAGGCAACATAGACGAGGGCAAGGTGGAGGTCGGCCAGGGCATCGGCCTGATCGATGACCTGCCCCCGGCCGGCGAGCTCGTGCGGCGGCTGGTCGAGGAATGCGACACGGCGCTGGCGCGCCTGGGCCGGCTGCGGGGTTAGCGGAAGTCGCGGGACAGGGCGGCGACGACGTCCTTGCGCTGCTCGATCATCATGCGGAAAGCGCTGTAGCCGCGGGCGTGAACCGCCATGGCGCCAGGCTCCGGCTGGACGACCTTGCTCTCGTGGACCATGGCGCGGCCCGCGGCGCGCAGGTCCGGATAGAGACCGGCGGCCGTCGCCGCGGCCAGGCTCGTCCCCAGCAGCACGCCATCGGCCTCGCGCGGCAGGGCGATGTCGCAGCCCGTGGCGTTGGCGTAGAGCTGCATCATCAGGGCGCTCTTCGAATGGCCGCCGGTCAGATGCAGGCGGCCGATACGATAGCCGTGGCGGTTGAGCTCATCGATGATGTGGCGCGTGCCGTAGCCCAGGCCGACGATCGCCGCGTGATAGATGCGCGCCAGGCTGTCGAGCGAGGAGTCGAGATCGAGGCCGTGGATCACGCCGCGCAAGCCTGAATCGGCGAGCGGCGAACGGTTGCCGCGGAAGTCAGGCAGCACCACGACATCGCTGGCATAGCTTGCGCCGTTCTCGGCGCGCTTCTGCATGATGTACTGGCCCAGGCGTTCGTGCGGGTCGGGACCGAGGTTGCGGCCTTCGACATGCCATTCGAGGATATGGTCGAGCAAGGCGCCGGTGGCGGACTGCCCGCCCTCGTTGAGCCAGAGATTGGGCAGCATGGCGCCGAAATAAGGGCCCCAGATGCCCGGCACCGGCCGCGGATCCGGCGAGATGGCCATGTGGCAGGTCGAGGTGCCGGCGATCACCGCCAGCCGCTGGTTGAGCTGCTCGGTGGGCACGCCGGCCAGAACGCCAAGCCCGCCGGCATGCGCGTCGATCAGGCCGACACCGACCGGGGTGCCCGGAGACAGGCCAAGATCGGCGGCGGCGCGCACCGTCAGGCCGCCGACCGTCGTGCCGAGCTGCATGGCGCGCTGCGGCAGATGCAGCCGCGGCAGCATGTCGGCGAGGCCGATCTGCTCCAGCAGGTCGATCTGCCAGCCGGTCTTCTGGTGGTTGAGGTAGGTCCACTTGCAGGTGATGGTGCAGGCCGAGGCGGCGAAGACGCCGGTGGCGCGCCAGGTGAGGAAGTCCGCAAGGTCGAAGGCCAGGCCGTAGCGCGACCAGGCCTGGGGCAGGTTGCGCTTCAGCCAGAGCAGCTTCGGCAGCTCCATCTCGGGCGACATGGTACCGCCGACATAATCAAGCGCGCGGTGGCGGCCCTCGGTGATCTCTTCCGCTTCGCGCGTCGCGCGATGGTCCGCCCACATCACGACGTTCCAGCGATCGTCGCCCGTGGTCGAGACGGTGACCGGGCTGCCGCCGTGGCCGAGCATGACCAGCGAGCACGTCGCGTCGAAGGCCACGCCCGAGATCGCCCGCCCCTGGACGCCGGTTACGGCACGACGGGAGGCCGCCGAGACGGCGCGCCAGATCTCCTCCGAGTCATGCTCGGCATGATTGGGAGCCGGACGGTTGGTGGAGAAGGGCTCGCTGGCCGAGGACAGCATGCGGCCGTCAATGTCGACGACCGCGGCGCGCGCCGTCGTCGAGCCGACATCAACAGCAAGGACGCACGCTTCAGCCACGGCGTCCGCCAGTCCAGGCACGATCGAAACACATCATGGTTGGGGCGCCGGGCGCCCAGTACTACCTTAGTCGGAAGGGTCCGAAAAAGGTTGTAGTTCCATAACGTTAAAGGGGGGTTAAGGGGCTGGTTTCAGGGCGTTAGGCCCCCGCCATTGATGTAGAGCGTCTGGCCGGTCATGAAGCGCGAGGCCGGGCCCAGCAGAAAGAGAATCGGGCCCACCACGTCTTCCGGCTGGCCGAGGCGGCCCATGGGGGTCATTTTCACCGCATTGGCGTCCACGTGGCGCTCGCCGCCATGGGTCGGGGCGCGGCCCGTGCCGCCGCGCAGGAACTCGGTATCGGTGGCGCCCGGCGCGACCGTGTTGGCGCGGATCGTCGGTGCATTTTCCACGGCGATCGCCTTGGTCAGGGCGATGACGCCCGCCTTGGCCGCGGCATAGGGCGCAAAACCCGGCAGCACGCGGGTCGCCAGGCCCGAGGCGGTGTGGACGATGCTGCCGCCGCCGCCCGCCTTGAGCCGCGGCAGGGCCGCATGCGCCACCAGGTAGGTGCTGCGCAGACTGGCGGCGTGGATGGCGTCGAACTCCTCGGGGCCGATCTCGGTGAGCGGCACGCGGGCATTGGTGAAGCCTGCGAGGTTCACCAGGTGGTCGAGCCCGCCCCATTGGCGGTCGAGGGCGGTAAAGGCTTCGGTCACCGCGTCGGCCTTGGTGGCGTCGAGCTCTTCGGCCACGGCCTCGGCGGGGGGCCGGTGCTGCTCGATGGCAATCGGCACGTCGAAAACCGCGACTTTGAGGCCGGTCTCCAGCGCCGCCTTGACCAGCACGCGGCCAATGCCGCCGCAGCCGCCAACCACCAGCAGCCGCTTGCCGGGTACGGGCCCGAGGCGGCTGAAATCGATTGCTTCCAAGGACATGGGTTCCGCCCGGTGCTATTGTTTCACGTGAAAACAACAGAGCACGAGGCGATGCAAAACCTCAAGATCGATGGCGACCGGCTGTGGCAGAGCCTGATGGAGCTGGCGAAAATCGGCGCCACCGAAAAAGGCGGCGTCTGCCGCCTCGCCCTCACCGATCTCGATCGCCAGGGCCGCGACCTGTTCATCCGCTGGTGCAAGGACGCCGGCTGCACGATCAGCGTTGATCCGATTGGCAATATTTTCGCCCGGCGCGCCGGCAAGGATAATTCGCAGCCGCCGATCGTCACCGGCAGCCATCTCGATTCACAGCCCACCGGCGGCAAGTTCGACGGCGCCTACGGCGTGCTCGCGGGGCTCGAAGTCATCCGCACGCTCAACGACTTGGGCATCACCACGCAGGCGCCGGTCGAGGTCGTCGCCTGGACCAACGAGGAAGGCTCGCGTTTCTCGCCCGCCATGGTCGGCTCGGGCGTCTATGCCGGCGTCTTCGCGCTCGACGAGGCGCTGGCCAAAAAAGACATCGACAACAAGACCATGGGTGACGAGCTCAAGCGCATCGGTTATGCCGGCAAAGACCAGCTCAGCGGCCGCGAGGTGGGCGCCTATTTCGAGGCGCATATCGAGCAGGGCCCGATTCTCGAAGCCGAAAAGAAGACGATCGGCGTGGTCACCGCCGCGCAAGGGCAGCGCTGGTATGAGATCTTCGTCACCGGTCAGGAGGCCCATGCCGGCCCCACGCCGATGCCGCGCCGCCGCGACGCGCTGGTCGCCGCCTCACGCATGGTCGATGCCGTGAACCGCATCGGCCACAAGTTCGCGCCATTGGCCTGCGCCACGGTCGGCTTCATGCAGGTGTCGCCCAACTCGCGCAACACCATCCCCGGCAAGGTCTTTTTCACCGTCGACTTCCGTCATCCCATCGATGCCACCCTCACCCAGATGCACGAGGCGCTGCACGCCGAGTGCAAGGTCATCGCCGAGGCGGCGAAGGTCGAGGTCGAGATCAAGGACTTCTGGTATTTCGCGCCCACACCCTTCGCCGACGATTGCGTCAACGCCGTGCGCCAGGCGACGACGCAGCTCGGCTATAGCCACCGCGACATCGTCAGCGGGGCCGGTCACGATGCCGTCTACATGGCCAAGGTCGCACCCACCGGCATGATCTTCGTGCCCTGCCGCGACGGCATCAGCCACAACGAGATCGAGGACGCGACGCCGGAGGACCTGACCGCCGGCGCCAACGTCCTGCTGCACGCCATCCTGGAGCGAGCAAAGGCAAACCCATGAGCGACACCCTGTTCTGGCCCGAGGTCCGCACGCTCCTGGAAAAGCGCCGCGGACGCCTGCACGCCTACGAGAGTCTCGACGCCCGGCGCACGGCGCTGATCGTCATCGACATGCAGTCGGCCTTCGTCGATCCCGGCACGCCGTCTTACGTGCCGGCGGCGCGCGCCATCGTGCCGGCGGTGAACCGGCTGGCGGCGGCGGTGCGCCGCGCCGGCGGCAGCGTCGCCTGGTCGCGCGCCAGCTTCACCGGCGCGAAGGACGGCGGCTGGAACACCTTCTTCGGTTACGCGGTGTCCGAGCCGGTGGCCGAGACGGTGATCGCCACCCTGCGGCCCGGCGCCCCCGGCCACGCCCTGGCCGCCGGCATGGAGGCGCAGGCTGGCGATCATGTCTTCGACAAGTACCGCTTCAGCTGTTTCACCCGAGGCTCCTCCGATATCGAGGCCTGGCTGCATCAGCGTGGCGCCGACACCGTGCTGATCGCCGGCACCCTCACCCATGTCTGCTGCGAATCCTCGGCCCGCGATGCCATGCAACTCGGCTTCAAGACGGTAATGGTCTCCGACGCCAACGCGTCGCGCGTCGAGGCCAACCATGTCGCCACGCTCAACGCCTTCATCCAGTCCTTCGGCGACGTACGGACGGTCGATGAGACCATCGCCCTGCTCGAAGCCAGCGTCGGCGCCCGCGCGGCGGAATAGGCCTCCTCACCCTACCCTCTAAGAGGAGAGGGGAAGACATCAAGCCAGCGGCAGGGTGAGCGGCGAGATGGCTTCCGGCCGGCGCTTGCGGAGGTCGGTCTGCGACACCGCCGAGATGATCTCGGCCTGCGCCCGGGCCAGCCGCGCGGCCGATTTGTGCCGGTCGACGAAGAGCGGCTCGCCGTCAGCCACGACGCGCACGCCATCGATATAGACCTCGCGCACCGCGCGCTCGGCCGAGGTGAACAGAAGACTCCGCAAAGGGTCTCGCGCGGGCATCATGGTCGGCTCCTCGAGGTCGACCAGCACCAGATCGGCCTTGGCGCCGACCGCGATGCGGCCGATGTCGTCGCGCAGCAGGGCGCGCGCGCCCGCGGATGTCGCAGCGGCGAAGATCTCGGCCGCGTTCACCGCGGTCACGTCCTCGGCGGCGATGCGCCCGAGGATCAGCGCGTTGCGCAGCTCCTCCAACATGTTGTGCGGCTGGGTGTCGGTGCCGATGGCGACATTCACCCCGGCGCGGATATAGGCGCCGACATTCTCCATCATCTGGCCGTAGCGCGAGAACACGGTCGGGCAATGGGCGACGCTGGTCCCGGTCTCGGCCAGCAGCGACACGTCCCGCTTCGTATGCCAGCGCAGCCAGGAGTGTGTGTCGATGAAGATGGCATGGGCCAGCAGCGTGCGCTCCGAAAGGAAGCCGATATCGCCCAGCCACTGCACCGGCGTCTTGCCGTGCCGGCGGGTCATCTCGAGGAATTCCCATACCGCCTGGCCGCAATGCAGGGTCACCGGCAGGTCGCGGCGCTTGGCCTCGGCGAGCGAGTCGAGCAGCAGCTCCTTGCTGCAGGTATCGACCTGGGCCGGCGAGACCATGCCGGTGATCCGGCCGCTGGGATGCTGGTTGGCCCGGTCGATGAGCTCCAGCGCCTCGCGCATGGCCTGCTCGCCGGCCTTCTCGTCCCAGTCGTATTCGACCGAATGGCCGGTGCGCACCACCCACTTGGCCGAGCGGTACATCGGCGCGAGCACGGCGCGGATGCCGGAGCCAGCGAGCGTATCGGCCCAGCCTTCGTAGGGCATGCCGAGATCGGCGATAGTGGTGACGCCGGACATCAGCAGCTCGGCCATCGCCACCTCGTTGGCGGCGCGCAGGCTCTCAGCGGTTTCGGCGGACTTGGCCATCGAATGGCCGATCAGGAACGGCGGCTTGAGGTCGAACAGCCCGCTCATATAGAGCTGGGGATTGCCCAGTTCCTCGGTGACGCCGCGCCCGGCATTCTCCGACATGGCGTGCGAGTGGACGTCGACCAGGCCCGGCATCACCAGATAGCGGCGCCCGTCCACCGTCTCGTCGACCGGCTCCCGGTACTCGCCACCCACCGCCACGATCAGGTTGCCGCGAAACACCACGTCGATGTCGCGGCGATAGACCGGACGCTTCTCCCCGGCATCCCAGGCGATGACCCAGGCGGCGCTCTTGATGCGGGTGGTCCTGGTCGGTGTAAGAGTCGGGGTCGGGGTCGGCGTCGGCGCGCGGCTGTTCATGAAGGCCCTCCAGCCGCCAGCCTCGCCCAGGAAGCCGCAGCCGTAAAGAGCCGCGAGAGCCTGACGCCTAGAGCTCGGTCAGGCGCGGCGAAGCCGCCGCGTCCGCGGCAAACCCGGCCGCCAGCTGACGCTCCATGCGCACGAGATCGTCGGGCAACGGTTGCCCGGTGGCCCGCATCTGGCCGAGGATGTGCTCAAGCCGCTGATAGACCGCGTGGCGGTCCTCGATCTCGCCGTCCATTTCGGTGAGCAGGAGCGAAAGCGCGGCTTCGAGCTGGGTCATATCCATCGCCATCGGAGAACTCCTGAGGCTGAACGGAAGGCGCCCAGCGTGCGCCTCCGGCGGCGGGAAGGCAAGGATGGGGCGCGGTACTCCGGGCTTGATCCGCACCGGCCCGACACCCAGATTCGAGGGCGGCTGTCACTTTTGGGAGAATCCGATGCGTCTGATCCCTGTCCTCGCTGCCTTTGCGCTGATCCTGGCCACGCCGGCCCTGGCCCAGCAGACCCCCACGCCCGCGCCGGCCACCGGCAATGCGCAGAAGGCCCAGGCCGACAAGGCGAAGGCTGACAAGGCCAAGGCCGAAAAGGCCAAGAACGCGAAGGCCGCCAAGGACAACGAGCGCGCCAACAAGGGCGGCGCCACGCGCGGCGAAGATCGCGCCGGCCAGGTCAAGGAGATGAACAACCAGCGCAAGACCAACTGACGCTGGCACGATAGCGCGTCGCAAACACGCCGCCGCCGGACATGTCCGGCGGCGGTTTTGTTTTGGGGCGCAAGAAGCGGGTGGCGGCGGCGGTCCGGTTGTCCCAGATTGTGCCCATGACCGTGACACAATTTCGCAAGCCCGCCCGCGCGACGATCGACGATCGCCTCGCGGCGCTGGACTGGCCGCAGCTCGCGGCCGCGCTTGACAGCGACGGCTACGCCACGACCGGACCGCTGCTGAGCCCGGAAGAATGCGCGGCACTGATCGCTGCCTACGACGACGCGACCGCCTTCCGCAGCAAGGTGGTCATGGCGCGCCACGGTTTCGGGCGCGGCGAGTACCAGTATTTCGCCTATCCGCTGCCCGAGGTGGTTCAGGACCTCCGGGCGGCGCTCTATCCAAGGCTGGCACCGATCGCCAAGGCCTGGAACCGGGCGCTGAAACGCGACGCAAAGTTTCCAGACGATCTCAAGCGCTACCTGGCGGCCTGCCATGCCGCCGGGCAGAAACGCCCCACCCCGCTGCTGCTGAAATACGAGGCCGGCGACTACAACTGCCTGCATCGCGATCTCTACGGCGACCTGGTCTTTCCGCTGCAGGCCACTGTCCTGCTGAGCGAGCCCGAAGCGGATTTCACCGGCGGCGAATTCGTGCTCACCGAACAGCGGCCGCGGATGCAATCGCGCGCCGCGGTGGTGAGGCTGGCGCGCGGCGAAGCCGTGATCTTCGCGGTCAACGAGCGGCCGGTGGCGGGCACGCACGGCACCTACCGGGTGGCCATGCGGCATGGCGTGAGCGTGGTGCGCACCGGCCGGCGCTTCACCCTGGGCGTCATCTTCCACGACGCGCGGTAGCTGGCCAGCAGCGAGGCGCCGCTGCGGCGCGCAATAGTTCCCCGCCCTTTTCCTTATTTGCGCCGGCAGTCTCCAATGTTCCCGGAGCAGCCAGCGGGCGGGCTGCGTTATAGGGGGCGACACGAGCCAGTCGAACTCGATCCGTCTTCATCTCCCCCACGATCCCCGAGGAGCTCCCATGCGTAAAACTCTCGTTGCCGCCACCCTGGCGTTCGCCCTTATCACTCCGGCCATGGCCCAGCAGGCCAATCCGGGCCCGACGCCCGTCACGCCGGCCCCGGTGGGCAGCGCGCCGCCGGCCGCCGGCAAAGCCCCGGCGACCGTCAGCCAGGCCGAGAAGGACAAGGCCAACAAGCAGAAGGCCGATAAAGCGAAGGCCGACAAGGCCAAGCAGCAGGCCACCGTCCCCGGCGACAAGGCGAACGAACGCGCGAACAAGGGGGGCGCAACGCGCGGCCCGGACCGCGCGAACGACGTCCGGGACCAGAACAACACCCGCAAGACGAACTGAACGTCGCCACCGACGCTTGAGCCGCCGCCGGTGACCCCGGCGGCGGTTTCGTTTCGGCGGCTGGTCCGCGGGGGCACGCGCACGTTTTGCCCGCCGGGCTTATTCCAGCCTTGGCTGCAAAATTCTCCGCGAATAGGCGGGTCCGGGGTGGCGTTGTGGGATGGCAGGGACAACCCCTGAAGGCTTCCCCAACCGATGAGGACATACCCCATGCGTACGACTTTGACTGCCGCCGCCCTGGCCCTGCTGCTCGCCGCCCCGGCGATGGCGCAGACGGCCATCCCGGCGACTCCCGCCACCCCGGCTCCGGCCGCCAAGGCCGCGCCGGCCGACGCCGCCAAGACCGAGAAGGACAAGGCCGATAAGGCGAAGGGCAAATCTTCGCAGACCATCGACCACAGCAAGCAGCAGGCGCAGGTCCCCCCGAAGGCGCCGGCCGCCGCCGGCACGCCGGGCACCACCACCGGCACGGCGCCGGCGGTGAAAGCCGACGGCGTGAAGAAGGACGGCGCCAAGACCGATACGAACAAGGGCGACACTCGTAAGGTCAACTGACCCTACGGCCTGTCCCTAGGGACCGCCGCCGGCGCCGCCGGCGGCGGTTCCGCCTTGCCTACCTTCGTCATTGCCGGGCTCGACCCGGCAATCCATCTTGAGGCATGGCAAGCACCACGCACACGCCCCTGGATGCCGGCTTTCGCCGGCATGACGAATTGTTTGAAAGACCAGACCGCGAAACCCTGGCCGACGGTGCCGTGCTGCTGCGCGGCTTCGCCGCGAGCGAGACGCCGCGGCTGGTGATCGATCTGCAGGGTGTCGCCGCCGGCTCGCCCTTCCGCCACATGATCGTGCCCGGCGGGCACACCATGTCCGTGGCCATGACCAATGCCGGCGCGCTTGGCTGGGTCACCGACCGCAGCGGCTATCGCTACGACCCTCTCGATCCCGAAATCGGCAGGCCCTGGCCGGCGATGCCTGAGTCCTTCCGCACCCTCGCCGCACGCGCCGCCGAAGCGGCCGGCTTTCCCGGTTTCGCGCCCGATGGCTGCCTGATCAACCGCTACACACCGGGCGCGCGCCTCACGCTCCACCAGGACCGCAACGAGCGCGACTTTACGCAGCCCATCGTCTCGGTCTCGCTCGGCCTGCCGGCGAAATTCCTGTGGGGCGGGGCCACGCGCAAGGACAAGGTGAAGCGCATCCCCTTGGCCAGCGGCGACGTGGCAGTCTGGGGCGGCCCGGCGCGGCTCACCTTCCACGGCGTCGACAAGCTGGCCGAGGGCAGCGATCCGCTGACCGGCCGCTGCCGCTTCAACCTGACGTTCAGGAAAGCGGGGTAGTTGCGGGGCCCGTTGCGGCAAAAAGATCCCCGCAGTGCAGAGGCCGATAGCCTAACGCCGGCTCTAAAACACCGCAAAACTGTTCGGCAGTTCTTGCGCTTGCCGTCAGCCGTTCGAATTTATTCTCTCTTAAATTCACCGAAAAATAGATGCCCCTAAATGCTTGAAAATAGAAAATTCCCCAGCCGCAAATCCCCTTTTCAGGGGGCGTGATTGTTGTAAAGCCATACCCTCCGCGCGCAGCATCAGCCCAATCAACCGTTTCCCAGTCTTCCGGCTTAGGAACATAGCGAGGAGAAGTTAGCGCCATCAGACATTCATAGCTGGCCCCGGATGACCCAGAGCGGGCTGTTACAGCATGCCCTCCAACTGTAGCCACCTTGTGATTCCGAACAACTGCGCTCATTGCTGCATGAAATGAGAAGGCTCCGGCAGTTTGTCCTTCCATCGCCTCCTGAAATGCCTCGAACGCCGCGTGGTCACCAATCCACCCGACGGCCAGATCTTTCGAGACCTGACCATTCTTAAAGACGGTGATCTGGCCTCTACGAACGACTAGAAGATCAAGTGCAGGCGCACCGAGCTTGCGTTGAGCGGCATCCAACAAAGTAAGGACGTCAGAGCCTTGTTTTAGCTCGCTGACAACCGAGACGAATATTTAATGTGCCGTCTCTGGTGCTACACCGGCGTAAGAAAGCATCGTTTCAGCATCAATCGCAAAAACTTTTAGACCAACGTCGGGCTTGCGGAGGTTTTCCTTTCCACCGGTAAAAAGTGTGTCTCCGACAATGTATGTCGCGTCATTAGTCTTTCGAGCGACAATCAGCGTCATTCCGTCTCACAATTAATCTCACTCTCTCGTCGTGCATTGAGAGAACGTCGCAGGGCCTAGTATTGATTGATATCCGGCGTGCGGTCGAAATACCGGCGCAGCAGGCTGCGGAAGAGCGGGATGGTGGCCACGCCGATCACCGCGAAGATCAAGGCCTTCCACAGGAAGTCGACCGGCAGCAGGCCGAGCGCCGTGGCCAGCGCCACCAGGAAGGCCGCCGTGGCGAAGGACAGGAAGAAGCCGGGAGCCAGCAGCACCTCGGCCACCAGCAGCAGCACGCCGAGCGCCGCCCAGAAGAGGACCGGATACTCCGCCACCAGGTCGAGGGCGGCGGTCATTTCGTTGCCCGCAGGCCTTCGAGCAGGGCGGCGAGGCTGCCCAGCGTCTTGGTGATATCGGTCGGGATGACGATCAGCTTCGAGTTCTGCGAGCGCGCGATCTCGGAAACGCTGGCGATCTGCTGCTTCATGATCTCGAAGTCGATGGCCGCCTGGCCGTTGGACTGGATGGCCGCGCCGACCTGGGTCGTGGCGTAGGCCTCGGCATCGGCCAGCACGCGCCGCGCCTCGGCCTTCTTCTGCGCGGTGTAGAGCTCGGCGTCGGCATGGAGCTGCTGTGCCTGGCGGTCGCCTTCGGCCTTGGTCACCGCGGCCCGGCGCTCGCGCTCGGCATTGAGCTGCTGCTGCATCGCCGTGCGCGTCGCGGCGTCGACCGAGACGTCGAGCACCTCGGTGCGGGTGATCTCGATGCCCCACACCGCGCAGGCCTCCGACAGCGAGTCCTTGATCTTCTCGTTGATGAAGTCGCGCTTGGCCTGGACCTCGTCGAACTCCATCTGGCCGCCGGTCGAGCGCACGATGCTGGTCACCGTGGTCTTCACCGCCAGGTCGATGTCGTTGATCCGATAGACCGACTTTGCCGCATCCACCACCCGGAAGAAGACCGCTGTGGTCAGGTGGATCTCGACGTTGTCCTTGGTGATGACGCTGATTTCCTGGGGCTCGAGCTGGCGCTCGAGGATGCTGACCTTGGAAGCCACCCGGTTGAGGATCGGCACGATGAAGTTCAGGCCCGCCCGCAGGGTCACCGTGTATTTGCCGAACTGCTCGACCACGTATTCATGGGACTGGGGAACGATCTTGACGCCGGACAGCGCAATCAGGATCAGCAGGCCGACCAGGCCAAGCAGGAAATACTCCATCGCCGATGCGCCCCCACGAATGATGAGGCGTCAGCTAAGCACGCGCCCCGGGCGAAATCCAGTGACGGGCCTCACTCCCACGATCCCGTGGCCGCGAGCTGCGGCGCCGGCTGGGGCTGCGACCAGCGCAGGGGCACGGCATTCGCCCGCAGGAGTCCGCCTGTGACGCGCAGCTTCAGCAGCCGCTGCGCGCCGGCAAAGGACGCGAGCTCCGGTCCGTCCCAGACGATCGATCCCTCGCCGGTCAACGACAGCAGATCGCCGGTCGAAAAGTCGACGACCAGGAGTCCGCTGCGCGGCTCCAGCGCGATGTTGCCCAGCGTGTTGAAGGCATTGTTGCCGCGAAAATCGGGGACCGTGAGGACGCTCGCGCCATCCTCCCGGGTCACGCGGATGAAGCCGGGCTTGCCGCCCCGGTGCGAGACGTCCGCACCGTGGGCGGCACCCTTGCGCCTCTCGAGCGGCGTCGCCGTGGCGATGAAGAAGGTATCCGCCTGGCGCAGGAGAGACACCGCGGTCGCGGACAGAAGCGGGCCTTCCGGACGCGGCGATGGCGGCTTCGCTGCCTCGCCGTCGAGGACGAAGAACGGCGCCCGCGCCTGGATGTATTGCGGGCAGTTGCCGAAGCTCTGGCCGACGTGGACGACGAAGCCTTGCCCGTCGCGCGCCGTCACCACGCCGTTCATGCGGTTGCGCCGGCGGGTGTCGAGCTCGATGCCGAGCAACCCCACGGCGGCCCCGGCGGCAAGGTTGGCCGCCAGCGGATCATCGGCGGCAGGTACCGCCCCGATCGCCAGCGTCCAGGGATCGGGCGAACGGATGAACCCCGGTGACCCGACGAGCATCGAGGCCTGCGGCTGCCCGTCCGCATCCACGCTGCCGACCAGCAGGCAGGGCAGCTTGGTGAACAGCTCGCGGTGCTGGTCGGGCATGAAGTTGCGGATCCCGCCCCGGCCCATCCGCTCGGCCCGGACGCGCACGCCGGCCCGCTCCTGCAGGGCGATCTCGCCCGCATGATAGGGCGACTCTTCGTAGGGCCAGCCCGGCAGCGGCATGAGAGTCATGGAATAGACCAAGCGTCGGGATCACCCCCACCCCACCCTCCCCCATCAAGGGGGAGGGAGTAAGAAGGGAGGCGCGCTCTTGAATCCCCTCCCCCCTTGTGGGGGAGGGTTAGGGAGGGGGGTATCGCGTGCATTGTTTAGGCCGCCTTCGCTGCGCTGCGCGGCATCGCCACGAAGCCGGGCAAGGCTTCGATGCGGGCCAGCCAGGCGCGCACGCTGGGATAGGGGTCGAGCGACACGCCGCCTTCGGGGGCGTGCGCCGTGTAGGAGTAGAGCGCCACGTCGGCAATGGTCGGCGCCCCGCCGACCAGGAAGGGCTGTCCCTTGAGATGGGCATCGAGCACCGTATAGAGGGCGCTCGCGGTGGTCTTGGCTCGCGCCGCATCGAACGGCACGCCGAACAGGGCCACCAGCCGCGCCATCGCCGGGCCATAGGCCAGCTCGCCGGCGGCGACGGACAGCCAGCGCTGGACCTGCGCGGCGGCGACCGGGTCCTGCGGCAGCCAGTTTCGCTCCTGGTCGTAGCGGCTCGCCAGGTAGACGAGGATGGCGTTGCTGTCAGCCAGCGTCACCGCGCCGTCCTCGATCACCGGGATCTGGCCGAAAGGATTCTTGGCGAGAAAGGCCGGCTGCTTGTGGGCGCCATTGAACAGATCGACCTCGATCCGCTCGAAATCCAGGCCGAGCAGCGAGAGCATGAGCTCGACGCGATGCGCGTGGCCGGAAAGCGGGAAGCCGTGGACACGAATGCTGGGGGTGGGCATGGGGGCGATCTCCCTGATGAGGTCTTGATGCCGGTAAAGATGATACTTGCCATCGTTGTTGTTAATACCGACAGTTGACAAGGAACTATTTCATATATTGAAATAGTGACATGGACCGTTTCGACGCCATGCGCGCCTTCGTGGCCGTCGCCGAGCTTCAGGGCTTCGGCGCCGCGGCGCGCCGCCTGGGTCTTTCGCCCCCGGCCGTGACGCGAGCCGTCGCCGCGATCGAGGCGCGGCTGGGGACGCGTCTCTTCCACCGCACCACCCGGCAGGTGCGCCTCACCGACACGGGCGAGCGCTACCTGGCCGATGCCCGCCGTATCCTGGGCGAGATCGAAGAGGCGGAGACGACTGCCGCCGGGGCACAAGCCGAGCCGCGCGGCCCGCTGGCGGTCACCGCCTCGCAGATGTTCGGCCGGCGCTTCGTGGCGCCGGTCATGCTCGCCTTCCTCGACCGCTACCCGCAGGTCGAGGGTCGCCTGGTCCTGCTCGACCGCGTCACCGACCTGATCGAGGAAGGGCTCGACGTGGCGGTACGTATCGCGCCCCTCGCCGATTCAGCGTTGAGCGCTGCGCGGGTCGGCGAGGTCCGACGCGTGGTTTGCGCCTCGCCGGCCTATCTCAAGGCCCGGGGCACGCCGCGACGCCCGGCGGATCTCGCCCGTCACGACGGGATTGCCTTCGCTCCGGTCTCGGTGGGTGATCCCTGGGCGTTCAAGGTCGGCAGCCGCCGCATCCCCGCCGCGCCGCGCACCCTGCTGCAGGTCAACGATACCGAGGTGGCGATCGCCGCCGCGACGGAGGGGCGTGGGCTGACCCGCGTGCTCTCCTATCAGGTGGCGCGCGAGCTCAAGAGTGGGCGCCTGAAAGCCGTGCTGGAAGACTATGAGCCGCCGCCCATCCCCATCCACCTCGTTCACCTGGAGGGGCGGCGGGCCAATGCGCGGGTCCGGGCGTTCGTCGACTTCGCCGCCAAGCGGCTGCGGACGGCGCTGGCCTAGCTGATCCCGGCTTCAAGATAGCGATAGCCGAGCCCGACGAAGGCCGGCATGAAACCGGCGAGCAGGCCCATGGCGACCGCATCGCCGGGGCGCAGGTCGGTCGGCTTGCAGAAGCACACCCCGCCCAAGATGTAGAACACCGCGCCGATCAGGATGCTGAGCGGCAGGTTCCACCACAGGCCCCAGCCGAGGGCGGAGAAGACCGCGGTGGATACCAGGATGAGCAGCGCCAGCTCGACATCGGTCATCAGGGTGATGGCGCGCTCCTCGCCCAGCTCCTTCCAGCGCACATGAAGCGTGTCGCCGGCAAACACGCCGGCCACGCCGCCGACGACATAGAGGAAGCCGACCGCGAAGGACGGGCAGAAAGGCTGGAGCGCCAGGAGATCCAGCAGCAGGAACATGGGGTGCTGCCGCGGCGCGCTAGATGACGGCGGGATCGAGTCCGAGCGCGACGCCGACCAGCGAGAGCAGGAAGCCGCAGAACACCCCGTCCATCACCGCGTTGCCGAACGGCCAGCGCTGCGTGCGATAGACCAGGCCGCAGACCACGTAGCTGCCGAGCACGCAGAGGCCGGCCACCGGCGCGTTCCACAGGTAGCTCCAGCCGATGGCGGAGAGGAGCGCGGAGGCCAGCAGCACGCCCAGCGCCACGCTGAAGCCCTGGCTTACCGGCGCGACACGGACGGCAAGCTGCTGCAGCCGCGGGCTGATGGCACTGCCGATGACCGCGCCGGCGATGGCGCCCACGCCATAGAGCCCGAAGACGACGACCGGATGGCTGACCGATGGCAGCGCCACGATCTGCTGGAGCAGGAACACGTAGACCCCCAGGAACCAGAACCCCAAACCCGACCGCCGCCCCCGTCATAACATGGGTTCTGAAAAACGGTTCGTACCGGGACACCAAAAGCGCGATGTCATATCGCGGGGGTGCGGGAGCGTCAGGCGCGCGCGATGGTGGCGAAGGCCGTCTCGTCGACCTTGCGCAGGTGACAGGCGACGAAATGCCCGGGTCGCACCTCGCGCATCGCCGGCTCCTCGACCTTGCAGCGCGCCTCGGCATAGGGACAGCGGGTGTGGAAGCGGCAGCCGGGCGGCGGATTGATCGGGCTGGGCACGTCGCCCGACAGGATGATGCGCTTGCGCCTTGCCTTGGGGTCGGGCACCGGCACGGCCGAGAGCAGCGCCTCGGTATAGGGATGCTGCGGGCTGGCGAAGAGCGAGCGCTTGTCGGTGAGCTCGACGATCTTGCCCAGATACATGACCGCGATGCGGTGGCTGATGTGCTCGACCACCGCCAGGTCGTGGGCGATGAACAGGTAGGACAGGCCGAACTCGCCCTGCAGGTCCATCAGCAGGTTGATCACCTGCGCCTGCACCGAGACGTCCAATGCGGAGACCGGCTCGTCGCAGACGATCAGGCCGGGATTGAGGGCCAGCGCCCGGGCGATGCCGATGCGCTGGCGCTGGCCGCCGGAGAATTCGTGCGGGTAGCGCTGCATCTGCTCCGGCCGCAGGCCGACCTTGGCGAACAGGCCGGACACCCTGTCCTTGAGCGCCTGGCCGGAAGCGAGGCCGTAATTGACCAGCGGCTCGGCCACGATATCGCCGGCATTCATGCGCGGATTGAGCGAGGAATACGGGTCTTGGAAGACGACCTGCAGCTCGCGCCGCCACGGCCGCATGGCGCCGCGGCTCAGCGCGTCGATCCGCTCGCCGTTGACCCGGATGGTGCCCGAGGTCGGCTCGATCAGGCGCAGGATGGTCTTGCCGGCCGTCGACTTGCCGCAGCCGGATTCGCCGACCAGGCCGAGCGTCTCTCCCTTGTCGAGGGAGAAGGTGATGCCGTCGACCGCATAGACCTGCCCCACGGTGCGTGACAGGAGGCCCTTGCGCACCGGGAAATGCTTCTTGAGGTCGGCGACCTGAAGGAGGGGCACGCTCATGCCGCCGCCTTCTGCCATTCGTGGCAGGCGGCCCAGCGTCCCCGCTCCTTCTCCTCGAGGATCGGGCTTTCGCGCCGGCAGCGTTCGGTGGCCAGGGCGCAGCGCGGGGCGAAAGCGCAGCCGATGATCTCCTTGTTCAGCGCGGGTACGAGGCCGGCGATCTCGGTCAGCCGCCGGGCCTCGCCGGAGAGCGTCGAGCCGAGCTTGGGCACCGAGTTCATCAGGCCGCGGGTGTAGGGATGCATCGGCCGGGCGAAGAGCTCCTCCACCGAGGCTTCCTCGACCTTACGGCCGGCGTACATGACGACCACGCGTTGCGCCATTTCGGCAACGACGCCAAGGTCATGGGTGATCAGGATGATCGCGGCGCCGATCTTCTGCTTGAGCTCACGCATCAGGTCCAGGATCTGGGCCTGGATGGTGACGTCGAGCGCGGTGGTCGGCTCATCGGCGATCAGGAGCTTGGGGTTACAGGCCAGCGCCATGGCGATCATCACGCGCTGGCGCATGCCACCGGAGAGCTCGTGCGGATATTGCGTCACCCGGCGCGGCGCCTCCGGGATGTGGACCAGGCGCAGCATCTCGATGGCGCGCTCGGTGGCCTGCTGCGCGTCGAGGCCCTGGTGCAGGCGCAGGGTCTCACCGATCTGCCGGCCGATGGTCAGCACCGGGTTGAGCGAGGTCATCGGCTCCTGGAAGATCATCGAGATCTCGTTGCCGCGGATCTTGCGCAGCTCGGTATCGGACAGGTCCAGCATCTCGCGACCCTGGAAGCGGATCGAGCCCGTGATCTTGCCGGGCGGCTGCGGGATCAGGCGCAGGATGGAGAGCGAGGTCACACTCTTGCCGCAGCCGGATTCGCCGACGACGGCAAGCGTCTCGCCCGGCCCCACCGAATATGAGACGCCGTCGACCGCGCGCACGATCCCGTCGCGCGTGTAGAAATGAGTCTTCAGGTTGTCGATGACGAGCAGCGGTTCGACCATGGCTACATGCGCCGGGCGAGACGCGGGTCGAGGGCGTCGCGCAGCCCGTCGCCGACCAGGTTGACCGCCAGCACGGCGACCGAGAGGAAGATCCCGGGGAACAGGATGATGTACCAGGCGATCTGGAACAGGCTCCGCCCCTCGGCCATGATGTTGCCCCAGCTCGGGATGGTCGGCGGCGTGCCGGCGCCGATGAAGCTGAGGATCGCCTCGGTGATCATCGCCGAGGCACAGATATAGGTGCCTTGAACGAGCAACGGAGCGACCGTGTTCGGTAAAATGTGGCGCAGCAGGATGCGGTGGAAGCGCGTGCCCGAGGCGACCGCCGCCTCGACGAAGGGCTGCTCGCGCAAGGACAGCACCACGCTGCGCACCAGGCGCGCGACGCGCGGCACCTCGGCGATAGTGATGGCGATGATCACGTTCTCCAGGCTGGCCTTGGTCAGCGCCATGAGCGCGATGGCTAGCAGGATCGGCGGGATAGACATCAAGCCGTCCATCACCCGCATGATCAGCGTGTCGGCCAGGCGCACGTAGCCGGTGATCAGGCCGAAGAACAGGCCGATGCCGACGCTCAGCACCGCGACCGCGATGCCGACGATCAGGGAGATACGCGCCCCGTAGACGGTGCGGCTGTAGACGTCGCGGCCCAGCATGTCGGTGCCGAACCAGTAGAGTTCGGAAGGCTGGCGCAGGCGCCGGACCGGCGACAGGTCCTGCGGATCGATCGTCCAGAGATAGGGGGCGAAGACCGCCATCAGCACCATGGCGACGAGGAGGATGATGCCGACGATCATCGTCGGGTGGCGACGCAGCGCGTCGCGGACCATGCCACGGGGCGGAGTGGCGATATCAAGCGGGGCGGCGGAAGGGACGGTCGCCATCAGTAGCGGATCCGCGGGTCGAGGAAGGTGTAGCTGATGTCGACCGCGAGGTTGATCAGCACGTAGACGGCCGAGAAGATCAGGATCACGCCCTGGATGATCGGGTAGTCGCGGCGCAGGATGGCGTCGACCACCAGCCGACCGATGCCGGGAATGGCGAATACCGTCTCGGTGACGACGACGCCGGAGATGAGCAGCGCGATGCCGATGCCGATGATGGTGATGATCGGCACGGCGGCATTCTTGAGCGCGTGGCCGACCAGGACCTTGTCGGCCGCGAGGCCCTTGGCCTCGGCGGTGCGGATGTAGTCCTGGGACAGGACCTCGAGCATCGAGGCCCGGGTGATGCGGGCGATGAGCGCGATGTAGGTCACGCCGAGCGCCACGCTGGGCAGGATCAGGCGTTCGAGGAACGGCCAGAAGCCCTGGCTGATGCTGGTGTAGCCCTGGACCGGCAGCCACTCGAGATAGATCGAGAAGAAGAAGATCAGCAGATACGCCAGCACGAAAATCGGCACGGAAAATCCCAGCACCGCGAAGCCCATGACCAGCCGGTCGAGCCAGCGCCCCGCCTTCCACGCCGCCAGCACGCCCATCGGCACGGCGAGCACCACGGCGACCAGCAACGTCGACAAGGTCAACGCCACGGTCGGCTCGACGCGCTGGCCGATCAGCGTGGTCACCGGCAGGTTGGTGAAGATCGAGATCCCAAGATCCCCGCGCAGGATGGCCCACGCCCATTCGCCGAAACGCACGCCGAACGGGCGGTCAAGGCCGAGCTTGGCGCGGATGCGCGCGACGTCGTCGCCGGTGGCGAAGTCGCCGGCGATGATGACGGCCGGGTCCCCGGGCGTCAGATAGAGCAGCGAGAAGACGAAGAGCGCAACCACCCCCATGACGGGGATGGTCGCCAGCAGTCGTCGAACGATGTAGGCGAACACGTCTGTTGAAGGCCCCTCACCCGCTAGTCGGCGGGTAAGGGGCTATACCCGCGATTACTTCTTCTCAACGTTCCAGAGGAAGGTAACGGGGGCGATGATCACGCCCTCGATGTTCCGGCGGAACGCCGTCGGCAGGATGAACTGTGCCGTCGGAATGAACGGCACTACTTCCCAGCCGCGCTTCTGGATGTCCTCGGCGATCTTCTTCTGGGCCGCGACGTCGGGCGCATCGAACCAGGCAGTGCGCAGCTTCTCCAGCTCCTCGTCGTTGGACCAGCCGAACCAGCCGCGCTCGCCGTTACCGCGCATTGGCGCGTTGACGGCCGGGTTGGCCAGGTCGGTGCCCACCCACCAGGTGTGGAAGATGTTCCACCCGCCCTTGTCGTTGGTTTCCTTGTTGGCGCGGCGGTTGAGCAGCGTGCCCCAGTCGCTGACCGCGACCTCGGCGTTGACGCCGATCTTCTTCAGCGCGTCGGTGGTCAGCAGCGCCTGGGCATGGACGATCGGCTGGTCGGTGGCCGAAAGCACCACCACCTTCTCGCCCTTGTAGCCGGACTCGGCGACCAGCGCCTTACCCTTGTCGAGGCTGCGCGCAGCGCTCATCACCTCGCTGCCGACGGTGCTCGCCATCGGCGTGCCGCAGGTGAAGAACGACATGCAGGGCTTGCCGTTCTTCTCGTCGCCGGCAATGCCCAGCAGGTAGTCGCGCTGGTTGATGACGTGCAACAGCGCCTGCCGCATCTTGGGATTGTTGAACGGCGGGTGCAGGTGGTTGAAGCGCACGATACCGATCGATCCCAGCGGATCGATGTTCTCGACCTTGATGTCGCGGTTGCGCGACAGCAGCGGCACGAGATCGCCGGGGGGCTGCTCCCACCAGTCGACCTCGCCGGCAGCCAGCGCCGCGGCGGCCGTCGCCGTGTCGGGGATGGTTACCCACTCGACGCGGTCGACCTTGACCACCTTGCCGCCCGAGCCCCAGGACGGCGGCTCCTTGCGCGGCACGTAGTCGGTGTTCTTGGCATAGACCGCCTTGACGCCGGGTACCCATTCGCCGGCCACGAAGCGGAACGGGCCGGAGCCGATGGTCTCCTTGATCTGCTCGTTGGCGTCGGTCTTGGCGACGCGCTCCGGCATGATGAAGGGCACGTTCGACGACGGCTTGGCCAGCGCGTCCATGATCAGCGGGAACGGCTTGCGCAGGACGATCTTGAAGGACTTGTCGTTGACCTTCTCCACCGAGGCGACGTTCTGGTACAGCGTGCCGCCGAACGGGTCCTTCTTGCTCCAGCGCTCGAGCGAGGCGATCGCATCGGCCGACGTCACCGGCGCGCCGTCATGCCACTTGAGGCCGTCGCGCAGCGTGATGGTGTAGGTGAGCTTGTCGTCGCTCAGCGTATAGCCTTCGGCCATCTGCGGCTTGACGTTGAAGTCCGCATCCACGGCGAAGAGCACGTCGTAGATCATGTAAGCGTGGTTGCGCACCACGTAGCCGGTGGTCCAGATCGGATCAAGCACCCGCAGATCCGATTGCGGGATAAAGCGCAGCGTCTTGCCGCCGGATTGGGCGGTGGCGTCGGACGGCGCCAGCAAGACGGCCGCGGCGACCAGCGCCGAGGCCTTGAGCACGGACGAGAACGAAAGCTTCATCGGATAACCTCCCTGAGCGCGATTTTCGCGCGGATACGACCCAGCCCTGCAGATCACGGTCTGCGAATCTTATGCCACACGGTCATCGCCTCCCCGATGACGCGGGTATGCTTAACATTGAGGCATAACCCGGGGCACCCGGCAAGGCGCTGCCATTTTGCAACAGTGCTCCGGCTCCGTGCACGGCGGGCGCCGCAAACGATTGCACGGGCCGGGGCATCCTGCCATCCTCCCGGCCGGTTTGAGACTAGCGCCGCCTCCCGGGGGGGAAGGCCGGCGCGCGCGGGCCCATCGCGAAGGCGATGGGCCCGCAGCTCTTTTCAGACCGGCCTTTATCTTCCCTGACTTGTCGCGCGGGGCGCTCTGCCCGATAGTGCGCCACCATGACTTATGATCTCGTCCTGACCGGGGGGCGCGTCCTCGACCCGGCCCAGAAGCTCGATACCCGTGCCGATGTCGCCTTTGCCGGCGGCAAGGTCGCCGCCATCGGCCCCGACCTGGCCCGCCAGGCGCGCGCTACCCGTGACGTCACCGGCAAGCTCGTCACCCCCGGCCTGATCGACCTGCACACCCATGTCTACTGGGGCGGCACATCGCTCGGCGTCGATCCGGAGATGCTGGCCAGGCGCAGCGCCTGTACGACTTTGGTCGATGCCGGCAGCGCGGGACCCGGCAACTTCCCGGGCTTCCGCAAGCACATCATCGAGCCCTCGCCGGTCCGCATCCTGCCCTACATCAACATCTCTTTCGCTGGCATCTTCGCCTTCGCCAAGGCGGTGATGGTCGGCGAGAACAGCGACATCCGCCTCGTCGATCCGGTCGAATGCGTGCGCGTCGCGCGCCAGCACATGGACCTGATCGTCGGGATCAAGGTGCGGGTCGGCGGCGTCGCCAGCTTCGGCACCGGCATCGCGGCGATGGACATCGCGCTCGCCGCCGCCGACGAGCTCGGCGTGCCGATCATGGCCCATCTCGACCGGCCGCCGCCGTCGAGCCGCGAGGTGCTGACCCGCCTGCGCCGCGGCGACGTCCTGACCCACTGCTTCCGGCCCTTTCCCGGCGGGCCGGCGATGGGCGACGGCAGCCTGCGCGAAGAGGTCCTGGAGGCGCGCGAGCGCGGCATCATCTTCGACATCGGCCATGGCGGCGGCTCGTTCGGCTTCCGCACGGCGCGCGCAGCCCTGGCCGCCGGCTTCGAGCCCGATGTCATCTCCAGCGACGCCCACGAGCTGAGCATCAACGGGCCGGCCTTCGACCAACTGGTCACGATGTCCAAGATGCTTTGTTTGGGCATGAGCCTCGAAGCCGTGATCAAGGCGTCGACCGCCGCCCCGGCCGCGGCCCTGCGCCGGCCGGAGCTGGGCAGCCTGAAAGCCGGCGGGATCGGCGATGTCTCGGTGCTGTCCCTCGAAAAGGGCGCCTACGACTACGTCGACGTGGTCGGTGAAACCTTCCGCGGCGAGCAGCGCCTGTTTCCGGCGGGCATGGTCATCGCCGGGAAATGGCTCGAGACCACGCGTGAACCCGGCTGACCTGTCCGCCACGGAGCTGCTCGCGGCTTACCGCAAGAAGGCGCTGTCGCCGGTCGAGGCGACGAGCGCCGTACTGGAGCGTATCCAAGAGCTCAATCCGAAGCTCAACGCCTTCAACCTGATCGACTCCGACGGCGCGCTCGCTTCGGCCAAGGCTTCCGAAGCGCGCTGGAGCAAGGGCGCGCCGGCCGGCGCGCTCGACGGCGTGCCGGCGTCGATCAAGGACATCCTGCTGACCAAGGGCTGGCCGACCCTGCGTGGCTCGAAGCTCGTCGATCCGAACCAGGCCTGGACCGAGGACGCGCCGGCCACCGCCCGGCTGCGCGAGGCCAATGCCGTCATCCTCGGCAAGACGACGACGCCCGAATTCGGCTGGAAGGCGCTGGGCGATTCGCCGCTCACCGGCATCACGCGCAACCCCTGGAATACAGAGCACACGCCGGGCGGCAGCAGCGCCGGCGCCGCCGCGCAGGTCGCCGCCGGCATGGGCCCGCTCGCCGTGGGCACCGATGGCGGCGGCTCGATCCGCATCCCGTGCGCCTTCTCCGGCATCGTCGGCATCAAGCCGACCTTCGGCCGCGTGCCGGCCTATCCGCCCAGCGCCTTCGGCATCGTCGCCCATGTCGGCCCGATGACGCGCACGGTGGCGGACACGGCTCTGATGCTCGACGTGCTGTCGGGCTATGACGAGCGCGACCCATGGGCCGCTCCCAATCAGCCGAGCGTCAGCGCCGGCCTCGATACCGGGATCAAGGGCCTGCGCATCGCCTACAGTCCGACGCTGGGCTACGCCAAGGTCGACCCGGAGGTACGCGCTTCGCTCGATCGCGCGGCGCAGGTCTTCGGCGAGCTCGGCGCCATCGTCGACACGGTCGATCCCGGCTTCCCCAACCCGCGCGAAGCCTTCAAGGTGCTGTGGACGAGCGGCGCCGCGAAGGTCCTTTCCGCGTTCACGCCCGAGCAGCAGACCAAGATCGATCCCGGTCTCGTCGCCTCGGCGCGCTTCGGCGCCACCAAGAGCGCCGTCGACTGGTACGCGGCCGACGCGGTCCGCAACGATTTGATCCAGACCATGGTCGCCTTCCACCGGCGCTATGACCTGCTCCTCACGCCCACGGTCGCGGTGCCCGCCCTGCCGGTCGGCTACGACCTCAGCGATCCGCACAACCAGGAGCACTGGATCGATTGGACACCGTTCAGCTACCCCTTCAACATGAGCCGCCAGCCGGCGGCGAGCGTGCCCTGCGGCCTGACCAAGGCGGGCCTGCCCATCGGCCTGCATCTGGTCGGCCGCTGGCATGACGACGCCACGGTCCTGCGGGCGGCGCGCGCCTTCGAGGCAGCACGGCCGTTTTCGCGGCCGTCCGTGTAGGGAAGCCGTTTTCGGGGAAGCAAGGTTGACAGTGGCGCGTTATCGCTTATATCGACGCGCAGGTGATTGGGAGAGAGAGACAATGAAGAGCGCAGGATTTGCAGCGGTTGCGACGTTTCTGGCGATGACGGCCACCCCCGTACTGGCCGCCGACGCCGCCGAGGGCGAAAAGGTCTTCCGGCGGTACTGCACCGCCTGTCATATCACCGCGGCCGAGGGCCCCAAGCGCCTGGGCCCGACGCTGGCCGGCCTGGTCGGCCGCACATCAGGCTCGGTCGAGGGCTTCCGCTATTCGGCGGCCAACAAGAACGCCAACATCGCCTGGTCCGCCCAGACCCTCGATCCCTACCTCAAGGATCCCAAGGGCGTCATCCCCGGCACGATCATGGCCTTCGCCGGCGTCAAGAAAGACGACGAGCGCGAGAACCTGATCGCATATCTGCTGACACTGAAGTAAGCCGTCAGCCGGCATGACAGGGCTTGGCGCAACTGCGCCGGCCCGATAGGCTGCGGCCGAATTTTGCGGCGTGGGCCGGATTCGACCGGCCGTTGGGGGATTTTCATGGATCTGAAGCCGTTCATCCGCGACGTGCAGGATTTCCCGAAGCCGGGAATCCTGTTCCGCGATATCTCGCCGCTGCTGGCCGACAAGGACGCGTGGCGCGCGACCATCAAGCAGCTCGCCGATCTCGTCCGCCCCTACAAGCCGGAAATGCTGGCCGGGATCGAATCGCGCGGCTTCCTGGTCACGGCTCCCCTGGCGCTCGAGCTTGGCTGCGGCTTCATGATGGTGCGCAAGCGCGGCAAGCTGCCCGGCGGCACCATCCCGCACACCTACTCCCTCGAGTACGGTACCGATACGATCGAGATCCAGGACAACGCCGTAAAGAAGGGACAGCGCGTCGTCATTCTCGATGACGTGCTCGCCACCGGGGGTACCCTGGCGGCGGCGGTGTCGCTGCTGCGCAAGGCTGGCGGTGACGTCCGGGCTGCCGCCTGCATCATCGAGCTGACCTTCCTCGACGGACGCAAACGCGTCGACCTGCCCTTCGAGGCGCTCGTCCAGTACTGAGCGCCGGATTCCGCCTGCCAGGCAGGTTAGGGTTCCTTAACCAAGGCTTTCTAGACTCCGGCGGCGGAACCGGTCTGTCCAGTGGCAGACGGTGACCAGCGAGCGCCTCACTTAGACTGAGGCCGACCGGCGGGGAGCATGGTTTCGGCGGCAGTTATCGCAGGCATAGGTGCAGCGGCAGGATCGGCGATCCTGACGGCGACGCTTGTCTTCATGCGCCGCCTGGAAGGGGCCAATCCCGCGCTTTCGTGGTGGGCCACGGCGCTGGCCGTCACCACCGCGCGCCAGATCGTCCTGCTGACCGGGCTGCTCGGCCAGACCACCGCCTTCGAGCCGCTATTCGACGCCCTCGTCGCCGTGTCGGCCGCCCTGTTCCTCGGCGGCGCCCTGGTGTTCGTCGATCGCAAGCCCGATTACCGCTGGCTCGGCGCCGGCCTCGCCGCGATCCTCGTCTGGCCCCTGGTCGCCCGCTGGCTCGATCTGTCTTTCGTGGCGCGCACCGCGCCGATCTTCGGCGGCACGGCACTCGCGCTCTTTTTCATCGGCTACGTGTTCCTCAGGTATCGCCGCAGCCATCCGGGGCTGGGCTACGGCTTCATCGGCGCCGCTTTCATCGGCTGGGGGCTGCACGTCGCCAACTATCCGTTCCTGCGGCCCAGCGATGCCAGCATCCCCTGGGGCCTGACCGTGACCCAGGCCATCACCCTGGCCATCGCCCTGGGCCTGATCGTCTCGGCGCAGCGCCGCCAGGCGGCGGAGCTGCGCGATGCCCACCGCCGCGCGAACCTCTCGGCCTCCGATCTCGCGGCGACGGAGCGCCGGTTCCGCGATTTCGCCGAGGTCGCCTCCGACTGGCTCTGGGAGATGGGACCCGACCTGCGCTTCTCCTATATCTCGGACAACGTCCGGCGCACGCTGGGTATCGAACCGAGCACCGCGGTCGGCCGGCGGCGCGACGAATTCGGGGATATCGGCCGCGACGACGAGAAATGGCAGGCCCACCTTCGCGATCTCGAGGCCCGGCGGCCGTTCCGGGACTTCGCCTATGAGTATCGGATGCCGGACGGGCGGCGCCGCTACATCCGGGTCAGCGGCAAGCCGCTGTTCGACGATGACGGGCGCTTCATCGGCTATCGCGGCACCGGACGCGACGTCACCGAGGAGCTGCACGCCACCGAGCAGGCGGCGCGCTCCGAGCAGCGCTTCGTCAGCGCCATCGATGGCCTGGAGAGCGGCCTGGCGCTCTTCGATCGCGACGACCGGCTGGTGATGTGCAACCCCGCCTTCCGCTCGATCACCCAGCTCGACGAGAAGGTGCTGCAGCCGGGCCTGTTGTTCGAGGACTACCTGAGGGCCCGTATCACGACCGAGCGCCTGCCCCTGCCGCCGGGCGTGACGATGGAAGCCTTCATCGCCGAACGCATGGCTCACCACCGCAACCCGACCGGCCCGATCGAACGTCGCATGCTCGACGGGCGGCTCTTCCATATCCGCGAGCACCGCCTGTCCGACGGCGGCTGCATGATCTTCCTCTATGACATCACCGATACGAAGGCCCGCGAGCGCGAACTGGCGGAGAAGACGGCGCTCCTGCAGAGCACGCTCGAGAACATGGGCGAAGGCATCAGCGTCTTCGATACGGACATGCGGCTCGTGGCCTGGAATGAGCGCCTGATCGAGCTCACCGGCCATACGCGCGCCATGTTCAAGCCGGGCACGCCGCTGATGGATTTCGTGCGCCACAATGCGCAGCGTGGGGAGTACGGCCCCGGCGATCCGGAAGATCGCGCGCGCGAGTCCTACGCGCTGGCCATCCTCCCCCACCCGCAGCGCCAGGCGCGCTGGCGCGCCACGGGACGCTATGTGGAGATGCGGCGCAATCCCATGCCCGGAGGCGGCTTCGTATCGGTCTATTCGGACTTCACCGACCGCAAGCGGGCCGAGGATGCGTTGCGCGATGCCAAGGAAGCGGCTGAGGCCGCCAATCGCACGAAGTCCGGCATTCTCGCCAACATGAGCCACGAGCTGCGCACGCCGCTCAATGCCATCATCGGCTTCTCCGACATCATCAAGCGGGAATCGTTTGGCCCGATCTCCGAGAAGCGCTACCTCGGCTATGCGACCGACATCAATGACAGCGGCACGCACCTGCTCGAGCTGATCAACGACATCCTCGACGTTTCGAAGGCCGAAGCCGGCCGCATCGAGATCACCGAGAGCGTCGTCGACATCGCCTTTCTGTTCGATACGTCGATCCGCCTGGTGCGACCCCGGGCGGCGGAGGCCGGGGTCGAACTGACCGTGCTATCGGCCGACCACCTGCCGCGCATCCGCGGCGACGGCTTGCGGCTCAAGCAGGTGCTGATCAACCTGTTGTCCAACGCGATCAAGTTCACGGCCGCCGGAGGCACGGTGACGCTCTCGGCGGGCATCGAGCGCGACATTTACCTGCGCGTCAGCGATACTGGAATCGGCATGGCGCCGCAGGATATCCCCAAGGCCTTGTCGCCGTTCGGCCAGCTCGATTCTTCGCTGGCCCGCAAGCATCACGGCACCGGACTGGGCCTGCCGCTGTCGAAAGCGCTGACCGAGCTGCATGGCGGGCGGCTCGAGATCCAGAGCCAGGTCGGCGTCGGCACCACGGCGACGATCTACCTGCCCGCGATGCGCATGCTCGCCGCCTAGCGCTGCTTCAGGATATCGAGCGGCAGCCGCGCCAGATCCGCGGCCAGCCCGACCAGGCCGTGCGCGGCCTGCTCGACCATCGCCTGCCCGGCTTCGGCGCTGGCCAGCCGCGCATCGCCCACCGCGCCGGCGGGATTGAGATCCTGCGCCTGCCAGGCGAAGTGGAAGCGCCCGCCGGCCGCCAGCTCGGGATGGTCGCGTTCGTAGCCGCGCGGCGCCGCGGTGAAATTGCCGACCTTGTCGCGCCGCACCAGACCCGGCTGCAGATGCAGCAGCAGCGAGGTCTCGATGGCGCCGGCATGGATGCCGGCCTCGCGCTCGGCGGGCGGAAAGAATTCACCCGGCCGCATCAGCTTCCAGGAATTGGCGACGATCACGACCATGGCGTGACGGGCGCGCAGATCCTGCGCCACCATCTCCAGCGCCTGCGGCTGTCCGCCGTGACTGTTGAACAGGATGAGCTTGCGCAAGCCCGCGCGCGCCACGCCCTCGGCCGTCTCCGTGACGACGCTGAGCAGCGTCGACGCCGACAGGGTGAGCGTACCGGGAAAGTCACGATGCTCGGGCGACAGCCCGACAGAAAGCAGCGGCAGCACGAGCAGCGGCAGCTCCATCGGCGCGAGCTCGACCGCCCGTGCCAGCACGCCCGTGTTGATCGCCGCATCCGTGCCCAGCGGCAGATGCGGACCATGCTGCTCGATCGCCGCGACCGGCAGGAGGGCTACGGTGCGCGCGGCATCGAGGCCGGAGAAGTCCTCGGTGGTCAGGTCTTTCCAGTAGCGGGCGGTCATTGTCGCTTCATAGCACAGGCGTGGTCGCGCGGCGGCGACCATGAGCGCTACCCAAGGAAAAACCTTGCCCGTTCGAGCTTCGCCTGGCGGTCAGCGAGGCCGTTGAGGCCGCCATTGATCGCCCGCGTCACTGCCTCGAGATCGTCGCGATCGGCCAGCGCGTTGATCTTGCGGTTGGCCCAGTACCAGCCGGCGACGCCGACACAGAGAGCCGGATCCGCCGCCACCTGCTCCCAGTTGCCCCCGACGGTCAGGTCCCGGCCGATGGCGCGCCCGTAAGCCCGATAGTTGGCGCGGCCGGTGAGCTGAATGAGCCCGCGGCCCTTGAAGCGCCGTCCGTCGCCGGGCTCCGTATTGCCGAGGTCGGCGCGGCCCTCATAGGCTTCGCCGCTGGCCAGTTCCTCGGCGTAGCGGAAACCGCCGCTCTCATGGCCGATCTGGGCCAGGAAATGCGTGGCCCGATGGGGCGTGTCGATGGCGTATTGCCGCATCGTCTCGGTCAGCCCGGGAAAGTAGCGCTCGGCCCGCTCGGCCGTGCATTCCGGCATGATGGCGCACAGCTTGGTCGGCGAGAGTCCCGCCGGCATGCCGCGGCGCAACGCCTCGAGGGTGGCGCTGTCCGGTTCGATGATCCCGCTGGCCGGGTCCTGGCCAAGCACATCGCGCTGATAGGCCTGGATGGCACGGACCGTACTGGGACCGCTGCGGCCATCGATCGCGAGAGGCGGATCGGCGCCATTGAGATTGAGAAGAGCCTGCACCGCTGTCACGTCGGGCCGGGCGTTTGCCGCACCCCGGCCGACCGCGCCTCTCAGGCACATGGCTAGGCTCCGGTTGTTCGGCCGGAAGCTTAACAACTCAGGGTAGTCGGCTACAACCCTGTCAAAGGTATATCCCGCGATCGAGGATCACGGCCGTGTATTCGCGATAGGTCATGCCGAGTTCTTCGGCGCGCTTCAGGCGGCGCAGCGCGATCTCGCGTCCCGGCGTTTTCCAGGCGGCACGGTGCGCCCGGCGCCAGCAATAGCCATTCCAGCCGCCCCCACTATCCGGGGGCGGTTCCTCCAGCGGCGGGCCGCCGTTATGGCCAAGACTCGGCAGACTGTCGGTCATGGGGCACCTGAGGGAGCAGACGTGCATAATGCGGGCCATGTCAGACGATGACCGCCAGTTCGCCCCGGCCACGCAGCGCAACCGCGAGCCGATTCTCGAGGTCCTGCGCCGGACGCTGCCGAGCCAGGGCACCGTGCTAGAAGTCGCCAGCGGGACCGGCGAGCACGCCGCGTTCTTCGCTCCCCAGTTTCCCCGGCTGGCCTGGCAACCGAGCGATGCCGATCCGGCTTCTCGCGTCTCCATCGCCGCCTGGACGGCGGGCATAGACACCGTGCGGCCGCCGCTTGCCCTCGATGCGGCCTCGTCAACCTGGCCGCTGAGTGCTGCCGATGCCGTCCTTTGCATCAACATGATTCATATCGCGCCATGGCCGGCGACCGAGGGCCTGGTGGCCGGTGCCGCCCGAATCCTGCCGGCGGGCGGCCTGCTTTTCCTCTATGGGCCCTACAAGCGCGACGGACGGCACACCGCCCCCAGCAATGCCGCCTTCGATGCCAGCCTGCGGGCCCGGGATCCGGCCTGGGGGGTGCGTGACCTGGGGGACGTCTCGGCCCTGGCGGCAAAAGCCGGATTCAATCTCGCCGAGGTGGTCGAGATGCCGGCCAATAACCTGTCGGTGCTCTTTCGGCGCCAGGCGGGCTAGCCCCGGTCGTGGCGGCCTGCAGGCGCTCGTTCACACATGCAATCGTTGCGTGTATACTCGCACCGCTAATGTCGTGATCACTCCGCAGGTGGGGGGCCTCGTGACATGACTCCAATCGAAATCGCTGCCGTCGTCGTTATCGCCATCGTTGCGATCTGCGTTCTCGTGCTTCTCGGGATGGCGGTCTTGTGGCTACTGGAGAAGATCCTGAACCCGCGGCCCCGGCCGCCCAGCATCCAGTTCACCGATGTCCATCTCACCGCGACGCGCGAGAAGGTCCTGGTTGGCCAGACGACCGACATCCGGTTTCTCTTCACGATTCTCAACATCGAGCGGGTAAACCACCGCTTTGACGCGACGCTCGAGGTTGCCGACCACGCCAAGGCAGAGCACAACAACCCCGCTTTCAGTCAAAGTTCTCTGACGACGTTCGTGCTCAAGCCCGGTTGCAAATGGACGACAACCGGCACGAAGAGCGTCACCGGCAAGGTTACGGTGCTCGGGCCGACCGGCTTGTACAGCGCCGAGATTCAGGGCGTCGTACTGGTCGTGGCCGAACTCGACTGAGTGCCCGGGGGAGGCTCCAGGCCATCCGGTAACCGGGGATGGCGTGGTCGTGTCATCCCATTGGACAATTGTGGTATAATAATACCACTAAAACCCACGCGGTTTTTAGGCACTTTAGGGTTTTGTTGACCTGTTAACCCTATAATCCATTATGGCGACGGATGATTCCGGCGCCGTCGGATTCTCTAGTTCAGGTCGCTCATGCCCGAAGCTGACACCCAGACCATCCGCCGCGTCTATGCCTCTCTCCGCCTGATCCGGCGCTTCGAAGAAGAGGTCGCGCGCATCTACCCCGAAGACAAGATCAAGAGCCCCGTCCACCTGTCGATCGGCCAGGAATCGGTCGCCGTCGGCGTCTGCGACGCGCTGAACAAGGATGATCTTGCCGGCGGCACTTATCGTGGTCATGCGACGTATATCGCCAAGGGCGGCGACATCAACGGCCTGATGGCCGAGCTCTACGGCAAGGACACCGGTTGCACCCGCGGCAAGGGCGGGTCCATGCATCTCTGTGACATCCAGAACAACGTCGTCGGCTCATCGGCCGTGGTCGGCACGACCGTGCCGATCGCGCTGGGCTATGCCCTCGCCCTCAAGCGCGAGGGCAAGGGCCGGGTCATCGCCAGCTTCATGGGCGACGGCGCGACGGAAGAAGGCGTCTTCCACGAGAGCCTGAATTTCGCGGCGCTCAAGCGCCTGCCCGTGGTCTTCGTGCTCGAGAACAATTTCTTCGCCATCCATACGCCGATCGCTCGCCGCCAGGCGGTGCCCGACGCGATCTGCGAGCGCGTGCAGACCTACGGCATCCCCGCCTACCGGGTGACCGACGCCGACGTCTTCAAGATCCGCAACATCATGATGGACGCGCTGCCCAAGATGCGGCGCGGCGAGTACGGTCCGATCTTCATCGAGTGCCATACTTATCGTTGGCGTGAACACGTGGGTCCGGCCAACGATTACGATTCCGGCTATCGCTCGACCGACGATCTGAAGCCGTGGGTCGACAACGACCAGATCCCGCGCGTCGCGGCGATGCTCGATCCCGACGAGCGCGCCGCCATCGACGCCCAGGTCGAGAAGGACGTCGCCGCCGCCATCGCGTTCGCCGAGAAGAGCCCCTTCCCGGCCGCCAAAGAGCTCTACACCCATGTCTACGCTTAAGACGGCCACCAAGCCCGCGCCCGACGCCGCCGGCAATACCGGCGGCCGCGTGCTGCGCTATGTCGACGCGTTGAAAGAGGCGGTCGAGCAGGAGATGGAGCGCGACGACAAGGTCTTCGTCATGGGCCTCGACGTCGACGACCACAAGGCGCTTCAGGGCTCGACCCGCGGCCTCCTTCAGAAGTTCGGCCCCGACCGCATCTTTACGACGCCGCTGGCCGAGGACGCGATGACCGGTGCGGCGATCGGCGCCGCGATGGCCGGCCTGCGCCCGATCCATGTGCATATCCGCATGGACTTCCTCATGTTGAGCATGAACCAGCTCATCAACATGGCGGCCAAGGCGCACTACATGTACGGCGGCAATATCAAGGTGCCGTTGGTCGTGCGCTCGATCATCGGCAAGTCCTGGGGCCAGGGCCCGCAGCACAGCCAGGGTCTCTACTCCACCTTCATGCATTTCCCCGGCCTCAAGGTCGTGGCGCCGTCCAACGCCCACGACGCCAAGGGCTGCATGCTCTCGGCCATCCGCGACGACAATCCGGTGATGTTCGTCGAGCATCGCCTGCTCTACCCGACCGAGGCCTACGTGCCGGAGGAGCAGTTCGAGCTGCCGCCGGGCAAGTCGCGCGTGGTCATGCCCGGCGACGACGTGACGCTGGTCGGCATCTCCAACATGCTGGTCGAATGCCTGCGGGGGCGCGAGCTGCTCGCCGATGCCGGCGTCTCGGCCGAGATCATCGACCCGATCTGGCTCTCGCCGCTCGACACCGACACCATCGTCAAGTCGGTCAAGAAGACGCGCCGCCTGATCGTCGTCGACAATGGCTGGACGATGTGCGGCGCCGGCGCCGAGATCGCGGCGCGCGTCGCCGAGGCCCTCGGGCCCGAAGGCAAGTTCCAGGTGGAGCGCATGGGCTTCGCGCCGACGATCTGCCCGACCTCGCCCTCGATCGAGGACCAGTTCTATCCCAACCCGGCCCGCATTGCGCAGGCCGCGCACAAGATGGTCAGGCCCAAGGCCGGCGAATGGACGCCCGATCCCGAGCGCGCCGTGCTGGCCTATCAGCGCCAGTTCCGCGGACCGTTCTGAGGCGCCGCCGCCGGCCAAATTTTCAGGGGTAACGATGTTCTATTCGCTCGCCGCACCGTCCTGGGGGCCGGAGGAGATCAAGGCTATCGAACGTGTCGTCGACAGCGGCATGTTCACCATGGGCGAGAACGTGGCCCGGTTCGAGGAGCAGTTCGCCAAGTACTTCGGCATGAAGTACGGCGTCATGGTCAACTCGGGCTCGTCGGCCAATCTCGTGGCCGTGGCCAGCCTGTTCTACAAGAAGGACCGGCCGCTGCAGCGCGGCGACGAGGTCATCGTGCCGGCCATCTCCTGGGCCACGACCTACCACCCGCTCCACCAGTACGGGCTCAAGCTCAAATTCGTCGATGTCGAGCTCGAGACGCTCAACGCCGACATGTCGCTGATCGAGAAGGCCATCGGGCCGCGCACCCGCATGATCGTCGCGGTCAGCATCCTCGGCAACCCGGCGGCGGTCGACGCCATGCGCAAGCTTGCCGACAAGCACGGCCTCTACTTCATGGAGGACAACTGCGAGTCGATGGACGCCGAGATCGGCGGCCGCAAGACCGGCACCTTCGGCCACCTCAACACCTACAGTTTCTTCTTCTCGCACCACATCTCGACCATGGAAGGCGGCATCGTCCTGACCGACGACAAGGAGCTCTTCCATATCCTGCGCGCCATGCGCAACCACGGCTGGACGCGCGACGTGCCGGCCGACACCGAGATCTTCGAGAAGAAGGACAGCGACTTCTACGAGGCCTACCGCTTCATCCTGCCCGGCTACAACGTGCGGCCCATCGAGCTCTCGGGTGCGGTCGGCCTGGAGCAGATCAAGAAACTGCCGGCCATGACCGCCCAGCGCCGCACCAACATGGCGCGCTTCCAGAAATTGTTCTCTGGTGATGATCGATTCATCATCCAGCGCGAGAACGGCAAGAGCTCGAGCTTCTCGTTCACCATTATCCTCAACCCCAAGCGCAACCTGAACCGCAAGCGCGTGTTCGAGGCGCTGAAGAAGGCGGATATCGGCTATCGCATCATCACCGGCGGCAATTTCCTGCGCCATGACGTGATCAAGTACTACGACTACGAGATCGTCGGCGGGTCGACGCCCAATGCCGACATCGCCCACGACTACGGCTTCTTCGTCGGCAACGCGCCCGTGGATCTGTCGAAGCAGATCGACACCCTGCGCGAAGTGCTCGACCGCGCCTGCAACTGAACACTCCGGAACTCAAGCCATGGCCCAGAGCTACTCGATTCTCATCACCGGCGGCGCCGGCTACCTCGGCTCGGTCCTGACGCCGCACCTGCTGGCCGCCGGCCACAAGGTCACGGTGCTCGACAACTTCATGCACCGCCAGAACTCGCTCAACCAGCTCTGTGCCGATCCCAACTTCGACGTGGTGCGCGGCGACTGCCGCGACGAGAAGGTCCTCAAGCCGCTGCTGGCCAAGGCGGACATCGCCATCCCGATGGCGGCGATCGTCGGCGCGCCGGCCTGCAACTCCGACCAGGCCGCCTGCATTACCACCAACCGCGACGCGGTGGCGACGCTGGCCAAGCTCAGCTCGATGAACCAGCGTATCCTCATCCCGACGACCAACAGCGGCTACGGTGTGGGTCAAAAGGACAAGCACTGCACCGAGGAGACGCCGATCAACCCGATTTCGCTCTACGGCGTCACCAAGATGGATGCCGAGAAGATCGTGCTCGATCGCGGCAACGGCATCAGCTTCCGCCTGGCCACGGTGTTCGGCATGAGCCCCCGCATGCGCATGGATCTGCTGGTCAACGATTTCGTCTACCGCGCCATCACCGACCGTGCGGTGATGCTCTTCGAGCCGCACTTCAAGCGCAACTACATCCATGTCCGCGACATCGCGCGCGCCTTCCATCACGGCATCGACAAGTTCGACACCATGAAGCAGCAGGGCGTATTCAACGTCGGCCTGTCCGACGCGAACATCTCCAAATGGGAGCTCTGCCAGGTGATTCAGAAGCACCTTCCCAGTTTCGTCTTCCAGGAAGCCCCGATCGGCGAGGACCCCGACAAGCGCGACTACATCGTCTCCAACGAGCGCGTCGAGCGCACCGGCTACAAGCCGGAGTTCTCGCTGGACCGGGGCATTGCCGAGCTGATCAAGGGCTATCGCATGATGCGCCCGAACCCCTATACGAACCTCTGACGCGTCGTCGATGCCGCGATGGCGGTGTCCTGCTTTGGCCTGAACGCGAGTTGATATAGTCTGTACCCTCCGGACGAGGGGGTGACAATGGCTGCAAAGAAGCCCGCGCGGGCGACGGTCCTATCCCCTCTCGAGCGTGCGCTCGAACAACTCACTCGCCGCCTCGCAGGCCGCCCCATCGTTCGTCAGGGAACAATCCTCGTGCGGGCGACCGGCACCGAGAAGGGCGAGTATTTCCTGGAATGCTCCAAGAAGCGCGTGCGGCTCGCGAAGCGCACCGCGACCGGGACCGCCACGCCCACCATCGAGATCATCGGCAAGGCGCGGCAGATCAGCGCCGTGCTTTCAGGCACCAAAGACGCGCGAAAGAACTTTCTGGCGGGCGGGTTTCGGGTGCGCGGCGACCTCCGCTACGCCAGCGATCTCGCCCTGGCACTGGGCATCCTTAAAGAACCGCTCTAAAGCCATTCAAGGGGGGCGTCATGACGGAAACCACGGGGCTTGTGCAGAGGCTGACCGTCATACCCAGCGATTCAATGGCCTGCGTCTGGATCGGGCCGACGCCCGCCATCGCCGAATTGCTGCTGGTTGCGCCTGGCGGCGAAAACGAGGCCATGTCCGTCGACGCGCTGAGGAACACCATGATCAGCGCCCTGGTCGCCGCCCAGGTCAGCCGACACGAGGTCGTCGCCGTCCATGCAGACGACGATGCGCGCATCACCAGCCTGCGCCTCAGCCCGACGTAACCCGCGCGCCATGGCGACGTCGACCGGAACCGTTCAACTGATCAGCTGGATCGGCGATACCGTCGTCGCGACGATCGCGGCGCCGCCGCTGGCCGATAGGGCCGTCTTCATTGCGTTCCGATCGGTTGACCGCGAACCGACTCTCCACTGCAAGGCCGTCATGGCGAATCTTCTCGTCAGCGCCTTTATCAGCGGCTACCCGATCGAAGCTCGATACAATTCGAATTGGGAGATTGAGCAAGTAACGGTTGGCGCCTTCGATATCTCCCCCGTCGGGCCCGCCATTCACGGCGATTTTTACAGCATCGGCGGCGTCGATATCCCCCCTGACGTGGAGATCGTCTTCGACAGCGACACGATGACGGTCGCCGTCGATCCGGACATGGTCCGGCCGCATTGCGTATTTCTGACGGCGCTGCCAAGCGAGATCCCGCTCGGACGCAATGTCGTGTCTCTGCGCTCGGCAAACTGGACAAGCAATCCTGTCCCGATAGACGTCAACGCCGGCCCCCCGCAGACAGCACGCACCCTGTATTCAGGCTGGCCCAAGCATCGGCCCTACACCATCGCCCTCGCGGCAAATCCGGGGATTGAGACCATTGAGGGTGATTTCGTTATCGATCCCGTCATGGCAGACCGCGCCCGCTATCACCGCGCGTCAGTCTCGTGCGTACGCAGCCTGCTGACGATGGCAGAAGACCTGCTGCGGCAGAATGATTGGGACCGGCAGATCCGCTTTATCTCGATTTTTGACGCGACGCTATCCGCCAATGAGGACAACGCCCTCGCGCAGGAGGTGGCAGATTCGACGATCATGGCGCCACGAAACCACCGTTTGGAGGCGTTTCTGGCTCGTTACGACGCCCAGGCTGACATCGTATTCGTGGTGTTTCGCTCAGACACGCACAATCGGGAATCGGCGACCGCGACGACGGACTACGCCACGTCGACGACTGGTGGAACGGCATTCACCTATGACGGCGTGGAGCATGTCCACGGGTATTACCCGCGGACTCCCGGCAGCGCGACAATGTCAGTGACGATCGGCAACAGGACGATGACGCCGTTTCACGAGTTCGGCCATGCGGCATCCGATTACAACAACGGGCGGGTGCGCGATCTTTATGACGACAATACGACGTCGAGCTTCGCGATAAACAAGAAGTGGCGCGCGCAGAGCAGCGATCCGATACCGGCGATTTTCGCCACCTATAACGGGGTCGATTTCCCCTCCGACCCCACCCGTGACGGCCTCGGATATCCCCCGGACTGGGTCAGCTACCATCCGGAATTGATCACCCCGGAAAACCCCAATCTGATGGATAACTATCGCGGAGGACAGAACAGCTCCCTCTTGTCCCGCCTCGATCGGCTCACCTACGCCTGGTTTACCGACCGGCTTCGGGCCAAATTCAACCGCTAGGCCTGAACGATGGAAACACTTCCTCACGAATTGCGGGCCGCATTAAAGGCGGCCTATCCCAACCTGACCGACGCGATCATCGATCGCACGGAGGCGCTGCTTTCGGCACGGATGCTTTGCGACCCGGAGACGGAACAGGACGAGATCGCGCGCTTGGATCGGGAGCGTCGCGAGCTGATCCGCAAGGAAATGCCGCGCTACGCCGAAATCCTCCAGGCAGCTCGTGCCCGGATGGAGGAATCCGTCCCGGCAGAGCGCGCGAAGGTCAGGATCACGCTCAAGAAGCCGCCCGGGTAATCACTGGGCGAGTTCTTAGCCAAACGTCCGGGTCCACGCAACTTTCTGCTGCCAAACCCGCGCCGCCTGAAATATCCGTGATTCCCGTGAGATAAGACTTGGATACCGGGGCGCTTCGCCCTATGTTCCCGGCTTCCGCTGGAGGCACGTACGCGTCTCTCGAGTGAGATGCGTCATCGAGCAGCAAGAGCTGCCTCCGTTTTCCGGACGTTTCTTCCTCTTCGACTCCTCCGCCACCCGATCGGCACTTTGGGCCGCTCGATCGGTCGACCATTTGCGGCCCGAGGACCGTCTTTTCATGTCTTTCGCAAACTTCGCGCTCCACCCGCTCGTCCTCAAAGCCCTCGACACCGAGGGCTACAGCGAGGCGACACCGGTGCAGGCCGCCGCCATTCCGCCCGCTCTCGAAGGCCGGGACATCCTGGCCAACGCCGCCACCGGCACCGGCAAGACCGCCGCCTTCCTGCTGCCGGCGCTGACCCGCATCGCCGCTAATCCCAAGAACAATCCCCCCGGCGCGCCGCGCGTGCTGGTGCTGGCGCCGACGCGCGAGCTGGCCGCGCAGGTCTCGCAGGCGGTGCGCAAGCACGGCAAGTTCATGCGCATCACCAGCGCCGACATCGTCGGCGGCATGGCCTACCGCGAGCAACTCCGCTGGCTGTCCAAGCCGCTGGACGTCGTGGTGGCGACCCCCGGCCGCCTGATCGACCACATGCAGCGCGGCCGCATGGACCTTAGCAAGGTCGAGGTGCTCGTGCTCGACGAGGCCGATCGCATGCTCGACATGGGCTTCGCCGAGGACGTCGATGCCATCTCGCGGGCCTGCGGACCGACCCGCCAGACCCTGCTGTTCACCGCCACGCTCGACAAGCGCATGGCCGGTGTCGCCGCCAAGCTGCTCAAGAGCCCGGTCCGCGTGGCCGTCGACCAGGCGACCTCCTCGGCCGCCATCGACCAGCGCCTCTATTTCACCAACCACATCGGCCATAAGCGCCGGCTGCTGGACCACTTCGCCACCTCGGCCGAAGTCAGCAAGGCGATCATCTTCGTCGCTACCAAGCGCGATGCCGACAACCTGGCCCAGGATCTGAGCCAGACCGGCCATCAGGCCGCGGCCCTGCACGGCGACATGGACCAGCGCGACCGCAATCGCACGCTGCAGCACCTGCGCACCGGCGATCTGCGGCTGCTCGTGGCGACCGACGTCGCGGCGCGCGGCATCGACGTGCGCGACATCTCGCATGTGATCAATTTCGACCTGCCGCGCGGCGCCGAGGACTATGTGCACCGTATCGGCCGCACCGGCCGGGCCGGGGCGACCGGGATCGCCATCTCCTTCGTGGGGGCCGCCGATCGCGGCCTGATCCGCAATATCGAGCGCCTGACCCGCACGCCGATCGCCGTGCACGTCGTCGCCGGCATGGAGCCGAGCCCGATGTCCAACCATCGCCCCGCTGGCCGGCCGGAATTCCGCCAGGGCCGCCCGCACGGGCGCCCCGGTCATCACCACCATTCGGGACAACAGCATTCGGCACAGCAGCCGGAGGGCGGCGAAGCCCGCCCCGCACGTCCGTATGCGGGCAAGCCCGGCGGCAAGCCCCATTCCGGCAAGCCGTGGGTGAAGCGCAACAAGCCAGGCAATCGCGACAAGGGCCGTCCCGCCTGGGCCAATGCCGGCGGCCGGCCGCGCTGAACGAGCGAAGCCCTCATCCTGAGGAGCCCGCGCGTATCAAGCTCACCCTTCGAGGCTCGTCAACGCTCGCACCTCAGGGTGAGGTACTGCGCGGGCGTCTCGAAGGATAACGGCGGCACGTCAGATTTTCCGACTATCGATCGCCCACTGCAGCACCGCCTGGCGCTGGCGGGGCCGGCAGTTCAGATCGCCCGCGGCGCAGTTGCGGTGAATCTGGGCGACATGGCGCCAGATCGCCTTCCAGCGCTTGATCTGGCGCCGGTCCTCCTCGGGCAGGCGCCGGCCCTGATAATAGCGGCAGTACCACTGGAACCAGCCGCGCGGGTCGTCGGGATGGATCCAGCCCTTGCGTCGCCAGACGGATAGCGGCTGGCTGGCTGCGACCCCGAAACAGTTGAGCTTGGGGTCGGCGCCATCCGGCGACAGCCGCGCTTTGGTGAACCAGTCAGCCGGAAACTCGCCGCATGTGTCGGTCATGTACTTGCCGCCGAAGACGCCGAGGCGGAGCATCTGCTTGGGCGTCAGGCTGGGCTTGAACCCGGGGTCGAAATTGCGGCCGGCCGGCTCGCTCAAAACATAGCGATAGCCGCGCTGCATCCTGTCGTTCACCACAATCGTCTTCTTTGTCATTCCTGCACCCGAGGTTGGCAGCCCTACTGCCGGTCGATATCATCGCATCTCACGAGTCGTTTACGGAAATCCGATGCCTTTGGATGATAGCGGCTGGAGCGGTGGTAGTGGCGGCGGCGGTGGCCGCGGCTCAGCCAAGAACGTGCTCGGCGGAAAGCTCGAAATCTGCTCGCTGGCGCCGATGACCGGCTTCTTCCGCAACGGCTGCTGCGATACCAGCCGCGAGGATGTCGGCAGCCATACCGTCTGCGTGGTGATGACCAAGGAGTTCCTGGCCTTCTCCAAGGCCGCGGGCAACGACCTCTCGACGCCGGTCCCCGATTACGGCTTTCCCGGCCTCAACCCCGGCGACCGCTGGTGCCTGTGCGCGCCGCGCTGGCAGGAGGCGCTCGACGCCGGCAACCCGCCGCGTGTCGTGCTGCGCGCCACGCACGAGGGCGCCCTGCAGCACTGCGCGCTCGAAGACCTCAAAGTACGCGATCGATTTGTCGTAGCTAGACCGGCGCCGCGGCGCCGATCCGCCGATAGATGAAGTCGGGCGGCGCGTTGCCGCTCTCGCGCTCGGCGCTGGCCACCAGCTCGGCGTGGTGGTCGGAGAACTCGCAGGCTGGATCGACCGCGTCCAGCGCGCCGGTCAAGGCGAAGGCCTGGCAGCGGCAGCCGCCCCAGTCGACCTCGCGCTGGTCGCAGGAGCGGCAGGGCTCCGGCATCCAGCCCGTACCACGGAATCTCTCGAAGGCCTCCGACCCGTACCAGATATCGCGCAGCGAATGCGCCTTCACTGATTGGAATGTCATGCCCGGCAAGGTCGAAGCCGCATGGCAGGGCAGCACGTCGCCGGAGGGCGATATGTTGAGGAAACGCCGCCCCCAGCCGCCCATGCAGGCCTTCGGCCGGCGGGCATAGTAGTCCGGCACGACATAGTCGATGACCAACGACCCTTTGAGCCGCTCGCGCGCCGCTTCAACCGTCGCCGTGGCCTTTTCGAGTTGCGCCCGGGTTGGCATCAGCGCGGCACGGTTCCTGAGAGCCCAGCCGTAATACTGGACATGCGCCACCTCCAGGCGCCGCGCGCCCAGGCGCACCGCCAGCGCGATGACCTCGTCGAGCTCGTCAAGATTCTGCCGGTGCATGACCGCGTTGAGGGTGAGCGGCAGGCCGGCTTCGCGCACGAAACCCGCGACCTCGATCTTGCGCGCGTGCCCGCCGGCATAACCGCCGATGCGGTCCGCGTTCGCCGGCTCGCTGCCCTGCACGCTGATCTGGACATGGTTCAGACCGACCTTGGCCAGGCCCTGCAGGCGCGCCCGGTCGATCAGGACGGCCGAGGTGATGAGATTGGTATAGAGGCCGAGACCGGCGCAGTGAGCCACCAGCGCTTCTAAATCCTTGCGCGCCGCCGGCTCGCCGCCCGAGAAATGCACATGCAGCACGCCGAGCCGTGCCGCTTCGTCGAAAACCCGCTGCCAGGTCGCGGTGTCGAGCTCCGCCGCCGCGCGATCCATCTCGAGCGGATTGGAGCAATAGGGACACTGCAGCGGGCAGCGATGCGTGAGCTCGGCCAGCAAGGCCAGCGGCGGCTCGACCGGGGTCATGCCACCAGCATCCCCTTGTCGACGAGCCCCTGCAACATCTCGATGACGTCGTTACGCACCTCGGTCAGCGGCGCCTGGAACCTGGCGGCGAGGGTTTCGGCGATGACGTCGACGGTGGCTTCACCGTCGCAGAGCCGCAGGATCTCCACCGCGATCTCATCCGGCACCAAGACACGTTCAGGAGCGAGAAGCGCCCAGCGCTGCCGCGCCTCGTCGAAGTGCAGGCGGATCTGGGGCGCCAGTTTCGGCGCGCTGGCAGGCGTGATGTGGATGGTGGTCATGACTTCGGCACGAAGGCGCCGGGCGGAATGTGGCCCGGCGCGACATAGGCGAAATGCAGCGCATCGAGCTGCGCCCACAGCACGTCGCATTTGAAGCGCAGCGCCGCCAGGACCTGCTCCTGCTCCCCGGGCGTCCTCGCTTCGCGCTTGACGTAGTCCAGCGCGAAATCGGAATCGCGCGGCGCCTGGATCATACGGGCGTTGAAATAGGCCAGCGTGTCCTTGTTGATGAAGTCGTAGCTCTTGAGCATGCCGGAGACGCGCTCCGAGATGATGGTCGGCGAGAACAGCTCGGTCAGCGACGAGGCCACGGCCTCGAGCAGGCTGCGCTCGCGCACGAAACGCACATAGGCGTCCACGGCAAAGCGCGTGCCCGGCAGGATGCCGGCGGTCGAGATGACGTAGTCGCGGTCGAGACCGAGCCCGTCGGTCAGCGCCAGCCAGCGCGCGATGCCGCCCTCGCCGGCCGCATCGCCGTCATGGTCGCTCAGCCGCCGGCGCCATTCGCGCCGCAGATCGGGGTCGGTGGCGCGGCCGATCAGCGAGGCGTCCTTCAGCGGGATGCTGCACTGATAGTAGTAGCGGTTGAGGGCCCAAGCCTGGACCTGGCCGCGGTTGAGCTTGCCGCCGTGCAGCAGCTTATGGAACGGGTGCAGGATGTGATAGCGCTCGGCGCCGATCTGGCGCAGCGCCGCTTCAAGCGCCTGCGGGCTCATCACAACCGGATCTCCATGCCGTCATAGGCGACTTCCCAGCCGGCCGCCTCGACCTGCAGGCGCTCGGGGCTGCCGGCCAGCAGGATGGGGTTGGTGTTGTTGATATGGACGTAGATGCGCCGGCGCACGCCCAAGACCGCGAGCTGCGCCAGCGACCCGTCCTCCCCGGCGATGCTCATATGACCCATTCGGCGGCCGGTCTTGGCGCCCACGCCGGCCGAGACCATCTCGTCGTCCTGCCACAGCGTGCCGTCGAAGAAGGCCAGCGGCGCATCGCGCAGCCGGGCGCCAAGCTCCGGCGTCAGCGCCGCGCAGGCCGGGAGGTAGAAGAAATGCCGTCCGTTCGCCGCGCGGATCTCCAGGCCGATCGTGTCGCCGCTCTGGGTGCCGAAGCCCGGCCCGGCCTTCTCGTTCTCCATGTAGAGCGCCACCTTGCCCGGCACCTCGAACGCGGTCACGCGCAGACCGATCGGCGCCCCGTCGAAGCCGCCGATCTCTACCGCACTGTCCAGGGGCAGCGTGCGTCGCGCCACCACCGCGGGATTGAGCACGTTGAACACACTGTTGTCGCGCAGCACGCCGTGCACGCGGTCGGAAGCGTAGACGGACAGGGTCTGGTACTCGCGCAGGGTCAGCAGGCCGGCGACATGGTCAACGTCGCCGTTGGACAGCACCACGCCGGCGATCGGGCTGTGGCGGTTGCCGCGTCGCGGATGAAGCGGCGGGTTGGCGAGGATCTGCTGACGCAGGTCGGGAGAGGCGTTCAGCAACAGCCAGCGCTCACCGTCGGCGCTGACGGCCAGTGAGGATTGAGTACGGGGAGAGGCAGCGGGATCACCCGCGCGGGCGCGACGGCAATTGACGCAGTTGCAGTTCCACTGCGGAAAACCGCCGCCGGCGGCGGAGCCCAAGACCAGGATCTGCACGCAGCCCTCGTCCCGGTATCGCCGCCGGCGTCAGGAAGTCAGGCGAGGACGGCGCAGGCGTAGGAGTTGATCTCCATGCCGACGGCGATCTCGACGATCTTTGGCTTCTTCCACATCGCAGAATTCCTCCGCATGAGGTAGCCCCGCAAAGATAGGCTATCGATGCGGCCCTGTCCACGCGGGCCGCGTAACATGGATGGGGCAGCGGGGCTGTTTGCCCACCTACTACCAAAGGCTCCCCTTGGCCAGGGGGCCCCTCCCTTATCAGCGCGGGAGTTTCCGCTTATAGTTGTGTGCGTTGGCGGCTACGCCTGTAGCCCGACCATGCCGGTTCGCCTGGACCGGCAATAAGAATGTCCAAATGGAGGAACGCAATGAAGCTTGGATCGGCCCTCACCGCCGTGGCTTTGCTGCTGGCCAGCACGGCGCTGGCGCAACAGCCTGCGCCCGCCCAGAACCCCGCCCTGCCGGGACCGGGCATGCCGCCCTCACATATGACCAACATGACGCTGTCGCCGCACCCCCCGGTGATGCAGGTGACGGCGCCGGACAAGATCCCGCTCAACAAGCTCAAGGTCCCGGCCGGTTTCAAGATCGAGCTCTGGGCCCATGGCATGCCCGGCGTGCGCATGATGACCCGCGGCGACAAGGGCACCATCTTCGGCGGCACGCGCATCATCGGCCGCGTCTACGCGATCAGCGACAAGGGCGCGCAGCGCGAGCACGTCATCCTGGCGCAGGGCCTGACTCAGCCCAACGGCCTCGCCTTCCGCAACGGCGCCCTCTACGTCACGGCGATCAACAAGGTCTTCCGTTACGACGGCGTCGAGGACAAGCTGGCCAATCCGGGCACACCGGTCGAGATGACCGACGCCTTCAAGCTGCCGCCGGAAGTCCACCACAACTGGAAATTCACGGCCTTCGGTCCCGACAACAAGCTCTATTTCCAGGTCGGCGCGCCCTGCAACATCTGCGAGCTCAATGACAACGTGCACGGCCAGATCCGGCGCTACAATCCGGACGGCAGCGGCATGGAGATCGTCGCCAAGGGTGTGCGCAACACCGTCGGCTTCGACTGGGATCCGCGCAGCGGCCAGCTCTGGTTCACCGATAACGGGCGCGACTGGATGAGCGAGGACGGTCCGGAAGAGGAGCTTAACCGCGTGTCGCAGATCGGCGCGCATTACGGCTTCCCCTACTGCCACGCCAACGGCATTCCCGATCCGGACTTCAAGAAGCCCAATCCCTGCCAGGGCGTGACGCTTCCGGTCATCACCCTGGGCGCGCACGCGGCCGCGCTCGGCATGCGCTTCTACCGCGGCAACATGTTCCCGCCGGAATACCAGAACAGCATCCTGGTGGCGCGGCGCGGCTCCTGGAACCGGACGCAGAAGAACGGCTATGACGTCGTACGCGTGACGGCGGGCGCCAATGGGGAGAACCCGAAGGTCGAGCCCTTCATCACCGGCTTCCTCGACGGCAATGACTTCTGGGGCCGCCCGGTCGACGTCCACGTCCAGCCCGATGGCTCGGTGCTGGTCTCGGACGAGCAGAACGGCGCGATCTACCGCGTCAGCTATCAACGCTAACCTCGTTGCGGCGGGGAGTGCTCGGCACTTCCCGCCGTTCTTTCCTCGATGACGGTCTTGCGTATTGCCGCACCCCTGGCTGTGGCCCTGCTCCTTGCGTCCCCCGCCGCCGCCGAGGGCGATGCCGCCCGCGGCAAAGCCAAGGCGGAGCAATGCTTCGGCTGCCATGGTGAGACCGGCAATTCGACCATGCCGAACATCCCCTCGCTGGCCCAGCAGCCGGCGGCCTATACGTTTTTCCAGCTTTTCCTGTTCCGCGAGAAATTGCGCAACGTGCCGACCATGACGCCCTTCGTCGAAGGGCGCAGCGACCAGGACCTCGAAGACTTCGCCGCCTACTTCGCCGGCCAGAAGCTCGAACCCGATCCGGAGCCGCGGGACGACGTACGCTTCCAGCGCGGGGCCGAGCTGTCGCAGCGGCTGCGCTGCGCCTCGTGCCACGGTGCCGGCTATGTCGGCCAGGCCCAGATGGCGCGGCTTGCCGGCCAGCGCGAGGACTACACCCTGATGGCGCTGGAGCAGTATCAGAAGAACGAGCGCACCGGCATCGACACCAACATGACGGCCGTCATCTACGGTCTGCCGGCGGCCGACCTCGCCGCCCTGGCCCACTACATGGCGCAGCAGAAATAGTCGTTTAAATTCATGTATTTATAATCTGCCGGTCTTTAGCTGAAATTAACCATATTGCTAAGAAAATGAATGAATCCGATAAGTTGTCAGAGGTATTTTCGGCATGGCCGCAGCTATCGACCTCGTGCTCATCAACCCGGGCACCGGGAAAATCACCTACCAGGACCTCGCGACCGACCTGACGGCGATCGAGCCGCCGATGTGGGCCGGCATCATCGCGACCTATCAGCGCAATCACGGTTTCGAGGTCAGAATCATCGACGCCGAGGCCGAAGGCCTCGACGCCAAGGGCGTCGCGGAGCGCGTCAAGGCCTACGACCCGGTGCTGGTCGGCATGATCGTCTTCGGCCACCAGCCCTCGGCGTCGACGCAGATGATGGTCGGCGCGGGGCTTGAATGCCGTGCCATCAAGGAGCTGGAGCCCGAGCGCAAGATCATCATCGTCGGCGGCCACGTCTCGGCCCTGCCCGAGCGCACGCTGCGCGAGGAAGCGGTCGATTTCGCCTGCAACGGCGAGGGCCCGATCACCATCGAGCAGCTGCTCAACACCTTGAAAGCCGGCAGCGACGACTATGCCAAGGTCGAAGGCCTGGTCTGGCGCGACGGCGACGAGATCCGCAACAACATCGGCGCCAAGCTGATCACCGAGCTCGACAAGGAGCTGCCGGGTGGAGCCTGGGATCTCCTGCCGATGGACAGGTACCGCGCCCATAACTGGCAGTGCTTCGGCGACCTCTCGGCGCGCAAGCCCTATGCCTCGATCTACACGACCCTGGGCTGCCCCTATCGCTGCACCTTCTGCTGCATCAACGCGCCGTTCGGCAAGCCGAACTACCGCATGCGCAGCCCGAAGGTCGTGGTCGATGAGATGGAGCTTCTCTACAAGACCTACGGCGTCAAGACGTTCAAGATCGTCGACGAAATGTTCGTGCTTAACGACCGTCACGTCAGCGGCATCTGCAACCTGCTGATCGAGCGCGGCCTCGGCCCCAACATCAACATCTGGGCCTACGCCCGCGTCGACACGGTGAAGCCGACGCATCTCGAGATGCTGCGCAAGGCCGGCATCCGCTGGCTAGCGCTGGGCATCGAATCCGGCAGCAAGCACGTGCGCGACGGCGCCCAGAAGTCGCTCAAGAGCAACGACATCATCGGCATCGTGCGCGAGATCCAGAAGGCCGGTATCAACGTCATCGGCAACTATATCTTCGGCCTGCCCGACGACGACGAGCAGTCGATGCGCGAGACACTGGAACTCGCCAAGGAGCTCAACTGCGAGTTCGCCAACTTCTACTCGGCCATGGCTTATCCGGGCTCGCCACTCTACAAGATGGCGGTCGAGAAGGGCTGGGACCTGCCGGAGAGCTGGGGCGGCTATTCGCAGCACAGCTACGACTCAAAGCCGCTGCGCACCGAGAAGGTACCGGCATCGAGCGTCATCAAGTTTCGCGACGACGCCTTCCACGAATACTTCGCCAACCCGCGCTATCTCGACATGGTGGCCCAGCGTTTCGGCTGGGAGACGCGCAAGCATGTCGAGCAGATGTCGAAGCATCGGCTGAAGCGGAAGCTGGTCGATGAACTCCAGGCCGCCTGAGGCCCGCGAGGCTGGCAGCAGACCGCTCGCGGCGATCGACGTTGCGATCCTCGCCGGCGGCCTGGGCACGCGGCTGCGTAGCGTGCTCGGCGATACGCCGAAGGTGCTGGCACCGGTCGGCGGCAAAGCCTTCCTCGATCACCTCTTCGCCTGGCTGAAGGGATTCGGCGCGCGCCGCATCGTGCTCTGCCTCGGTTTCCGCGCCGAGAAGGTTCTCGAGCACGTCGCCGACCACATTCCCGACGGGCTGGAAGTCGTGACGGTGGTCGAGCCCGAGCCTCTCGGCACCGCCGGTGGCCTGCGTTACGCCCGCGACAAGCTCGTTTCCGATCAGGTGCTGGTGATGAACGGCGATACGTTCGTCGATGCCGATCTCGGCGCCTTTGCAGCCGCTCATCACCGGGCCGGAAGCCCGGCATCGATCCTTGCCACCACCGTGCCCTCGATGGTGCGCTACGGCCGGCTGGAGATCGACTCCGCGGGCATGATCCGCCGCTTCGCCGAGAAGGATCCGGCCGATACGGGCCCCGGGCCGATCAACGCCGGGCTCTATCTCTTCTCGGCCGCGTGGCTGGACCGGCTCGCCGCGGGCACGGCCGTGTCCCTGGAGCGCGACGTCTTCGCCGCGGCCCCGGCGGGATCCTTCCGCGCCATCCCGGCCGGTAACGCCGCCTTCATCGATATCGGCACCCCCGAATCCCTCGCCGGCGCCAGCGCCGTTCTGGCCCAGGCGCTGGACCGCCTCCATCCCACGCGAGTTGTCGCATGATCATCAGCCGCACGCCCTTCCGTATCTCGCTCTTCGGCGGCGGGTCGGACTATCCGACCTGGTATCGCGAGCACGGCGGCGCCGTGCTCGGCATGGGCATCGACAAGTACTGTCACATCAGCGTGCGGCGCCTGCCGCCCTTCTTCGAGCACAAGCACCGCATCGTCTATTCGCGCATCGAGCTGGTGAACAAGTTCGACGAGATCCAGCATCCCTCGGCACGAGCCATCCTCCAGGAGATGAAGATCGACGGCGGCATCGAGGTACATCACGACGGCGACCTGCCCGCTCGTTCGGGCCTCGGCTCCAGCTCGTCCTTCACCGTCGGCCTGCTCAATGCGCTCTACGCCCTCAAGGGCCGGCATATCAGCAAGAACGAGCTGGCGCGCGAAGCCATCCGCATCGAGCAGGACGTGATCCGCGAGAATGTCGGCTCCCAGGACCAGATCTGGGCCGCCTATGGCGGGCTCAACCGCATCGATTTCAACACCGACGATACGTTCACCGTGACGCCGGTCGTCCTGCCGCTGCAGCGTCGCTTGGAGCTGCAAGGCTCGATCATGATGTTCTTCACCGGCCTGTCGCGCATCGCTTCCGAGATCGCCGGTGCCAAGATCGCCAATCTCGACAAGAAGAAGCGCCACGTGAAGATCATGACCGGCATGGTCGACGAGGCGCTTGCCGTGCTCAACGCGCCGAACCGCAACCTCAACGAGATCGGCGAGCTGCTGCACGAGGCCTGGATGCTCAAGCGGGAGCTGACCGACAAGGTCTCCAACCCGATGATCGACGAGATCTACGAGGCCGGCCGCGAGGCCGGCGCGCTCGGCGGCAAGCTGCTGGGTGCGGGCGGCGGCGGCTTCATGGTGTTCTACGTGCCGCCGGAGAAGCGCCAGCTCGTGCGCGGCCGCCTGTCGAAGCTGATCAACGTCACCTTCGCCATCGATCCCGGGGGCAGCCGCATCATGATGTACGAGCCCGACGGGCTGGGAACCTGACGCGGCCGATGGCCGAGCCTCCCAAGCGTGTCCCGGCGGTCCAGCTGCGGCAACGCCGCCTGGCGGCCCAGAACAGCAAGTGGGACGTCTTCTGGGACGACATCACCGGTGCGGACGGCAGCCAGGTCGACGGCTACCTGGTGATCGCGCCGCGCGGCCAGAATGAAAATCGTATCGGCGGCACCGCCATCATTCCGGTTCTGCCCGACGGGCGCATCGGCCTGGTGCGCAACTATCGCCACCCCCTGGAGCTCGACGCCTGGGAATTGCCGCGCGGCTTCCTCGATCCCGGCGAGGCCGATACCGGCGCCGCGGCGCTGCGCGAGCTCGAGGAAGAGACCGGTTACGTCACCGAGCGCGACCGCGTCGTGGCACTGGGCACCTTCGCCCAGGAGCCCAGCACCATTGCCGGCAAGAGCGCGCTCTTCGCCGCCCTCGATTGCCGCGACAGCGGCAAGCATCCCGACCTCAGCGAGCCGGGCCTGGGCGAGCTGGCGTTTTTCTCCGTGGAAGAGGCGCTGGCGCTTGCCCAGCGCGGTGAGATCCAGGACGCGGCGACCTTGATCGCGCTGTACCGCTACGCCCGCTATCGCGGACGCTAGGACTTCCCGCGATAGGCGCCGATGAGCGCCGCCGTGGACGCATCATGGGCGCCGCCGGTCCCGGCACCGGCTTTGAGCTCCGGCTCGATCCGGGCCGCCAGTACCTTGCCGAGTTCCACGCCCCACTGATCGAAGGAGTTGATCCCCCAGATACAGCCTTCGACGAAGGTCTTGTGCTCGTACAACGCGAGCAGCGAGCCCAGAGTCTTGGCATCGAGCTGCGGGAAGATGATGGTGTTGCTCGGCCGGTTGCCGGGCATCGCCTTGTGCGGACCGCCGGCCGCGATGGCGTCACGTCCACCCATCAGCGCCTCGCTCTGGGCGAAGCAATTGGCGAGCAGCGCGGCGCGGTTCGCCCCGCCGCTGAGGGCCACCAGAAAGTCCGCCGGCACCAGATGCGTGCCCTGATGCAGGGCTTGGAAATAGGCGTGCTGGCCGTCGTTACCCGAGCCGCCCCAGACGACCGGCGCCGTCGCGGTGCTCACCGGCTTGCCGTCGCGATCGACCGACTTGCCGTTGCTTTCCATCGCCACCTGCTGGAGCCAGGTCGGCAGCAGGCGCAGGCGCCAGTCGTAAGGCAGCAGGACTTGCGTCTCGGCGCCGAAGAAATTGGCGTACCAGACGCTGAGCAGGCCGAGCGTAACCGGCAGGTTCGCTTCGAACGGTGTCTCGCGGAAATGCGCGTCCATCGCCGCCGCCCCGTCGAGCAGCCGGTCGAACGCCTCCGGGCCGAGCGCCAGCGCGATCGGCAGGCCGATCGACGACCACAGCGAATAGCGTCCCCCGACCCAGTCCCACATCGGATAAATGTTGGCCGCTTCGACACCGAACTTCTTCGCCTCTTCGGGCTTGGAGGTCAGCGCCACGAAGTGGCCTTTGACCAGCGCCTCTTCCTTGAGCGCCGTCAACAGCCACTGCTTGGCCAGGCGGGCGTTGGCCAGCGTCTCGGGCGTGGTGAAGGATTTCGAGGCGACGATGAACAGGGTGGAGGCCGGCACCAGCTGCTCGAGGGCGGCCGCCAGCTCGGCATCATCGAGGCTCGAGGCAAAGCGCACACGTATCGGCGCAGTGGAAGGGCGCAGGGCCTCGACCACCATGCGCGGCCCCAGGTCGGAGCCGCCGATGCCGATATGCACGACATCAGTGATCCGCGTGCCGGTATGCACGGTCCAGGTGCCGTCGCGCACCGCGCCGGCGAAGGCGTAGAGCCGCTGGCGGACCGCCGCGATTTCGGCGATGACATCTTTGCCATCGACAGCGACGGTGCCGGTGCGCTGGCGCAGCGCCGTGTGCAGCGCCGGCCGGTCCTCGCTGGTGTTGATCCTGTCGCCCCGGAAGAACTTCCCGGTCCAGCCCTTCACGTCAGCCACCTGAGCCAGTTGCCGCAGCAGGGTCATCGTCTCGCCGGTGATGCGGTTCTTGGAATAGTCGAGGCGTATGTCGCCGCAGCGCACCGTGAACTTCTGCGCCCGCGAGGGGTCGGCGGCGAACAGGTCGCTCATGCGCGTCTCGCGCAGGCTGCGATGATGGGCAAGCAGGGCCTGCCACTCCGGCGTCTTGTCGATGGCCATGCGCTGCATTGAACGGGCGCCGGCTGCCACGGTCAAACGTTCTTTCGTGGCAAATTCCGGGCGAGCCGATACAGGCCGATCACGGCCGCGTCGGCGTCGAGGATCACGGCTTCCCGGCCGGAACGCGCCAGGGCGCGGGCATAGAGCGGCGCCAGCTGGGGCGCGCCCAGGACATGGACCACCCGTGCCGTACCGTCGGCTTCCTGGGCCAGCTCATGACCGATCAGCAGCCCTGAGAGATACGAGGCCAGGGAGGTTGCCGGCACCTCCTCGAACAGGCCTCGGGTACGAACGCCGAACAGATGATGAAGCAGGCCGCCGGCCTCACTCGCCCTCACCATACCCTCGCCGAAGGCCGCGTCATCGTCGGCTCCAATGCTCATCAACCGGCCGAGGATGCTGTGTTGCTTGAGCACGGCGAAGACCTCGCCGGTCATATGGGTGCGGAAGCCGGCAATCCGGCCGTTCTCGACGCGCACCCACTTGCTGTGGGTCCCCGGCAGACACACCAGATGACTGCCTTGCCCCAGCGTCTCCAGCACGCCGAACAGCTGCGTCTCCTCGCCGCGCATGACGTCGGGCACGCCACGCGTGCGATCAACCAGGCCAGGGACGATCCACAGCTTTCGCTTCCGCCACTCCACTGGCATCAGGCGCCCGACGATGTCGTCGGCTCCGGCCGGGCATTCGACATAGGGCGCCTCGGCCCAACCCTGGCGGCTGCCGATCATGCCGCTCATCAGCACCGGTCCGTCGTCTTCTGCTTCCCAGTGGCCGACCTGGCTTTCAAGGGCGCCGGCGAAGTGCGGCCCCTTGAGTTGCAGGATGCCGAGCGGCGCCTCGCGGCGCTCGCGCACTGAACCATCCTCGGCCAGCCGGTAGGCGCGGAAGCTCGACGTGCCCCAGTCGATGACGATCATGCGCTGCTCTCTTCCGGTCGCCCGCTTGTGGCCGGTGTCCCGGCCATGGCATTAGTATCCAATCAGTTACTTTATAGCGCGGCCGGCCGGAGCCGTCGTGCGCAAGGAAACGCAATGACCCTGCCCGACCGCTTTCGCGACGTCGAGCATCTCGAGGAGGTGATGACCACGCCCGGCGCGGCGCTGATCGCCGATCTGGAGCGCGTGCCCGGTGATCTCATCGTCCTCGGTGTCGGCGGCAAGATGGGCCCGACCCTGGCCCGGCTGGCCAGGCGCGCCATGCCGTCGCGCCGCGTGGTCGGCGTGGCCCGTTTCAGCGAGCCCGGCCTGCGCGACCAGCTTCAGCGCCACGGCATCGAGTGCATCGCCGCCGACCTGCTCGACCGCAGGCAGGTCGAGGCGCTGCCCAGACTGCCGAACGTCGTGTTCATGGCCGGCCGCAAGTTCGGCTCGACGGGCAGCGAGGAGCTGACCTGGGCGATGAACGCGCATGTGCCGGCGCTGATCGCGGAGGCCTTTGCCAAGTCGCGGATCGTCGCCTTCTCCACCGGCTGCGTCTATCCCTACGTCGACGTGCAGAGTGGCGGCGCCACCGAGGCGACACAGGCAACGCCGCCACCCGGCATCTACGCCAATTCCTGCGTGGCGCGCGAAGGCATGTTCCTGCACTTCTCCAAGCTGCATGGCACGCCTGGCCGCATCATCCGGCTCAACTACTCGATCGACATGCGCTACGGCGTGCTGCACGACGTCGCCTCGAAGGTGCTGGCGCGCCAGACGCTCGACCTGTCGATGGGTCACGTCAACGTCATCTGGCAGGGCGACGCCAATACGCGCGTGCTGCGCGCCCTCGCCCATTGCACGAGCCCGACCACGCCCCTCAACGTCAGCGGACCGGAGACCATCAGCATCCGCTGGCTGGCCGGCGAGTTCGGCCAGCGCTTCGGCGTGACACCGCAGTTCACCGGCAAGGAGGCCGCCGATGCTTGGCTGGTCAACACCGAAGCGTCGATGCGGCTGTTCGGGCCGCCCACCGTGCCGCTGGCGCGGATGATCGACTGGGTGGCTGACTGGGTGCAGCGCGGGCAGGCCAGTCTCGGCAAGCCGACGCATTACGAGACGCGCGATGGCACGTACTAAGCGCGCCAAGGGTACGGGCAACGGCAAGCGCGATCCCGACCGCACGCGCGAGGCGATCCTCGCCGCGGCGCAGGCCGAGTTCGCGGCCAAGGGCCTGTCCGGCGGACGCGTGGACGAGATCGCGGCGCGGGCCGGCGCCAACAAGCGCATGATCTATCACTATTTCGGCTCCAAGGACGGGCTCTACCTGGCGGCGCTGGAGCGCGTCTACGAAGGCCTGCGCGGCACCGAGCGTACGCTCGATCTCGATCATCTCGAGCCCGAGGATGCCATCCGCCGGCTGGTCGAGTTCAACTTCGACTACACCCGCGACCATCCGGAGATGGTCAGCCTGTTCAACAACGAGAACCTGCATCGCGCCCGGCATCTCAAGCAATCAAAGAAGGTGCGCGACCTGCACAGTCCGCTGGTCAACCTGGTGGACGGCATCCTGAAGCGCGGTGTCGCCAAGGGCTGTTTCCGCACCGGCCTCGACCCGGTGCAGGTCTACATCACCATCGCCTCGGTCGGTTATTTCTTCCTCGCCAACAACTGGACCCTGTCGGCCATCTTCGGTCGTGACCTCGGCAGCGACGAGGCCTGCCGCCGCCGCCGCGCGCACAATGTCGATATGGTCCTGCAGGCGCTGAGGACGTGACCATGGGCCTGAGCTGGACCGACTGGCCGGAAGCGGTGAAACAGACGTTGCGGGCCGGGGCCGTCATCCCCGCGCATCCGCTCGCCCTCAACGCCAGGCGCGAGCTCGACACCCGGCGCCAGCGCGCGCTGAGCCGCTACTATCTCGACGCCGGCTCCGGCGGCCTGGCGGTCGGCGTCCATACCACGCAGTTCGCCATCCGCGAGGTCGGTCTCTACCGGCCGGTGCTCGAGCTCGCGGCACAGACCGCGCGCGAGTGGGCGCCGAACAAGCCGCCCGTGATGATCGCCGGCGCGGTCGGCCGCACCACCCAGGCCCTCAAAGAGGCGCAGCTCGCCCGCGAGCTGGGCTACCACGCCGTGCTGCTGTCGCTGGCGGCGTTCAAGGGGGCCTCCGAGGACGAGTTGATCGAGCACTGCCGCGCGGTCGCGAGCGAGATGCCGCTGATCGGTTTCTACCTGCAGACCGCGGTCGGGGGCATCAAGCTGCCGGCCTCGTTCTGGCGCCGCTTCGCCGCCATCGACAACGTGGTCGCCATCAAGATGGCGCCGTTCAACCGCTATCGCACACTCGACGTCATCCGCGGCGTGGTCGAGGCCGGCGCCCACGAGCGCATCACCCTCTACACCGGCAACGACGATCATATCGTGCTCGACCTGCTGACGCCGTTCGTCACCGTGACCAAGGGCCAGCCCGTGACCACGCGCATCCGTGGTGGCTTGCTCGGCCACTGGAGCGTCTGGGTGCAGAAGGCCGTCGAGCTGCTGGGGCGGATCCACCAGGCGATCGAGGCCGGGCCGATCCCGGCCGATCTGCTGGCGCTCGACTCCCAGGTCACCGACTGCAACGCCGCGATCTTCGACGTGGCCAACGATTTCCACGGCGTGATCGCCGGCTGCCACGAGGTGCTGCGCCGCCAGGGCCTGCTCGAAGGCCTCTGGTGCCTCGATCCGCGCGAGGATCTCGGTCCCGGCCAGCGCGCCGAGATCGACCGGGTCTATGCCGCCTACCCCCACCTCAACGACGATGCTTTCGTGCGCGCCAACCGCGACCGCTGGCTGGCCTGATGTTAGAAATATACCTTTAATTACAAATACTTATCGGTTATCACAGGACAAAAAGGGTCCTGATACCTATTATGTTGCAGTGCACACATGGCCCTGATGCCAGCGCACCTCAATCAATCCCCGCGCGATCCTTCGCCCCGCATAGAACCCTTCGGACCCCTGTAGACGCCCCCGCCTTCGCGGGCGAGTGGCGCCTCGTCACCATGGACGGTCGACATGACGCGCGCCGCTGCCTATGAACCCGCCCCTTCCGAAACGGGGCGCCGGCAAAGTCTCGTGCTCCTCGCGCTCGGCGTGGTCTACGGCGACATCGGCACCTCGCCGCTCTACGCCTTTCGCCAGTCGCTGAAGGAGTACGGCGAGGTCACCGACGCCTCGGTCCTCGGCGTGCTGTCAATGATCACCTGGGCGCTGACTCTGGTGGTGACCATCAAGTACGTGCTGGTCATCATGCGCGCCGACAACCGCGGCGAAGGCGGATTGCTGGCGCTGACCGCCCTGGCTCTGCGCGCCGTTCCTTCGTCCAGCCCGTGGCATCGCTGGGTGACTGGCGCCGGCCTGGTGGGTGCCGCCCTGTTCTACGGCGACGGCATCATCACGCCGGCCATCTCCGTGCTCTCGGCCGTCGAAGGCCTCAAGATCGCCACCCCGGTCTTCGAGCCCTACATCCTGCCGATCTCGCTGGTCATCCTGGTTGCCCTGTTCGCGGTCCAGCGACACGGCACCGGCCGCGTCGGCACTTTCTTCGGACCGGTGATGGTCGTCTGGTTCTCGGTGCTGGCCGTGCTCGGCGTGACGCAGATCGTCGAGAACCCGCACGTCCTGCTCGCGCTCAATCCCTATTACGCCGTCGGCACGTTCCTGGCGTCGCCCGGACTCGGTTTCGTGGTGCTGGGCGCTGTCTTCCTGGCGGTCACCGGCGCCGAAGCCCTCTACGCCGACATGGGTCATTTCGGCCGCGGCCCGATCAAGCGCGCCTGGCTCTACTTCGTGTTCCCGGCGCTGCTGCTCAACTACTTCGGCCAGGGCGCGCTGGTGCTGGCCAATCCACAGGCACTCGAGAATCCGTTCTACTATCTGGCGCCGGAATGGGGCCTCTACCCGCTGGTCATCCTCGCCTCACTCGCCTCGGTCATCGCCTCGCAGGCGGTGATCTCCGGCGCCTTCTCGCTGACCCGCCAGGCGATCCAGCTCGGCTATCTGCCGCGGCTCGACGTCCGCCATACCTCTGCCGAGGAAGCCGGCCAGATCTACGTGCCGCGCGTCAACTTCATGCTGCTGATCGCCGTCGTCCTGCTCGTGCTGATGTTCCATACCTCGGACAACCTGGGTGCGGCTTACGGCATCGCCGTCACCGGCGACATGGTGGTCACCACGATTCTTGCCTTCATCTACATGCGCGGCGTCGTCGGCTGGAGGCTGGCGCTGGCGCTGCCGGTCTTCGGCTTCTTCCTGTTCCTCGACCTGGTCTTCTTCAGTGCCAACATGCTCAAACTCTTCGACGGCGGCTGGTTCCCCATCGTCGTGGCCATTCTCGGCGTTCTGGTAATGACGACCTGGCAGCGCGGCCGCGCCGCCATGCTGACCCGCCGCGAGCAGGACGCGCTACCGCTGACCACCTTCCTCGACGGCGTGCGGCCGGACCGGCCGGTCCGCGTTCCGGGGACGGCCATCTACCTGACCAGCCAGCTCGACAAGGTCCCGACCGCGCTGCTGCACTCGCTGAAGCACTTCAAGTCTCTCCATGAGCGCGTCGTGCTGATGAGCCTGCGCACGGAGGACGTACCGCGCGTCTCCGAGGACCGGCGCATCGAGATCCAGGAATACGACAAGGGATTCAGCGCGATCCTGATCCGGGTCGGCTTCATGGAACAGCCGACCATGGGCTTCGTGCTGCGGCTCTGCCGTCAGAACAAGCTGCGCTTCGAGCTGATGGAGACGTCGTTCTTCGTCGGCCGCGAGCGCCTGCGCGCCGCCAAGCGCTCGACCATCGGCTCACGCTGGCGCCAGAGGCTGTTCATCTTCATCGCCAACAACGCGCTCAACGCCACCGAGTATTTCGGCATCCCCCCGAACCGCGCCATCGAGGTCGGCGGGCATCTCGAAGTCTGAGGCTCTTCGTTAAGAGCCTTCATCGGTTGCATCGATGGGCGGCGGGGCTTTGCCCCTGTTGCCCATCCGACCGGCCTGCCCTACTATGTAACCAACCAGTTACAAACCAGGGAGGCGACGATGAAGCGTATTGCCCTTACGGCTATTGCCGCGCTTGGCCTAGTGGTGGCCGGCGATGCCGCGGCCCAGAACTGGAAGCCGACCAAGCCGATCAACCTCATCGTGCCCTGGGCTCCCGGCGGCTCGACCGACCAGGTGACGCGCATCACCGCTTCCGAGCTCGAAAGCGCCCTCGGCCAGAAGGTCGTCGTGGTCAACCAGCCCGGCGCCTCCGGCTCGATCGGCACCAAGAACGCGCTCGAGGCCCCCAAGGACGGCTACACCTGGACGGCCGGCGCGGCCCAGGATCTCGGCACCTACCCGGTGCTCGGCATGCTCGACACCAAGATCACCGACTGGCATCTCTTCCTCAACGTCGCCAATGTCTCCACCGTGGGTGTCAACCCCGCGACGCCCTATCAGTCGCTGCAGCAGCTCATCGACGCGATGAAAGCCAAGCCCGGCGAGATCACCGTCGCAACGGCGGGCCAGACCTCGGCCGGCCACAACGCCATGGAAGCCATCGCGCGGGCCACCGGGGTGAAGTACCGCCATGTCACCTATGACGGCGGCAACCCGGCGGTCGTGGCGACGGTCGCCGGTGAGACCCAGGTGACGACGCAGCTCACCGTCGAGCAGGCCGAAATGATCCGCGGTAAGCGCATCCGCCCGCTGGCGGTGGTCGGCGACCGGGCCATCGAGCTCGAGGGATTCGGATCCATTCCGCCGATCACCCAGGTGATCCCGAATTTTAAAGCCGCGACGAACTATTTCGGCGTGTTCATCCCCAAGGGCGTGCCGGCGGAAGTGATCGCCACGCTGGAGAAGATCTGGGCCGATAAGATCGCCAACTCGGCGGCCCTGAAGCAGTACGCCACCAGCCGCGGCGCGCTCTTCGCTCCGTCAGCGGGTGCGGAAGCGCAGACCCGCGCCATGCCCGCCGTCCAGGCGAATTCCTGGCTGATGTTCGAGGCTGGCAAGGCCAAGGTGTCACCGGACACCGTCGGCATTCCGAAGCCGCAGAGCTGACATTTACGACGAGGCGCGAGGCGGGCCGCGTGCTTGCCTCGCGCCTTTTCTGCTTGAGGACTTGCCCCTGGCATGACTGAGCGGCCAGCCGCGTCCGCTGATCTCGTCTGGTCGCTGATCTGGATCGTCTTCGGCGCCGCCGTCTTCTACGGCGCCTGGACGATGGACCGGCTGGAAGCCCTTCACATCAACCCGTATACCGCCCCGGGCCTTGTGCCGGGAGCGCTCGGCATCGGGCTGATCGTGCTGGGCACGGCGCTTCTCGTGCGAAGTTTGCGGGCGGACGGCGCCGCGGCAAAGGGCGCCGCCGTGCAGCTGCTCACACCACGCCTGCTGATCGCCGCCGTCCTGTGCGTCGCCTACGGCGTCGGCCTGGTCGGCCGGGGCCTGCCCTTCTGGCTGACCACGACGCTGTTCGTCTTCGTGAGCATCCTTGTCTTCCGCTGGTCCGAGCACCGGGCAAGCGGCACGCTCGGCCGGGGCACGGTCACGGCCCTGCTCTGCGCCGTTGGCACGGCCGCCGGCGTCACCCTCGTTTTCCAGGAGCTGTTCCTGGTGCGGCTACCCTAGCCATGCTCGACGGGCTTTCCCTGTTCGGCACATCGCTGGTGCATTTCGCCGATCCCCTGACCCTGACTTACGTCGCGGGAGCGACTCTCCTTGGCCTGATCATCGGTGCCCTCCCTGGTCTGACCGCGACCATGGGTGTGGCATTGATGACCACGCTGACCCTCAAGATGCAGCCCGAGGTGGCTCTCCTCGTCCTCGTCTGCACCTATGTCGGCGCCATCTACGGCGGCAGCCGCAGCGCTATCCTGCTGAATATCCCCGGCACGCCGGCCAACGCCGCCGCCTGCCTCGACGGCTACCAGCTCGCCCGTCAGGGCCTTGCCGGCCGCGCCATGGGCATCTCCACCACCGGCTCGGTCTTGGGCACGCTAATCGGCATGGTGGCGCTCGCCCTGTTCACGCCGGTGCTCGGCGAGCTGGCCCTGAAGTTCGGCGCCTTCGAGTTCTTCTGGCTCGCCCTGTTCGGCGTCATTATCTCCGGCACGCTCACCGGCGACGATGCCCTCAAAGGCTGGCTCGCCGGTTTTCTCGGCCTGCTGGTGGCCACGATCGGCCAGGATTCGATCCATGCCTACGATCGCTTCAGCTTCGGCAGCCGCGATCTTGCCGGCGGCTTCCAGCTGATCCCGGCGCTGGTCGGCGCCTTCGGCTTCGCCGAGGTGCTGAGCGTGCTGAGCGAGCGCGTCACCCGGGCGAAAATCCACAGCTTCGATTCTTACCTGCCGCGAATTCGCGACGTGCTGCAGTACTGGCGCACGATCATTCGCTCCGGGATCATCGGGACGTTCATCGGCATCGTCCCCGGCGTAGGCGAAGACGTCGCCTCGTGGTCGTCCTACGCCGCCGCCAGGCGCGCCAGCAAGGAGCCCGAAAAGTTCGGCAAAGGCTCCGTCGAGGGCCTGATGGCGGCCGAGACCGGCGACAATGCCTGCGTGCCGGGCGCCATGATCCCGGTGCTGGCGCTGCAGGTGCCGGGCTCCGCCCCGGCCGCCGTGCTGATGGCCGCAATGATCATCCACGGTGTGCAGCCCGGGCCGATGATCATGGTGAACAACCCGCAGTTCGTTTACGACGTCGTCGCCATGATGCTCTATGCGACGATCGGCATCCTGGTCTTTGGCCTTCTCCTCGTGCGGCCGCTGATCAAGATCCTGCAGGTGCCGCGCGAGATCATCATGCCGATCGTCTTCGTGCTGTGCGTCATCGGCTCGTTCGCCATCGCGCAGCGGCTCTTCGATGTCTGGACCATGATCGGCTTCGGCATCCTCGGCTACGTCCTGCGGCAGTACAACTACCCGATGGCGCCGTTCGTTCTCGGCATCGTGCTCGGCGACCTGCTCGACAAGAACCTGCGTCGCGGTCTGGTGCTGTCCGACGGCGACCTCACCCCCTTTGTCACCCGGCCGATCAGCGCCGTGCTCTTCGGCATCTGCCTGCTGGCGGTGGCGATGAACATCACGGCGGTTCAACAAGCCGGGGCGCGCGCCTGGAGCTTGATCGCCGGCGGTTCCCGTAGTAAGTAACCAACTGGTTACAAGTTGAGCCCCCATGCGTATCGCCCTGTGCAACGAGGTCATTGCCGGCAAAAGCCTGGCGGAGCAGTGCGCTTTCGCCGCGGCGCTGGGCTATGACGGGTTGGAACTGGCTCCCTTCACCCTGGGTGAGCAGCCTCATCTGCTGGGGACGACCGAGCGCACCCGCATCCGCGGCACGGTCGAGGCAGCCGGCCTCACTGTCGTCGGCCTGCACTGGCTGCTGGTGACGCCCAAGGGGCTGTCGATCACCTCGCCGGACAAGAATGTGCGCGCCAACACGATCGACGTCATGCGCCGGCTGATCGATCTGTGCGCCGCCCTGGGCGGCACGGTGCTGGTCCATGGCTCACCCGCGCAGCGCGGCATCGCAACGGGCGACACCCATCAGACAGCGCGGGCCCGGGCCGTCGAGTGCTGGGCGGCGGTCGCCGAGACGGCCGAGCGCGCCGGCGTCTCCTACTGCATCGAGCCCTTGTCCAAGGACCAGACGCCGATCGTCAACACACTCAAGGAGGCGGCCGAGATCGTCGCCCAGATCGGCAGCCCGGCCATCCGCACCATGCTCGACACCAGCTCAGCGGGCCTCAGCGAGACGCAATCCCTGCCGGAGCTGATCGACCAGTGGCTGCCGACCGGCCTCGTCGCCCATGTCCAGGTCAACGACCGCAACCGCCGCGGGCCCGGCCAGGGCACGGAGAAATTCGCGCCCGTCTTCGCGGCTCTCAAGCGCAACCGCTATACCGGCGCCGTCTCGGTCGAGCCGTTCGACTACATCCCCGACGGGCCGGCCGCCGCCGCACGTGCCATCGGCTATGTGCGCGGCATCCTGGAGGCGCAAGCGTGAGCGCCGCCCCCGCTTTCCGGCTGCGCGAGGTCGAGCTCTTCGAGCGCGACGTACGCCTGCGCCTGCCCTTCCGTTTCGGCGTGGTGACGCTGACCGAATGCCCGCAGCTTTTCCTGCGTGCCCGCATCGAGCTGGCCAACGGCCGCTCGGGCTGGGGCATGGCGGCGGAAATGCTGGCGCCCAAGTGGTTCGACAAGAACCTGGCGCTGACCAACGAGGACAATTTCGAGCAGCTCCGCCTGTCGGCCAAGACCGCGCGCGAGCTCTACACAGGCGACCGCGTCGCCCGAACGGCCTTCGGCTTCTTCAGTGCGCACTACCGGGCGCAGATCGACATTTGCAAGGATCTCGGTCTCAACGCGCTGATCGCCTGCTACGGGCCGGCGCTGCTCGACCGCGCTCTCTTCGACGCGCTCTGCCGGCTCGAAGGCCTGTCGTTCTACGCGGCTACCCAGCGCAATCTGGCCGGCATCGAGCCGACCCAGCTCGCCCCCGATCTGCGGGGCTTCGACTTTGACGGCTTCCTCGGCAGCCGAAAGCCAGCGTCGAGTATTGCCGCCCGCCACACTGTCGGCCTTGTCGACCCCATCACCGCGGCCGACGTGAAATCCCGGGTCGATGACGGCCTGCCGGAAACGCTCGAAGAGGTCTGCGCGGCCTACGGCCATACCTGGTTCAAGCTGAAAGTGGGCGGCGACATCGCGGCCGACATCGCGCGCCTGACCGCGATAGCCGCAGTGCTCGATCGCGGGCCCACTTATCGTTCTACCCTGGATGGAAACGAGCAATACGACGACGTCGAGGCGGTCATCGCGCTCTGGCACAGGATCCAGGAGACGCCAGCCCTCCAGCGCCTCGCTGACTCAGTGGTGTTTATCGAGCAACCGATCAAGCGCCAACAGGCATTGGCGCGCGACGTCAGGACGCTCGCGGCCCTGAAGCCGGTGATCATCGACGAGAGCGACGATACGCTCGATGTCTTCCCCCGCGCTAAGGCTCTCGGCTATGCCGGCATCTCGTCGAAGACCTGCAAGGGCTTCTACAAGTCGCTGATTAATGCCGCGCGTGTGCAGCAGTGGGGCAGCGACCATCTGATGTCCGCCGAAGACCTGACCACCCAGGCCGGTATCTGCGTGCAGCAGGACCTTGCGCTGGTCAATCTCATCGGCCTCACGCATGTGGAGCGCAATGGCCACCATTACGTCGACGGCTTCGCCGGCGCGCCCAAGGCGGAGACCGACCGTTTCCTGGCGGCCCACCACGACCTCTATCACCGGACCGACGGCAAGGTCCGGCTGAAGATCGCCAACGGCCAGCTCGCCATCGGCTCGCTCGCGGGTCCCGGCTTCGCCGTCAGCGCTGAACCCGACTGGCGGGAGATGCGGCTCATGCCGCAGCCCCGCTCCACCTTCATCACCGCTTCCGCTTAGAGGGAATCGTCCATGGCTCAGCAGCGTCTCGGCATCATCATGAACGGCGTCACCGGACGCATGGGCATGAACCAGCATCTCATCCGCTCGATCGTCGCCATCCGCAAGCAGGGCGGTGTCGCCCTCAAGAACGGCGACCGTGTCATGCCCGACCCGATCCTGGTCGGCCGCGACGCCGGCAAGCTGGAGAAGCTGGCGCGCGAGCACGGCATCGAGCGCTGGACGACCGACCTCACGGCGGCGCTCAAGGACAAGAAGGACACGGTGTTCTTCGACGCGGCAACCACCAAGCTGCGCGCCAAGCTGGTCAAGCAGGCCATCGCCGCCGGTAAGCACATCTATTGCGAGAAGCCCACCGCCGAGAACCTCAAAGACGCCCTCTCGCTTGCCAAGGCGGCCAAGAAGGCCCGCGTGAAGAACGGCGTGGTGCAGGACAAGATCTTCCTGCCCGGGCTGATGAAGATCAAAGAGCTGATCGATGACGGGTTCTTCGGTCGCATCCTGTCGGTCAAGGCTGATTTCGGCTACTGGGTCTTCGAGGGCCAGCCCGAGCCGCTCAACCGGCCGTCGTGGAACTACCGGAAGAAGGACGGTGGCGGCATTATCCTCGACATGCTCTGCCACTGGCGCTATCTGCTCGACAACATCTTCGGCGATGTGAAGAGCGTATCGTGCCTCGGCGTCAACAACATCAAGCAACGCTGGGACGAAAGCGGCAAGCCCTACAAGGCTGATACCGACGACGCCGCCTATGCGACGTTCCAGCTGAGCAACGGTATCGTCGCCCAGTTCAATACCTCGTGGTGCACGCGCCCGCGCCGCGACGATCTGGTGACCTTCCAGGTGGACGGCACGCAAGGCTCGGCCGTCAGCGGCCTGATCAAGTGCCTGACCCAGTCGCGCGCCGAGACGCCGCGCCCGGTATGGAATCCCGATGTGCCGCAGCCGATCGATCTCTTCAAGACCTGGACCGAATATGCCGGCAAGGGCACCTACGACAACGGCTTCAAGGTCGAGTGGGAGATGTTCATCCGGCACCTCTGCGAGAACGCGCCGTTCAAGTGGAACCTGCTCGAAGCCGCCAAGGGTGTGCAGCTCGCCGAGGCCGGTCTCAAGAGCTGGAAGCAGCGCAAATGGATCGATCTGCCGAAGCTGAAGATCTGATCGAAAAACTGCCCGTCACCCCGGCGAAAGCCGGGGTCCATCCGATCCGATGGATACCGGCTTTCGCCGGCATGACGATTGTGAGGTGATGCCCATGCCGACTCTGAAACTCCCGACCGCCAACGGGCCTATCGCCGCCTACACGACGAAGGCGCCGCGTAATTTTCCCGCGGCCAAGCCGCCGTTCAGCCGTGTCGCCTACGCGGCCGCGCATGTCGTGCCCAACCCGCTGGCTGACAACGACCCGTGGCTGGATATCAGCATCGACTGGGAGCGCACCATCGCCTTCCGCCAGCACCTCTGGTCGCTGGGCATGGCCGTGGCCGAGGCGATGGACACGGCGCAGCGTGGCATGGGGCTGGACTGGAAGCACGCGCTGGAGCTGATCACCCGCAGCGTCGACGCGGCTAAAGGCACGCCGGGCGCCATCGTCGCCAGCGGCGCCGGCACCGACCATCTCGAAGCGACAGCCAGCGTCACGATCGACGACGTGATCCGCGCCTACGAGGAGCAGTGCTCGGCCGTAGAGAAGGCCGGCGGCCGCATCATCCTGATGGCCAGCCGCGCCCTGGTGAAGGCGGCGAAGAAGCCCGACGACTATCTCAAGGTCTACAGCCGCATCCTCGGCCAGGTGAAGGAGCCGGTGATCATCCACTGGCTGGGCGAGATGTTCGATCCCGCCCTGGCCGGCTACTGGGGCCATGGCGACCACATGAAGGCGATGGACGTCGCGGTCGAGATGATCGCTGCCAACGCGCGCAAGGTCGACGGCGTGAAGGTCTCGTTGCTCGACAAGGACAAGGAGATCGCCATGCGCCGGCGCCTGCCCAAGGGCGTGCGCATGTACACCGGCGACGACTTCAACTACGCCGAGCTGATCGCCGGCGACAAGGATGGCTATTCCGACGCCCTGCTCGGCATCTTCGATCCAATCGCCGCCGCCGCTGCCGCGGCTCTGGGCGCGCTGACCCGCGGCGACGAGAAGACCTTCCGCGGCATCCTCGGACCGACGGTCCCGCTCTCGCGCCACATCTTCAAGGCGCCGACGCGCTTCTACAAAACCGGTGTCGTGTTCCTCGCCTATCTGAATGGCTTCCAGGACCATTTCACGATGCTGGGTGGCCAGGAAAGCACGCGCTCGACCCTGCACCTGGCGGAGCTGTTCCGCCTGGCCGACGCCGCCGGCCTGCTCAGCGACCCGGAGAAGGCCGCATCGCGCATGCGGCTGGTGATGGCCACGCGCGGCGTCGAGGCCTGATGCGCGACCTGTCGAAGGACAAGGCGCTGCTGTCGATCAACACGGCGACCGTCAAGCAGTGGTCGCTGGAGCAGGTGATCGAGGGCTGCGCCCGGCACGGGATCGGCGGCATCGCGCCCTGGCGCGACAAGCTGCATGAATGCGGCGTCGAGAAGGCGGCGAAGCTGATCAAGCAGCACGGGCTGCAGGTCTCCGGCCTGTGCCGCGGGGGCATGTTCACTGCCGCCGATGCCGCCGGCCGGCAGAAGGCCATTGAGGAGAACCGGCGCTGTGTCGACGAGGCGGTGGCCCTGGGCGCCAAGTGCCTCGTGCTGGTGGTCGGCGGCATCCCCGCCGGCTCGAAGGATATCGTCGATGCGCGCCAGCAGGTGCGCGACGGCATCGCCGCCCTCCTGCCCTACGCGCGCGCCAACAACATGCCGCTGGCCATCGAGCCGCTGCACCCGATGTACGCCGCCGACCGGGCCTGCGTGAACACCCTGCGCCAGGCCAACGACATCTGCGACGCGCTCGGCGACGGCGTCGGCGTCGCCGTCGACATCTATCACCTGTGGTGGGACCCGGAGCTGGAGGCGCAGATCAGGCGCGCCGGCCGCCGCGTGCTCGCCTTCCATGTCTGCGACTGGCTGGTGCCGACCGCCGACCTGCTGCTCGATCGCGGCATGATGGGCGACGGCGTCATCGACATCCCGCGCATCCGCGGCTGGGTCGAGGCCACCGGCTTCACGGGCCAGTGCGAGGTCGAGATCTTCTCGGCCAACAACTGGTGGAAGAAGGACGGCGACGAGGTCCTGCGCACCTGCATCGCCCGCCACCAGAGCGTGGTCTGAGCCCTACATCAGCCAGTTGGGCAGCAGCAGCACCGACTGCGGGATGACCGCCAGGGCCGAGAGGAAGATCACCATCGCCGCGATGAAGGGGATGGAGACCTTGACGAACTCCTCGAAGCTGCATTTGAGGATGCCGCAGACCGTGTACATGATGACACCGACCGGCGGGGTGTTGCCGCCGAAGGTGATCAGGATGACGATCACCACGCCCATATGGACGGGGTCCCAGCCCTGGTCGATCAGGGCCGGCATCAGCAGCGGTGTGAGCAGCAGGACGTTGACCGTCGCCTCCATGATCATGCCGGCGACGAACAGGATGAACAGCACGACGAAGAGCGTCACGTAGGCGTTGCCGAACGAGATCAGCAGCTCGCCGAAGGCCTGCGGCGCCTGCTCGAGGATGATCACGTGGCCCAGCGCCGCCGCCATGATGATGATCAGCATCACCATGCCGGTGTCGTTGACCGAGTGGTTGACCGCATCCATGAAGGTCTTCCAGGTCAGCTCGCGATAGATCGCCACGCCGACGACCAGGGCGTAGAGCACGACGATGGCGCCCGCCTCGGTGGCAGTGAAGGCGCCGAAGCGGAACCCGGCGAGCAGGAAGATCGGGAACATCAGTGCCCAGAAGCACTGCTTGGCGCTGACCCCCAGCTCCCGCAGGGTCGGCTTTTGCCTGAGCTCCGGCTGGTAGCCGTGCTTGTGGGCGAGATAGCCGGTGACGCCCATGATGACGCCGGTCATCAGGATGCCGGGCACCACGCCGCCGAGCAGCAGCTTGCCCACCGAGACCTCGTTGACGAAGCCGAAGAGCACCAGGCCGATGCTCGGCGGGATGGTGGCGGTGATCACGGAACTGAAGGCGATGGCGCAGGCCGTATAGCCCTTGGAGTAGCCGCGCTTGAGCATGGCCGGGCCGAGCAGGCGCGCCTCCATCGCGGCGTCGGCCACGGCCGAGCCGCAGATGCCGCCCATCAGCATGCTGAGCACCACCGCGACCTGGGCCAGGCCCCCGGCCATCCAGCCGGTGAGCAGCCGGGCAAACTGCAGCAGCCGCTCGGTGATGCCGGTGGTGTTCATCAGGTTGCCGCCCAGGATGAAGAACGGCACGGCCAGCAGCGGGAAGGACTGCGTCACCCCGTACATGCGCTCGATGGCCACGCTGGGCGGCATGTAGTCGCCGAACAGGAAGGCCGGCGACGAGGCGAGTGCCAGGGCGAAGGCCACCGGCAGGTTGATAACAAGGAAGATCGTGAAGAGGATGCCGATGAGGGTGAGCACTACATCACCTCGCGCGGCGCACTTGCATCAGCGACCGGCGATTCGCCCTTGAGGCGCGCCACGAGGTGCTCCGCCAGAGTGATCAGCATCAGGCAGAAGCCAACCGGCAAGGCGCCAGTCGCCACCGCCGAACTCACGCCGGTCATCGGCAGCGGTCGCATGCCTGTGAAGCTCGCGAACTTGAAGCCGTACCAGGCCAGTACCGCCAGGAGGGCGCCGGCCAGCAGCACATTGAACGCCTCGAGCACCTGGCGGGCGCGGCGCGGCAGGAGATTGGCGATCATATCGACGCTGAAATGGCCGAGCCGCTGCAGGGTCAGGTCGGCGGCGAAGACGCACAGCCAGACGAACGCCGCCTGCGTCACCTCGATGGCCCAGATGACCGGCATCCCCATGTAGCGGGTGCCGGAAGCGACGATGACCAACCCGACGATAGCGATGAGCAGAGCGCCCGCGAGGGCGCGCTCCACTTGGCGCAGGCGTTGAAGAAACACCACGATCATGACGGAACAGCCCCCGGAAAAGCTCCCCGCGCGACCCGTGTCGCCGCGCGGGGTCGTCTCTGGCTTACTGACCGATCGCCTTGCGGGCCGCGGCCACCATGTTGGTCAGGCCGAGCTCGGCATAGACCGGCTGGACGGCGTTGCGGAACGGCGTCTTGTCGATCGTCGTCACCTTGACTCCCCGGCCGCTGATCTCCTTGAAGATCGCATCCGCCTGCTCGACGTTGCTCTTGAGCGCCATGGCGCCGGCCTTCTTGGCCTCTTCCATGACCACCGCGCGGTCATTGGCCGGCAGCGACTGCAGCCACTTGTCACTGACGATCAGGCCGCTCATCAGGAAGATGTGTTCGGTCAGCGTGATGTGGCTCACCACCTCGTAGAGCTTGGCGCCGCGGATGGCCGAAGGCTGGGCCTCGGCGCCGTCGATGACGCCGGTCTGGATCGAGGGGTAGACTTCCGCCCAGGCCATCGGCGTCGGCACCGCGCCCATGGCGCCGATGGTCTTGATCCACAACGGCTCGCCGATGGTGCGCACACGGACACCCTTGAGGTCGGCCGGCGTGGTCACCGGCTTCTTGGTCAGCATGTGCCGGGCGCCCTGGTACCAGTTGAACGACAGCAGGGTCAGGCCGGTCTTCTTCTTGAGCTGCTCGTTCCACTCGGCGAAGAGCGGCGTCTCGACGAACTTCGCCAGCTCATCGACGTTGCTGAAGGCGTAAGGTGCGACGAGCACATTAAATTCAGGCACGAATGGGCTGACGCGCGAGCCCTCGACGAAGGTGCCGACATTGGCCCCCGCCTGGGCCTGGTCCATCATGTTCTGCGTGTCGCCGAGCTGCGAGCTCGGAAAGACCTGGACCTCGACATTGCCGTTGGTGCGGCGCTCGACATCGCGCTTCATCTGCTGGGCGGCCAGGATCAGCGGATCGTTGGGCGCCAGCACGGTGCCGAGGCGCAGGGTTGACTTGGCGAATGCCTCCGGTACGAAAGCAGCCGATGCCAGCAGCAGTGCCGCGCAGAAAACTCCCGATTTACGCATGATTTCCTCCTCTGTCGATTGGTTGGATCGGATTGATCGTTTGGTTCTCTACTTCTTCTTCGCCTTGTAGGCTTCGAATTCGGCGCGGGTCTTCTCATCAGGCGGGTAGAGGCCGAAGATCGTGCGGCCCGCCCGCACCTGCTCCTCGACGAAATTCTCGAACTGGGTCATGGCGTAGCCTTCCTCGGCCACCTCGTTGGCGATGCCGGCGGGAATGACCACTACGCCCTCGCCGTCGCCGACCATGATGTCGCCGGGATAGACGGCGACGTCGCCGCAGCCGATCGGCACGTTGAGATCCATGGCGTGATGGCGCGTCAGGTTGGTGGGTGCGGAGGGCTGCACGGCATAGGCCGGGAAATCGAGCTGCGCGATATCAGGCGAATCACGGAAGCCGCCGTCGGTGACGATGCCGGCGGCCCCGCGCTTCATCAGCCGCGTGACCAGGATGCAGCCGGCGGAAGCCGCGCGGGCATCCTTGCGGGAGTCGATGACGAAGACGTGGCCCGGCGGGCACTCCTCGATCCCTTTGCGCTGCGGGTGGCTGCGGTCCTCGAAGACCTTGATGTGGTCGAGGTCCTCGCGCGCCGGGATATAGCGCAGGGTATAGGCCTCGCCGACCATGCGCGGACCCTTGGGATTGAGCGGCAGCGAGCCGTAGATCACCTGGTTGCGCAGGCCCTTCTTCATCAGCGCCGTCGAGAGCGTGGCGACGCTGATCTCTTTGAGGCGTTCGCGGTTCTGGGCGGTTAGGGTGCTCATGACTTTCCCTTCGATCGCTTGAAGCTGGCGGCGCGGCGCAGCCGCGTCTGGACATAGACGTGCTCGCCCTCGGTGCCCGGCTCGTAGCCGCCGCCGGCGATGCTGACATTGACCGTGCTCGGATGCCGGGCGATCACATCCTCGCGGATGTCGACGCCCAGACCCGGCGCCGTCGGCACAGGCAAATGCCCGTCCTTCTGCTTCGGGCTTTCGCTGATGACCTCGTAGCGGCCGGGCCAGTCGTCCTCGATGCGCTCCAGCATCAGGCAGTTGGGGATCGCGGCCAGCAGATGCAGCGCCGCGAACTCCGCCACCGGACCGAGCGAGCCGGAATGGGGTGCGAGCATGATGTGATGCGCCTCGGCCATGCCGGCGAGCTTCTTCATCTGGCTGATACCGCCCGCCCGGCCGGTATCGGGCTGGATGACGTCGACCAGCTCGCGCTCGATCATCGCCCGCCAGCCCCAGATCGTGGCCGAGCGCTCGCCGGCGGCGATCGGGATGGCGACATGGTCCTGCACCCGCGCCAGGCCCTCGATATTCTCCGGCGCCACGGGGTCCTCGAGAAACAGCAGGTGGAAGGGTTCCAGCGCCCGGCCGAGCACGATGGCATCTTTCGGCGTCATCCAGGGCGGGCCGTGCAGGTCGACCATGACGTCCATCTCGTCGCCGACCGCCTCGCGGATCGCCTCGACCTTCTGCAGCGGGTTGGCGACACCACCGGTCTTCACCGCGGTGAAGCCGCGGCGCTTGAGATCGAGCGCCGTCTCGGCGTCGCTGGCATGCGAGTAGATGCGGATGCGGTCGCGCACCTGGCCGCCCAGCAGGTTCCAGACCGGCGTGTTCAGCGCCTTGCCCTTGATGTCCCACAGCGCCATGTCGATGCCGGTCATGGCCCCCGCACCCACGATGCCGGTCATGCCGTGGCCCATCTGGGCCGTGAGCATCTTCTGCCACAGCCGCTCGATATCGGCCGGGTCCTCGCCGAGCAGCACGCTGCGCAGGTCGAGCACCGCCGTCTCGATCACCCGCGGCCAGCCGCTGCACTCGCCGACCCCGGTGATGCCCTGGTCGGTGTAGATCTTGACGAACAGCCAGTTGCGCGAGCCCTGATGGCCCTTGGCGTCCGACGCCCAGGCGCGGTCCGACGGCTTGCCGGCCTGCATCAGGAAGGTGCGGATATCGGTGATCTTCATCCCGGTCACTTCTTGGCGCGGCGGGGCGCGCCCTCGCCTTCCTCGGCGAAATACTGGCGGTTCTCGCTGACCAGGGCGTCGACGCTGCGGAACAGGCCACGCAGGTGGGTGCGCAGGGCGGCCAGCGCCCCGTCGCGATCGCGACGCACGACGCCGTCGACGATGGCGCTGTGCTCCTGGATGACCGAGGATAGCTTGAGCTCGCTGCGGATGCTGAGGTGCCGCACGCGGTCCATCTGGGCCTTGGCGTTCTCGACCAGCGGCCAGACGGCTTCATGGCCCGCCACCGTCATCAGGTAGGCATGCATCTTCTCGTCGGCTTCGAAAAACGCATCGCGCTCACCGGCCCGCTGATGCTTGCGCTGGCTGTCGAGGATCTGCTTGAGTGCCGAAGCCTGCGCCTCGTCAATGCGCTCGATGGCCCGCTCGAGCGCGGCGCATTCCAGCGCCTCGCGCACGAACTGGCTGTTGAACACTTCCGCCAGCTTGATCGGCGCCACGAACGAGCCGAATTGCGGGTAGATATCGACCAAGCCTTCATCAGCCAGCTTGATCAGCGCCTCACGCACCGGCGTGCGGCTGACGCCGAGCTGCTGCGACAGCTCCTGCTCCGAGAGCGGGGCGCGCGGCAGCAGCCGCGCGTCGATGATCTCCCGCCGCAGGAACTGGTAGGCCTGCTGGGCGATCGTCACCCGCCGCTCGGCGACGAAGCGCCCGTCCCCGAGCTTTGAGGATGTTGCCTTCAAAGGCCTACTCGACCTTGGCGCCGGAGGCCTTGACCACGTCGGCCCACTTCTTCGTCTCGGCCGCCATGAACGCCGCGAACTCTTCCGGCGTGTTGCCGACCGGCGTTGCGCCGAGGCTGCGCAGGCGCTCGGCGACGTCGGGCAGGCGCACGATCTTCTGCGTCTCCTGGCTCAGCCGCACGACGATGTCGCGCGGCGTCCCGGCCGGCGCGAAGAAGCCGGTCCACGATGTGGCCTCGAAGCCGGGCAGCGATTCGGCGATGGCCGGCACGTCGGGCTTGAGGAAGGAGCGCTCCTTGCTGGTCACGCCGATCAGGCGCAGCCGGCCTTCCTCGACGTGCTGCACCACCGACGACAGGTTGTCGAAGGCGAGCTGGGTTTCGCCTGAGATCGTCGCGGTCATCACTTCGGCGCTCGACTTGTAGGGGACATGCGCCATCTGCGTGCCGGTCATCATCTTGAGCAGCTCGGCCGCCATGTGGATCGAGGTACCGATGCCCGAGGAGGCGTAGCTGTACGTGTCCGGCTTGGCCTTCAGCGCCGCGACGAGTTCGGTGAGGTTGGTGGCCGGCACCTTCGAGTTCACCACCAGCGCGTTGGGCTGGGTGATCATCAGGGAGATCGGCGCGAAATCCTTGAGGTTGTCGTAGGGCATCACGGCGTAGAGGTTGGGATTGATGGCATGGCTGCTCACCGTGCCCATGCCCAGCGTGTAGCCGTCGGCCGGCGCCTTGGCGACCATGGCAGAGCCCACGTTGCCGCCGGCCCCCGCCCGGTTCTCGACGACGAAGCGCTGACCCATCGTGTCGCTGAGCTTCTGCGCCAGGATGCGACCCATCAGGTCGGTCGTGCCGCCCGCCGCGAAGGGAATGATCAGGCGTACCGGCTTGTCGGGATAGGCCTGCGCCTCGACCGGTGCCGGAGACAGGGCGGCCAGGGCAACCGCGGTCGCGGCCAGGCCGATGGCGAAGAAACGTTTCATGGGTTTCCTCCTCGAGGCGCGGGTTGACGTCCCGCGCGGGGTCTTGGCTTGCCGAAGCACTACCATACTAGTGGATCAGTGAGTCAATAGCCGCGTTTCGGCCCGGATGGAAACGGCCGTCCCACCACCCACCGGCCCCGCGCTTGACTTGCCCCGCCGCAGTGGCCAGCCTCACGCGTTTTCGCGACTGGAACGGCACACGCCTCTCGAGGGGGACTTATGAAGATCGACGCCTTCAGCCACATTTTTCCGCGCTCGTATTTCGACAAGATGGTCGAGATCGCGCCCGACAAGGGGGCGATCAAGCGCTGGCTGCACATCCCGGTGCTCTACGACCTCGATGCGCGCCTGAAGATGATGGACGAGTTCGGCAAGGACTATCAGCAGATTCTCACCCTCTCGCTGCCGGCCATCGAGACCGTGGCCAAGCCCGACCAGAGCCCGGCCCTCGCCCGCTTGGCCAATGACGGCATGGCCGAGATCGTGAAGAAGCGTCCCGACCGCTTCCCGGCCTTCGTCGCCTCGATCGGCATGAACAACGTGCCGGAGGCGCTCAAGGAGATGAAGCGCACCATCGAGGACATGGGCGCCATCGGCATCCAGATCTTCACCAACGTGAACGGCCGGCCGCTCGACGATCCGGAATTCTGGCCGATCTTCGAGAAGATGGCCGAATACGACCTGCCGATCTGGATGCACCCGACGCGCGGCGCCGGCTTCGCGGACTACGCGACCGAGAAGAAGTCCAAGTATGAGATCTGGTGGACCTTCGGCTGGCCCTACGAAACGAGCGCGGCCATGTCGCGTATGGTCTTCTCGAAGTTCTTCATCAAGCTGCCCAAGCTCAAGGTGATCACCCACCATCTCGGCGCCATGGCGCCCTATTTCGAGGGGCGCGTGGGCCATGGCTGGGACCAGCTCGGCACGCGCACGGCGGACGAGGATTACGGCCCCCTGCTCAAGGAGCTCGGCCGTCCGATCAACCACTTCAAGAAGTTCTACGGCGACACGTCACTGTCGGGCTCGCAGGCCGGCATCGAATGCGGCCTCAACTTCTTCGGCTTCGACCAGGTGGTGTTCGGCGCCGACTGCCCGTTCGATCCCGAAGGCGGGCCGCTGTTCATCCGCGAGATCATCCAGGCGATCAACAACCTCAAGATTTCGGAGGCTGACCGCAAGAAGATCTACGAGGACAACATCCGCCGTCTGGTGAAGAACGGGCCGAAAGTGCCGAAGTTCTAGCTGGCCACCAGAACAGTCGTCACCCCGGCGAAAGCCGGGGTCCATCTATCCCGGGGTCCATCTATCCAGCGGCACGATGGACGCCGGATCGCGCAGCGTCGGAACGCCGCTTGTCCGGGGTGACGACTATCACTTTGCTTACGCCGGCCCCACCGCCAGCGTCCGCTTGAAGAAGGCGATGGTGCGCGACCAGGCGAGGTCGGCGGCGGCCTTGTTGTAGCGCACCCCTGCGGTGTCGTTGTTGAAGGCGTGCTCGGCGCCCTCGTAGACGAAGAGCTCGTACTGCACGCCCGCTGCCTTGAGCGCCGCCTCGTATTCCGGCAGTCCGGCATTGATGCGCGGATCGTTGCCAGCATAGTGCAGCTGCAGCTTCGCCTTGATCTTCGGCACGTCGGCGGTCGGCGCCACGAGACCGTAATAGGGTGCTGCCGCCGCCAGGTCCGGCGCGTGAGCTGCCAGCAGGTTGCTCATGCCGCCGCCCCAGCAGAAGCCGGTGACGCCGACCGGGCCGGTCGCATCCGGCCGGCTCTTGAGATAGGCGATGGCGGCTTGCGCGTTACGCATCGCATCCATGCGGTCGGTCTTGCCGATCAACTCGCGCGCCTGGTCCTCGTCCTTCGGCGTGCCGCCCAGCGGCGTCAGCAGGTCGAGCCCGAGCGCCGTGAAGCCCTCCAGCGCCACGCGGCGCGTGATGTCCTCGATATGCGCATTGAGACCGCGATTCTCGTGGATGACGATGACGCCGGGGCGCCGGGCCGGGCCGGCCTTGGGCGTGGCGAGGTAGGCTTTGATATCGCCGGTATGGCCCTTGTAGGTCACGGTGCTGATATTGAGCCGGACGTCGACCGGATCGACGATCGCCGCCTGGGCGTAGTTGTTCTCCAGCACCGGCAGCAGCGCGCTGGCCGTTGCCGTGCCGCCGGCGATGATCGCCAGGCGTTCCAGGAACACTCGCCGGTCGAGCGGCGCGTGAGTGTATTCGTCGTAAAGATGGATGATCCGCGGGTCCATGATGTCCTCCCTTGCTCGTGCCCCTTGGGGGCAGCGGTTGACGGATTATACCGCAACTCGGCCCTCCGCCCGGGGGGCTGGCGCCCCGGGCGGCCAGCCGGTACAAATGCCCAACTTTTCTGCATTCTGGAGACTGAACATGGCCGGCCGCCTGCTCGATGAATCCGCCAAGGGCGTCTACATCATCTCGGCGACGCCCTTCACCGATCAGGGCGACATCGACTACGGCAGCACCGACAAGCTGGTCGACTTCTACCTGGAGAGCGGCGTCGACGGCATCACCATCCTCGGCGTGCTGGGCGAGGCGCCCAAGCTGTCGAACGAAGAGTCGGCCGAGTTCGTCAAGCGCGTGCTCAAGCGCGTCGCCGGCAAGGTGCAGATCGTGGTCGGCGTGTCGAGCGCCGGCAATCTCAACCTCAAGCGGCTCACCGACACGGTGATGGACCTGGGTGCCGCCGGCGTCATGATCTCCCCCAATGCCGGCCTCAAGACCGACGAGCAGATCGAGAACTACTTCGGCGGCCTGATCAAGGAGCTCGGCGAGCAGGTACCGATCTGCCTGCAGGACTATCCGCAGCTCACCGCCGTCCACATGTCGGCGCCGCTGATCAACCGCATGATCGCCAGGTTCCCGAGCATCAAGATGCTCAAGGCCGAGGACGTTCCCGGCCTGCGCAAGATCAGCAAGGTGCGCGAGGCCGAGGCCAAGGGGCAGCGCCGCGTCAGCATCCTGGTCGGCAACTCCGCCATGTTCCTGCCGCAGGAGCTGGCGCGCGGCGCGGACGGCGCCATGACCGGCGTCGCCTACCCCGAGATGCTGGTCAGCGTGTGCAAGAAGTACGCCGCCGGCGACATCAGCGGCGCCAACGATCTCTACGACGCCTTCCTGCCGCTGGTCCGCTACGAGAACCAGCCGGGCGTCGGCCTGGCCATCCGCAAGGAGATCCTGCGTCGCCGCGGCATCATCGCCTCGGCCAAGCTGCGCACGCCGGGCGGCTCGCTCGACGCGGACGACCAGAAGGAGTTGAGCTTCCTGCTCGAGCGCCTCGACCGCAAGCTCGCGGCGCTGGCGGATTCGACCGGCGCCATGTCGACCATGCGCCGCGCCGGCTGAGCGACAGCGCGCACGGCCAGACCGATGACCGACCTCCTTGTCCATGAGATGCGCGGCGACGTCGCGGTCCTGCGTCTCAATCGTCCGGCCAAGCGCAACGCCATCAACGACCCGTTGATCGTGGCGATCCGCGACTTCTTCCGCGATCCGCCGAAGGACGCCAAGGCCGCGGTCATCCACGGGGCCGGCGAGCATTTCTGCGCCGGTCTCGACCTCAGCGAGCTCACCACGCGCACGCCGCAGGAGACGATGCGGCACTCGCAGTTCTGGCACGAGGCCTTTCACTACGTGCAGATGGGCGGCCTGCCGGTGGTCGCCGCCATGCACGGTGCAGTGATCGGCGGCGGGTTGGAGCTGGCCAGCGCCACCCATGTCCGGGTGGCGGAGCCGAGCTGCTTCTACGCCCTGCCCGAGGGCCAGCGCGGCATCTTCGTCGGCGGTGGCGGTTCGGTGCGAGTCTCCCGTCTCATCGGCGCGGGGCGCATGGCCGAGATGATGCTGACCGGCCGGGCCTATGACGCGACGGCCGGCCAGGCGCTCGGCCTGTCCCACTATGTCGTCGGCAAGGGCGAGGCGCTCGACAAGGCACTGGAACTGGCGGCCAAGATCGCCACCAACGCGCCGATGACCAACTACGCCATCCTCAACGCGCTGCCGCGCATCGCCGACATGCCGATGGCCGAGGGCCTGTTCATGGAATCGATCATGACCAGCCTGGTGCAGGGGGCCGACGGGGCGCAGGAGCGCCTGCGCGCCTTCCTCGACAAACGCGCCGGCAAGGTCGGGCTCTAGTCCCTCCCCTATGGCCCGACGGGTTCCGCATCACCGCAACGGCTCGGCAATCGACCTTGCCACTCTTCCCCATCATGTCGGCTACGCCATAAGGCGGGCCCAGGTGGCGATCTTCCAGCACATCATCCGGGCCATGGAGACGCTGGACGTGCGGCCCGGCCAGTTCTCGGTGCTGACCGTGATCGGCGCCAATCCCGGCCTCAAGCAGATCGCCATCAGCGAGGCGCTCGACATCCGGCGGGCGAACTTGGTGGGCATGATCAACGGGCTCGAACGGCGGGGCTGGATCGAGCGCCGGGCCGTGCGCGGCGACCGGCGCGCCCAGGGGCTGTACCTGACGCCTCGTGGCCGGGCGACCCTTTCCCGCCTGCGCTCGATGGCCGCCCGCCACGAGCGCACGGCGACCCGCCTGCTGACAGCGGCCGAGAAGCGGCAGCTGCTGCGCCTGCTGGCCCGTGTGCATGACGCGACCGCATGAGCGTGGCGCCGGGGGAAAAAATTTGTTACATCATATAACAATTAAGGGGGGCCGTGCCGCCGTTGACGGCTTCCCCGCCGGACCGCACAATCCGCCCAATTCCAGGGCTGCCCATTGACCGAGGCGACGACCAAACGTCGCCCTTAGAACAGGAGGAACCGATGCCGAAGACCCGTCTTCCCGTCACGCGCCGTACCTTCATCGCCGGCGCGTCCGCGACCGCGCTGACCGGCGTGGCCCCGATCCGCCGCTCCTTCGCTCAGGGCGCAGCCCTCAAGGTCGGCGTCATCCATCCGAGCTCGGGCTTCCTTGCCCAGATCGGCCAGGCCTGTAACCGCGGCGCCCAGGCCGCCCTGCCGGTGCTCAAGGACATGGGCTACGCGAACATCGAGATCATGCTGGGTGACACCGAGTCCAACCCCGACGTCGCCCGTGCGGCCGGCGAGCGCCTGATCAACGCCGGCGCCCAGCTTCTCGTCGGCGCGTTCGACTCCGGCCAGACCTCGACTCTCGCCCAGGTGGCCGAGCAGCGCGGCATCCCGCTGGTCATCAACATCGCCGCGGCGCCGCCGATCACCGAGCAGGGCTACAAGTTCGTCTTCCGCAACTTCCCGCGGGCGCCGGGAATCGTTGCGGGGACGTTCGAGGTCCAGAAGCAGCTCTTCGCCGCCTCCGGGCGTTCTCCCAGCAAATGCGTCGTGCTGCACGTCAACGACACCTTCGGCACGGCCATGCGCGGCGCCTTCGGCGGCATCTATCCGCGCATGAACATGCCGTACCAGATCGTCGACTACATCTCCTACGATCCGCAGGCGCGCGATCTGTCGGTCGAGGTCGCCAAGGCCAAGGCCACCGGCGCCGAGATCCTGCTGGCCGTCAGCCGCCTCAACGACGCCATGCTGCTGACGCGCGAGATGGTCAAGCAGCGCTGGGAGCCGTGGGGCATCGTCGCTGCCGGCCCGGGCTACTACGAGGGCGCCTACATGAAGACCCTCGGCAAGAACGGTAATTTCGTCATCTCGACCGTCCCCTGGTACGACCCGCGCAAGCCGCTCGCCCAGAGGATGATCGAGGCGCACCAGAAAATGTTCCCGGGACAAGTGGTCGATACCAACACCGTGTTCACCTTCGAGGCGATGCTGGTCGCGGCCGACGCCTACAAGCGCGCCGGCTCGGCCAACCCGCAGGCGCTGGCCGCCGCCATCCGTGCCACCGACATCAAGGATAACGCGGCGCTCAGCGACGGCATCAAGTTCGACGCCAAGGGCCAGAATGATACCGTCAGGATCGCCGGCATCCAGAATTTTGACGGCGATGCCAAGGTCGTCTTTCCTCTCTCCTCGGCCGAGCGCAACTTCGTCTTCCCGGTGCCGGGCTGGCAGGCGCGGCGCTAGAGCAAGATGCACTCTTTTCTGTCACCCCCGCGCAAGCGGGGGTCCAGGGGCCAAGCAGCGTATCGGTTGCCCTGGATGCCCGCTTTCGCGGGCACGACAGATTAGGAGTATCGCCCATCCCATGCCCATCGAAGTCTATCTCAACCAGATCGCCAGCGGCGCGCTGACCGGCCTGATCTACGGCCTGTCGGCGCTCGGCCTGTCGGTGATCTTCGGCGTCTGCAAGATCGTCAACTTTGCCCATGGCGAGATGATGGTCATCGCCATGTACGCCGCCCTGCTCGCCTTCCAGTGGTTCGGCCTCGACCCGCTGGTCAGCATCCCGCTGGTCTGCGCCCTGCTCTTCGCCGCCGGCTACGCGCTGCAGGCCGGGCTGATCAACCGGCTGATCGACGTGCCCGACCATATGCAGTTCATCCTGCTGGCGGCCATCGCCATCGCCATGGTCTCGGGCTGCCTGATGATCTTCGGGCCCAACGCCCAGAACGTGCAGCTCGACTACGCCTACGATTCCTACGAGATCGGCCCGCTGCTGCTCGACAAGGTGCGCGTGCTGGCCGGCATCGCCGCCATCTCGGTGGCCGGATTGCTGGCCGCCTTCTTCCGCTGGACCTGGATCGGCAAGGCCATCTGCGCCTGCGGCGACAATATCGTCGGCGCGCGGGTCACCGGCCTCAACGTCAAGCACCTGTTTGCCCTGGCCTTCGGCCTGGGCTCGGTGTGCATCGGCGCGGCCGGCTGCATCCTGCTGCTGCTGGTCGACGTGCAGCCCTTCCTCGCCGTCGAGTACACGCTGCTCGCCTTCGTCGTGGTCATCGTCGGCGGGCTGGGCAGCCTGACCGGCGCGCTGCTGGCCGGCGTGCTGATCGGCGTCTCCGAGGCGCTGGCCGGCCTGTTCATCCAGCCCTCGCTCAAGTCCATGTTCAGCTTCGGCCTGCTGATCCTCGTGCTGCTGTTCCGGCCGCAAGGCCTCGTCGGCAAGCGGGCCTGAGGCGGCGCTCCTATGATCAAGATCTGGCTTGCGGAAATCCCGCCACGCGGCCGGCTGTATCTCGGCCTGCTGCTGGCCGCCCTGCTCGCCGCCCCGCTCTTCATCGACGGCTACGCCCTCTCCGTCCTCGTCCTGGTCTTCTACTTCGCCTATCTCGGCCAGGCCTGGAACATCATGATGGGTTTCGCCGGGCAGCTTAGCCTCGGCCACGCGCTCTATTTCGGCCTCGGGGCCTATACCGGGGCGGCGCTCTACGTGCATTTCGGCCTCAGCCCGTGGCTCGGCATGCTGGCCGGCGGCGCGGTCGCCGCGGCGGCGGGCGCGGCGATCGGCGCCCTCGGCTTCCGCTTCAAGATCGGCGGTGTCTATTTCGCGATCCTGACCATCGCCTTCGCCGAGTTCACCCGCATCCTTTTCGACCACTGGCTGTGGGTCGGCGGCTCGGGCGGCTTCTTCCTTCCGGTCACCGGCGGGCGCGGCGGCAACGACCTGCTCGGCCTGCGCGGCTCGCCGACCATGTTCTATTACGTCTGGCTGGCGGCGACGATCGGCGTGCTCATCCTCTGCCGCGCCCTGCTCTCCAGCCGACTGGGTTATTTCTGGCTGGCCATCCGCGAGGACCAGGAGGCGGCGCAGGCGCTGGGCATCAACACCTTCCGCTACAAGATCTTCGCCGTGATGCTCTCGGCGGCGCTCACCGCCTTCGGCGGCGTGCTCTACGCCTTCTACAACAACAACCTGTTCCCCAGCGCCATCTTCTCGATCACCCGCTCGATCGACATGCTGCTCGGCGCCATCATCGGTGGCGTGGGCACGCTGATGGGCCCGATCATCGGCGCCTTCATCCTGACGCCGCTGGGTGAAGCGCTCACCGTGCTGCTCGAGCCCTTGCGCGATCTCGGCATCAAGCTCGACGGCATCAAGCAGGTCTTCTACGGCTTGTGCGTGGTGGTCATCGTGGTCTTCCAGCGCCGCGGCGTCTGGCCCTGGCTGTGGCGCAAGCTCGGCCTCGACGGAGGCGCGAAATGAGCGGCCTCGTCGTGCGCGGCATCTCCAAGCGCTTCCGCGGCCTGCAGGCCGTCAAGGCCGTGTCCTTCGACGTGCCGGAGCGCGGCCTGATCGGCCTGATCGGCCCCAACGGCGCCGGCAAGACCACCACCTTCAACCTGATCGCCGGCGTCTTCACGCCCGACGAGGGCGAGATCACCTTCAACGGCCGGCGCCTCAACGGAATGCGGCCCGACCAGGTCTGCGCCGCCGGGATCGCCCGCACCTTCCAGATCGTCCGGCCGTTCGGCGAACTGACGGTCGAGGACAATGTCCTGGTCGGCTGCCTGCACGCCGAACCCGACGTCACGGCCGCGCGCCGCAGCGCCGTCGCCATCCTCGAGCGGCTCGGCCTCGCCGCCAAGCGCAACCAGGTCGCCGCCAGCCTGACCCTGCCCGACCGCAAGCGGCTCGAAGTGGCTCGCGCTCTGGGCACGAAACCGAAACTGCTGCTGCTCGACGAGGTGATGGCCGGCCTGCGCCCCACCGAGGTCGACCTGATGGTCGGCTTCTTCCGCGAGATCAATCGCGATACAGGCATCACCATCCTGCTGATCGAGCACGTGATGCGCGCGGTCATGGCTTTAGCCCAGCATGTCGTGGTGCTGAACCACGGCGAGAAGATCGCCGAGGGCACGCCCGAGCAGGTGGTGCGCGACCCGGCCGTGCTCGAATGCTATCTCGGCGAGGAGGCGGTCTGATGCTGACCGTCGAGAAGCTCGACCTCTACTACGGCGACGCCCAGGCGCTGGACGGCGTGTCGCTGGAGATTCCCGAGAAGGCCATCGTCGCCATCGTCGGCGCCAACGGCGCGGGCAAGAGCTCGCTGATCCGCTCGATCGCCGGCATGGAGACGCCCGCCCGCGGTCGCATCGTCTTCGAGGGCAAGGACATCGCCGGCCGCCCCAGCCACGAAGTGGCGGCGCTGGGTATCGGCCAGGTGGCCGAGGGCCGCCAGATCTTCCCGACCATGAGTGTCGCCGACAATCTCGACCTCGGCGCCATATCCGCCGCGGCCAAGGCGAAGGCCGCGGAATCCCTAGCTTACGTCTACGACCGCTTCCCGCGCCTGGCCGAGCGCAAGCGCCAGGCCGCCGGCACGCTCTCGGGCGGCGAGCAGCAGATGCTGGCCATCGGCCGCTGCCTGATGGGCCGGCCCAAGCTGATCATGTTCGACGAGCCCTCGCTCGGCCTCGCCCCGGCGCTGGTGCAGGAGGTCTTCCGGGTGATCAAGCGGCTGCACGACGAGGGCCTGACCATCGTGCTGGTCGAGCAGAACGTCGCGGTCTCCCTCAAGCTCGCCCAGCGCGCCTATGTGCTGGAGACCGGCCGCATCGTCATCTCCGGCACCGGCGACGAGCTGCTGCACGACGACCGTGTGCGCCAGGCGTATCTCGGCCTCTAGCGGACCTACCCAAGCAGGCGGAGCGCCGCCCTATTTAAGACAAAATGTATTTTTATGCTCAGGGCCAAATCCGAGGAGCCAGCCATGAGCGATGAATTGGATAAGTTCAAAGTTTCCGACAGCCGCCTGCCGGACGGGCAGCTCATGCTGGAGCCGAACCCGCAAGGTCGCAGCGCGACGCGCGAAGACAAGATGCGGTTCTTCGACGAGCTACTTCCTCCCATCCGGAAGATCTCCGAGATGACCGGGATTCACGAGGACCTGCTGCTGACACTCGCGGCCCACGAAAGCGGCTGGTGGGGCGCCGTCGCCCAGCCCGGCACCCAGAACCTGTCCCGGGACAAGAACAACCCATTCGGCTTTGTCAAAGGCGGCAGGAAGGTGACGTATCCGTCACTAGAGACGGCGTTAAATATCTTCCGTGATGGAATGTGGCCCGAACGTCTTGGCCGGACGGATGATATAGAAAGCTTTGTCGAGAAGCTGCAGACGGATGGCGGCCCCAAAAAACCCCGCTACAATTCCGAGTATCCCGACCCAAACACCTACAAGGACCAGTTGCGACGCATGTACAAGAGCGTGACGGCGGCGAAAGAGGACTGGAAGTCCCGGGAACCTGCCCATGAATGAGGATAGGGGGATGCTTCAATGTTTCTGGCCAGGCTGCGTTTTTCTCGCCGCGGTCCTTTCCACTCCCGCCGCGGCGGACCGGCTCGAACCATTCCCTCTCGCCGTGTTCCAAGATCCGCTGGGCCACTTCACGGTAACTGTTCCGGCAGGCGCAATGCCGTGCATACGGACAGCGGATAAGTATTACGGTGGCCGCAAGACCCTGATGTTGTTCTTCGGCCGGCATAATCCCTGCCCACAGGCCTTGGATTTCACCCCGACCACCCCGGCTTCCCGCAGCTGGCACCCTCGTACGGAGGACTACACCATTATCGAAATTACAGCGACGGCGAATCGCCGGCTGAATCGCAGCGAACTCGCTGAATGGGAATGGACACCGCGGAAGGTGGCCGAGGTCGCCTGCATGAGGGGGGCGGGAAACATGGACGATGATATCGACAGCCCCTTTACTTTCGCTGGTTTGGCTGGCGCGGCCTGCGTGGGCGGAGATCTTGGCTGGTCGTATTGGGACGGCAGGTTCCATCGACCCTGGATCAATACGAATGAGGCGGATCGCGACTCAAGAGGCCGTATACTGCCCTGGATCGAATATCGCGTGGAGTTGTACGGACCTGACGACGGATTTAAGCGTTACTACCCTACGCTGGAGCAGATCTTCAAATCGATCACCCTGATTCCCGCCTCGCCCGACGCGGCGCGGCACTGGTAGCAGTTACTTCCCCCACCTCAATGCGACGGGATCGAGCTCGCGCGCCAGCTCCAGCAGCCCCGCCTTGGTCGCCGGGTGCAGGCGCTCCAGCGGATGGCGCACGGCGTCGCTCTTGATCACCTTGCCTTCGGCCATCACCGTCTTGGTGGCGCGCAGGCCGCACTGCCGGTTCTCGTAGTTGATCAGCGGCAGGATGCGCGCATAGGCGGCGGCCGCCTCCTTGCGCTTGCCGGACAGGAACTGCGTTACCACCGGCTTGATCAGGTCCGGCAGCAGGGCGCTCGGCATGGTGCCGGTCGCCCCAGCGTCGAGATCGGCCATCAGGGTGATCGATTCCTCGCCGTCGAACGGCCCGACGATCGCCTTGCCGCCCGCCTCGATCAGGCCGCGCAGCTTGGCCGCCGCGCCCGGCACCTCGATCTTGAAATAGCTGACCTGCGGCACCTCTTTCGCCAAGCGCACCAGGAACGGCACCGACAGGGTGACGCCGCTGAGCGGCGCGTCCTGCACCATGATCGGGATCGAGACCGCCTCGGCGATGCGCTGGAAATGCTCGAGCATGCCCTTCTCGTCCGCGCGCAGGCTCGCGCCATGATAGGGCGGCATGAGCATCAGCATCTTCGCCCCGGCCTTCTCGGCGCGCATGGCCCGGTCCACGGCCAGGCGCGTGCTGTAATGGCTGCAGGTGACGATCACCGGCACTCGGCCGGCTACGTGCTTCAGGCACAGATCAAGCAGCGTCGTCCGCTCTTCGTCCGAGAGCAGGAACTGCTCCGAGTAATTGGCCAGGATGCAGATCCCGTCCACGCCCTGGTCGACCATGCAGTCGAGCACCCGGCGCATGCCCTCCAGGTCGAGATCGCCTGAATCGCTGAACGGCGTCGGCGCGATCGGAAACACCCCGGTATAGGCTTGCGTGGCGGCGGCGGTCATGGTGGTCTGCATCCCCTCAAGGCTGGCTGGCCAAACCTAGGGCCAGCGCCGGAAAAAGACCACGAGGAAACAGCCCATGGCCACGCCGTCGATCGATGTCCACACCCACATGCTCAACAAGCAGTGGTTCGAGCTGTTGCGCCAGCACGGCAAGCCGCGCTACGAGATCAAGCGCAGTCTCGACTACCCGGCTCCCGAGGGCATCCATCTCGACGGCGCACCCTTCATGACGCCGCAGGAAGGCCATTTCGACTACGAGGAGCGCATCAAGCGCATGGACGAGGCGAAGGTCGACCTGGCCATCGTCTCGCTCACCTGCCCCAACGTCTACTGGGGCGGCGAGGCGGTGAGCCTCGAGGCGGCCAAGATCGTCAACGACGACATGGCCCTCGCCCAGAAGCAGTACCCCGACCGCATCCGCTGGATCGCCTCGCTGCCCTGGGAATATCCCAATGCCGCGGTCAACGAGCTCAAGCGCTCGGTGGCGCAAGGCGCGGTCGGCGTCATGGTGCTGGCCAGTATCAACGGCGCCTCGCTGACCGAGGAGCGCTTCGCTCCGATCTGGAAGGCGATCGACGACCTCGCCTTGCCGGTGCTGGTCCACCCGACCGCCCCTCCCGGCACGCCGCACATGGACATGCGCCAGTACAATCTGATCGCCTCGATCGGTTTCATGTTCGACACCAGCCTGTGCTTCGCGCGCATGTTCTTCGACGGCTTCTTCGATCGCTATCCCAACATGAAGCTGATCGCCTCGCATGCCGGCGGCACGCTGCCGTACCTGGCGGGCCGGCTGGAGATCTGCTTCGAGAACATGGTCGCCTGCCGCACCAAGACACAGCGCCCGCCGAGCGATTACCTGCGGCACATCTACTATGACTCGGTGACCTTCACGCCCGAGGCGCTGGCCATGGCGATCAAGGTCGGCGGCGCCGACAAGGTGCTCTACGGCTCCGACTATCCGCACAATATCGGCGACATGAAGGGCTGCCTGGCCCGCGTCGACGCCCTGCCCGAGGCGCAGAAGAAGGCCGTGCGTGGCGAGAATGCCAAGCGGATCTTCAAGATCTAGGATCCCGACAGTGGCCGTCATCGACGTCCACACGCATATGATCTCGGCTGCCTTCCTCGATCGCGCGATCGAGGAGGGCAAGCCGCATTACGTGCGCACGAAGACCAAGGCCGGGCTCGACGTCATCACCTCTGACGGCGCGCCCTACATGACGCTGACGCCGCCGATGTTCGACTACGACCTTCGGATGCGCGACATGGACGCGGCTGGGGTCGACATGGCCATCGTCAGCGTCTCCGGCCCGACCTACTGGGGCTCGCCCGAGACCAGCGCCGCCGCCATCCGGATGCAGAACGACTGGATGGCCGCCGGCCAGGCGGCGCACCCGAAGCGCATCCGCTTTCTGGCCTCGCTGCCCTGGCAGTATCCGGCTCTCGCCGTCGAGGAGCTGGCCCGCGCCTGCGACCGGGGGGCTGTCGGCGTCATGGTGCTGGCCAACATCCTCGGGCGACACCTCACCGATCCGGAGTTCGCGCCGGTGTGGCGGGAGATCGACCGCCGCGCCCTGCCCGTCCTCGTCCATCCGACCGCGCCGCCGGGAGTGAAGGAGCTGGGCTTCGACGTCTACAACCTGACCGCCGCCATCGGCTTCATGGTCGACACCACGGCGGCCATCACGCGCATGATCTTCGACGGCTTCCTCGATCGCCATCCGAATCTCAAGATCATCGCCGCCCATGCCGGCGCCACGCTGCCCTATCTCGCCGGCCGGCTCGATATCTGCTTCGACACCATGCCGCCCTGCCGCGAGAAGATCAGGGCCCACCCCAGCGAGTACCTGAAGCGCATCTGGTACGACGCCGTCACCTACCAGCCCGAAAGCCTCGCCCTGTGCATCAAGGTGGGCGGGGCCGACAAGGTGATGTACGGCTCCGACTACCCCCACAATATCGGCGACATGACGGGCATTCTGGCCCGGGTCGACGCCCTGCCGGCGGATCAGCGCGAGGCGGTTCGCGGGGCCAATGCCGCCCGTCTTTTCAAGCTTTAGGCACGCCTTGACCAGCCGTGCCAAGCCCTTAGAGTAGCAGGCGAAGTGGTGCCCCAAGGCGCCCCAACGGGAGGAAATGGAATGATTCAATCGCTTAGCCGCCGGGCCCTGTCGACGACGGCCCTCGCCGCCCTGGCGGTCGCCGCCTTTGCCGGCCCGGCCGGCGCCCAGGAAGCCTACCCCGCGCGTGAAATCCGGATCATCTGCGGCTACGCCGCCGGGACCGGCGCCGATGTCATCGTGCGCATTTTCGCCGACAGGCTGCGGCCGCTGACCGACGGCAAGCCGATCATCGTCGAGAACAAGCCCGGCGCACTGACCCAGATCGCCGCGGAGCAGGTCAAGAATGCCCGGCCGGACGGCTACACGCTGTTCATCACCGCCGGCAACTCGACCATGTCGGCGAACCCGCACCTCTATAAAAACATCAAATACGATCCTGTGAAGGATTTCGCGCCGGTCACGACGCTGATCAAGCTGCCCTTCATGGTGGTCGTCGCCCCGCAATCGCCGATCAACTCGATGAAAGACCTCGAGACACATCTCAAGACCAAGGGGGAAAAGGGCACCTACGGCTATCCCAACACCTTTTCGCAGGTCGCCACCGAGCTCTACAAGACACGGCTGGGGCTGAAACCGCTAGGCGTCGCCTACAACGCCACGCCGCAGTCGATCCCCGATCTGACGAAAGGCGATCTCGACTTCGTCATCTCCGACGCGACTTTCCTGCTCAACCAGTCGCGCCAGGGCCTGGTCAAGCCCCTGGCGGTGACCACGGCCAAACGCAGCTCGCTGGCGCCGGACGTGCCCTCGATGGAGGATTCCGGGATCAGGGATTACGACCTGAGCGCCTGGTGGGCCGCCTGGTTCCCCGCCGGCACGCCGCAACCGATCGTCGACAAGATGGCGGGGTGGCTGAACCAGATCGTGCCGCAGGAAGATACCAAGAAGGCGCTCAACAACGTGGGCGCCGAGCCGTGGCCCGGAAGCACAAAGATCCTGGCCGACCATGTGGTGGCCGATCACAAGCTCTGGGGCGAGATCATCAAGCTCGCCAAGATCGAGCCGCAGTGACCGCTCGGCACGCCTGAGCCCATAAAAACAGCAACGGCGCGGGGCTTTAGCCCCGCGCCGTCTTCTTTAGAGAGACCGTTATGGCAAACACCCAGCTCCGCTACGAATACAAGACCGTCCAGGTCACCTTCGAGGACGGCATCGCCTGGGTGACGCTCAACCGCCCGGACAAGCGCAACGCGGTCAGCGCCGAGATGGCCAACGAGATGGTCGAGATCGTCGACCAGCTCGAGCTTGACGAGCGCTGCCAGGTCTTCGTGCTGACCGGGGCCGGCGAGTCCTTCTGCGCCGGCATGGACCTGCGCGACTACTTCCGCTCCTCGGATGACGACACGCCCGTGGCCCGCGCCCGCCTCTATCGCACCAACGGCACCTGGCAGTGGCGCCGGCTGCTCAACTACCCCAAGCCGACCATCGCCATGGTCAACGGCTGGTGCTTCGGCGGCGCCTTCACCCCGGTGATCGCCTGCGACATCGCGGTGGCCGCCGACGAGGCGATTTTCGGCCTGTCGGAGATCAACTGGGGCATCATCCCCGCCGGCATCGTCTCCAAGGCGCTGTCGACCGTGGTGCGCCAGCGCGAGGCGCTCTACTACGTGATGACCGGCGAGAATTTCGACGGCAAGCGGGCGGCCCAGATCGGCATGGTCACCGAATCCGTGCCCAAGGCGAAGCTGCGCGAGCGCACGATCGCCATCGCCCAGACCCTGATGAAAAAGAACCCTACGGTCCTGCGCCAGGCCAAGACGGCGTTCAAGTATGCCGCCGAGATGCCGTGGGATGCCGCTGGCGAGTACCTGATGGCCAAGTCGGATCAGACGACCTTCAACGATGCCGAGCGCGGCCGCGAGAAGGGCATGGGCCAGTTCCTCGACGAGAAATCATACAAGCCCGGTCTAGCCCCCTATCGCCGTGACAAATGAACGCGAAGCTGCCGTAAGCCGCCTGCTGAAGCCGCGTTCGATCGCGCTCGTCGGCGCGCAACCGGAGCCCGCTTCACTCGGCGGGGCGGTGCTGGCCAACCTCCAGCGCTTCGGCTTTTCAGGCGATCTGCATCTGGTCAGCCGCAGCCGCACCGAGATCGGCGGCCGCCCTTGCGTCGGGACGATCGATGCGCTGCCGGAAGGGATCGACGTCGTCGTCCTTGTCGTCCCGGCGGCGGCCATCGCCGATGCCGTCAGCGCCTGCGTGCGTCGCAAGGCCGGAGCCGCGGTGATCTTCGCCTCGGGTTTCGGTGAAGCCGGCGAGGACGGCAAGGAGGCGCAAGGCAGGATCGCCAGGACCGCGCGTGACGGCAACCTGGCGCTGCTCGGCCCCAACTGCCTCGGCCTGGTCAATTATGCCGCGCGTATACCGCTGACCTTCGAGGTGCTGGGCGAGCCGGCCGCCCTCGCCGGCCCCGGCATCGGCGTCATCGCCCAGAGCGGCGCCATGGCCGGCACCATCCGCTATGCCCTGACCGGCAAGGGCCTGCCGGTGTCGCATGTCGTCTCCACCGGCAACGAAGCCGATCTCGGCGCCGAGGACTTCCTCGGCTATCTCGTCGACGACGATGCCACCAGCGCCATCACGCTGTTCCTGGAGCAGATTCGCCGGCCGAAGCGGTTCCTGGCACTGGCCGCCCGCGCCCGGCAACGCGGCAAGCCAATCGTGCTCTTGCATCCCGGCCGCAGCGCCAAGGCGCGCGAGGCGGCGCAGTCGCATACCGGCGCGCTGGCCGGCGACTACGAGGTCATGCGCACCCTGCTCGGCCGCGAAGCGGTGGTCCTGGTCGACACGCTCGACGAGCTGTTCGATACCTCGGCCCTGCTCCACCGCTATCCCCGTCCGCCGGCCCTGGGGGCCGCGGTGCTGACCAATTCCGGCGCCTTCCGCGGCCTGACCCTCGATTTCGCCGAGGAGTTCGGCCTGCCGCTGCCGGAAATCGCCGAAACGACCAAGAGCGACCTCGCCGCCGTGCTGCCGCCGCTCGCCGTCCCTGACAACCCGCTCGACGTGACCACCGGCGGCATGACCAATCCGGATCTGTTCGGCGCCAGCGCCAGGGCGCTGCTCGCCGATCCGGCCGTCGGCAGCCTGGTCGTCTCGGTGATCGGCGGCGGGCCGCGCCAGCAGATGGACAAGGCGCGCTCGCTCATCCCGGTCCTGCAAGCCTCCGAGAAGCCCGTGGTGCTCGTCTACATGGGCGATGAGTCGCCGCTCGATGCCGACTGTGCCACTTTCATCCGCCAGTCGGGTGTGCCGTTCCTGCGCTCCCCCGACCGGGCGCTGCGCTCGATGGCGCGCATCGCGGCCTTCGGTCGAGCCTTGGCGGCCCCGCGGGCCCCAGCCCTCACCGTGACAGCCCCCCCACTGCCGGCACCCGGCATCGTGCCCGAGTATCGGGCCAAGGAAATTCTCGCGAGCCTGGGCATCCCGGCCCCCGCCTCGGCGCTCGCCCGCTCGCCCGAAGAGGCCTGTGCCATCGCCGCGCGCATCGGTTATCCCGTGGTGCTCAAAGCGCAGGCCGCTTCCCTGCCGCACAAGAGCGACGCGGGCGGCGTCATCGCCGGCATCGACAACGAGGCAGCGCTGGTCATCGGCTGGCAGAAGCTCCACGCCGACGTGCGCAGCGCCCGTCCAGACGTCACCCTCGATGGCGTGCTGGTGGAAGCGATGGCCCGGCGCGGCACCGAACTCATCCTGGGCGCGCGCCGCGACGAGGATTGGGAGCCGGTGCTGGTCGTCGGCCTGGGCGGCGTCTGGGCCGAGGCGCTGGGCGATGTGCGGCTGCTGCCCGCCGATGCCAGCGAGGAGGAGATCATCGCCGCGCTCAAGGCGCTCAAAGGCGCCCGGTTGCTGCTCGGCTTTCGCGGCACGCCAGCCATCGACCTCAAGGCCGTAGCGCAGGTAGCGGCCATGCTCGGCGGTCTGATCCGCGCCACGCCGCGTATCGCCGAGCTCGAAATCAATCCGCTGATGGCTTACGAGAAAGGGGCTCTGGCTCTCGACGCCCTGATGGTCGTCACCCCGGCGCCCTGATCTCCTCCGGAGGCAATGCATGCCCTCGCCCGTTCAGTATTCTCTCAAAGGCAAGACCGGCGTCATCACGATCGACAATCCGCCGGTCAATGCGCTCGGCCATGCCGTGCGCGCCGGCCTGGTCGCGGCGCTCGATCAGGGCCTCGCCGACAAGCAGGCGCAGGCGCTGGTGCTGGTCGCCACCGGCCGGACCTTCCCCTCCGGTGCCGACGTGCGCGAGTTCGGCAAGCCGCCTCTCGCACCCATCCTCATCGAGGTGATCGAGCGCTTCGACAACGCCGCCAAGCCGATCGTCGCCGCCATCCATGGCACGGCGCTGGGCGGCGGGCTCGAGCTCGCCATGGGCTGCAACTATCGTGTCGCCGTGGCCAGCGCGCGTCTCGGCCTGCCGGAGATCAAGCTCGGCCTCATTCCGGGTGCGGGCGGCACCCAGCGCCTGCCCCGCCTGCTCGGCCCCGAAGCGGCCCTTGCCATGATCCTGTCCGGCGATCCCATCCCGGCCGCCAAGGCCAAGGAGAATGGGCTGATCGATGCCGTCATCGACGGCGACCTCGAAGCCGGAGCCATCGCCTTTGCCGAGAGTGTTGCCGCGACCCGGCCGCTGCCGCGCATCCGCGACCGCGAGGACCGGATCAAGAGCGCCGACCGCGCCCTGTTCCCGGCCAGGCGCGCCGAGCTGACCAAGACCGCGAAACACCTCGCCGCTCCCGAGCGCGCCGTCGCCGCCGTGGAGATGGCGCTCGACCTGCCGTTCGAAGAGGGACTCAAGCGCGAGCGCGAGATGTTCCTCGCGCTGCTGGAGACGCCGCAGAGCAAGGCGGCGCGTCACCAGTTCTTCGCCGATCGCGAGGCGGCGCGGGTCCCCGGCATCGCCGCCGATACGCCGACACGCCCGGTCAAATCCGCTGCCGTGCTCGGTGCGGGCACGATGGGCGGCGGCATCGCCATCTGCTTCGCCAATGCCGGTATTCCGGTGACCATCCTGGAGACCGACCAGGCCGCGCTCGACCGCGGGCTGGCCGGCATCCGCAAGAACTACGACGGCCTGGTCGAGCGCGGCCGGATGAAGCCGGCCGAGCGCGACGCAAGGCTGGCGCGCATCACCGGCACGCTGAAATACGAGGACCTGGCCCAGGCCGACGCGGTGGTCGAGGCGGTGTTCGAGGACCTGGCCGTCAAGAAAGACGTCTTCCGCAAGCTCGACGCAGTGGCCAGGCCGGGCGCCATCCTGGCCACCAACACCTCGACCCTCGATGTCGATGACATTGCGTCAGTAACGAAAAGGCCGGGCGACGTGCTGGGCCTGCATTTCTTCAGCCCGGCGCCGGTGATGAAACTGCTGGAGGTGGTGCGCGGCAAGGCGACGACACCCGAGGTGATGGCCAGCGGCATGGCCCTGGGCAAGGCGCTGGGCAAGACCGCCGTGCCGGTCGGCGTGTGCTTCGGTTTCGTCGGCAACCGCATCATGCTGCGCTACGCACTGGAGGCCGAGCTGCTCCTCGAAGAGGGCGCCCTGCCGCAGGATGTCGACCGGGTCTTGCGCGATTTCGGCCTGCCCATGGGCATGTTCGGCATGGCCGACCTCGCCGGCGTCGACGTTTTCTATTTCATCCGCCAGCACGAGCTGAAGAACCGGCCCCAGGACGCCGAGCGGATGCCGCAGATCCTGGACAAGATCGCGCAAGCGAAGCGCTACGGCCAGAAGACCGGGGCCGGCTTCTACCGCTACGAGGGCCGCACGCCCGCGCCCGATCCGGAGATCGAGGCGCTGATCCTGGAGGAATCAAAGCGGCTGGGCATCACGCGACGGAAGATCGAGGACGACGAGATCCTGCGGCGCTGCGTGGCCGCCATGGTCAACGAGGGCGCCAGGGTGCTGGAGGAGACCATCGCCTACCGGCCGAGCGACATCGACGTGATCTACATCCACGGTTTCGGCTTCCCGGCCTGGCGCGGCGGGCCGATGTTCCACGCCGATACAGTCGGCCTGCCGAAGATCCTGGCCGATATAGAGGAGTTCCATAAGCGCTTCGGTGCGCGCTGGAAGCCGTCCGAGCTGCTGGTGAAGCTCGTGAAAGAAGGCAAGAGCTTCGCCAGCCTGCAGGGGCGCTAGGCACAGCGCGCCTTGGGCGCGCTCCGGGTGTCTTCACCGCACCTCGACGTCCTCCCAGAAGCCGATCCAGCGGTCGATCGACTTCATCTTCGCCTGCGGCGCCTCGTAGGACCAGGCGGCGCGCTGGCTCTCGCCGACGTCGTAGAACTGGACACCGTGCGGGCATTCGAGATCGCGCGGCGTCTTGGCGGCTTTCGACAGGAGCTCCATGCGCACCGTATCGCGCGGAAAGTAACGATAGCCGTCGACCTCCAGGGTGCGCTCGCTCTCGGCGATCACCTGGCCGCGCCAGATCGCCTTCACGACGCGCGCTCCGTCACCGTCTTGAGCTTGGCCAGCCCGTTCTCGAATTCCTGGCCGATCATCGCGTCGATGTCGCAGAAGATGCCGAGCACCTTGGCGATGAACAGCTTGGGCCCCTGGATCGACCAGGTGACGTCGGTCTCCCCGCCCTTCGGCTGCAGGACGATCTCGGCGGTGCTGCGCGAATCGAAGGGCCGCAGGAAGTGCATGTCGTAGACCACGCGCTGGGGCGAGGACTCGGCGATGGTCATGCGACCGGCGCCGATCTCACTGTTGCCGTCCCATTCGTAAGCGGCGCCCTTGCCGCTCGGCGCCCCGCTATAGCGGCGCTTCATGCCCGGGTCCTTGGTCTCCCAGGGCGACCATTCGCCGTGGCGGCGCAGGTCGTTGACCAGCGGGTGGATGCGCTCTGGCGGCGCCGCAATACTGGCGGTGCGCGCCACGCGGAAGTCGTCGGGCTGGGTGGCGGCGTAGACCAGCAGACCGGCGATGAGCACGCCGAGGATGCCGGCGGCATAAGCAAGTTTACGGAGCATGGGCCCTCTCCTCACGATGATACGTTCAGCTTGTCCAGGTGCTGGCGGATATGGGCGGCCTCGGCCGGGGTGTTGGCGAGCGCGATGGCCCGGTCGAAGGCGAGCTTCGCCTCCTTCAGCCGCCCGAGCTGCTGCAGGAAGGCGCCCTTGACCCCGTGGAAATGGAAGTAGTTGCCCAGCCGCGCGGCCAGCGGCTCGAGCATGGCGAGTGCTGCCTCGGGCCCCTGGAGCTTGGACACCGCCACCGCCCGGTTGAGGGTGACCACCGGCGAGGGCTGCAGCCGCTCGAGCGTCTGGTAGAGGAGATCGATCTCGCTCCAGTCGGTATCGGCGGGTGTGGCGGCGCGCGCATGCAGGGCGGCGATCGCCGCCTGCACCTGGTAGGCGCCCGGCCGGCGGTGGCGCATCGCCTTGTCGATCAGGGCAATGCCCTCGGCGATGAACTTGCCGTTCCACTTGGTGCGGTCCTGGTCGTCGAGCAGCACGATCTGACCCTGGGCATCGAAACGCGCCGCGGCGCGCGAGTGCTGCAGCAGCATGAGCGCCGTGAGGCCCATGATCTCCGGCTCGGCCGGGTAGAGGCGCAGCAGCAGCCTTGCCAGGCGGATCGCCTCCTCGCAGAGCGGCGCGCGGTCGGCGGCGCTCTCGCCGCCCGCCGAATAGCCTTCGTTGAAGATCAGGTAGACCATCGCCGCCACGGCGGCCAGGCGTTCGGCCCGCTCCGGCGCGCCCGGCGCTTCAAAAGGAACCTCGGCCTCGGCGACCTTGGCCTTGGCCCGGGTGAGGCGCTGCTCCATGGCGCTCTCGCCGACCAGGAAGGCGCGGGCGATCTGCCTGACGCTCAGCCCCGAGACGATGCGCAGGGCCAGCGCCACCTGCTGGGTGGCCGGCAGCTCGGGGTGCACGCAGATGAAGAGGAGACGCAGGATGTCGTCTCGGTAATCGGCATTGTCCAGCCGCTCGGCGACCTGGCCCTCGGCGTCGTCGAGATCGGAGATCGCCGCTTCATCGGGCAGCGCGGTCTGCTTCCGGCTCCGCCGCACCTCGTCGAGCTGCGCGTTGCGCCCGACCATGATCAGCCAGGCGGCGGCATCGCGCGGCGGGCCGTTCTGGGGCCAGTGGTTGAGCGCTCGCAGACAGGCGTTCTGGAACGCCTCCTCGGCGGTGTCGAGATTGCGGAAATAACGCAGCAGGGCCGCCACCGCCTGGGGACGCGCGGCGGTCAGCGCCGCGTCGATCCAGGCGAGGTCGGTCATTTACCCGAACTTCCGTTCGGCGCGAAATAGCCGATGGGCCGGATCTCGTAGGAGCCGCCGGGATTGGCCGCGGCCAGCTCGCGCGCCGTCTCCAGCGCCTGGTCGAGGCTGGTGCAGTCGACGATGTAGAAGCCGAGCAGCTGCTCCTTGGTCTCGGCGAACGGCCCATCGATGACCAGCGGCGGGTCGCTGTCCTTGCGCAGGGTGGTGGCGGCGGTGGTCGGCAGCAGCCGCGCCACCGGCCCGAGCCGGCCCTGTTTGACCAGCTTGTCCTGGACGACGATGAGCCTGGCCATCACCGCATCGTCCTGCTCCTTGGACCAGGCGCCGACGACGTCTTCCTGGTGATAGCAGAGGATGGCGTATTGCATCAGATGTCCTCGCTCCTGTTGTCATGCCGGGCTTGACCCGACATCCATTGTGCCGCTGGAGAGATGGACCCCGGATCGCGCCACGAAGACGTGGCTTGTCCGGGGTGACAATCTATCTTAGGCCTTGCGCTTCGCCTTCTTGGTTTTGGCTTTCGGCTTCGCGGCCTTGCGCTTGGCCTTGGGTCCCCTGCCCTGCATCGTCTCGAAGCCGCCGATGTGCTTCTTGATGTCCTCGTTGAAGTCCTCGACCTCCTGCACACGGCGGATCTCGATCACCTCGTTGTCCGAGGCCGGGCAGCGCCGCGCCCAGGAAACCGCCTCGTCCTGCGACGTCACCCGGATCATCCAGAAGCCGCCCAGGCATTCCTTGGTCTCGGTGAACGGCCCGTCGGTCACCGTCGGCCTGCCGCTGGCAAACGACACGCGCTTGCCCGCCGCCGGCGGATGCAGCCCCTCGCAGTAGAGCAGGATGCCGGCATCCTGCATGGCCTTGTTGAACGCCATCATGGCGGCGACGCGGTCGGCCGGCGGCTGGGTATCCGGCGCCATCGTCTCGTAGCCCTTGGGGATCATCAGCATCATGAAACGCATGATCGTTGCTCCGTTCGAATAATAGGGCGATCAGCGCGCTGAAGCCGCCGCCGCTCTTGCGATATCTGCGTCGAGGTCTTCATCTTCCTGCACCCGGCGGACCTCGATCACGTCGGTCTCCGACGCCGGGCAGCGCCGCGCCCACTCGATCGCCTCCTGCCGGGACGCCACCTCGATCATCCAGAAGCCGCCCACGCATTCCTTGCTCTCGGTGAACGGCCCGTCGGTCACCACCGGCTTGCCGCCGGCAAAGGTGACCCGCGCCCCCGTCGAAGGCGGATGCAGCCCCTCCCCGCCGCGCAGGATGCCGGCGTCCTGCATCTCCTGGCTGAACCGCGTCATCCTGTCGATGCAATCGGCCTCGGCCGGCTGATCCGCCGCTGCCGCCGCGTAGTAGTCGCCGGGAATGATCAGCAGAAGGAAGCGCATCGGCTCCCCGACCTCAAGCCGTGACGATGGGCTTGAATCCGCCGAAGATCATGCGCTTGCCGTCGAAGGGCATGGCGCCGGGAGTCATCATGTCGGCCAGGCGCTTGTCCTTCATCACCTTGGCCATCACCCGGTCGCGGTCCTTGCGGCTCTTGTAGACGATGTAGGAGAAGATCACGGTCTCGTTGCCCTTGAGCTTCACGCTGCGCGGGAACGAGGTCCACTTGCCCTTCTTCACGTCGTCGGCCACGGCCTCGACGACCTCGAGCGCGCCGTGGTCCTTCCACACCTTGGCGGCGCGTGTGGCGATCTTCTTGTAGGCAGCCAGCTTCTTCTTCGGCACCGGCACGATGAAACCATCAACGTAGGACATTGCGATTCTCCTCAAGTGTGATTGTCACCCCGGACAAGCGGCGTCTTCGCCGCGCGATCCGGGGTCCATGGCGCCGGTGGCCCGATGGACCCCGGCCCCTCACCCTAACCCTCTCCCCGGAGGGGAGAGGGGATAAGAATTGTCCGGGGTGACAGTGGTTTTTAGTTCAAGCCGCCTTCGACATTTCCTGCGGCACGATGATCATCCAGTGCACGCCGAACTTGTCGGCGACCATGCCGAAGGCCGGCGAGAAGAAGGTCCGGGAGACCGGGCTGATCACCTGGCCGCCCTCGGAGAGGGCCTTGAACAGGCGACGGACATCGGCCTCGTCCTTGGCCGGCAGCGACAGGCCGAAGCCGCCGAACTGCGGCTTGCCCGAGCACATGCCGTCGGAGGCCATGATCACGCTCTCGCCGACCTTGAACTCGGCATGCATGACCTTGTCATCGGCGCCTTTCGGCGGCACACAGCCGGGATCGTCGGATTTCGGCGCGTCGGGCGGCACGTCCTTGAAGCGCATCAGCATGTTCACCTGGGCGCCGATGGTGCGCTTGTAGAAATCGAGCGCCTCCTCGGTGCGACCTTCGAAGAACAGGTAGGGCTGGATGACGTGAGCGTGGGTTGCCATGGGACTGACTCCTGTTGGATTGCGAATGTTACTTCTGGCCGACCTTCTCGCGGATGCGCTCTTCCTGCGCCTGCAGCTCCGGGGTGAAGGCCTCGCCGAAATCCTCGGGGGCGAAGACCTGGCGGATCTCGATCTCGGCGCCCGGCGCGAAGGGCGCCTTCTTCAGCCACTCGATCGCCGCCTTGCGCGACCTGGTCTCGATGATCCAGAAGCCGCAGACGATCTCCTTCGTCTCGGTGAACGGCCCGTCGATCACCTCGGGCACGCCCTTCGTGTAGCGCAGGCGCACGCCCTTGGAGCTGGGATGCAGCCCCTCGCCGGAGACCATGACGCCGGCGGCAGCCATCTCCTCGTTGAACTTGCCCATCGCGGTCAGCAGCTCCGTGTCCGGCATCACGCCGGCCTCGGAGTCCTGGCTCGCCTTGACCAACACCATGAAACGCATCTGTCCGCTCCCTTGTTTTGCTGGCCGGGTCACTCAGTCACCGGCGCTCTGTCGGAACGACGAACGGGACCGGCCGGAACCGACAGCTCTCCGCGATCGTCCTGAGTTTTATTGATAAGATATTGAAAAATAATAATTATTTCTCTTGCGGGAAGAGATGGAAATACGGCTCCGCCTCCCGCAACACCCGGGCGAAGGACGGGCGCTGCTTCAGCCGGCTCAGATACGAAGTGGCATTGGGGTGGCTGGCGGCAAAGGGCAGGATCTTGTCGGCGTAGAACAACGCCGGCGACGCCGCGCAGTCGACCAGGGTGAAGGCCTCGCCCATGGCCCACTCTTTCTGCGCCATATCGGCGTCGATCATGTCGAGCGCGGTGCGTATCCGCTTTTTGGCCTGCTCCACACCGTAAGGGTCTTTCTTGTCCGCCGGCCGCAGCCGGTCGCCGGTAACCTGCTGCATCGGCATGTGGAGGTAGAGGTCGTAGAAGCGGTCCTGCAGCCGCGCCTGGCGGGCCTTGTCCGCATCGCTCGGGACCAGCGCGATGCGCCCCGGATAGTGCTGCGCCAGGTACTCGATGATGATGGTCGACTCCGGCACCGTGCTCTTCCGCGCCTCGTCGCGCAGCACCGGGAACTTGCCGATCGGCCAGAGGGCGAGGAACGCGGCGCGCGATTCGGGATTGCCTAGATCGACCAGGTGCGGCGTGAACGGCGTGTCGTTCTCATAGAGCGCGATCAGCGCCTTCCAGCAGAAGGAGGATAGCGGGTGATAGTGAAGCGTCAGGGACATCTGCAGTTCTGCTCCATCGTTCACCCCCTCCCCACCCTCCCCCATCAAGGGGGAGGGAGAAGAAAGGAACATCGCCTCTCTCATATCCCCTCCCCCCTTGCGGGGGAGGGTTAGGGTGGGGGGTCGTCGGCCGCGATCGCTTTAAACGCCGACCACGACCTGGAACCACGTAGCTCATGACGTTCTCCGTGAGGAATCAGGCCCTGTATGCTTCAAGATAGCGCGCGAAGGACGGCGCGGAATTCGTCGGGGCTCATACCCTGGATCAGGCGCTCGACCTGGCCTTGCGCCCGCTTCCACAACGGCAACGCTTCAGCGAGCAGCTTGCGCCCGGTTGCGGTCAGGATTAAACGCCGGCTCCGCTTGTCGGTTTCATCAACGGTGACCTTCACCAGGCGCCGGCGCTCCAGCGGCTTCAAGGCCGCGGTGAGCGTGGTGCGGTCCATGGCCAGCAGCTCGGCCACCCGGCCCATGGGCGGCGGCACCGGCTGGTTGAGCGCCATGAGCAGCGAGAACTGCTGGTTGGTCAGCTCCACCGGCCGCAGGAACTCGTCGAAATGCCGGCCGACGGCGCGCGCCGCCCGCTGCACATGCAGGCCGAGGCAGGTGTCGCGCACCTTGGGCGTGGTGCCGTAGCTGAGGTCGTCGCGGATCAGCACGCCTTCATTATGTTGATATCAACATAACTGTCAATGTCTTCATGCGGAATGCGCTGCCGTTATCCGTACGGCCCCCGCTTTGCACGAAACCCCTGTCCCGCCCCGTCGTTACTTAAGGGGTAGTCACGACGACGGAGGAACCGAATGTCCGGGGATTTTAGCGACATCAAGCCGCGCAAGCCCAAGGATCGCTCGCGCGTCAATCTCGATCACGCCGGTGAGAAACGTTACTGGGAAGGGAAATTCGGCGTCAGCGGCGACAAGCTCAGCGAGGCCGTGGATAAGGTCGGCGAATCGTCGAGCGCCGTGGCCAAGGAGCTGACACGCGCGCCCGGGATGGAAGAGAGCTGAATGCAATGACCACATGACCCGGCACGGGAAGCCGTGCCGGGTCTCCCGGTCGTCGAAGCCCCGAATCCGGTTCACCCAAAGAACCGTCCACGCCTCGCATGAATGACTGATGCCAGCCCGCCGCCCTGAGCGTAGAGTGCCCGGTCCGCAGATCAGAGATCGGGCATGCACATCTATCTGCCCATTGCCGAACTGCCCGTCGATATCCTCGTCGTCCTCGGCTTGGGTGCCGGCGTCGGCCTGATCTCGGGGCTGTTCGGGGCGGGCGGCGGCTTTCTGCTGACTCCCCTGCTGATCTTCATCGGTATCTCCCCCGCTGTCGCGGTGGGATCGGGAGCGGCCCAGATCGTCGCCTCGTCGGTCTCGGGAGTCCTGGCACACTCCCGGCGCGGCAATGTCGACTTCCGGATGGGGAGCGTGCTGCTGGCCGGCGGCATCGTCGGATCGACAATCGGCGTGCAGCTCTTCGGCTTTCTGCGCAGCATCGGCCAGGTCGACCTGGTCGTTGCGCTGTCGTATGTGCTGATCCTGGGCACGGTCGGCTCGCTGATGTTCCAGGAATCGCTGCGCGCCCTGCTGCGCTATCGCCGCACCGGCATGGCGACCCGCGGCAAGCTTCATCAGCACAACTTCCTGCATGGCCTGCCGCTGAAAATGCGGTTTCCGAAATCGAAGCTCTACATCAGCTCCCTGCTGCCCCTTTCGATCGGCGCGCTGGTGGGTCTGCTCTCGGCAGTGATGGGTGTGGGCGGCGGATTCATCCTGGTGCCGGCCATGATCTACGTTCTGGGCATGCCGACCTCGGTGGTCGTGGGCACGTCCCTGTTCCAGATCGTCTTCGTCACCGCCAACGTCACCTTTCTCCAGGCCTACCAGACCCATACCGTCGACATTTTCCTGGCGCTGCTGCTGGTGGCCGGCGGGGTGACGGGCGCCCAGCTCGGCGCGCGTCTGGGCGCCCGGTTGCGCGGCGAACAGTTGCGCATCCTGATGGCGCTCCTGGTCCTGGCGGTCGCCGGAGACCTGGCCTGGAACCTCGTCGCCACCCCGGCCGATGTCTTCAGCCTCGACAAACTCGAATTCTCGGAGCCTGAACCGGACGTCCCGCAGCGGTCCTCCCAACCTTAAAAAGATTTGGCGATTATGCACTTCACAAACCTAGGCCGTAGGCGGGGGCTGCCGGCCAAAGGAAGCGCGTCGATCTCCGCTCTATCGGGCGGCCCGCTTCTTCTTGGTCGTCTTGGCCTTCACTGCCTTCTTCGGCTTGCCGTCTTTCGGCTTCACCTGAAGCGCCTGACCCATAATCCGGTCGAACTCCTTGCTGCTCATGCTCGCTGTGAGCATGTCCGAGATCATCCCAGACATCGCGGCCGGGCGAAGCATATCGTCCAAGCGATGCAGTCCCCTGTCGAGCAGCAGTTCATTAACGTCGTGGAAAAAGTCGTAAACGTCCTGCATCGCCAATTCGAAATCTTTGACCCGCAGCTGATACGGAAGTTTGACCTTTGGATTAAAGGCTGTGGAATCGAGATCTGCTTTTCTGTGCATTCGTACCCCCGGCTCGATTTATCGTGCCAGCGCCCGTGAAGCTAGAGGGTTGACTGGTCGGCCTCAACCGCGGCCCCGAGCAAGTCAAGTGGCGAGGTTACGAACTTTTAATCTAACCTACTGCCCTGAAACTCCTTTTCCCCTTGGCACTCCGCTACTGCGAGCGCCAACGAAACTCTTGCAAAACCCGCCCCTTGCCTTAAATCAGGGGCGCTTGCGGCCCGGGGAGGGTGTTAAAAAGGCCGGTCTGGCCCCCCTGCCCCCGCGGACGCCGGCCACAGACAAACCAAAGTCCGCGCTAGGGTGGTGCCGTCATGTCGGAAATGCTGTCGATCCGGAACCTGAGCAAGCGGTTCGGCCCGATCCACGCCGTCGACAACGTCTCTTTCTCGGTCAAGCGCGGCGAAGTCCTCGGCTTCCTCGGCCCCAACGGCGCCGGCAAGTCGACGACCATGAAGATGATCACCGGCTTCCTGGCGCCGACCTCCGGCACCGCCGTGGTCTGCGACCACGACGTGCTCAAGGAGCCGGTGGCGGTCAAGGCCAAGATCGGCTACCTGCCCGAAGGCGCGCCCGCCTATCCCGACATGACCCCCGCGGCCTTCCTCGGCTTCATCGCCGGCATCCGCGGCTACTCGGGCGGCAAGAAGGACGCGCGCATCGAGCGCGCCGCCCGCCTGGTGCAGATCGAAGACGTGATGAACCAGCCGATCGACACCCTGTCGAAGGGCTTCAAGCGCCGCGTCGGCCTGGCCCAGGCGATCCTGCACGACCCGGAAGTGCTGATCCTCGACGAGCCGACCGACGGCCTCGATCCCAACCAGAAGCACGAAGTGCGCACGCTGATCCAGAACATGGCGCGCGACAAGGCGATCATCATCTCGACGCATATCCTGGAAGAGGTGGACGCGGTCTGCACCCGGGCCATCATCATCAGCCGCGGTCGCGTGGTGCTCGACGGCACACCGGACCAGCTCGCCGCGCGCTCGCGCTATCACAACGCCGTGTCGGTGGTGCTCAAGGCCCGCGCCGTGCCGGTGGTCGAGACGCTGCTGCGCTCCCTGCCCGCCGTCGCCGAGACCGAGAAGGTCGACGGCATGGACGGCCTCGCCTGCGTCACCGCCTTCGCCAAGGGCGGCCGGCCGATCATCGCCGAGATCAGCCAGATCGCCCGCGACCCGGCCAACACCATCGAGGAAGTACGCGTCGAGCGCGGCCGCCTCGACGAAGTCTTCCGCACAGTGACCGAGACGCGGGGGTGAGGGTGATGCGGAATCAAACAATCCGTCACTCCCGCGAAAGCGGGAGTCCAGACTCTTCCGAATTAACAATGTGCGCTTCGCGCACCTCTTATTCTGAAATGGCCTGGATGCCCGCTTTCGCGGGCATGACAGTCAAAAAGTAGGGCTAAAGACCCATGCGCAACATCTGCCATATCTTCAAGCGCGAGCTCGGCGGCTATTTCGCCACGCCGGTCGCCTATGTCTTCCTGGTCATCTTCCTCGGCATGGCCGGCGCCTTCACCTTCTATCTCGGCAACTTCTTCGAGCGCGGCCAGGCCGATCTCAGCTCGTTCTTCGTCTTCCACCCCTGGCTCTACCTGATCCTCATCCCGGCCATCTCGATGCGGCTGTGGGCGGAGGAGCGCAAGAGCGGCACCATCGAGCTCTTTCTGACCTTGCCGATCTCCATCGGCGAGGCGGTGCTGGGCAAGTTCCTGGCGGCCTGGGCCTTCTGCGGCATCGCGCTGGCCCTCACCTTCCCCATCTGGCTGACCGTCAATGCGCTGGGCAATCCCGACAACGGCGTGGTGCTGGCCGGCTACATCGGCAGCTTCCTGCTGGCCGGCGGCTTCCTGGCCATCGGCTCCGCCGTTTCGGCCGCGACCAAGAGCCAGGTCATCGCCTTCGTGGTCTCGGCGGCGATCTGCTTCCTGTTCACGGTCTCGGGCTCGCCCCTCGTGCTCAACTTCTTCTCCGGCTGGGCGCCGCAGGCGATCGTCGACGTCGTTGCCTCGTTCAGCTTCGTGCAGCACTTCAACGCCATCACCCGCGGCGTCATCGATGCCCGCGACCTCGTGTACTTCGCCAGCCTGATCGCCGTGTTCCTGTTCGCGAACGCGGCCCTCGTCGACCTCAAGAAGTCGTCCTGATCATGACCCTCAACATCTCCACGCCCTCGCCCGCCCCGGCCTCGCATCGCGGCCTGCTGTCGCTCGGCGGCATCGTGCTCGCCTTCGTGGTCTTCGTGGCCGTCAACATCGTGGTCAACGGCACGCTGTCCACGGCGCGCCTCGACCTGACCGCGGACAAGCTCTTCACCCTGTCCAAGGGCACCAAGGCGGTGCTCTCCAAGATCGAGGAGCCGATCACCCTGCGCTTCTATTTCTCGGAGCGCCTGGGCCGCGAAATCCCGAGCTACGGCGTCTACGCCACGCGCATCCGCGAGATGCTGCAGGAGTACCGCCAGACCGCGAACGGCAAGGTGAAGCTCGAAGTCATCGATCCCAAGCCGTTCTCGGATGACGAGGATCGCGCCGTAGCCTTCGGCCTGCAGGGCGTGCCGGTCAACCAGGGCGGCGAGCTGGTCTATTTCGGCCTGGCCGGCAGCAACAGCGCCGACAAGGAAGACCTCATCGCCTTCTTCCAGCCGGAGCGCGAGCGCTTCCTCGAATACGACCTGACCAAGATGGTCTACAACCTGACGGTGACCAAGAAGCCGGCCGTCGGCGTGCTCTCGACCCTGCCGATCCAGGGCGACTTCCGCCAGCGCCCGCCGCAGCCCTGGGCGATCTACACCCAGCTCTCGCAGTTCTTCGAGATCAAGATGGTCGAGCGTGACGCGGCCAGCATTCCCGACGACATCGGCGTGCTGCTGGTCGTGCATCCCAACATGCTGGGCGACAAGACGCTCTACGCCATCGACCAGTTCGTCATGCGTGGCGGCCGGGCCATGGTCTTCGTCGATCCGCATGCCGAGGGCGAGATGGGCCGCCCGGGCATGGCGGCGCAGACCGGCCTCACCGGCTCGAACCTCAAGAAGCTGTTCGACACCTGGGGCATCGAGATGGTCGAGGGCAAGGTGGCCGGCGACCGCATCGCCGCCCGCCGGGTCAATGCCGGCACCGACACGCGCGTGCGCGCGGTCGACTACCTCGCCTGGCTCAGCTTGCGCGACGACGTGCATTTCAACCGCGGCGATATCCTCACCGCCGAGACGGCCGTCATGCAGATGGCCTCGGTCGGCGTGCTCCAGGCCAAGGACGGCGCGGGCACCACGGTGACCCCGCTGATCAGCACCAGCCCGCAATCGACCCAGATCGAGGTCGACGCGGTGAAGCAGCAGCCCGACCCGGTGAAGATCCTGGCCGAGTTCAAGTCGGACGATAAGCCCTACATGCTGGCGGCGCGTATTGCTGGCCCCGTCAAGAGTGCCTTCCCCGACGGTCCGCCGCCGGAGCCGAAGAAGGAGGGCGAGGAAGCACCGGCTGCCGGCGCCACGCCGAACCCGGTGGTGGCCGCGGCCAACGGCCAGGCCATCCCGCTCAAGGAATCGAAGGTCCCGGCCAACATCATCGTGGTGGCCGATACCGACCTGCTGGAGGACCGCTTCTGGGCGCAGGTGCAGGACTTCTTCGGCCAGCAGGTGATCGTGCCCGGGGCCTCGAACGGCGACTTCGTGGTCAACGCCGTCGACAACCTGCTCGGCAGCGACGACCTGATCTCGTTGCGCACCCGCGGCATGTCGGCGCGGCCCTTCCTCACGGTGCAAGAGCTGCAGCGCGACGCCGAGCTCAAGTTCCGCGCCAAGGAGCGCGAGCTCACCGAGAAGCTGCGCGACACCGAAAAGAAGCTCAGCGAGCTGCAGGCCCAGGGCCAGCAGGGCCCCGAGGGCAGCCGGACCATCGTCAGCCGCGAGCAGCAGGAGGCGGTGGAGAAGTTCCGCGCCGACATGCTGGGCATCCGCCGCGAGCTGCGCGACGTGCAGCACGAGCTGCGCCGCGACATCGAGACGCTCGACATGGGCCTGAAGTTCGTCAACATCGGTCTGGTTCCCATCCTCGTCGGCATCGCCGCCATCGTGGTGGGCGTGGTGCGTGTGCGCCGCCGCTCGCCGCAGCGCCGGGCCGAGGCGATGGGCTGAACCAGGGAGGTCAAGCACATGAAGACATCCCATGTCGCGATTCTCGGCGGGCTGGCGCTGGCGGCCATCGGCGGCGCGGTCGCGGTCAGTCTCTCCGGGCCGGGCTCGAGCACGCCCTCGGCCAGTGAGCGCGTCTTTCCGGCGCTGGCCGGCAGGCTCAACGACGTCGGCAGCCTGACCATCGCGCGCAAGGACGAGACGGTGACGGTGGCGAAGAAGGGCGATACCTGGGTGGTGCCGGCCAAGCACGACTACCCGGCCGCCTTCGACAAGGTGCGCCGCCTGCTGCTCGATATTTCCGACCTGCGGCCGCTGGAGCAGAAGACCAGCTCGCCCAATCTGTTTGCTTCTCTCGAGCTCGAGGACCTGTCGACGGCCGAGGCCAAGTCGACCCTGGTGACGATGAAGGATGCGGGCGGCGGCACGATTTTGGCCACCTATGTCGGCAAGCTGCGCCTGGGGCGCGGGGCCGGCGGCGACGGCACCTATGTGCGCCGCGAGGGCAGCAACGAGACCTGGCTGGCCAAGGGCCGCGTGCAGCCCGAGAAAGGGCTGGTGAGCTGGCTCGATCGCGGTCTGATCGACGTGGCGCGCGAGCGCGTGGCCACCATCCTGCTCGTCCAGGCCGACGGCGCGAAGCTCGAGGCGGCGCGCGCCAAGGCGACCGACAAGAACTTCACCCTCAAGAATGCCGTGCCCAAGGGCAAGAAGGTGAAGTCCGAGTGGGACGTCAACAACCTCGCCGGGCCGTTCGAGCGGCTGGAGCTCGAAGACGTGCGGCCGGTGGCCGACATCCTGGTGACGCCGGGCACGCCCTACGGCGCCATCGCCACGTTTGATGGCGTGGTGGTGCGGGCCGACATCGTCGAGCTCGAGGGCCAGGCCTGGGCGCGGCTCAGCGCGCGTTACGAGGCGCCGGCCGCGACGCCTTCGGACGAAGAGACCAAAGAGGGCAAGCTGAAGAGCGCCGACGAGGCGAAGAAAGAAGTCGAGGCGTTCAACGCCAAGGTCGGCAACTGGGCCTACCGCCTGCCCGACTGGAAGACCGAAAATCTGCGCAAGAAGCTCGCCGACCTGGTCGAGGACGAGAAGAGCGGGTCCTGAGGACCCACTTTAGCGGCTCGTAAGCCGCCCTTCGGCGGTTTCCTGCAGCCCTCTTCGGTTTCCTCGGCGGGTTTCTCGGAATGTAGAACGGGGGAGAGTCTCGGCGGTTTTCCCGCCGGTCCCCTCTTCGGCCTTGTGTTCGGGCCTGTATTCGGCCCCCTCGGCGGCCCCCTCTTCGGCTTTCGCCTAGCTCTTCACGTCGGCGGCGATCTGCGCCCGGAGGATCTTGCCCGGGCTGCGCGGCGGCTCGCCCTTGGGGATCTTGTCGATCAGCTCCATGCCCGAGATCACCCGGCCCCACACCGTGTACTGCCCGTTGAGATGCGTGGCGGGCGCGAACATGATGAAGAACTGGCTGTCGGCGCTGTTGGGATCCTGGGTGCGCGCAGCACCGATCGTGCCACGCACGAAGGGCTCGCGGCTGAATTCGGCCGGCAGCTTGGTGCCCGAGCCGCCGGTGCCGTTGCCCTTGGGATCGCCGGTCTGCGCCATGAAGCCGTCGATCACGCGGTGGAACAGCAGGCCGTCGTAGAACTTCTGACGCACCAGCTCTTTCACGCGCGCGACGTGCTTGGGCGCGAGATCGGGGCGCAGCACGATGGTCACGCGACCGCCCTCGACGTCGAGGAACAGCGTGTTCTCGGGATCGCGCGGCGCCTGCGCGAAGGCCGTCGTGACGAGAGCAAAGGCGGCGAGAACGCCGATCAGAAAACGCTTCATCGCTGATCCTTATCCTTAGGCCGAGAGATTGGTTTTGAGGCCGTCGCTGGCGATCTGCATCTTCTTGATCGTGCCGGGCTTGCGCGGCGGCTCGCCCTTGGGAATCTTGTCGACATGCTCCATGCCCTCGGTGACCTCGCCCCACACGGTGTACTGGCCGTTGAGGAAGTCGCCGTCGTCGAACATGATGAAGAACTGGCTGTCGGCGCTGTTGGGGCTCTGCGAGCGCGCCGCGCCCACCGTGCCGCGCACGAAGGGCTGAGGCGTGAACTCGGCCGGGATCTTGGTGCCCGAGCCGCCCATGCCCGTACCCTCCGGGCAGCCGGTCTGGGCCATGAAGCCGTCGATCACGCGGTGGAAGGTCAGGCCGTTGTAGAAGCCCTCGCGCACCAGCTCCTTGAGGCGCTTGACGTGCTTGGGGGCCAGATCCGGGCGCAGCCGGATGATCACCCGGCCGGATTCCAAATCGAGATAGAGCGTGTTGTCCGGATCGTCGGCCATGTCTGCCTTCCGCGGAAAAGAGGTTAACGGCGCGGGATTATGGTCGGGCGCGATGCTGAACACAACCCGGCGCGGTGGCGCGGTATTGCCCCGCCGCGACCCGCGCGCAGCAGCTTGGGGATAAAGAGGTAAACGCACGCGTTTTCCATTGCGTCTCCTACCGTGGCAGGCGGAGAATTTTCCCGCCCGGCTCGCGCGACTTTCCCGAGTCGGCCGACGCGCAAGGAGCGCCCGCCTGCATGGCCGATCCGACCAGAAGCCCGTCCGATCCCTCGGTCATCCGCATCGCCTACACGGCGCCCGAGTCGGACCCGGCCGCGGCCGAAACCCAGAAGCAGGCGCGCTGGTTCGGCTTCGCCTCGCCGGGACAGGCGGCGCTAGCCGGCGGCGCCACCGCCTGGGTCGCGGGCTGGGGCGTCTATCTCGCCACCGCCCCGTGGTCGGCCACCACGCCGGCCGAGATCGCCAGCCTGGTCACCGCCGTCGCCGGCCTGCCGGCCGTGGCCTGGGCCATCGCCCGCACGCCGCCGCCCAAGGCGCCGACGAACGAGAGCGAGAACGAGGCCCGCGCCCTGGTCGGCAATGCCGAGCGCATGATCGGCACCCTGCGCAACCACGCGCGCGAATTCAGCATGGTGGCGGAGACCGCCGCCTCCAGCGCCGAGACCCTGACCAAGCGCTTCGGCGACGCACAAGGGCAGATCCGCGGCACCTTCCACGACGTCGAGATGAGCTCGCGCTCGATGCTCCAGTTGGTCGGCAAGCACGCCGACGAGTTCAAGCGCGCCGCCCTGACGCTCTCCGACAAGACCACCGCCCTCGACCGCATGATCAACCAGCGTGACAGCGGCTTCGCCCAACTCACCGCCAAGGTCGAGACGGAGACCCAGGCCATCGTCGAGCAGCTCGACCGCCAGGGCGACGCCCTCAAGCGCCTGGCCGAGAACGCCGCGGCGCAGGGCATCGAGATCGGCGGCGCCTTCGCGCGCAACGCCGAGAATCTCACCGCGGCGATGGACGACACGGACGCGCGCAGCAAGGCCATCCAGGTCACGCTGACCGAGACCGAGACGCTGGTGGCGCGCCAGGCGGCGCTGATGCGCGAAGTGACCGAGCACACGGCCTCGGCCATGGAACAGATGGCCGCCTCGCTCGACCGCCACCAGGATTATCTCGCCAGCGGCGTGAAGACCATCGCCGCCACCACAGAGGATGCCGGCGCCAAGCTCGAGAACCGCCTCACCGCCCTCCACCTCCTGGCCAGCGACACCGCCGACGCGCTGGCCCGCAACAGCGATCTCGCCACCGGCCATGTCGAGCAGCTTGCCAGCCGCGTGGGCGAGCTCGAAACACGCACGGCCAGCGCCGGCAGCCATCTGCAGCGCGAGAGCACGCGCCTCGCCGAGACCGCCGACACGCTGGAAGGCCGCCTCACGGCGCTCAGCGGTACGCTGGCCGAGGGTAGCGCGCGCCTGTCCACCGATGCCACTGTCGCACTGCAGGCCGGCACGCGCCTGAGCGAGACGCTCGTCGCCGCCGCCAGCTCCGTGCAGGAAAAGGCGGCGCTGGTCGACACCACGAGCGCCACGGCGCTGCAGCGCCTGACCTCGCTCGACCGCTCGCTCACCGACTCCCGCCTGGCGATGGGCACGCTCACCGCCGAGCTCGAGACGCGGCTCGGCGCGCTGCACCGGGCGCTGGCCGACCGCACCGCCGAGCTCGAGAATTCTTCGCGCCGCTCGATCGACGCCTCGGCCGAAGCCAGCGCGCGCTGGGCCGAGCGCACCCGCGAGCTCGACAACGCCGCCGCCCAGGCCGCCGCCCGGGTAG
>JALHMR010000001.1 GCA_022843945.1 Rhodospirillaceae bacterium | reverse complement strand
GCCGGGCGCGACGCGCCGGCCGGCGAGCCCGGCGAGCAGGCCGTCGATCTCGCGCCGGCCGGAGATGTCGATGGCCGGCCGCAGAGTGGTCGCAATCCACTCGAGCACGGCGCTCGTGTTCGACCATGCGGGTTGCGGCTTCACCGTGCCGGCGATGAGCTGGCCGGCCAGCGCCTCCAGCCGTTCGAGCGCGTCGCCGTGCGTGCGCCAACCGTCAGCAGCACCGAGGACAGCGGGACGTGGCCCGGCCCATTCGGCAGCCAGATCACCGTCGAGCGGATCGACGCCGAGCTTGAGGTCGTTGGCCAGCGCGCGCAGCAGCGAGGCGTCGCGGCCGTGCGTGCTGCCGCGCGGGCTGCGGGCGATGGCCAGCAGCAGCTCGTCGCACAGCGCGCCTTTTGGGGATTGGCCGAAGATATGCAACCCGTCGCGGATCTGCAGGTCCTTGAGCTCGCAGAGCCAGCCATCGAGCTTCCTGAGCGCCGCGTCGGTCGGCTCGCCGGCGTCGATGCCGCAATCCTTGGCCAGACCGCTGCCGGCGGCGAGGTCGCGGATCTCCGCGGCCAGCGGCCGCAGGCGGCGCGGGTCGAGGGTCGAGGCCTCGTAATACTCGTCGATCAGGCGCTCCAGCGCGGCCGCCGGGCCGTAGCTGCCGGCGCGGGTCAGCGGCGGCGTCAGATGGTCGATGACCACGGCGGCGGCGCGGCGCTTGGCCTGCGTGCCCTCGCCGGGATCGTTGACGATGAAGGGATAGAGATGCGGCAGCGGGCCGAGGGCGGCTTCCGGGAAACACTCCGCCGAGAGCGCCAGGCCTTTGCCCGGCAGCCATTCCAGATTGCCGTGCTTGCCGAAATGCACCACGGCGTCGGCGCGGAAGCTGTCACGCAGCCAGGCGTAGAAGGCGAGGTAGGCGTGCGGCGGCGGCAGGTCGGGATCGTGGTAGCTCGCCGAGGGGTCGAGGTTGTAGCCGCGCGCCGGCTGGATGCCGACCGCCACGTTGCCGTAGCGCAGGACCGGCAGGCGGAAGGTGCCGCAATCGAGCTCGCCCGGCCGATAGAAGGGATCGCTCTCCGGCGGGCCCCAGCGCTCCGTCACCTTCTTACGCAACGCTGCCGGGAGGCTACCGAAGAACGCCGTGTAGTCGACCAGCGACAGGCGCTCCTCCGAGAGGCGGTTGTCGAGCTCGCGGAAATCGTTGGTCGGTCCGGTGAGCAGCCGGGCGATCAGCGCCGCGCCGTCGGCCGGCGGCGCGATCACGCGATAGCCCGCCTCTTCCATGGCCTGCAAGGTGACCGCGACGGATTCGGGCGTATCGAGTCCGACACCGTTGGCGAGACGGCCGTCGCGGTTGGGATAGTTGGCCAGCACCAGGGCGATGCGCCGCTCGGCCGCCGGCGTGTGGCGCAGCTTGGCCCAGGCCGCCGTGAGATCGGCGACGAAGGCGACGCGGTCGGGCACCGGCACCAAGCCGATGATATCGGCTTCGCAGTCTTGATCGCGGACGAGGAGCCCTTTGAAGGCGATGGCGCGGGTCAGGATGCGGCCGTCGAGCTCCGGCAGGGCGACGGACATGGCGATGTCGCGCGGCCCCAGGCCGCGGGTGCCGGCGCGCCATTCCGCCTCGCCGCCGCTGGCTAGCACCGCCTGCAGCACCGGACAGTCCGCCGGTGCGAGTGGATCGTCGCTCTCGCCCAAGGCGAAGCCGGTGAGGTTGAGGATCACCGCCGGCGGGGCCTCGGCCAGCAGGGCGCGCAGCGTGTCGGCGGCGACGCGATCCTTGAGACTGGTGACGTAGACCGGCAGCGGGTTGAGCCCCTTGGCCGTGAGGGCTGCGATCAGCGCGTCGACGGCCGCCGTATCGGCGGCCTGCACTAGCGCGCGGTAGAAGAGGATGGGGACGACCGGTGCGCCGGCCGTCCAGCGCGCGCGCCAATCTTCGAGAGTCGCGTGCGATCCACCCCCCACCCTAGCCCTCACCCTCAAGGGGGGAGGGGAAAGAGGGGACGCCTTCTTTTCTTCTCCCTCCCCCTTGATGGGGGAGGGTTGGGGTGGGGGTGATGCCAGGGGCATATACATACCGGCGCGCAGGATCGGTGCGGGCTCCGGCACCACGATGTCGCGACCGAGCAAGGCGGCGGCCTTGGCCAGGAACCCGGCGGCGTTGGCCGCGCCGCCATGGACAAGGTACTGCCAGAGCGCGTGCGCATCCGGCGCTTCGATCGTGGAGAAGCCGGCGAGATCGGGATCCGGTTGGTCGTCACCCGGCAGGAAGGCGAGCTTGATGCCGTGCTCGCGGGCCGCGGCGGCGATCTGCTCAACACCGTAGGGCCAGTAGGCGCGGCCACCGAGCAACCGCACCACCACGAGCTTGGCGTGTCGGATCACCGTGTCGACATAGAGATCGACCGAGAGGTGATGCGTGAGCTGCAACAGGTTGGCCAGGCGCAAGGAGGGCAATGCACCCTCGCGGACCAAAGCGCGCCGCGCGGCGGCCAGGCAGGCAATCTCGCTGTCGGCAGCTGTCAGCACCACGATCTCGGCCGCTGTCTGGCCGAGATCGATAGCCTCGCCGGTGGCGAGCGTGCCGGGTTGTGCCGCCAGCAGGTGCATCAGCCGGCGATCTCCTTCGTGATGCTGGCGCGGTCGAGCCCCTTGCGGCCGATGACCACCAGCGCGCTGCGCCGCTCGCCCTCGCGCCACGGTCGGTCGAAATAGCGCTCGAGCCGCGGGCCCACGCCCTGCACAGTCAGGCGCAGCGGCTTGCCGGGCACGTCGAGGAAGCCTTTGACGCGCAGGATATCGTGGCGCGCCACCGAGCCGGCGATGCGCGCGGCCAGGGCATCGGCATCGGCGATCGGACCGAGTGGCACGACGAAGCTCTCGAAATCGTCATGGTCGTGCTCACCTTCGAGGTCGGCATGCGAGGGCCGCGTGGCGAGATCGTCCTCGGCGGCGGCGCCGAGACCGAGGAGCGCTTGCGGATCGACGACGCCAAAACGCGCCGGCACCAGCTTCGCCCCCTGGCGGATACGGGCCCCAAGATCGCGGCTCAGCGCCGCAAGCCCATCGGCACTGACCAGATCAGTCTTGTTGAGCACGATCATGTCGGCGCATTGCAACTGGTCCTCGAACACCTCTTCCAGCGGGTTGTCGTGGTCGAGCGAGGGATCGGCGGCCTTCTGCCTGGCGAGCGCTTCCAGGTCATCGGCAAAACGCCCGGCGGTCACAGCGGCGGCATCGATCACCGCGATTACACCGTCGACGGTGACCCGGCTGCGCACCTCCGGCCAGGCGAAGGCCTTGACCAGCGGCTTGGGCAGCGCGAGGCCCGACGTCTCGATGACGATGTGGTCGGGGGCGGGGTCGCGGGCCAGCAGGGTCTCGATGGTCGGCAGGAAATCGTCGGCCACGGTGCAGCAGATGCAGCCATTGGCCAGCTCGATCACGTCGTCCTCCTTACAGTCCTCGACGCTGCAGCCGAGCAGAATTTCGCGGTCCATGCCCAGCTCGCCGAACTCGTTGATCACCAGGGCGATGCGCTTGCCGTTGGCCTTGGCCACGAGGTGACGCAGCAGGCTGGTCTTACCGGCGCCGAGGAAGCCGGTGATCACGGTGGCGGGGATGCGAGGCTTCATGGTGTGTCCTTGAGAATGAGCGGCAGGCCGGCGGCGACGAAGACCACGCGGTTGGCCACGACGGCGATTTCCTGGTGGAGGCGACCGGCGTGGTCGCGGAAGTCACGGCCGAGCTTGTTGTCGGGCACGATGCCCAGCCCGACCTCGTTGGAGACGAAGACCACGGGCACGCGCAACGATGGCAGCGTCTCGATCAGGGCGCGTGTTTCCTGCCGGGGATCGAAGGCTCCGCCCAGCAGGTTCGACAGCCACAGGGTCAGGCAATCGACCAGCACCGGCCGGTCGGCCACGCGCAATGCCGAAAGGAGATCAAGCGGCGCCTCGCGCGTCGTCCAGTTGGCGCCGCGCCGCGCCTGGTGCGCCTCGATACGCTCCCGCATCTCGCCGTCGCGCGCCTCGCCGGTGGCGAGGTAGAGCGCCGGGCGCGCGCCGATCAGCTGCTCGGCATAGCGGCTCTTGCCCGAGCGTGCGCCGCCGAGCACGAGCGTGAGCTTGGGCAAATCGCTGATTGCCGCCGGTGAGGCGGTTGACGGAACCACGACGCGCCTCCCTCCGAGGACGGTGTTGCACGAGCCGGCGCGCTCCGTATGAGCGCGGCGTCCGGGAGGTCTCCTGGCTTGCGGGTCGTCGTCTCGCGGCCTGGCGCCTTCCCGGTTACCCAGTGGCTTGAAATGGCCGCGACACTCGCCGCTGACAGTTGCGGGGGCAGCGCCGGTATCTCACCGGCTTCCCTGTCCGGAACGCCCGGCCAATCTAGCACGGGGGAAGCGCCGGTCGACAGGATTCAGTCCGTCGCCGTGGCGTATTTGGCGAGGTTGGCGCGGATGCGGTCGAGCGGGGCGATACCGACGGGCGGCAGGACAAATTTCTCGCCCGTGATCATCTCGTAGGCGCTGATGTAGATGCGCGCCGCCTCGAGGATGACCTCGCGCGGGATCTCCGGAATCCGATCCTTGTAGGGGTCGCAGCGCGCCGTCACCCAGGTGCGTACGAAGTCCTTGTCGAAGCTCTCCGGCCGCTCGCCGGCAGCAAAGCGGCGCTCGTAGCTCGCCTGGAACCAGTAGCGGCTGCTGTCGGGCGTGTGGATCTCGTCGGCGAGCAGGATCTGGCCGTCTTCGGTGAGACCGAATTCGTACTTGGTATCGACCAGGATCAGGCCATGGCGGGCGGCGATCTCGCGGCCGCGGGCGAAGAGGGCCAGGGCCCGCTCCGACACGGTCTGCCATTGTTCTTGGGTCAGCAGCTTGCGATCGAGGATCTCGGCCGAGGTCAGCGGCTCGTCATGCGCGCCGTCCATGGCCTTGCTGGTCGGCGTGACGATCGTCTTCGGCAGTTTCTGGTTGTCGCGCATTCCGTCGGCGAAGCGCGTGCCGTACATCTCGCGCTTGCCCGCCTTGTACATCGACAGGATGGAGGTCGAGGTGGTGCCGGCCAGGTAGTCGCGGACCACGATCTCGACCGGCAGGATCTTGAGATGCCGGCCGACCACGACATTGGGATCGGGATACTCGATCACGTGATTGGGGCAGATGTCGCGCGTGGCGTCGAACCAGAAGCGGGCAATCTGGGTCAGCACTTGGCCTTTCAGCGGGATCGCCGTGAGGATGATGTCGAAGGCGCTGAGCCGGTCGCTGGCGATGAGGATTCGGCGCTTGCCCGGCAGGTCGTAATTGTCGCGCACCTTGCCGCGATAGTGGTTGGGCAGCTCGGGGATCGTCGCGTCGCGCAGCACCGTGTCGAGAAAGGGGGCGAGGTCTGCTGTGTTCATCGGAAGTGCCTAGAGTGCGGGAAGATTGACCGGCCCGACGCGCCAGCCATGGCCGGCGGCCGGGCTGTCGATCAGGTCGAGCCGGGTGAGCGAGAGCGTGTCGATGGTGAAGGCGAGGGCCGCTTCAGGCGTCAGGCCAAGAACCACCGCGAGCGCCGCACGGATCGACCCGGCATGAGCGACGCAGACGATATCCCGGCCCTTGTGGCGCGCGGACAGCGTCTCCATCGCCGTGCCGACACGCGCGATCACGTCGACAAAACTTTCGCCGCCCGGCGGTGTTTCATGCGCCGGCGCCAGCCAGAAACGGTGGCTGGCAGGCGTGCCGCCATGACCGAAGGCGCCGAGCTCGGCATAGGTGCGGCCCTGCCAGTCGCCGAAGCTCTGCTCCTTGAGCAGCGGTTCGAGATGCAGCGGATCCGCTGTCGTGCCGCGCGCCGCGTGGATCGCGTGGAGCGTGCGCTGGGTGCGCGACAGGGGTGTGGCCACCCACACCGCTTCCTTTGGAATCCGCGCCGCAAGGTTCTGAAAAGCCTGGGCATTCGTGGTGTCGCAGGCGACGTCGGTCTGGCCGTAGCAGCGCGCTTCGGGATTGGGCACGGGCGCGTGGCGCACCCACCACCAGCGGGTTTCGATCATGAAATTCCTCTAACGCAAGACGAGTGTGGCAACCAGGAGGATGACGATCTCGGCGGCCTGCTGGACCGTGCCCAGCACGTCGCCGGTCTGGCCGCCGAGTTTCCCGCCGAGAAAGCCGACGAGCGCCCAGACGACAAGCCCGACGAGCAGCGCCGCGAGGATCCCGCCGAGGAAACCCAGTCCCACCACGCCGACAAGTCCGGCGAGGGCTGCAGCCTCGATCATCGCCCGGCGGACCGGCGGTCCGGCGGCGTGGGAGAGGCCGTCGCTCCGCGCCGGGGGAACGTAAAACATGACCACCGGCAGCACGGCGCGCGAGCCGGAAGCCGCGGCGACCAGGGCGAGCGTCACCAGCTCCGCCTCGGCGAGCGAGGCAACGCAGGCGACGCGCAAGGCCAGCGCGAAGAGCAAGGCGATCACGCCGTAGCTGCCGATGCGGCTGTCGCGCATGATGGAAAGCGCCTGCGCGCGGTCGCGCCCGCCACCCACACCGTCGGCCGTGTCGGCGAGTCCGTCCTCGTGCAGCGCGCCGGTGATCAGCACCATGGCGCCGATGGCGAGCAGCGCCGAGACGCTCGCCGGCAAGGCGAGGATATCGGCCACCGCGTAGACCAGCCCGCCGCACAACCCCACGACCAGCCCGACCACCGGGAAGCCGCGCGCCGCGCGGCCCAGGGCCACGTCCTCGACGTCGTCGAGCGGCACGGGAAGGCGGGTGAGAAAAGCCAGCGCCACGCGGCTCTCCCGCCACCACTGGCTGAGGCCGGGCGTCACGGCGCCGAAGCGAGGCAGGTCGACGGGCATGGAGGTGTTGGGGAATCCGCTGGCGGTGCGCCTGCCGTTATAGGACAGTCCCCGCCGCCCGCCAAACGCCCATCCCCGAGTCCGCCCGCATGGCCAGTCCCACCGCGCCCGTCGCCAGTTTCGCCGAGATCCGGGCTCTCATCCCCGAGCTGCCCGGCCCCGATCTCGACGCCGCCACCGCGACCGCCGAGCGCGAGGCCAAGCTCACCAAGCCGGCCGGTGCGCTCGGCCGGCTCGAGGAATTCAGCGCCTGGCTGGCCACCTGGCAGGGCCGCCATCCGCCGCGTATCGAGCACCCGCGGGTGGCGGTCTTCGCCGGCAATCACGGCGTGGCGGCGCGCGGCGTCTCGGCCTTTCCCGCCGCGGTCACGGCGCAGATGGTGCAGAACTTCATCGCCGGCGGGGCGGCGGTGAACCAGCTCTGCAAGTCGGCCGATGCCGACTTGCGCGTCTACGAGATGGCTTTAGACCAGCCGACCAAGGATTTCTCGATCGCACCCGCCATGAGCGAGGACGAATGCGCCCGCGCCATGGCCTACGGCATGATGGCCGTGGAGCCCGGCGTGGATCTTCTGTGTCTGGGGGAAATGGGCATCGCCAATACGACCTCGGCCGCGGCCCTCTGCCTGGCCCTCTACGGCGGCACGGCCGAGGACTGGACGGGTCCCGGTACCGGTGTGGCCGGTGCAGCGCTCACCAACAAGATCGCGGTCGTGTCGGAGAGCGTCGCAAAACACCAATCGGCAACCAGCGATCCGCTGCATGTTCTCCGCCATCTCGGCGGACACGAGCTGGCGGCCATCGCTGGCGCCGTGCTCGCCGCGCGGCTGGCCCGCGTGCCGGTGGTGCTCGACGGCTATGCCTGTACGGCGGCCGCTTCGGTCCTGCAGCGGCTCGATAGCCGCCTGCTCGATCACTGCCTGGTGGCGCATGTCTCGGCCGAACCCGGCCACCGCCGGCTGCTGGAGAAGATCGACAAGCGGGCCGTGGTCGATCTCGGCATGCGCCTCGGCGAGGCCTCGGGAGCGGCGCTGGCCATCCACATCCTCAGGGCCGCGGTCGCCTGTCACACCGGCATGGCGACCTTCGGTGAGGCCGGCGTCAGCGGCAAGGCCTGACCCCGCCCGGCCGCCCCGGCGAAGCGCCCTACAATTTTCGGTTGTGTCATGACGGGCGGCGACCGATAATCCGCGCCGCCGCTGCTCGACATTGGGGGATGGGATGTCGAACAAATATACCGGTCTTCGACGCCTTAAACGCGAAACGCCTGCTGCCGCGCGCCGCTGCGCCGAGCGGCTGCTGGCGATACGCAGCCGCCTGGCCGAGCTGCGCCAGCGCAAATGCGACGGCGCGCTGCTGCTGGCCACGTGGAACATTCGCGATTTCGATTCCAACAAGTTCGGCTACGGGCCGCGGCTGCCGGAGAGCTTTTACTACATCGCGGAGATCATGGCGTGCTTCGACCTGATAGCGGTGCAGGAGGTCAATCGCGACCTTGCGGCGCTCGAGCAGGTCATGCAGATCCTCGGCCGGGAATGGGACTACATCGTCACCGATTCGACCGAAGGGGCGGGCGGCAATCACGAACGCATGGCCTTCATCTACAACACCGAGAAGGTATGGTTTCGCAAGATCGCCGGCGAAATCGTGCTGCCCGACGGACAGCTCGTCGTATCACGGAAGAAGTCGAAGGCGCCGAAGGCCGAGGCGGCCAATGCCGAGCCGGATGCCGCAACCCAGGCCCGTGTCAAACAGGAGTACACAGAAGTCGAGCAGCAGTTCGCGCGCACGCCCTTTCTGGTGGCCTTCCAGTCCGGGTGGTTCCGCTTCAGCCTGTGTACGGTCCATATCTACTACGGTGCCGCCTCCGGGCCGCAGCTCGACCGGCGGGTTGCCGAGATCCAGCGCCTCGTCGACTTCTTCGTGACGCGCCAGGACAACCCCGCCACCCAGGAAAAGGACCGCTTCGGCAGGGTCGAGAACTACATCCTGCTTGGCGACTTCAATGTCGTCAGCCCCAAGCACAAGACGATGGAGGCGCTGCGCAGCAAGGGCTTCACCATACCGGCGGCAATTGACGGCGACACAGTCCGGCGAGAAGGCGACCACTTCTACGACCAGATCGCGGTGCGCGTGAAAGACGAGCGCTTTCGCGTCACGGCCGGCGGGATGGTGGACATGTACGCCGACGTCTTCCGCGACCAGGACCGGGAGATTTACCAGGCCTTCCTTCCCCAAAAGGATCCGGAGACCGGCAAATCGATGGATCTGGACGCGCTCTATCGAAAATGGCGGACATGGCAGATGTCCGACCACAGCCCGCTATGGGTTCAGATCGACACCGATTTCGCGGAGCACTATCTCCGCGCGATTGCGACGCCCAGCTAGGGAGAGTTGGCCATGCCTGATCCCGTGTCGCCGGCCACCGGCAATACGTTGACGCCGATCGATCTCGATCCGCGCAACCTCGCGGCCACGAGCTTCGCCGAGTTCTGCGACAGCTTGCTGGCCAAGCTTGCAGCCATCAAGGATCGGCGCTTCCGCTGGTACGATCAGCAGCGCGACCTGCGCTCCCGCTGGGTGCATGGCTCACGCAAGGCGCTGGCCCTTGCCGGTGCCGTGGCTATCCTGCTGACGGCCCTGGCGGCGGGACTGCGTGTCTGGCGGCCGCAACTGGAGTACGACGTCTGGTTTCTGATCATCGCGCTGGTCCTCTATGCGGCGATGGGCGCCGTCCTTTTCTACGAGAAGATCACCGATGCCACGAGCGCCTATTTTCGCCATCTCGGGGTCATTCTGCTCATCCGTGATCTGTGGACCAAACTGCAGTTCGAGCTTCTCAAGCAGTTCCGGAGCCTCAAGCCCGGCGACGCTGTCTCCGAGGCCGCCGTGAAGGAGCAAATCTGCGTCCTGGCAGAGGCCTTCTGCCGCGACCTCGACAAGCTGGCGAGCACCGAGCTGGCGCAGTGGCAGACCGAATTCATGGCCTCGCTATCGGAGCTCGAGGCGGCGGCGCGCAAGGGCAGTGATGACGCCACCAAGCAGCTGGGCGAGGCGGTCAAGGCGATCGAGAAGGCGACGGCCGACGCGCTCAAGGCCGCCGAGGAGGCGGCCAAGCCGGCCTACGTCAAACTCAAGATCCAGGGCGATTTCGACGGCAAGGTCACCATCCTGGTCGATGATGCGCAGGTGGCCGAGAGTCATCTCCGCGACATCGTGCTCGACCGCCTGCGCCCCGGCTACCGGAAATTCGAGGCGCGCGCCAAGAAGGGCGATGCCGATCGCCGGGCGGTGGACATCAAGAAGCTCGCACCCGACCTGCAGGACCTGACCCTGATCCTGGGGTGACGCCCGGCCGGTCAGCGGGCGGCGACTGCGCCGCAGTGCGACGCTATTTCCCTATCATGCTGTCGGGAATGATGGTGGCAATCTCGGGCACGGCGATCAGGATGCCGATGCAGACCATCATGGCCAGCCAGAACGGCAGGATGCCGATGAAGATCTCGCTCATCGGCACGTCGGGCACCAGGCCTTTGACCACGAAGACGTTGATGCCGACCGGCGGGTCGATCAGCCCCATCTCCAGCACGATGACCATGACGACACCGAACCAGATCAGGTCGTAGCCCAGCGCGTTGATGATCGGGATGACGATGGGCAGGGTCAGCACCAGCATCGAGAAGCCCTCGAGGAAGGTGCCGAGCAGCAGGTAGACGCCGAGGATCAGCAGCAGCACCACCACGCGCGGAACGTCGAGCCCGGCCAGGCCGGCGGCGATGTGCTCGGGCAGGCCGGAGAGCGCCAGGAACGGCCCGAAAACCTGCGCCCCGATCAGGATGAGGAAGACCATGGAAGTGGTGCGTACGGTCTCCAGCAGGATCGTCGGCACCGCGTTGCCGCCCAGCGCGCGCGCCCACCAGGCGTAGAGCAGCGAGAGGAAGCCGCCGACCGCCGCCGCCTCGGAGACGGTGAAGATGCCGGCATAGATGCCGCCGATGCTGATCAGCACCACGGTCATCATCGGCCCGGCCTTGCCGGTGGCGCGCAGCCGCTCGCGCGTCGTGGCGCGCGGGCCGGGCGGGCCGTATTCCGGCCGGAAGCGCATCCAGATGGCGATGGTGGCCATGAAGATGGCGGTGAGCAGCAGGCCCGGCAGGATGCCGGCGAGCAGCAGTCGGCCGATCGACTGTTCGGTGAGGATGCCGTAGATGACGAAGGCGGTGCTCGGCGGGATCAGGATTCCCAAAGTGCCGCCGGCGGCAATGGTGCCGGTGGCGAGCTTGGCGTCGTAGTTGTAGCGCCGCATCTCCGGCAGGCAGACACGCCCCATGGTGATGGCCGAGGCGACGCTCGATCCCGACACGGCGGCGAAGCCGGCGCAGGCCGCGACGGTGGCGCTGGCGAGACCGCCGCGCCAGTGTCCGACCCAGGCATAGGCGGCGGCGAACAGGTCGCGGCCCATGCCGGAGGCGGCGGCGCAGTTGCCCATCAGCACGAAGAGCGGAATGACCGCGAGGTCGTAGACCGCCGCGTATTCGTAAGGGTAGGTGCCGAGTGCCGCGATCGCCGCCGGCACGCCGTTGAGGATGGCGAAGCCGACGATGCCGACCAGCAGCATGGCCGTGCCGATCGGCATGCGCAGGGCGAGCAGCAGGAGCATCGCCGCGATGCCGGCGATGCCGATGAGATCGCCCGAAGTCATGCTTGGCGGACCGTCATTCGGGCGTGGGCGAGCCGCTGCGCAGGCCTCGCACCGCCTGGATCACCAGCACCACGGCGTAGACCGCCGAGCCGAAGGCGGTGAGCAGGAGGAACGGGTAATGCGGCCAGCGCAGCATGTTGCTGACGCGGCTGGTCGTGGCCATCGCCTCGTTGAACGAAAACCAGGCGATGGCGGCGAAGAGCACCGCGCTGACCAGCGACAAAAACAGCGGCACCCAGCGCAGGGCCGGGCTTTCCAGCGGCCGCTGCAGGATGTCGACGGCGACGTGTCCGCCGGTCCAGCCGCAATAGGCCAGGCCGAGGAAGACGATCGCCGCCATCGAGAACTGGGTGACTTCCAGCGAGCCGCGGAACGGCGCGTTGAAGACGTAGCGCAGGACCACGTCCGCTACCGTGTACAAGGTGAGCAGCAGGATGAGCGCGCCGGCGGCCAGCGCCAGCCCGCGCAGGATGCGTCCGAACGGCCCTTCGGATTCCTGGCCCCCCTCGTTCAAGGTCAACCTCGGCTCTGAGCCAAACAGTCACCCTCACCCCAACCCTCCCCCATCGAGGGGGAGGGGGTAGGAGGAGCGACCTGCACGCTGCGTTTCCCTCCCCCCCAGTTCTTCGGCGCCCGCCGGCGCCTTGCGGCGGCGCCGCGCAAGACGCGGGGGAGGGTTAGGGTGAGGGGTGATCCGTGCATAACGGCTGTTAGCTGATCAGGCCGTAGGCGCCGATCAGGCCCTTGGCCGGCAGGCCCGCCTTCTCGCCTTCCTCGACCTTCTTCTGGATCAGCGGCTTGAAGGCGTTGATCCAGCGCTGGCGCTCCGCCTCGGACAGAAGGATGGTCTCGCGGTCCTTCTTGGCCGCGTCGATGGCCTCGTGGTTCTGGTGGTCGTAGGTCGCCGCCCCCTTGAGGCTGAGCGACAGGCCGGTCGTGTCGTCGAGCACCTTCTTGAGATCGGCTGGCAGCTTGTCGTAGCGGTTCCTGTTCATCGCCACCAGGAAGGGCGAGCGGCCGAGCGGCGCGTTGAGGGTGAAATAGCGCGCCACCTCGATCAGCTTGAAGTCGATCGCCGCCGACATCGGGATCATCGCCGCGTCGACCACGCCGCGGTCGAGGTTGTTGTAGATCTGGTTGGCCGGCATATCGATGGGTGTCGCGCCCAATGCCTCGAGCTGCGCCGACTGCGCCGCCGAGGGCGTGCGGATCTTCAAGCCCCTCATGTCCTCGAGGGTACGGATGGGCTTGTTCTTGCTCATCAGGCTGGCCGTGTCGGAGTTCCACAGCATCAGCACCTTGGCCGCCTGGTACTCGCGGGCGAGGAAGCGGTCGAAATTCGCCCAGAGCTTACGCGTGCCGTCCTCGGCGCTGGTCGCCGTGCCGGGCAGCTCGGTCAGCGCCATCATCGGGAAATCGCCCGAGGTGTAGCCCGGCAGGGTGAAGCAGATGTCGGAGATGCCCTGCGACATCTGGCGGTAGAGCTGCGGCGGCGTGCCGCCGAGCTGCATCGAGGGGAACATGCGCACCGAAAGCTTGCCGCCGCTCTTGCCCGGCAGTTCCTGCGCCCAGGGGGTCAGGACCCTGGCCACGATGATGTGGGTCGGTGGCACGAAGGTGGCGAGCTTGAGCTCCTCGGCCGCCTGCGCCATCAGATCTCGGGGCAGGCCTGCCGCGGCTCCGGCCGCGAGCGTGGCGGAGAGAAAGGCCCGGCGTGACTGGGACATCGCATTCCTCCCTGTTTCGGCCCGGATCGTCATCCGGGCATTCGGCGGCTGTGCCGCTCTTCGTACCGGCATTTAAACAAGGCCCTGCCGTGGCGGTCAAACCGGCCCGGCAGGTGGCACCGTCCCACGGGGGTGTGGGACAGTGCCGTGCCCCCGTTCATAGAGTTGGGGCTACTCGGCGGCCGCCAGCGAGATCGTCGCCTCCTCGTACTTGCCTTCCCCCATCTTTCCGTCGGGGAAGATGCCGCGCTCGGCGATCCAGCGGAAGGATTCCTCGAACACCTCCTTGGTGTAGGGCTCGAAGACGATGCGCTCACCCGGCCCCCAGCGGCGCGTATCCATCATCTCGTGGAAGCGCACCGGGAACTCTTTCTTGTAGTGGTGCGTGTAGAGCTCCGGCCGCAGGTCGATGTCGCGTTGCGTCCGGCGCAGGGCGCGGAAGTACTTGCGCAGGTCATCGGGCGCCGGGTTGCCGTTGACCATCGTCGCCATCATGAAGGTGGTGTCGATGATCTTGCGGAAGCCGAGCTGCTCGAGGAAGTAATAGGGACCGCTGAAGGCCGAGCAGGCCGGGATCTTGCGGTCGAACAGCTCTTCCATGCGCGCGAACAGCAGCCCTTGCGAGAAGGACAGCTTGATGTCGGCAAGCGGCATGTACGATTCGAGCGCCTGGATGGTGGCGTAGTGGCTGCCTGACTGGTAGCCGACCGAGACCGGCACGCCGGCCAGGTCCTTGGGCTCCTTGATCGGCGATTCAGGGGGCACGAAAATTCCGGCCGGCGAGACCGAGTAGCAGTCGCGGTAGAGCTTGCCGTGGCCGACCGAGGCGGCGACGTTGACCGTCCAGTGGCAGGCGCCGCTGACGTCGCAGGTGCGGCCCTTCTCGAAGGTCTGGTAGGCGCCGACCTTGTCGCCGAGATTGTGGGCCCGGGCGGCGAGGGAATAGGGCGTGTCCTCGAACTCGTAATCGAGGCCTTCGTCGAGGAAGTATCCCTTCTCCTCGGCGACCCATTCGTGCAGGCGCATATGCGGCTGGATGACGAACTTCGACATGGTTCTCCTCCCGGTATCAGCAACAGGCGGCAGGCTTTTCCTTCCGCTTCTTTCCCGCGCGCTCGGCCACCCGCCGGGCGCGGATCATCTTGACGTGCTCGTCCATCAGTCGTCGCGCCGCCGCGGCGTCGCGCGCCTCGATGAGGTCGACGAGCTCGCCGTGAACCTTCTGGATGTGATCGGCCACGGCCGGCGTGAGCGTGCGGTTGCGCAGCGGCCAGGCGACATGCTGCAGCGAGGTCAGCTGCACCACCAGCACGCGGTTATGCGCCGCCTCGGCGATGGCGAGATGGAAGTTGAGGCAGGAGCGGGTATAGGCGTCGACGTCGCGGATCGTGGCGGCACCGTCGGCCAGCCAGCGCTTCAGGTTCCTGAGATCCGCTGCGCTGGCGTTCTCGGCCGCGAGCTCGGCGGTCACGCATTCGACCGCGCGCTGCGCATCCATGATCTCGTGGGCCTGGGCGCCGGCCAGGTCGAGCTGCTCGGCCAGGGCCTCGGCGAAGAGGCGCGGATTGCCCTGGGTGATGCGCGCCCCGCCGCCCGCCCCGACCTTGATCTCGACGATGCCCAGCGCCTCGAGGGTGCGCAGCGCATCGCGGGCGACGATCCGGCTGACCCCGAAACGGGCCGCGATATCCTTTTCGCCGCCCAGGAAATCACCGGGCTTCAGCGCGCGGTCGAACAGCGCCTCGCGGATGTCGGCGACGATCCGCGACGACAGGGTGGTGCCGCGGCGGCGCAGCGCTGGCCCGCGAGCCTCGTCGTCCCTGAACAGGGCATGCACCGTCATCGGCCCGTCTCCCGATCGCCGGGCTGAATAGTAGTAAAGATACTATCTTTTGGGGAAGGTTTCACTTGACGTACCCAGGCCATACAAGTAGTGTCGATTTATCAGGGAGTTCTTGCCATGGCCTCGATCCTTTCTTTCCCACACTTCCACAGCGAAGAAGCCGCCTATGCCTATGTCGAGGCCCGGCTCTGGCCCGATGGCCCTGTCTGCCCGAAATGCGGGGCAACCAAGGAGCATGTCGGCCGGCTTCGCGGGCAGAGCACCCGCATCGGGCTCTGCAAGTGCTACGCCTGCCGCAAGCCGTTCACCGTGAAGGTCGGCACCATTTTCGAGAGCAGCCATTGCCCGCTGCGGTTCTGGCTGCAGGCCATCCATCTGCTGTGCTCCAGCAAGAAGGGGATCAGCACCCGCCAACTTCAACGCACCCTCGGCGTCGGCATGAAGACCGCGTGGTTCCTTGGTCATCGCATCCGTGCGGCCATGGACCCCGGTGGCAGCGCCGGCCCGATGGGCGGCGAAGGCAAGACCATTGAGGCCGACGAGACCTATTTCGGGCCGAAGGTCACCCGCTTCGGTAGGAAGCCCCGCGCCGGTTACGGGGCCGGCAGCAAGAGCAAGATCGTCGCCCTGGTCGAGCGCGGCGGCACCGTGCGCTCCTTCAAGGTTGACCACGCCAACACCGCCACCGTCCGCAAGATCGTCAAAGCGAACGTGGAACGTGGCGGCCGGCTCATGACCGATGAGTCGGGCCTCTACAACCTCATCGGTAGCCCGTGGGCCGGCTACTTCACTGACCATGGCCGCGTGATGCACACCGCCGGCGAATACGTGAAGCGCGGCACCGACATTCACACCAACACCATCGAAGGTTTTTTCTCGATCTTCAAGCGCGGGATGCGCGGCATCTATCAGCAATGTGGGGAGCGGCATCTGCATCGTTATCTCGCCGAGTTCGATTTCCGGTACAGCAACCGCCAGAAGCTCGGTGTCGACGATGTTCAGCGCGCCGACCGCGCGCTGAAGGGCGTCAAGGGCAAGCGGCTCACCTATCAAACAACTCGTGGCGCGTAAGCCAAAACCGAAGCCCGAGACCTTCGAGGAATTGGTGGAGCGCTGGCTTAAGCGTCTGGCCGAAGGCGATTGAGGGCGGTGCGGCATGGAAGTCTTCAAGACATACCTGTTCTTTGAGGGCCACGACGAGGGGAGTCCGTACCTCATCGACACCATTTCCCTCGAAGGGCAGTGGCGGCTTGTCGGATCATGGCTCGCGCCGAATACCAAAGGAGCGCGAGTGCCAGAGAAGCTAGTTCGCCTGACCGGACTCCAGTTTCAAGAGGTTCAGGGCCAGCCCTTCCGCTTCTTACTGAACAACGTACTTCCCAAATCCGTTCTCGATGGTGGAGCGCAAGATGGGTACGTGGTTGCAACGTATCAGGCGCTCGCTGGTGGCCTTGAACCGGACATGAAAAAGCGCCATTAGACATGTATGGCTCGCAAACCGAACCCGCCCCGCGATGATCCCGAGCAATCCGAGCGCTTCATCAAGAAGGCGCGCGAGATAGAGGTTAACGAGTCCAAGGAGGCGTTTGAGCGCGTCTTGGATAAAGTCATCTCGGTAAAAAGCCCCAAGCGGGCGCCGTCCCGATGACCAAGCCAGCGCCATCCTGGGACGAGTTGCAGAAGTTGCTTGAGGCCGGCCGCCGCGCGGCGATGCTGACGCCGGAAGAGATCGAATCCCTGCGCGCCGAGTTCAAGCGCGATGGTGAGCGCCTTCGCAAACCGACCGCAGACTGGCGCCCGGAAAGGCTGACCCCTGAGGAAATCGCAGAGTTGCGGCGGAAGGCGAAGGCGTCCAGTGAATCCAGCCGTCGAGCCTTCGCACACCTGAGGCCGAAGAAGGATTGAGCGGGTCACGACTCACCTCGCTTCAACCGCTCTTTGATCTCCATCAGCGCGAACTTGCCGATGTGGGCTCCGCAGACCGGTATCTGGCCCTCGCCGATCCGATCCCAAAAGACCTGATAAATCTGGTGGCGCTTCTCGGCGCTATTAACGTCGGCATCGAACTGCTTGTTCGCAGCGTAGGCGAGGAGATCGGCGGCCTGGCATGGCGTGCATGACAGCATGTCGGTGAAGGTGAGGGATCTAAGGGCCAGAGGCCGTTTGGCGGCGATGTAGTCGCGATAGATTCTGCTCGCCAGCTCCTCGTACTCGTTTTGCTCCGACATGACGATTGCGACGGGTGCGCCTTGCTGGAACTGGGCGGACCACGCCGAGACTTCCTGCAGGCAACGCTCGAAGCATAGAAAATATGGCTCCGGGTACCGGGCCAGCAATGCGCTATCCGCTTCTGCCTCCCAGTCGTCACGCGGGATTGCGGCCCAGAACCCGTACAAGCCGGTGTCACGAATGATCTCTGTCAGGGCGAGAGTTGCGGCGCGGCGCATCTCTGGAGCGCCAGCCCATTTCCAGAACGGCCCGCTGCCGTACTCGCAATCCTTCGCGTGGTAATGGTCGAGGCCGAACTCCAGCAGGGCCGCCCGCCATCTCTCGTCCGCCGCTATCCAGGCATCACCTGTGGCGACGAAGCCCGCTACGACGACGACCGGCGACTGCGCACCATCGGTGCCGCTTTCATCGAAATAGGCCTTCAGCACAGCCGTAATCCTGCGGGTGTCGCCTCGGGGGTGAAAAACATCCAGATACTCCGCGAATGGGGTCATGGTGACCCCCAGGGCAGGGCATCATATAGCCCCTGGGTACGCGAAGTGAAACCTTCCCTATCTTTTGCGCAAGCTCCCCTGAACCAGGCGCGAAATGCCCGCCGCGCCACCCGAAATAGCGTTTTCCCGCCGTGCCGGGCGGGGGCAGGATACCGCTATCCGAACTGGAGGCATCATGGCCAAGGAAGAGTGGAACCCCTTCACCGCGCAGCTGGCCGCGCTGGGCACGGCGCTTGGCTTCACGCTGGGCGCGCTGAAGGTGAAGCAGATCATGAGCGAGGACGAGGCCGAGCAGCTTCTCGATGCGGCGATCGAGCACCTGCCCAAGGAGGCGCAGGAGCACGGCGAGACGATCCTGCTGGCCGTGCGCTCGGCCATGCAGGCGGTCGAATAGCGCAGTGCTTGGCCTGCGGGCCCCGCCCGGCCGATACTGTCGGAAACCTCTACTCAAGCGGGACCGCCATGACCGATGCCCAAACGCACAGTGCCGACTGGAAGCACGATGGCGTGCGCGTCATTCCCGCCGGCAACCTCGATACCAACACGCCCCAGACGCCGGGCATGAACCGGGCTGCGGCGATCAACTTTGCCCGGGTCGGCGCCCAGAAGATCTGGGCCGGCACGGTGACCATCCACGCCAATGCCAAGACCGGCGCCCATCATCACGGGGCGCTGGAGAGCGTGATCTACGTCGTGCGCGGCAGGGCGCGGATGCGCTGGGGCGACAGACTGCAATTCGTGGCCGAGGCCGGCCCGGGGGACTTCATCTACGTGCCGCCCTATGTGCCGCACCAGGAGATCAATGCCAGCAGCGCCGAGCCGCTGGAATGCGTGCTGGTGCGCAGCGATCAGGACCCGGTCGTGGTCAATCTGGACATAGAGCCGGTGGAGAAGCCGGAATCGGTGCCCTGGGTGGATCCGATTCACCGTCATCCCTGACGGCCGCCAGCCTGGCGGCCGGAGACGATTGCCGGGTGTATTCGCGCAGGCGCTCGACCGAGCGGATGGTCATCTGCGCGCCGTGCCCCTCGACGCCGAGCTCCTGAAGCGTATTGAAGGCGCGTGAGGCGCTGGCCGGGACCATGCCGAGCCAGGTCGCCAGCAGGCGACGCTCGCACGGCAGCTGCACGGTCACCTCGCCCGACTGGCCTTCGGCCAGCGACACCAGGAAGGCGGCGAGGCGCTGCGGGCCGGTCTGCATCTTCAGGCTCTTGATCTGGCCGATCATCGAGCGCCAGTGCGCAGACGAGGCCCGGATCAGTTCGCGCGCGAGGACCAGGTCGGTTTCGGCACAGCGCCGGAAATCCTCGGCCGGGATCATCAGGATCCGGCCCGGCTGCACGACCTGCGCCGTCAGCAGGTAGGCGCGTTCGAGCATCACGGCGGCGGTGATGAAGGCATGGCCGGGGACGACGAACTCGATCACCGGGTCCTCGCCGCGGCCGTCGCTGGCCTTCAGGCAGACATAGCCATCGAGCGCCGCATAGAGATGGTCCGCCGGATCGCCTTCGCGGAACAGCACGCAGCCGGCGCCGAAATGACGGACCTGAGCGGCGCGGAACAAACGGGCCGACGTCCGCGGGCCGAGCTTGGCGAAGAGCGGTACGCGCTCGACCGCCGCTAGGTCGTCTGGACGGATCGACATTGCGGGGGGCTCCCTCAAGCCGGGCGGAATACGACGGCAGTATGTTGTGCCTGAGACATTGCGACTGTCTTAATACGAGCGCAATTGACTTTTGTGAAACGCCGGCTTGCTGTTGGGCATTCCAGAAATTGCTCATAAGTATATGAAATAACAGGGAAAATCGTTTAGGGTACGTTCGTTCTTCTAGCCTATAACCGATCCAAGACCCGTCCTGCCCTGGCAGGTCCCGTGACGGTTCAGCAAGGAGAACGCTCATGGCTTCGATGTTCAGCCGAATCCGTATCCTGCACCGCTTCCTGTTCGCCCTGCTCATTCCCACGGCGGGAATGGCCCTGGCGGCAGGCGCCATCGTCTTCGACAAGCGCGCCACCGTCCGCGAGATGGATAGCCTGACGCAGCTCGTCGATGTCGCCACCGTGATCAGCGGCCTGGTCCACGAGGTGCAGAAGGAGCGCGGCGCCTCGGCGCTATTCCTCGGCAGCGGCGGCAAGCAGTTCGTGCGCGAGCTGCCCGAGCAGCGTCAAGCCACCGATAGCTGGCGCGCTCGCCTGGGCACCATGCTCAAGGATTTCTAGGGTGCTACCCAGGGAAGCGGTCTGGCCGGCGCGCTGAACGAAGCGTCGGCCCGGCTCGGTGAGATCGAGGCCAAACGCCAGGACATCAGCGCCCTGCGGATTCCCGCCCCGGCCTCGGCCGCCTATTACACCGGCACGATCGCCAAGCTCCTCGAGGTCAGCCTCGAGATCACCAAGCGCGTCACCCATCCGGAGGCGGCGGCCCGGCTGACGGCCTACGAGAATTTCATGCAGGCCAAGGAGCGCGCCGGCCTTGAGCGGGCGATGGGCTCCGGCGGTTTTGCCGGGGGCAAGCTCGAGCTTGCGCCGTTCCGCCGGCTGGTCGAGGTGGTCGGCGAGCAGGACGTCTTCCTGCGCCGCTTCCGGGCCTACGCCACGGCCGATGAATGGACGTTCCTGGGCCGTACGGTCAGCGGACCGGTGGTGGCCGAGGTCGAGCGCATGCGCAAGATCGTGCTGGAGACGGTCCCGGGCGCGCCGCTGACCGGCGTCGAGGCCCCGTACTGGTTCAAGACCACGACCGACCGCATCGACCTGTTCAAGCAGGTCGAGGATCATCTGGCGGGCAACGTGATCGCCGCGGCCGGGCGAATCCGGGGCGAGGCGCAGGCCGCGTTCACCACGGCGCTGGCTGCCGCCGGCCTCCTGTTCCTGCTGACGATCCTGCTCGGCACGTTCATGGTGCGCAGCGTCACCGGCCCGATCGCGGCCATGACCCAGGCCATGTAGCGTCTGGCCGGCGGCGACACCCAGCTCGAAGTGCCGGCGCGCGAGCGCGGCGACGAGGTCGGCGCCATGGCGGGTGCGGTCCAGGTGTTCAAGCAGAACATGATCGAGACCGACCGGCTGCGCGCCGAGCAGGAGGAGAACAAGCAGCGGGCCGAGGCCGAGAAGAAGGCCGCAATGGGCCGCCTGGCGGATGAATTCGAGACGAGCGTCAAAGGCATCGTCGAGATGCTGTCCTCCGCGGCACAGGAGCTCGAAAGCACCGCCCAGTCGATGACCGCAACCGCCGAAGAGACCTCGCGCCAGTCGACCGCGGTGGCCGCCGCCTCGGAGCAGGCCTCGACCAACGTGCAGACCGTGGCCTCGGCCAGCGAGGAGCTGTCGAGCTCGATCGCCGAGATCAGCCGGCAGGTCGCCGAATCGGCCGGGATCGCCGGCCGCGCCGTCGCCGATGCGGGCAAGACCAATGCCGAGGTGCAGCAGCTGGCCGATGCGGCGCAGAAGATCGGCGACGTGGTCAAGCTGATCAACGACATCGCCGGCCAGACCAACCTGCTGGCGCTCAACGCCACCATCGAGGCGGCGCGCGCCGGCGAGGCCGGCAAGGGCTTCGCGGTCGTCGCCTCCGAGGTCAAGTCGCTGGCCACCCAGACCGCCAAGGCCACCGAGGACATCGCCGTGCAGGTCAAGGCCATCCAGACGGCGACCGGCGATTCGGTGCGCGCCATCGGCTCGATCACCGGCACCATCTCGCGGATCAGCGAGATCGCCACCACCATCGCCTCGGCGGTGGAGGAGCAGGGCGCGGCGACGCAGGAGATCGCGCGCAACGTTCAGCAGGCGGCGGTGGGCACGAACGAGGTGTCGTCGAATATCGGCGGCGTCACCCAGGCCGCGAACCAGACGGGCGCGGCGGCGAGCCAGGTGCTCGGCGCCTCGGCCGAGCTCGCCAAGCAGTCGGAAGCCCTGCGCGCGCAGGTCGGCGGGTTCATCGCCCGGGTCAGGGCGGCGTGAGGCGCGGCCGGCTCAGTCGAGCCGGCCGAGGACCGCTTCCAGCTTCTGCTTCAGCACCGCGGCGGAGAACGGCTTCATGATGTAGTTGTTCACGCCGGCCCGCTTGGCGAGCATGACTTTCTCCGGCTCGTTGCTGGCCGTGATCATGATGAAGGGGATGTGCTTGAGCTTGACGTCGTCGCGCACGGTCTTGAGCAGCTCGTAGCCATCGATGCGGTCCATGGCCCAATCCGAGATGATCAGGCCGTAGCCGCGCGAGCGCAGCTTTTCGAGCGCCACCTGGCCATCCTCGGCCATGTCGATGTCGGGGAATCCCAAAGCGCGCAGGAAACTGCGGACGTTGAGTCGCACAGCCTGGGAATCGTCGACGATGAGAATCGGTACGTTTTTACCTGCGGCCACGGCTGCCCCCCGGCAATGGCGGCGCACTCTACAATGGAAGGCAATTTACCCCATTACCTACTAAAGTTGTAGGCCCGCCGGTGCCTCAGCCGCGAGCCGGGCAGAGGACGCGATCGACATAGGGTTGCAGGCCGCCAAAATCGGTCCCCGACCCGCGCGCGGCCACCACCTGGTCCGGCCGGATCAGTACCCAGCCCGGCCCGCTCAGCCGGTAGCGCCGGCGCACCGACCCGTGCGGATCGGCCCGCCGGTCGAGATGCACGACACTCAGCCGGTCGCCGGTCCCGGCGCTCAGTGCCGCATCGTCACCCGAGGCGTCATCCTCGAAGAGCAGCAGGGTGTGGCGGAAGGTCGAGAGCAGCGGCCAGAGCGGACGCTCGGCGCCGGTGGCCGGATCGACGAACTTTTCATCCAGGGCCCGTGCCCCGACCTCGGTGCGCCTGGGCCTGGAGGGCGGCGAGCCGAGCGCCACCAGAGGACCGTCGTGATAGACGATCTCGGTCTCGGACATCTGGTTCATGATCTTGCGCTGGGCCGCCGTGATGTTGCCGATCAGCGAGACGACGGTGTTCCGGATGGCCTGCACCACCGGGTTGGTGGCGAAGGCGATATGCTGGCGGGTGGCTGATTCGTCGATCACCCGGCGCGCCACGGGCCGACGCTCGACCTCGTAGCTGTCGAGCAGCACGCCGGCATCGCCCACGCCCTGCAGCACGTAGGCCAGCTTCCAGCCGAGATTGACGCCGTCCTGGATGCCGGTGTTCATGCCCTGGCCGCCGGCCGGGCTGTGGATGTGCGCGGCGTCGCCGGCCAGGAAGACGCGGCCCACCCGGTAGCGCGCCGCAAGGCGCTCGTTGACCCGGAAGGTGGAGAGCCAGCGCGGATCGCGCAGCCGCGCTCCCGGCGGACCGTGGCGGTCCATCTGTCCCTGCAGCTCCTCGAGTGTGTTCGGTTCGTCGGCACCGTTGGGGGCGGGTCCGCGCCGGGCGAAGATGCGCCAGGTGTCGTCCTCGTAGGGGAAGAGTGCCACGGTGCCGTGGCCGCGGAAGTTGATGTAGATGTTGCGCCGGTCGAGCTTCACCCCGTCGATGCGCACGTCGCCGAGCACGTAGGTGTCGGGCTCGGTGTAGCCCTCGTAGGCGACGCCCAGCGCGTGACGCGCCGCGCTGCGCGCCCCGTCACAGCCCACGAGGTAGAGGCAGCGTGCCTCCTCGTCGCGTCCGTCGGCGTGGCGCAAGGTCGCCGTGACGCCGCTTTCATCCTGCTTGAGACCGGTGAATTCGACGTTGCGCTCGATGGTGACGCCGAGCTCCTTCAGCCGCTCGCCGAGGATGGCCTCGGTGCGCGACTGCGGCAGCAGCAGCGGGAACGGATAGGGACTGTCGATGCCCGTGCCGATGCGGAGCGTCATGAAGGCGCGGGTGCCGGTGCCCGCCGAGAGCTCGTTGAGCCGTGTGCCGGCGGCAAGGAACTTGTCGATGACGCCCATGCCCTGCAGGGCCTCGAGGCTGCCGCTCCACACGGCCAGCGCCTTGGAGACGGTACTGGATTGGGCGGCCTTGTCGACGATGCGGATGTTGGTGACGCCGAGCTGGCGCAAGGTGATGGCCAGGGTCAGGCCCGTCGGCCCGGCACCGGCGATGAGAACGTCCCCCACGGACTTCCCCCTCGATCAGAACCGCGCCACCTCCAGGGTGGACGGCGCGAAAAGTTGCTCGGGCCTGACCGTTTGCCTGGCTAGTCCCTGCTCGACGGCGTAGCGGCCCAGCGCCTCGAACTCCCGTTTGTTGGCGGCGATACCGTAGCTCCAGTAGTCGTCGCCCATCAACGCCTTCGTGGCCTGATATTCGGCCACCGCCCAAGGGAGGGTGACCGAAAGACGCCCGGCATGCTGCAGCTCGGCCATCGCCAGTTCCTTGGCCTTGAGGAAGGCCTTGTAGACGTTGGCCGCCAGCCAGGGGTGCTGCTCGTGCAGCTGCTTGCGGATGCCGACGATATGCATGATCGGGAACAGCCGCGCCTTCTTGAAATAGGCCTCCTCGGCGGCGCGATAGTCGGGGAACAGGCGGGCCACCGGCACGCCCGGTCTGCCGAAGCAGGAGGGCGGGCGGGGGCCCATCACCGCGTCGAGCTCGCCGGCCGCCAGCATCTGCGACAGGGTCTTGTCGGGCGGGATGCGCTGCAGGTCGATCGAGGGCGGCAGGGTGATCGGCGTGCGCTCGGCCCGGCCGGGCTCTTCCATGCCGCCGCCGCGCCACTGGATGTCGCTCGCCTCGACGCCGTACTCGTCCTTGAGCATGCCGCGCACCCAGACATTGGCCGTCTGCTGGTACTCCGGCAGGCCGATCGTCTTGCCCTTGAGGTCCTGCGGCGTCCTGATGCCGCGATCGCTGCGGATAAAGATCGAGGCGTGGCGGAAGCTGCGCGAGAGGAAGGCCGGGACGCCGACGAACGGCGCGTCGCCGCGCGCCGTGGTCAGCAGATGCGTGCTCAGGCTGAGTTCGGTGATGTCGAAGTCGCCGTAGCGGTAGGCGCGAAAGAACATCTCCTCCGGCTCGAGGGCCGAGGCGACGACTTCGACGCCGTCGATGCTGACGCGACCGTCGAACAACGCGCGAGTCCGATCATAGGGCGCCACCGCCAGGCTGACCGTGAGCTTGCTCATCGAGAACTCCTCAACTGGCGACGGTGGCGTCCTCGCGGACGCTGTCGCGGACATCGTTCTCGATCAGATTCCACACCCGGTCAACATAGGTGACAAAACGCGGGTCGCGCTTGACCGCCAGGCCGCGCGGCCGCGGCAGGTCGATGGGCACAACTTCCTTGATGCGGCCGGGCCGGCGACCGAGCACCACGACGCGGTCGGCGAGGAACACGGCCTCGTCGATCTGGTGGGTGATGAACAGCACGGTCTTGCGGCCCTGCTGCCAGATGCGGGTGAGCTCGAGCTGCATGACCTCGCGGGTCTGGGCGTCGAGGGCCGAGAACGGCTCGTCCATGATCAGGACCTCGGGATTGATGGCCAGCGCCCGGGCGAGGTTGACGCGCTGGCGCATGCCGCCGGAGAGCTGGGTCGGGTAATACTTCTCGAAACCGGTCAGGCCGACGAGCTGCAGCAGCTGGCGCGTGCGCGCCGTGGTTTCGGCGCTGACCTTGCCATTGATCTCCAGGCCGAAGATCGTGTTCTCCCAGACCGTGCGCCAGGGGAACAGGCAGTCCTGCTGGAAGACGAACCCGCGATCGGCCCCTGGCTTGGTGACCTGCTTGCCGTCGACCCGGATCGAGCCGGTATCCGAGGTCTCGATGCCGGCGATGGTGCGCAAGAGCGTCGTCTTGCCGCAGCCCGACGGGCCGACGATGGCCAGGAACTCGTGATCGGCGACATCGATGCTGATGCCGCGCAGCACCTCGAGCGTGCCGAACGACTTCGAGATATCGCGGACTTCCAGCTTCGGAGTCATCGGTCGTCTCCGGCAAAGCGCCAGGGCAGCAGGATGCGCTCGGCCCGGCCGACCAGCCAGGTCAGCACGATGCCGGTCACCGCCAGGATGACCACGGCAGCGAACAGCCGAGGCATGTTGAAGACTTCCGAGGCCTGGATCAGCAGATAACCGAGTCCGGCGCGGGCGCCGAAGAGCTCGGCGACCACTACCGCGACGAGCCCACGGCCGACGGCAAGCCGGATACCGGCGAGCACAAAGGGGATGGCGGCGGGCAGCGAGACCTTCCAGAAGAGCTGCCAGCGGCTGGCCCCGAAGCAGCGCGCGGCATCGAGCAGGTGCTTGTCGGTAGCCCGCAGGCCGGCATCGGTGTTGATGATCATCGGGAAGATCGAGTTGATGACCACGACGATGACCTTCGACCAGATGCCGATGCCGGTCCACAGGATGATCAGGGGCGAGATAGCGATGGTCGGCGTGGCGTAGAGCGCAGTGACCCATGGCCCCAGCGTGCGATCGCCCAGGCGGCTTGAGGCGGTAATGAAGCCAACGGCAATGCCGAGCACGATGGCGATGGCCAGGCCGATGAAGAATTCCTGGCCGCTGGTCCACATATGGAGCTGCAACTCGCCCGAAGCGGCCAGCTTGACGATCTCCTCGACGATCTGGGTCGGCGTGGCGAGGAACAGCGAGTTGCGGACGAGGAAGCGCCCGGCCAGCTCCCAGAGCAGCAGGCCACCGAGGATCGACGCGGCCGAGGCGAAGGACAGGCGCCGCTTCCCACCCTTCGCCAGTCGGCCGCGCGCCGCGTCGTCGGCCTGTGTCTCGTCCGCGGTGACGGGCTTCGACGCGTCGGCCAACCGCTTATCTCGCTGATTTGACGAAGCGGTCGTCGTAGAACGCCTCGGCCGGCTTGACCGGCGATTTGAGATCGCCGTCGGCCACCAGCACCTCGATGACGCGCTGGATGACGGCTGGCGCGATCTCGCCGGTCGGCGAATACGCCCCCACCTTCTGGGTGAGGTCCCAGGTCTTGAGCGCATCCTCGACGCCCGAGTTGGTCGCCTTGGCCAGGATGTCCGAGGTCTCGCGGCGGTTGGCCGGGTCGGCCATGTAGGCCGCGGCGCGGTTATGCGCCTTGACGAAACCGGTGACCGCGGCCGGGTTGGCCTGGGCCCAGCGCGTGTTGACGTGCCAGACCATCATCGGGAACTCGCCCATGTAGGGCGCCACGGGGCCGAGATCGGTGTAGCCGTCCTCGAAGGCCTTGAAGCTCTGCGGCGGCGAGATGACCGAGGCCTCGACGCCACCGGCCATCAGAGCGGCGAGGCGGTTGGCAGTGGAACCGGAGAACAGCAGCTCGACGTCCTTCGACGGATCGAGACCGAAATGCCGGGCCGTGGCGTTCCACCACAGGTTGGTGATGTCCTTCTGCCCGCCGGTCATCACCCGCTTGCCCTTGAGGTCCTGGATCGTCTTGATGTTCTTGCCGCCGATCAGGCTGTGGGTGCCGACCGCCTGGCTGTTGAGGAAGACCTTGAGCTCGCCACCACCGTCCACAGCACGAAACGTGTCGACGATCGACGAGCTGCCCATGTTGATGACCCCGGCCGCCACCTGTTGGGCCGAGCGGGAGCTGGCTCCGGTGGTGACGATGTCGATGGTGATGCCGGCATCCTCGAAGAATTTCTTGTCGCGTGCGACCAGGGCCGGCCACACCGTGGAGGTGATACCGAGGAAGCCGACGACGACGGTCGGGCGCTGCTGGGCGGCGGCCGGCCCAGTCATGGTGGGAAGGGCGGCGAGCAGGACGGTGGCGCCGGTAATCGCGCAGAGGAGACGTGGCAGACGAGACAGGTAGTTCATGGAGCCTCTCCTGTTTTAAGCGGCGTTATTGGCGAAATGCCGGGCTATTTCCTCACCGGTCGTTTTCCACACGCCGTCGAAGCCGTCGATATAGGCCAAGGCCCGGTCGAGCGCCCCAATGCGGTGCGGTTGTCCCATGACAAAGGGATGCAGGCAGATGGCCATGACGCGCCCGGAGGTGGCTCCCTCGGCGTACAGCACATCGAACTGGTCGCGGATCATGCGTTCGAACTCGCCCGGCGTGCCCTTGGCGCGGGTGATGGCCGAGACGTCGTTGAGCTCGTAGGAATAGGGCACGGAGACCAGCTTGCGCGTGCCGACATTCATGAAATAGGGCTGGTCGTCGTTGACCCAGTCGGCGACGTAGAGGCAGCCCTCGTCGGCCAGATGGTCGAGTGTGTTCCAGGTTTCCTGCAGGCCCGAGCCGAGCCAGCCGGCCGGGCGCTTGCCGGTGGCCTTCTGGATGCGGTCGAGCGTCGCCTTGATCAGACCGCGCTCCTGGTCGAGCGGCACCTCGTTGAGGCGCTCGGTGTTGGTGCGGTTGTGGCCCATGAACTCCCAGCCGAGCTTCATCGCATCCTCGATGATCTCGGGATGGTGATCGCAGATGTCGGAGTTGAGCGCCACGGTGCTGCGGATGCCGTGCTTCCGGAGAAGATCCATCAGGCGGAAGACGCCTACCCGGTTGCCGTAGTCGCGCTGGGCCCAGTGGCGCACCATCGGCGTGCCTTCCTGGCCCTTGGGGCGCTCGTTGCCGTCGCCCGGCATGGCGCGGTCGAGGGCGAAGAACTCGATATTGGTGATCACCCAGAGGGCGAGCTTCGCGCCGTTCGGCCAGGTCAGCTTCGGTCGCCGGTTGATCGGGCTGTAGGGGAAGGGGCCGTAGGGGGCAGGCTTCATCAGGCCACCTTCATCGCGATGGCGTGGCGCAGCAGAGCGATGAGCTCGTCGACCGCCATGACGTCGGCATACTTATGGGCGAGATCGAACATTGCCATCTTGTGCAGCAAAGCTGCCTCGTCGGCTGTCGCTTCCTCGGCTATCGCCGCGTGGTACCCGTAGGACTTCGCCTCGATGGCCGTGGCGCGCAAGGCGCCGGAGGTCGGCCCCCCGGCGACGATCAGGCCATCGACGTTGAGCCGGGTCAGCGCCGCTTCCAGGTCGCAGAAGAAGAAGGCGCTGTCGGCGTGACGCGAGATGACATGGTCGCTCGGCCGCGGTGCCAGGCGCCTTGTCGCCAATTCGCCCGGCAGGATCGAGTGCAGCACCGGCAGGCCTAGCGTGCGGGCCTCGGCGACGATGTGCTCGGCCGCCGGCACCCAATCGCCGATGGTCGGCGTGAAGCTGTCCGCGGGGTGGACAATGAGCACCGCCGAGCGCGGCTCGACCCGCCGCTCGCGATGATAGGCGGCATAGATGGTCGCCATCTCCTCGCTCAGGAGATGGCGCCAGCAATAATCCTCGAAACTGCGCATGGCTCAGCCCGCCTTGGCCAGGGCCGGGCGGCTGCGCAGCGCCGCCAGGGTTGAGGCAAGGTCGACGACCGTCGCGTATTTGAGGTGCATGTCGAGCAGGCTGACCTGGTGGTTGAGCGGGTAGCGGTCGAAGACGCAGTCGGCAACCACCGTGACGGGGAAACCGTAGGAGGCCGCCTCGACCACCGAGGAGCGCACGCAGCCGCTCGTACTTTCGCCGACCATGATCAGCGAATCGATCTTCATCTCGTTGAGGAAGGCGCAGATCGGCGTGCCGAAGAAGGCGCTGGCGCGCTTCTTGTAGATCACCAGCTCACCGGGCCGGTTGGCCAGCTCCGCCTTCAGACGGTAAAGGTTGAGATCGGGCTGTCGCCGCCGCCGGTTGGTCGGGTGCATCGGCTTGGGGTTTGTCTCCGGCCGCGTGTCGTAGGTCACGTGCACGACGGGAATGTCGTGGGCCCGCGCCGCCTCGTAGAGCGCCACCGTTCCGGGCAGCGCCTGCCAGGCATATTCGCCGCACGAGGCGGGATACTTCTCCATCAGTTCCAGGACCGGCCGTGGTCCGCCGTCGTAGACCAGATCGTAGAGGTCGACCGCCACCAGCGCCGGCCGGCGGCCGATCGTCGGTCGGCTCGGGCGTTGCGCCAGCAGCGCGCGCGTCTCGTCGTCGAGCAGGTGATCCCAGAGGCCGGTAGCGACGTTCATCAAGCCAGTCCTTCGGTGGCGCGCTCGCGGGTCTTGGCACGCAGGATGCGGATCCGCGCCCGCTTGCCGTTCTGCATGTGACGCCGGGTCAAGAGCTCGGCCCGGCGCGCGTCACCGGCCTCGATCGCCTTGGCCACGGCGATATGCTCGTGCACGGCCTGCTCGATGCGGTCGTGCGCGTGCAGCGCGGTGAGGCGCAGGTTGAGGGCGATCTGCGGCTCTATCGCCCGGTACATGTCGCGCAACTGCGCATTGCCGCAGAGCTGGAACAGCATGCGGTGAAAAGCGGCGCTGCTGCGCTGGATGGCCGGATGGTCGATGGGCCGGGCCTGGGCCAGGCGCTCAAGCTTGCGCCTGCAGGCGCGCATCGCCTCGTGGCTGCCGCGCTCGGCGCAGAGCCGAGCCGCCATGCCCTCCAGCGCCTCGCGGATCTCGTAGAGCTCGCAGACCTGCTCGATGGTCAGGCGGCGGACATGGATGCCCCGGCGCGGCAGCACGATCAGGATGCCTTCGCTCTCCAGCGTCTTGATCGCCTCGCGCACCGGCACGCGGCTCATCGACAGCTGGGTGGCGAGGCCGCGCTCGGAGAGCGCCTCGTCCGCCCCGATCGGGCGGGACAGAATCAGACGTTTGAGCTGCGTATAGGCCCGGTCGCTGAGATGCACGGTCACTCCCCTCCAGAGCATCCTTGCAACTGGTATACCAGATCGAGGGTGCGCGCAACGCACGGCCCGGTTGTGCGCGTTAAGCTTTGTTACTCGCCGGTTTGCAACAGCTGTCCGCGCTCGCGGGCGCGCTCGAAGGCGAAGAGGAACACCGCCAGCGAGCCGGCGATGTAGACCAGGTTGATGGCGATGGCCGAGACCATCAGGTCGCCGCGGAACACACCGTCGATCACCAGGGCACGCATGCCCTCGAAGACATGGGTGGGCGGCAGGGCCCAGGCGATCACCTGGAGCCATTCCGGCAGCGTGGTCACCGGGTAGTAGACGCCGCAGATCGGCGCCAGCAGGAAGATCGAGGCCCAGGCGAAGCTTTCGGCGGCGAGGCCGAAGCGAATCAGCATGGCGCACATCAGCAGCCCGACCGCCCAGCCGGTCATCATCAGGATGGCGTAGAAAGCGACCAGCGGCAGGCCGAGATCGAAGATCGAGTAGGCGAAGAGCGGGATGGCGATGAAGGCGGCCGGCAGCACGCCGACCAGCGAGCGCACCACCGACAGGCTCATCAGCGCCAGCGCATACTCGACCGGCCGCAAGGGGGCGACGAACAGGTTGGCGAAGTTGCGCGACCACATCTCCTCGAGCAGCGACAGGGTCATGCCGAACTGGCCGCGCACCAGCACGTCCCAGAGCAGCACCGCGCCGATGAACAGCCCACCAGCCCGCAGGACCCATGACGACTGCGTGGCCAGGAAGGTGTTGATGAAGCCCCAGATGATCATCTGCAGCAGCGGCCAATACATCAGGTCGAAGACCCGTATCCAGGAGCTGCGCGCGAGGTAGGCGTGGCGCAGCAGGATGGCGCCGATACGCCGCAGGCGGTCGCCGAAGCCGAAGCCGGAAACGGCCTGCGCGGTCATTGCGCAGCCTCCTGGGGTGTGCGGCGCTCGCGGGCGATGTCGAGGAAGACTTCCTCGAGGGTCCCGCGCCCGTAGCGGGAAACCAGCTCCTGCGGCGCGCCGCGATCGACGATGCGCCCGGCCTTCATCATCAGGACGTCGGCGCAGAGGCGCTCGACCTCGCTCATATTGTGCGAGGCCAGCAGGATCGAGGCATGCGTCTCGCGGGCGTAGCGCTCGAGATAGGAGCGCACCCAGTCGGCGGTGTCGGGGTCGAGGCTGGCGGTCGGCTCGTCGAGCAGCAGCAGCTCCGGCCGGTTGAGCATGGCCTTGGCGAGAGCCACCCGCGTCTTCTGGCCCGACGACAGGTTGCCGCTCTTGCGGTCGAGCAGCTCGCCGAGCTCGAGATCGGCAGCCAGCTCGATGATGCGCGGCCCCGCCTGGGGCAGGCCGTAGAGCTTGGCGAACACGGTCAGGTTCTCGCGCACCGTGAGGCGATGCGGCAGGTCGACATAAGGTGAGGAGAAGTTCAGGCGCGGCAGCACGCGGTAACGGTGGCGCAGCATGTCCTCACCGAAGATACGGATGCTGCCGGCACTGGGCACCAGCAAGCCGAGCAGCATCGAGATAGTGGTGGTCTTGCCGGCGCCGTTACCGCCGAGCAGGCCGGTGATCTGCCCGCCGCGGATGGCGAAGCTGACGCCATCGACCGCGGTCACCGTCTTGTAGTTCTTGGTGAGACCTTCGACTTCGATGACCGGCGTGGCGGCGGGCATCAATAGGCGTTGCGGTTGATCGCCGCGAAGGGTGTGAGCGCCAGGATCTTGAGATCGAACCAGAACGACCAGTTGTCGATGTAGAAAAGGTCGTGCTGGACGCGCAGGCGCATCTTTTCCGGCGTATCGGTCTCGCCGCGCAGGCCGTTGACCTGGGCCCAGCCGGTGATGCCGGGCTTCACCCGGTGACGGCTCAGGTAATCGTCGATGATCTTGGCGTATTGCTCGTTGTGCGCCACGGCGTGCGGGCGGGGGCCGACCAGGGACATCTCCCCGGTCATCACGTTGAAGATCTGCGGCAACTCGTCGAGGGAAGTGCGGCGCAGGAAGCGCCCCACCCGAGTGACGCGCGGATCGTTGCGCGTGGCCTGCGGGACGATCGTCTCGTCGTCCGGCCGGTGATGCATGGTGCGGAATTTCCACACCACGATGGCATTGTTGTTGAACCCGTAGCGGCGCTGGCGGAAGAACACCGGGCCGGGGCTATCGAGCTTGATGGCGGCCGCGATCAGGCCGATCACCGGCAGCACCACGACCATCAAGGACAGGCTGAGCAGTCGGTCCTCGAGGTTCTTGAGCACCAGGCTCCAGCCCGAGAGCGGCCGCTCCAGCACCGAGAGCAGCGGCACGCCGGCGACCGGCGTGATGCCACGGACCGGCAAGGTCGCGCCCACGTATTCGGGGCAGAGCTTGACGTCGTTGGGCAGCACCTTGAGCTTCTTGACCAGGTCCTGGAGGTAGGAGGTGGAGCGCCAGGGCACGGCGACCAGGACTTCGTCGACGGGATAGCTGCGCACATAGCGCACCAGATCGTCGACCGAGCCATGCACCTTGTGACCAACGATGCTGGCCGGCAATCGCTCCCACTCGTCATCGAACACGCCGACGATGTGGTACTGGTGCCGCGCCGTCTGCTCGATCTGGCGGATCAGGTGCTGGCCGGAATCGCCGGCCCCGACGATGGCGACGTTGAGCGCCAGCTTGCCCTGCTGGCGCCAGCGATCGATGAGGGCGAGCGTCATCAGCCGCGTCAGGATGAAACCGGCCAGGGTCAGGGCGAACCAGCCGATGGCGAAGGCGCGGCTGAAGGCGACCGAGGTCTGGGTGAAATAGGCGAGCGCGATCAGCGACGCCATCACCGCCGTCCAGGCCATCGACAGCCGCCCGATCTGGACCGCCAGGCGCGGCAGTTCGTCGAAGACGTAGACCCGGGCGATCTGCAGGTAGTTCACCGCCAGCAGCACCGCGCCGATGATGGCGATGATGTAGAGATCCGGGATGTTGAAGGTCTCGTGGCGCACGAAATAGGACAGCACCGCGCCGAGCACGACCACCCACACATCGACCACCCGGAGGCCGCCGAGGAGCAGAGTTTTCAGGTCGGCGGCGGCGACGCGACGATTGCGCAGCATTGCAGAAGCAGGGGCAGGAGCGGGGCCACGTAACATACCCCGGCCTGCGCGGCGGATGCCGCGGGCGCGCGGGATAATCAAGCCTTACAATAGGTTACCCCTGCCCGAAAAGCAAAGGGCGGCCGGGACGGAGTTCAGCCGTAGGTTACGGCGCGGTGTGCAGCCACCACGTGTCTTCGTTGATCGAATAGATCGGGCGGTAATGCCGGATGACGGCTGACGGCACGACTTCCGGGATCTGGTTGTCGAGCACCAGGGCCTGGTCGTCGAGATAGACGACGAGGATGGCGTGCGGCACCTGCAGGTTGGTGTCGTCCACGATGGCGATGCGCAGTTCGTCGTTGGTGAAGCCGAGCGTCCGCAAGGAGACGAACTTGGCGATGGCGTAGTCCTCGCAATCGCCGTCCTTGGTCATGAACTGCAGCGGTGTCGCCCAATAATCCGGTACGCCCCAGTTGGGCATGTCCTCGATATAGGGCGCCTTGTTCATGAAGGCGTTGACCGCGGCGATCTGCGTGCGGCGGTCCTTGCCCGCGAGATCGGCGAGCAGGGCGCGCCACTCCGCCAGGTGGCAGCGGTTGAAGCGCTTGGCGTCGCACGAGCCGTCGTAGAGTTTCTTCTCGTTCACCTGCCGCTCGAGCATGCCGTTCCATTTCTGGAAGGGCTGCAGGCGGCGGCTTTCCGCCTCCTTGGTGTTGAACAGCAAGGGATGGGTCTTCTCGGCGCGGGCCGGGACGATGGTGTCGACGGCCACGAGGCCGGCGATGAGCAGGCCTACGGCGAGGAGCCAAAGGCGCAAAAGAAGAAAGGAGCGCATTTGTCTTGGTTTTAATCGATCTCGGTTAACAGAAGGTTCACGCCTGTCCGGTTACGCTTGGTTTTCCGGATGTTTTTCTCCTTTCTGCCCCGATGAGCGACGACTCAGACCTTGGCCGCGAGACTGCTCCGGTAGTCCGGCGTACGTCGCTGCCCGTCCTGGGCGCGGCCTTGGCCCTGGCCGTGGTCACGGCCCTCGGCGTGGGTATCGTCGTGCGCTTTGTCGAAACAGAGCGCGAGCGCGAGCTGCGCGGGTGGCAGGTGCGCCTCGGCCTGGTGGCCGACGGCCGCGCCGCCGCAATCACGGACTGGCTGGAGCGTCAGCGGGTCACGGTCGGCACGCTGGCCGCCAACGCCTCGTTGCGCCTCTACCTGACGGAAGCCTCTCTGGCCGGCAACGACCCGGCGAGGATGACCGAAGCCTCGGCCCAGGCCGGTTACCTGCGCAACCTGCTGGCCGTGACCGCCGACCGCAGCGGCTTCGTCGCCACCCAACCGGCGCGCCGCATCACGGCGACCGTGCAGCGCCCCGGCTCGGCCGGGCTGGCGGTGCTCGATGGCGAGGGCCGGGTCGTCGTGGCCTCGCCCGATATGCCGCCGCTCGATACACGTCTCGTGGCCTTCGTCCGCGATCCGTCCGCCGGGCGCACGCTGCTGGATGTCCATTCAGGAGCGGCCGGCCGGCCGGCCATGGCCTTCCGCGCGCCGGTGCTCGGTATCCAGGCCGATCCCGGCAGCCCGCCGCTTGGCTGGGTGATCGGCGTGCGCGAGATCGACGAAGAGCTGTTCCCGCTGCTGCAACGGCCGCCGACCGCCGAGAAGACCGCCGAGAGCGTGCTGGTGCGGCGCGCCGACGCCGCCATCGAATTCATCTCGCCGCTGGCCGACGGCACGGCGGCACTGGGCAAGCGCCTGGCCGCCAGCACGCCCAATCTCGCCGAGGCGAACGCGCTCGCCGCACCGGGCGGCTTCTCTATCGCCCGCGACTATCGGGAGACCGAAGTGCTGGCCACCGGCCGCGCGCTGGCCGGCGTGAACTGGACGCTGGTCCACAAGATCGATCGCGCCGAGGCGCTGGCCGACAGCGACGCGCGCCTCAACCGCCTGCTGCTGACCCTGCTGCTCGCCATCGCCGCGGTGGCCGCTGCCCTGATCGCGGTGTGGCGTCATGCGGCCTCTCGCCGCGCCAGCGATGCCGCGGCGCGCTTGAAGGTGCTGGCCACGAGGTTCGCGGCGCAGGGGCGTCTGCTCCGCCTGGTCACCGACAGCCAGCCGGCGGCGATGTTCATCGCCGATCCCGAGGGCCGGCTGCGTTTTGCCAACCGGGTGCTCGGCGAGCGTCTAGGCACGGCGGCCTCGGATCTCGTCGGCAAGACACTGAGCGCCGTGTTCGGGCCGGCGGCCGCCCGCCGCTATACCGAGGCCAGCCGTGCCGCGCTGACCGGTCAGCACATCCACAGCGAAAGCGAGCGGCGCGACGAAGGCGGCGAGACCCGCGTGCGGCGCTCCGACCATATTCCGTTGGGCCCCGATACCGAGCTGCCCGGCAGCACCCTCGTGGTCGAAGAGGACATCACGGCGCTGGTGCTCGAGCGCGAGCGCCGCGAGCGCACCCTGCGCGAGCTGGTCCGCGCCCTGGTCACGGTCGTCGATCGCCGCGACCCTTATGCCGCCAACCATTCGCAGCGCACCGCCGCGGTGGCGCGCCGCATCGCCGACGAGATGGGCCTCGACCGGGTCATCGTCGAGACCGCCGAGACCGCCGGCAACCTGATGAATGTCGGCAAGATCCTGGTGCCGGAGCAGGTGCTGACGCGCACCGGCGACCTTTCGGCCGGCGAGATTCGCCAGATCCGCGACAGCATCCAGGCCGGCGCCGACCTGTTGCGCGGCATCGAGTTCGACGGGCCGGTGGTGGAGACGCTGCAGCAGTCGCCGGAGCGCTGGGACGGCTCCGGGCCGCGCGGCCTGGCGGGCGAGGCGATCATCCTGCCGGCACGCATCGTCGCCGTGGCCAATGCCTTCGTGGCGCTGGTCTCGGCGCGCGCCCACCGCCCGGGCCTGGGGTTCGATGCGGCCATCGACACGCTGCTCAAGGAGACCGGGGCTGCTTTCGACCGCCGCGTGGTCGCTTCCTTGATCAGCGTGCTCGACAGCCGCGGTGGGCGCGCCGACTGGGCCGAGTACGCGCGGCCCAGCGTCGGAGCCGCCTAGAACGGCTCCTTGAACGGCCGCAGGTCGAGCTCGTGCGTCCAGGCCGAGCGCTGCTGCCCCAGTACATGCAGGAACGCATCGGCGATGGCGTCGAGGTCCAGGAGGCCATCCTCACCTGCTTGCTGGACACGGTCGGGACGGCGCGTCCGCAGCCGCTCGCCGGCGATGCCGCCGTCGATCACGATATGCGCGACATGAATGCCCTGCGGCCCCAGCTCGCGGGCCATCGACTGCGCCACGGCCCGCAGACCGGCCTTGGCGGCGGCGAAGGCCGCGAAAGTCGGCCGGCCGCGCAGCGAGGCCGAGGCGCCGGTGAACAGAATCGTGCCCCGGCCGTGCGGCACCATGTGCCGCGCCGCCTCGCGCCCCACCAGGAAGCCACCGAAGCAGGCCACACGCCAGGCGTCCTCGAAGGTCTTGGCCTCGAGCTCGCGGATGGGGGCCGAGACATTGTTGCCGGCGTTGTAGACGACGCAGCCGATCGTGCCGGCTTTGCTCGCGACCTCGAACAGGCGCGCCACGTCTTCTTCCTTCGTGGTGTCGGTCGCTACCGCAGACGCCTGGGGGCCGATCTTGCGGGCGATCGCCTCGATCCGCTCGCGCGTCCGCCCGGCGAGGAATACGTGGCGCCCGGTCGCGGCAAGCCTCCTGCCGAGCGTGGCGCCGAGCCCGGATTCGGCGCCGACCCCAACCACCACGGCGACCGGTGCCGCGCTCATTTGCGGGCGAGAAAAGCGGGGCGGGTGTGATGGCCGGCGAAGCCGCGCAGGCGGCTCGGCAGGCCATGCATGGCGAGCATGCGGAATCCGGCGGCTTCGATCATCGCCGCGACATCGCGCGGCAGAAAGGTGTGGGGATGGGCCTCGACCAGGATCGAGCCCTTATGCGTGTGCCGGGTGAGATATTCGAAGCGCCAGCGCCCGACCGTGGACAGGCAGTCGACGCCGACCAGCAGTGTGCCGCCCGGCCGCAGCGCCTTGTAGGCATTGCGCAGGATGCCCTCGGGTTCGCGCACGTGGTCGAGCACGTTGTAGGTGACCACGGTGTCGAAATCGCCGTCGAAGATCAGCTCCTCGCCCGGGCATTGCAGGTATTCGCCCTCGGCGGCGAGCTGCTCGACCCAGGCGATGAACGGGGCCGCCCAGGTCTCGCCGGCGGCCTTGGTGGCCTGGGCCGGAAGCGGGGGCAGGGGCTCAGCCTTGACCAGGCGCTTGAGGCCGGTCTTGTGGCGGCTGAAGGAGGCTAGGCTCAGCCCCAGGGGGCCACAGCCGATCTCCAGAACTTCCTTGCGGGTGAACAGCTCGAACTGCACGCGGTCGTCGAGCAGGGCCAGAAAGTCGGGCTTTTCCGCGCAGATACGCAGGATTTCACGCAGGTCGAGCGACTGCCAGTAGCGCAGCTCGGCCGCCTGGGCGACGGTCCATCGATCGGGCGAAATAAGGCTCAAAATAACTCTCCGGGCCGGCACGTTGTCTGCGCGATGGCCGATGCCAATATCCTACTCACCTCGAAGGCAACGGCCCGGCATGATAAATATTTCAACATGATCGTCGACTCATTTGCCGAGGCGCCGGGCCGCGCAATGGGGGTAGGGCCCACCACGCCTGCCGGCACGGCCGTCTATGCAATAGGCGATATCCACGGTCGTGCCGACCTGCTGGCCGAGCTGCATGCCGGAATCGCGGCCAATGCGGCCAAGCGCGCCGTGATGCGCCGGGTCATCGTCTATCTCGGCGACTATGTCGATCGCGGGCCGGACGTGGCCGGCGTCATCGATACCCTGCTCGACCGGGTGCCGGAGGGCTTCGAGCCGGTCTATCTGATCGGCAACCACGAGCGCATGATGCTCGACTTCCTCGACGACGTGACCTGCGGCCCCTTGTGGCTGCGCAATGGCGGTGAGCAGACGCTGGCCTCGTACGGCATCGACTACGAGTCCAGCGAGACCCCGGACCTCCAGCGGCTGCGCGGCCTGCAGGGCGTCCTGCGCTATCGCCTGCCGCAGCGCCACCTCGAGTTCCTGCAGGGTCTGCAACTGCTCCATATCGAGGGCGACTACGCCTTCGCCCATGCCGGCATCCGGCCGGGCGTGCCGTTCGAGGCGCAGGAGGAGAACGACCTTCTCTGGGTGCGCGGGCTGTTCCTGCGCTCGACCCGTGACCACGGCAAGGTCGTCGTCCACGGCCACACCATCGTCCCCGAACCGGAGGTCCTGTCGAACCGTATCGGCATCGATACCGGGGCGTGGTACACCGGGCGCCTGACCAGCCTGGCTCTCGAAGGCACAGAACGCCAGCTGATCGCCACGGTCTCTTAAAACGCCCTCCCCACTCCTCTCAGCAAGCGGAACAAACGCGATGGAACGCAAGCGCGTCATGGTCACCGGCGGTGCCGGGTTTCTCGGCTCGCATCTTTGCGAGCGGTTGTTGGAACACGGGCACGAGGTGCTGTGCGTCGACAATTTCTACACCGGGCGCAAGGCCAATATCGCCCACCTCATGGACAATCCGCAGTTCGAGTTCATGCGCCATGACGTGACCTTCCCGCTCTATATCGAGGTCGACGAGATCTACAACCTCGCCTGCCCGGCCTCGCCGATCCACTACCAGTTCGATCCGGTGCAGACGACCAAGACCTCGGTGCACGGCGCCATCAACATCCTCGGCCTGGCCAAGCGCATCCGGGCCAAGGTCTTCCAGGCCTCCACCTCCGAGGTCTACGGCGATCCCGACGTCCATCCACAGCCCGAGAGCTACCGCGGCAACGTCAACCCGATCGGCCCGCGTGCCTGCTACGACGAAGGCAAGCGCTGCGCCGAGACGCTGTTCTTCGACTACAACCGCCAGCACAAATTGCGCATCAAGGTGGCGCGCATCTTCAACACCTACGGGCCGCGCATGCATCCCAATGACGGTCGCGTGGTCTCCAACTTCATCGTCCAGGCGCTCAAGGGCCAGCCGATCACCATCTATGGCAAGGGCGACCAGACGCGCTCCTTCTGCTACGTCGACGACCTGATCGAGGGCTTCCTCAAGCTGATGGGCACACCGGATTCCTTCACCGGCCCGTGCAACATCGGCAATCCCGGCGAGTTCACCATCAAGGAGCTGGCGGAGAAGGTCATCAAGCTGACCAATTCGCGCTCGAAGCTGGTCTACAAGCCGCTGCCGCAGGACGACCCGATGCAGCGCTGCCCGGACATCACGCTGGCCAAGAAGGTCCTCAAGTGGCAGCCGACCATCAATCTCGAGGAAGGCCTCAAACGGACGATCGACTATTTCGGCAAGCGGCTGGTCGATGAGTGGTCGGCGGCGAGGCCCTGGAAGACCGAGGCGAGCCGACCGCGATACGCCGCCCAGGTGAACTCCTCGGCGCGCGCGCGCGCCGCCTCGCCCAAGGCCAAGCGCAAGTCGCGGTCGCGGTAAAGCCGCTCGATCCGCTCCATCAAAGCCTCGACGTCGCGCGGCGCCACGATGAAGCCGTCGACGCCGTCGCGCACCACCGAGCCCGTATTGGGCGTGGTGACCACCGGCAGGCCGCTGGCCAGCGCCTCGTAGGTGGCGAAGGCCGAGCCTTCGTGCAGCGAGGGATAGACGAAGATATCCGCCTCGCCGAACAGGCGGTGGACCTCGTGATAGGGGACATGCGGCACGTGGCGGAAGACGCCGTCGTAGGCCGAGAAGGCCTCGGCGCTGCCGATCCGCCTTCCGACCAGGACCAACTCGGCCTTCGGCAGGCGCAGCCGCTTCATCGCCTCGAGCAGGTACTTGATGCCCTTGCGCTGGCTCAACGCCCCGACGAACAGGATACGGAATGGCGCACTCGCCGGCTTGGGCAGCGGCCGGAAGCGTTCGATGTCGACGCCGTAGGGAATGACGGCGATGCGCGCAGGGTCCGTGCCGCGCGCGATCAGCGTATCGCGCACGTAGGCCGAGGGCACGAGCACATGGTCCGCCTCCAGCGCCTCGACGCGGCAACGCTCGATGATCCAGGCGGGGGGCACCACCAGGGTCTCGGCGAACTCGGGCGCGCGCTCGGACTCTTCCCGGAAGACCTCGAGGCCGGCTTCGATATGGCCGATGACCTGGTTGAGGACCGAGAGGCTGCCGACCTCGCGCGCCGCGCGCTGGGCCAGCAGGGCCGAGGAATCATGGCCGACGACGATTGCCGGCCTTTCCCGACGCACCCGCGCCGCCACCCAGCGGTCGAAGATCTCGTTGCGCCAGCCGACCACGCGCGCCAGCGGTCCCGGCGGCAGGCCGAGCCGGTTGGCGGCGACGTAGGCGATCTCCGGGCTGGCCAGGAAACGCACACGCCGCGGATCGACGCCCGGGTGCGAACGCCGCTTGAGCTCGCGCTCGACCTTGCCGCGCCAGCGCGCGGGCAGGGCGCGGGCCGCCCGGGCCGCCAGCCCATCCTCGGTATAGAAGAACCCGGTGTCGAAGTCGGTCTCGAAGCCCTTGGCCTGCAGGGCCGCCACCAGCTCGTAGGCCAGGTGGTTGGAGCCGGGGTGGTGGACCAGCACGCGAGAGCGGCTCACGCGCGCTCTCTCCGCAGCAGGTCCCGCACCAGGGTCCAGTCGTCGGCCGTCGGACGGAAGAGCTGCAGCACCGGCAGGCCGAGACTGCGCTGCAGCGACACGGCCATGACGCCGGCCGCCACGAGGTTGGCGACGACCAGGCTCCAGGCGGCGCCGACGATGCCCAGCGTGGGCAGCAGCACGACCAGCGAGGCGGCGGCGGCGGCGAGGCCCACGGCTTCGGCATGGCCGATATCCAGCGCCTTGTCCCAGGCCTTGAGCGCATTCATGAACAGGATCTTGGCCCCGGCGAAGGGCAGGCCGAGCAGCATGATGTTGGCCACCGTGGCGGCGGGCGAGAAAGGCTCGCCGAACAGCAGCGGCACCAGGAAGGGATTGAGCGGCAGCAGGATCGCCGTGCAGGCAATCGTGACGGCGAGGGTGAAGCGCAGGTAGCGGCCGAAGACCACCGTCTTGCCGCCGATCTCGGCCTGGTTGCTGATCTTGGGGAAGGCCAGGTTGCCCAGGGTCTGGGCCAGGATCAGCGGCCCGTTGGCCACGGTCAGCGCCACGACGTAGAGGCCGAGCTCGGCATGCGGCAGCCAGAGCGCCACCAGCGCCTGGTCGATCTTCTGGCGCGCCGAATTCATCATCTCGCCGACATGCACCTTGGCGCCGTAGACCACCAGGCCGCGCAGGGTCGGCGTGTCGACCCGCCAGCCGGTCCAGCCGCGACGCGCCAGCAGGAACACGCCGAGTATACCGGACAGCAGCATGCCCATCAGGTTGGCGGCGGCGAAGCCGGCCACCGTGGCATGGCCGGTGACGTAGACCACGCCGATGAACAGCAGGTAGCCGAGCGCCACGGCGCCGCGCAGCAGGTTCCAGGTGACGATGTCGAGCTGGCCCTGGAAGATCGTCGTAACGAAGAGCGACGACAGGTAGATCGGCACGAAAGCCACGAGATAGATCAGCGCCAGGTCGAGCGTGGTCGGGCTGTCATGGATGACCAGTGGCTCGACGACGAAGCCGACGACGACCAGGATCACCGACAGGATGAGGGTGAGTATGGTGGCGGCCGCAAAGAGCTTTTGCGGCGAGGCCGCGTTGGTCGCCGCCCGGTAGAGCAGGGCGTCCGACAGGCCGAGGATGCCCAATTCCACGATCAGGCCGGCCCACAGCATGATCTCGGCGAGCTCGCCGCGGCCTTCGGGCAGCAGGATACGGGCCGCCAGCAGGCCGGTGGCGATGTTGGTCGCCTGGATGACCCCGGTGGCGACGAAGGAAACCGAGATATCCCTCAACGCCCGGGCTCCGTGGCAAAACCGGGGCAGGTGGCGGCGAGGGCCGCACGCAGGCCCGCAATGTCCTCGGTGAAGCTCCAGCGCTCGATGAGTGAAAGGCTGCGCCGGCCCATGGCGGCCAGGCGGTCAGGGTCGGCCAGCACGTCGCGCATGGCGCGGACCAAGTCATCGGCCTCGTCGACGCGGAAAATGGCGCCGTTCTCGCCCGGCTTCACCAGGTCGGGGGCGGCGCCGATCATGTTGCTGGCGATCACCGCCTTGCCGGCGCACATCACTTCGTTCACCACCAGCCCCCAGGCCTCCTGCGCCGAAGGCAGCACGAAAGCATCGCAGAGATCATACCAGCGCGGCAGGTCGCGCTGCGGCTGGAAGCCGAGGAAACGCACCGAGCCCGGCGCGCGGGCCTGGGCCTCGGCCTCGAGCTGAGGGCGCAGCGGTCCGTCGCCGACGAATACCAGATAGGGCCGGCGCAAGGCCGGGTCCTGGTGGATGCGCGCGAACGCCTCGAGCAGCACGGCCGGCCGCTTGCGCTCGATCAGCTTCGCCGCGAACAGCAGGACCGGTCGCCCCGGCTCGAGGCCGAGTGAGGTGCGGGTCGCGTCGCGTTCCTGCGCCGCCTTCTCGGCGCCGGAGCGGAAATGCGCGTTGTCCACGGCGTAGGGAACATCAAACAGCCGCGAGGCGGCGATGCCGTTCTGCTCGTAGTAGCGGCGGTTGAGCGTGCCGATGGGCAGGAAGGCATCGACGCCGCGCCCCAGGGCGGAAAAGAACAGGCGCTTCGCGGCGCTTTTGAGCGGGCTGCGCTCGGCGGAGATCGCAGTCGCCTCGTCGCGCAGCAGGACCTTGATCTTGCGCCGCCGGGCGGCGGCGATCGCCGCCCAGTGGAAGACGCGGGCATAGCCGTGGATCCACAGCGCATCGAAGCCCTTCAGCCGCCGCGCGAGGTCATAGTTGATCGGCCGCCAGAGATCGAGCGGCGGCTGTTGTCCTTCAGGGGGAGCAAAAAGCTGTGGCAGGACCTCGTGGCGATAGCCGTCGAGCAGCGGCACGTCCCAGGTGATCTTCTGGCCGAACTCGCCGGCGGTGAAGGCACGGGCGGAGAAATCGGTGCCGAAGAAGGCGGTGAAGTCGATATCCGGCTGGGCCGCCACCAGCCGCAGCAGCGGCGCTTGGTACTGGATCGGGTGCGTGACGAGATAGGCGAGCCGCAGGCGCCGCATGGGAGGACCGGGGCCCGCGGCCTCAGGCGGCCTTGGCGTGCTGCGCGTAGACGAGGCGCGCCCAGCCGCGGAAGCCGCGCGCCGCACCGGCTTCCTGGCCGGCGGTCTCGCCCTGCACCCAGTCGCGTACCGGGACGACGAAGCCGGTCTTGGCGCGGTGGCGGATCGGCGGCGGCAGGGGCACGCGGCAGGTATCCGCCATGTCGCCCTTGGACGGCGGAGTCTCGCTGGCCAGCAGGGGAGCGAGGCGGGCGAGCAGCTCAACATCGACGAACGGCACTCGGATTTCCAGCGAATGCGCCATGCCGGCCCAGTCGGAATCGCGCAGCAGCTGGTTGCGCATGTACCAGGCGATCTCCAGCGCCGTCACCTTGAGGCGCGGGCTGGGCAGGCGATCGAGATCGTGCTCCAGCCGATCGAGAGTCCGCAGCTCTTCGAGTCCCTCGCGCGCCATCTCGCGGGGCAGCAGGTCTTCCATCTCCCAGGGCATGAACAAGCAGCGGCGCAGCATGTAGGCGCCGCCGAAGCCGGTGCCGTATTCGAGCAGGCCGGGGTACTTGGGCGGCACCAGGTTCTTGAGCCACGGCGCCGTCGCCCGGCGAAGGGCGCGGCCGAAGGATTCGAGGCCGGCGAAAGGCCCGACCAGCCGGACGAGTTGCGGCACCTGACGGAAGCTGGGATAGCCGGCGAAGATCTCGTCGCCGCCCAGGCCGGAGAGCGCCACTTTCAAGCCCGCCTCGTGCGCCGCCTTGGCAACGAAATAGGTATTGGTGCCGTCGATCGACGGCTGGTCCATCGCCTCCATCAGGGCCGCGCGCTCTTCGGCGAATTCCCGCCCCAGCACCCAGCGCGTGGTGTGGCGGGTCTGACGCTGGGCGGCGACCAGTTCCGCGAGCGCCGTCTCGTCGTTCTCGCGACCCTCGAATTCCCGGAAGCCCAGGGTGAGCGTGCGCAGGTTGGTGGCGCCATCCTCGGTGGCGAGGGCGGCGATGGTCGTCGAATCGAGGCCCGCCGAGAGGAAGACGCCGACCGGCACATCGGCGACGAAATGATGGCGCAGACTGTCGATCAGGGTTTCGCGCAACAGCTCGCGCCGTGCCTCGGGCGAAGCCGGCGCGGGAGAAACGGCGCTCAGCGTATCGATCAGCGACCAGTAAGGCCGCGGGCTTTGTGCGCCGCGCGCATCGATCCATTGCGTATGCCCGGCCGGCAATGCCCGGATGCCGCGATGCAGGGTATAGGGATCGGGCACGCTGCCCCAGAGGAAGAATCCGACATGGCCGGCCGGATCGGGCCGCGTGTCGACCTCGGCGGCGGCGAGCAGCGCCTTGACCTGCGAGGCCACGCGAATGGTCTTGCCGTTGTCGGCGATATAGAGCGGCTTGATGCCCAGCGGATCGCGGGCCAGGAACATCCCGCCGCGCTTTTCATCCCACAGCACAATGGTGAACATGCCACGTAGGCGCCTGACGCAATCCGGCCCGTCACGGTCGTAGAGCTGGAGGATGACCTCGGTGTCGGAATTGGTCTGGAAGACGCGACCCTGGGCGATCAGCTCGTCGCGCAGGGCTTTGTAATTGTAGATCTCGCCGTTGAACACGATGCGCAGCCGGCCGCCGTCATGCAGCATTGGCTGGTCGGCAACGGCGCGCAGGTCGATGATCGACAGGCGGCGATGACCCAGCGCCACGCGGCCGTCGGCCGAGAACCATTCGCCCGTGCCGTCGGGCCCGCGCTTGGCCATGCGGTCGCGCACCGCGCGCAGCTCGGCCGCGGCAATCGGCGCCGCGCTGGCGCCATAGGCAAAAAGGGCCGCGATTCCGCACATCTATTTAACCGCCACGGCGATGAGATTGATGGTGAAGACGCGATAATCCGGTATTCCCGTCTCGACCACCAGCGCCAAACGCATGACCGCGCGCACCACGCGCCAGAGCAGCGCCCGCACCAGGCTTTTCAGGCCACGCGCGGCCGGTGGATCCTCGTGGAAGCTGGCCTCGCGGAAGCCGCAGGCCAGGAAGAGCTGGGTCAGGGATTCAGGGGTGAAGGCCTGCTCGTGGGTGAGGTCGCCGTAGCGCATCACCCCGACGAATGGCGACAGGCCGTTGGGTGCATGGATGATCCACCGGCCGCCCGGCCTGAGCACACGGTGGACCGCATCCGTCAGATCGAGAAGCTCGTCCTTGGTCAGGTGCTCGATCACGTCGTAGGCGACGACGGCGTCGAGGCTCGAATCGGGCTCGGCCTTGAGGGCCGCAAGCAAATCGCCGTGCCGCACGCCGGGGATGCCGAGACGCCCGGCCGCCTCGACCTGGGCGGTGCTGCCATCGACGCCGGCGATGTTCGTGTAGCCGGCCTGACGCGCGAAATGCAGCAGCGCGCCGTGACCGCAGCCCACTTCGAGGATGCGGGCCTCGCGGCTGGGCGGGAAGTGATCGGCGATCAGGCGCGCCAGCACGCCGCGGCGCGGCTCGAGCCCGGCCAGCGTCTCGGGCGCCAGCGGGGCGGAGGCCGCCGCGACGTACTGGCCATAGATGCGCTCGCGGTAGCGGCTCATCGGACTGCGACGCGCTGAAGCAGCGCCCCCTGTTGCGCCATGAAGCGTTCGTACTTGAAGGTCCGGTCTACCATGGCGATGCCGTTACGGCCCATGGTCAAGGCAAGCTCCGGCTCGTCGGCGAAACGGCGCAGGCAGGCCGCCAGCGCCTCGGGGCGCGACGGATCGATGGCAAAACCATTGGGACTGGCGTTGTCGATGGCCTCGACCGACCCGTCCTCGTTGCCGCAGATAAAGGCCGTGCCGCAGGACGAAGCTTCGATCAGCCCGAGCGGCACCGCCTCGCCGAGCCCCGGGCCGCCTTTGGCCACGAGAATCGCCGCGTCAGCGCCAGCATAGAGGAAAGGCAGCGCGTCCTGATCGACCAGTCCCAGGAATTTCACCTGGTCGCCGACGCCGTATTCACGCACATGCGCCTCGATCGCCGGCCGGTCCGGCCCGGCACCGACGATGAGATAGAGAAAGCGCGAGTCATTGAGCTGGCGCAGCGCCTCGATGGTCTGGCGATGGCCCTTGTTGTTGTTCGGCGGCCCGGCCATGTGCGCGACCGTGACGGCGATGGTTCGCCGGTCAAGATCGGCCAGGCCGAAGCGCCGCCCGATCTCGCGTCGGGCCTCGGGCTTGGCAATCGGACGGAAGAAGGCGGTATCGACCGGGTCATACAGCAGGCCGGTCGCCGGCACGCGGGAATGAAAATGAGGCAGATTGTCGATCGTGTATTGGCAGTCGGCGATAACCAGGTCGGCACGGCTAAAGGCATATTCGCGTAACGCCGGTAGCGGCGTCAGGATATCGATATTGTAGACATTGAGCACATAGGGCGTGCCGCGGCGCCAGCGGGCGATCAGGCCGAACATGGCCAGGTAGACATGGTTGAACATGACCAGGTCGAAGGGTTGCGCCGGCGCCAGGACCGCCTTTAGCAGGGTCGCAACCACCCCGCTGCGGCTGGTAAAAGGGATATGACGGTTGGCGTGGCCGGGCGCGAAGATCCGGTCCTGCTTGTCGACGGAAATGACGTCGAGCTTATGCCCCAGGTCACGCAGGGCGCGCAGCTGGTGCCGGGTGTAGGTGGCGATGCCGCCGACTCCCTCGACGTCGAAGCCGATATAGAGAATATGCATGGGTGGGATGGTCTGCGGCGGCCCGTGGATAACGCCGGGCGGGAGACTTTATTTCATAGGATAAAGCGCCCACGCTGAGCAATAGTGGTCCCACACGCGGGATGGCGGGTCGGGGTGGTACAAAGCGGACAGCAACCCGTTGCGCAGGGCGCAACCGGGGCAGGGGCGGGATCGTCGGGGGCGGTGTTTCGTGGCCCTGCCGCACTCGTCTTTGCCGCCGGACTGGCGGCCCCGGCGCTGCTGCTTGTTCGGCCGGATTTCGTTGAGCCGGTTGCAGCGTGGCTGTTTGTCGCGTCTGTGTGGGCCGGCCTTGTCATAGCGTATCTTTATCTTCGCGATCCGCTGCGGCCGCCCCTGCCGTTCCTGCCCCTGACCGGCTTTTTTTACATCATCTTCTTTGCCTTACCTCCCTTCGTGATCTCGCGCGAGTGGTGGTCCAACGGCGGCACGATCGAAGAGCCGTCGGGGATATTCTTCGAGACGATAACCAGCAAGACAGCCCTTCTGGTTCTGATCGGCCTGCTCATGCTCGCCGCCGGCTACTACGCGGGCCGGCCCCTGGTGCGGCGCGCCCCGCGATACCGTCTGCCGGTGGCGGTGTCATGGCCTCGCCTGCGAATTCTGCTCTGGCTCTGCGCGGCCATGCATCTGACTTACCTCTACCTGCCGGCTGCGCGGGCGATGAGTCCCGTGGGGCAGGCGATGGCCCCCATTGGTCTGTTCGCCATCGGTCTGCTGTTCGTTGCCTGGTACAGAGGACAACTCCGCGACGTCGAGAAAATCATCTACTGGGCGGTTCTTATCCCGTTTGAGTTCTTGATCCATGTCTACGAAGGGTTGATTACCCCGATCATCCTGCTCTTCTTGTTCCTGATCACGCTCTATTGGTACTTGAGCCGGAAGATCGGCGTGATCCTCACCCTCGTGCTCTTCGCGGCGCTCTACATCTTTCCGATACTGAAGCTTTCGAACGTCTTCATTGTCCAGGACTCGCCAACGGTTGCTTCGCGGGTCTCGGACAAGATGGGCGCGATCGGTCTTGCCGCGCTGCTGTTCTCTGCCCAAGGCCAGGAAGAGGGCTCGGCGGTTGCCGGAAAGAACGTCGCGCCACCCCTGTTGAGGCGTCTCGCGCTCGTCGTTGTCCTGCAGTTTTGTGTCGATCAGACCCCGGAGCGGGTTGCCTACCTGAAAGGCGAAACGTTCAAGAACCTGCTGACCAATCTCGTGCCACGCGTGTTCTGGCCCAACAAGCCCACGGAGGTCATGGGACAATGGTTCGGCCATACCTACAGAATTCTCCACCCCGGCGATCGCGTGACCTCGATTAACCTGCCGTGGATCGTGGAGTTCTACATTAATTTCGGACCTCTCGGCGTGGCCGTCGGGATGGGACTGGTGGGCGTCTTGCTGGCCTTGCTGGAGCGCATGCTGCTGCAGCCGGAGATGTCGGAGCTCGAAATCGTCACGGGCTGGGCGCTGATCTTCCGCCTGTTCTACCAGGAGTCGAATCTGTCGCTGATGCTGGGCGGCTTCATTACCCAGGCGGTCTTCTTCCTCGGCTTCGTCTGGATCGCGATCCGGCTGTTCTGCCGCCCCAGCGGGACGCGGGTCAGTCCGCCTTGACCGCCACGGCGAGCAGCAGCTGCGAAAAGATCGCGTCGGTCTCACCGGTTTCGGCGGCAAGGGCGAAGCGGGCGACGTTTCGCACCAGCTTCCAGGCGAGCCAGCGCGCCGCGCTGGCGGCGCCGTGCACCACCGGCGTGTCCTCGAAGCAGCGCACGTCGGCGAACTTGCAGGCGCGCAGCATCTGACCCAGCGAGGCGCGGGTGAAGGCGCCGGTGGCGAGATAGTCCCAATAGCGCATCCGGGCCCCGAAGACGCCCTCGCCGTTGGGCACATGCAGGATCCAGCGGCCGCCGGGCTTGAGCACGCGGTAGACCTCGTCGGTGATGTGGAATTGCTCGGCGGGCGCGAAGTAGTGCAGCAGGTCGAACAGGATCACGGCGTCGACGGAGGCGTCCGGCGTGGCAGCCAGCGCCGGCTCGAGCTCGCCCTGGCGTACACCCTGGATGCCCAGCGCCTTGGCCGCAGCCACCTGCTCGGGGCTGGCATCGACGCCGGTCAGGTTGGTGTAGCCGGCCCGCGCGGCCGCCCAGAGGATGGCGCCATGCCCACAGCCCAGGTCAAGGATCGCGGCCTCGCGGCTGCGCGGGAAATGATCGCGCACCAGCCGGTCGAGATAGGGTCGCCGGCGCTCCAGCCCGGCCACCGCGCCCGAGACGCTGGTGTGGGTGGAGACATACTGGGCCAGCAGGCGGGTGCGGTATTCGGGCTGGGTCTCGGGCTGGGCCATGGGGGCAAAAAGGGGTGAGATTTCAGGGCGGAGAATAGACAGAATAGCAAGGCCGGTCATACCGTTATCTGGCGCTTCGGTATAGGTTTGCGGGCGTCGTCCCTCGGAGTTTCTCATCCGCATCGTCCACGTCATTGCCTCGCTTGCCGCGCGCACCGGGGGTCCGGCCAAGGCGGCGCTCGACATGGCCCGCGCCGTGGCCGCGCGCGGCCACGCGGTGTCGATCTACACGACCGATCGCGAGCTGGAGCCGGGCGAAGGCGAACGGCTGCGCGCCGCCGCGGGGAGTGTCGAGCTGCATATCCTCCCGCAGCACTTCCCGGCCCCCTTCGCCACCTCGCTGCCCCTGGCGCGCGCCTTGCGCCGGGCCATTCCGGGGGCCGACGTGGTTCACCTGCACTCGCTCTACCTGTTTCACACCTGGGCGGCGGCCCGGCTCTGCCGGCGCTTCGGCGTGCCTTACCTGCTGCGCCCGCACGGCACGCTCGATCCCTTCCTCTGGCAGCGCCACCGGCGCCGCAAGGCGGTGATCGAGGCGCTATTCCAGAACCGCGTGCTGCGCCAGGCGGCCGCCATCCACTACACCGCCGCCGAGGAGGCGGCGCTGGCCGCCCCGTACGCGCAAGGCGCACCCGCGGTCGTCATTCCCAACGGCCTCGATCTCGAGCAGTACGCGACCTTGCCGCCGCCCGGCAGCTTCCGCACCCGCCACAAGGCGATCGGCAACCGGCGCATCGTCCTCTATCTCAGCCGCCTCAATTTCAAGAAGGGCCTGGACATCCTCATCCCGGCCTTCGCCCGTGCGCTGCGCCGCGCCGGCGATCTGCACCTAGTGCTGGCCGGGCCCGATGACGGGATGAAGACGGCAGCCGAGGCCTGGGTCGCGGCCGAGGGCATTGCCGAGCGCACGACCTTCGCCGGCATGCTCGATCATCCGGCGAAGCTGGCGGCGCTGCGCGATGCCGCCATGTTCGTGCTGCCGTCCTACTCGGAGAATTTCGGCATCGCCATCGTCGAGGCCATGGCCTGCGGCGTACCGGTCGCCATCTCCGACCGGGTCAATATCTGGCGCGAGATCGAGGCCGCAGGCGCCGGGCTGGTGGCGCCGCCGGAGATCGAGGCCGTGGCGCGGCAGATCGAGACCCTGGCCGGCGACCCGGCCGCCGCCGCCGCCATGGGCCGCAAGGGGCAGGCCCTGGTGAGCGAAAGATTCTCCTGGCCGCGCATTGCCAGCGAACTCGAGACCGTGTATCGCTCCCTCGCGCGCGACAAAGCCGTGCCGCGGACCCCCTGATGCCGATCTCGGTCATCGTTCTCACCTTCAACTCGGAAGCGACCATCGGCGCAACGCTCGACAGCGCGCGCCGGGTCAGCGACGACATCCATGTCGTCGATTCCTTTTCCACCGATCGCACCCTGGACATCGCCCGCGCCGCCGGTGCGCAGATCGTGCAGCATCCGTTCTCCGACTACGGCAACCAGCGCAACTGGGCGATCGAGAACCTGCCACTCAAGCACGATTGGCAGCTCCATCTCGATGCCGACGAGCGGTTGTCGGAGGAATTGGCGAGCAGTCTGCCGAAGCTGGCGTTGGGCGGGCAATCCGAGAACACGGTGGGCTACTACATCCCGCGCCTTGTCCATTTCCACGGCCGGCCGCTGCGCCATGGCGGCATGTATCCGATCTATCACCTCCGCCTGTTCCGCAATGGCCGCGGGCGCTGCGAGACCCGCAAATACGACCAGCACTTCCACGCCACGGGCCCGACCGACCGGCTGCGGTGGCCGATGATCGACGACATCCGCCTGCCGCTCAGCGAGTGGACCGCGCGGCACAACCGCTGGGCCGACGCCGAGGTCGAGGAGATCCTCAATCCCGACCACTCGGCGATCCGCGGCGGCACCGGCAATCCGGTGGCCGAGAAGCGCTCGCAGCGCGCCTTCTACTATCGCCAGCCGCTGTTCCTGCGCGCTTTCCTGCTCTTCCTCTATCGCTACATCTGGAAGCTCGGCTTCCTCGACGGCAAGGAAGGGCTGATCTTCTACGTGCTGCAGACCTTCTGGTTCCGCTTCCTGGTCGACGCCAAGCTCTACGAGCGCCGCAAGGGGCGCATCGCCTGATGGCCGAGCCCTGCCTGCTCTGCGGCGGCGCGACGCGGCCGTCGCTGGCGCGCGTTCGCGACACGCGCTTCGCCTCGCCGGGCGAGTGGACGATCCTGCGCTGCGAGTCTTGCGGCCTCGAGCAGACCACGCCGCGCCCCACGGGGCTCGAACTCAAACAGCTCTACGAGACCTACTACAATTACGGCGGCGAAAGCGGCACCGCCTATACCGGCTGGCGCGAGAAGCTGTTGATGTCGCCGCTCTACCGCTGGTTCCTGCGGATCGACGGGGACGTTTCTTTCCATACCGAGCGCGGCAGCGGCCGGCTGCTCGATGTCGGTTGCAACGAAGGGCGCGGCCTCGTCCTCTATCGTGCCAACGGCTTCAAGCCCGAAGGCCTCGAGCTCAACAGCCGCGCCGCCGAGGTGGCGCGCCGCCGCGGCTTCATGGTCTACGAAAGCGACATCGAGGCGCTGCAGCCCTCGCTGCCCTTCGAGCGCGTGGTGCTGTCGAACGTGCTCGAGCACGCGCTCGATCCCAGGAAGATGCTGGGCGCAATCCGCCGCCTCCTGGTGCCGGGCGGCGAGGTGTGGATCAGCCTGCCCAATGCGCGCAGTACGCTGCGCACGTTGTTTGGGCGCGGCTGGATCAACTGGCATGTGCCTTTCCACATCGTGCATTTCGACCGCGACACGCTGGGCCGCACTCTCGTTGAATCGGGCTTCGAGGTGGTCGAGGAGCGCCAGGTGACGCCGGCGCTCTGGGTGGCGCTGTCGGTCATCGCCGCAATTTTCCCCGGCAAGCCAAGGATGCAGCGCCAGCCGTTGCTGGTTCTGATGCTGATGGGTCTCGCCCGCTTGCTGCTTTTCCCCGCCCTCTGGGCGATGAACCGCGCCGGTACCGGCGACTGCCTGGTCGTCAAGGCGCGCCGTAGCTAGATGAAGATCCTCGTCCACGATTCGGGCCACGCCTTTCCGATCCAGTTGTCGCGCCACTTGGCGGGGCGCGGGCACGAGGTGGTGCATCTCTACGCCGCCTCGATGGCCATGCCGCGCGGGCCGGTGGCGCCGCGTCCGGACGACCCGGCGACCTTCTCGGTGCGCGGCTTGTCGCTCGGTCGGCCGATCGAGAAGTACAGCTATTTTCGCCGCGTGCTGGATGAGCGCGCCTATGGGCGACTGCTGGCGCGCGAGATCGAGGCTGTACGGCCGGACGTCGTGCTCGGCGGTACCTCGGCGACCGACGTTCAGGCGGCGGCGGTGGCGGCTTGCCGGCGGCTGGGCATCGGCTTCGTCTTCTGGGCGCAGGACCTCAATGCAGTGGCCATTGACCGGCTGCTGCGCCGCCGCCTGCCTGTCATCGGCGCCCTGGCCGGGCGCTACTACCTCGGCCTCGAGGCGCGGCTGATGCGCCAGAGCGACGCGGTGGTGGTGATCTCCGACGACTTCGTGCCGATGCTCGAATCCTGGGGTGTGGAGCGCCGGCGCCTGCACGTGATCGAGAACTGGGCGCCGCTCGACGAGCTTCCGGCGCAGTCGCGCGACAATATCTGGGCCTGGCAGCACGGTCTCGCCGACAAGCTGGTGTTTCTTTACTCCGGCACGCTCGGCCTCAAGCACAACCCCGACCTGCTGCTGCAGCTGGCGCACCGTTTCGCCGACCGGCCGGAGGTACGGGTGGTCGTGGTGTCCGAGGGCCTGGGCGCTGACTGGCTGCACGAACGGAGCAACCGGGTCCCCAACCTGATCCTGCTGCCCTATCAGCCCTTCGAGCGGCTGCCCGAAGTGGTGGCCACCGGCGACGTGCTGTTGGCCATCCTCGAGCCCGATGCTGGCGCCTTCTCGGTGCCCTCCAAGGTCCTGACCTATCTCTGCGCCGGCCGGCCGATCCTGGCCGCCATGCCGCCCGAGAACCTGGCCGTACGGGTGATCGCCCGGGCGGGGGCGGGGTTCACGGTAGCGCCTGACGACGAGGCCGGGTTCCTCGCGGCCGCCAAGCGCCTGGCCAACGCCACCGTGGACGAGCGTAAGATCTTGGGAAACAACGCGCTGGACTACGCCCACAAGACCTTCGATATTCGCGCCATTGGCGACCGTTTCGAGGCGATTCTCGCCGCCGCACGCCACGCCTAGCGGGTTGTCATGGCTCTCGATATCGACCGGTTCTACGCCAGCGAGTTCACCGAGCACGACGCCGTCCAGAAGGCGACGCGCGAGGCGCTGGGCGCCGACTTCAAGCGGCTGGTCCAGGCCGCCGTCACCTGCATCAAGGGCGGCAACAAGATCCTGTTCTTCGGCAATGGCGGCAGCGCCTCGGACGCCCAGCACCTGGCGACCGAGCTCACCGTCCGCTACATCAAGAACCGCACGGCCATCGCCGCCATCGCCCTGACCACCGATACCTCGGCGCTCACCGCGATCGGCAACGACATCGGCTTCGACCGGCTCTTCTCGCGCCAGATCGAGGCCCTCGGCAAGCCAGGCGACCTCGCCATCGCCATCACCACCTCCGGCCAGTCCCCCAACATGCTCAAGGCGCTGGAGATGGCGCGCGAGATGAAGCTCGTCACCGCCACGCTGACCGGCAAGGGCGGGGGCGAGCTGATGAAGCGCAAGCTCGCCGACATCGCGCTGGTCGTGCCCTCGAACACCACGGCGCGCATCCAGGAGATGCACATCACCCTGGGCCAGATGATGTGCGGCGCGCTCGAAAAGGCGCTCGGCTATGCTGAATAATCCTTCAAATCTCGTCCTGAGGCTCTCGAAGGATGGCGACACCACGCATTGGCCCACCCTTCGAGGCTCGCCCAATCTTTCTTCGCGCCCGTCGCGGGCCTTGAAGGCCCGCAACGCAGCGCAAGGCTCGCACCTCAGGGTGAGGATGGGAGGCGGGGATATTGGCACCCGGGTGACTTCATGACCGCCAACGCCGATCTCGTCGAACTGGTGCCGCGCCTCGCCGCGGCGCGCGTGCTGTGTGTCGGCGACGTGATGCTCGACCGCTTCGTCTACGGCCATGTCGACCGCATCTCGCCCGAAGCCCCCATTCCGGTGCTCAGCGTCGAGCGCGAGATCGCCATGCTCGGCGGCGCCGGCAACGTGGTGCGCAACCTCGTCGGCCTCGGCGCCCATCCCGAATTCGTCTCGGTGGTCGGCCGCGACCATGCCGGGCGCGAGGTCGCCACGCTTGTTGGCCAGCTCGAGAATGTCGAGCCGCACCTGCTGACCGACGCCAAGCGCGAGACCACGATCAAGACGCGCTACGTGGCCGGCAGCCAGCAGCTGCTGCGCGCCGACCGCGAGACGGTCAGCGAGGTCAGCCCGGCCATCGCCGACGACATCGTGCGCGTGGTCACCGCGGCGATCGCCGAGTGCGGCGTGCTGGTGCTCTCCGACTACGCCAAGGGCGTCCTGACGCCGGCCTCGATCACCGCGATGATCGCGGCGGCGCACCGGGCCGGCAAGCCGGTGCTCGTCGATCCCAAGGGCTTCGACTACACGCGCTATCGCGGCGCCACCTTGCTCACCCCCAACCGGCGCGAGCTCGGCGAGGCGGCGCAGCTGCCGACCGGCACGCCGGAGGAAGTGACCGCCGCCTCGCTCAAGCTGATCAAGCTCTGCCAGCTCGACGCCGTGCTCTGCACGCTGGGCGCGGACGGCATGAGCCTGGTGCTGCGCTCCGGTGAAAGCCATTTCCTGCCGGCCGTGGCGCACGAGGTCTTCGACGTCTCGGGCGCCGGCGACACGGTGGTCGCGACACTCGCGGCCGGGATCGCCGGCGGGCTGTCGATGCACGAGGCGGCGCGCCTGGCCACGGTGGCTGCCGGCATCGTGGTGGCCAAGGTCGGCACGGCGGTCGCCTATGCCGACGACCTGGTGCGCGAGCTGCACCACGAGGACATCGCCACCGGCGAGCGCAAGGTGGTCACCTTGGCCCAGGCGCTCGACGCGGTCGAGAAATGGCGCCGCCAGGGCCTGACCATCGGCTTCACCAATGGCTGCTTCGACATCATCCATCCCGGCCATGTCTCGCTGATGAGCCAGGCCCGCGCGGCCTGCGACCGGCTGGTCGTCGGCCTCAACTCCGATGCCTCGGTGCGCCGTCTCCAGGGCGAAACCCGCCCGGTGCAGAGCGAGGCGGCGCGCGCCGCCGTGCTCTCCTCGCTGGCCAGCGTCGACCAGGTGGTGATCTTCCCCGAGGACACACCGCTCGCCCTGATCGAGGCGCTCAAGCCCGACGTGCTGGTCAAGGGAGCCGATTACACGGTCGACAAGGTCGTCGGCCACGAGCTGGTGCGCGGCTGGGGAGGGCGGGTGCTGCTCGCCGAGCTGACGCCGGGCCAGAGCACCACCGCCACGATCCGCCGCATGGCGCGCTAGCGGCCCGCATGCCGAGGAAGCGGCGGAGCAAATCAGGCACCCGGCAAGGACAGCGCCGCCGCCGATCGCCGACAAAGCCGGCACGGCGTTCTCGGGCGGTGAAGGCCCAGCAGGCCCTGCTCTCCGAGGTCAAGCATCGCGTCAAGAACATGCTGGCGTCGGCGGTCTCGATCGCCTCCCGCACCCTGCGAACCAGCCCCTCGCTGGAGGCTTTCGGCCTGGCTTTCGAGGGGCGGATCTATGCCCTGGCCCGGGCGCATGACCTGATCGCGGCCAATACCTGGCAGGGCGTCGATGTGACCGATCTGCTCCGAGCGGGGCTCGCTCCCTATGGAGAGATCGGAAGCCGCATCCGCTTGAGCGGGACGGGATTCACGCTCAGCGCCGATCAAGCGATGGCTTTTGCCATGATCGTGCAGGAGCTCGTGGCGAATGCGGAAAAGCACGGGGCGCTGAGCAACAGCACCGGCTGGCTGGAGGTGCGCTGGAGCGCCAGTGCCGGGCAGAAGTTCGTGCTCGACTGGAGCGAGCGGGGCGGGCCACCCGTCACCGGCGGCGCGCCGCCCTGGGGCTTCGGCATGGAGCTGATCGAGCGGAGCACGCGGAGCGACCTTCACGGCGCCGCCCTATGCGACTTTGGCCGCGACGGCGTGCATTGGCGCATCGAGATGCCGCTCAGGGAAGCGAAGGGCAGCAGCGGCTAAGGCCGCCGGGCCTCAGCTTACTTTTCCGCCTGGCGATACTCCGCCAGCGCCGCGTCGACGCCGGCGCCCGGTTTGGCGGCATAGCCCTGCTGGCGCAGCACCGCCTCGAGCGCCGCGAGGCAGAGCAGCACGTTCCGCTTCTGGCAGCCGTAGCCCATCGTGCCGATGCGCCAGATCCTGCCCTTGAGCGGCCCGAACGAGGTGCCGATCTCGATGCCGAAATCGTTGAGCAGCTCGCCGCGCACGCGCTCGCCGTCGATCTTCGGCGGGATGACGATGCCGGTGACGTTGGGCATCTTGTGCTTGCTGTCTCCGAAGATCGTCAGGCCCATGGCCTGGAGCCCGGCCACCAGCGCCCGGCTGCCGGTCTCATGCCGCGCCACGCGGGCGGCGAGGCCCTCCTCGATGACGATGCGGGCACACTCGCGCGCCGCGTAGAGCATCGAGGTCGCCTCGGTGTGGTGGTTGAGGCGGCTCTCGCCCCAGTAATCCATCAGCATGGCCAGATCGAAGTAGTTGGACTGGATGATCGGGCCGTTGCCCTCGACGGTGCCGTCGGCCCTGATGCCCTGCTCGACATGCTTGCGGGCGTTGATGCGCTCGGCGACGCGCTCGTTGAAGCTGATCGGTGCGCTGCCCGGCGGGCCGGACAGGCATTTCTGCAGGCCGGCGGAGATGGCATCGACACCCCAGCGGTCCACGGCCACGTCCATGCCGCCCAGGGTGGCGGTGGCGTCGGTGTAGACCAGCGCGTCGTGCCGATGGCCGATCCTGGCGATCTCCTCCAGCGGCTGCGCCATGGTGGTCGAGGTGTCGCCGTGCACGCAGGCGATGAGCCGCGGCTTGAACGTCTTCACCGCGTCTTCGACCTGGCCCGGATCGAAGACCGTGCCCCACTCGGCCTCGATGGTCTGCACCTCGGCGCGGCAGCGCCGCGCGATCTCGGCCAGCAGATGGCCGAAGCGCCCGAAGATGGGCACCAGCACGCGGTCGCCCGGGGCGATCAGCGAGGTGAGGATCGCCTCGATGCCGGCGCGCGCCGTGCCGTCGACCAGGAAGGTCCACTTGTTCTTCGTCTGGTAGACCTGCCGGTAGAGCGCCATCACCTCGTTCATGTAGGCGGTGAAGGCGGGATCGAACTGCCCGAGCAGCGGCATCGACATGGCGCGCAGCACGCGCGGATCGGCATCGACGGGGCCGGGACCCATGATCAGGCGCGGAGGCGGGTTGAGATCGCCGAATGAAGCAGTCATGCGGCTTTACATAGCGGATATGGCTTACTCCGTCACCCTAGGCTTGATGCCTGACCTCACCCTGAGGTGCGAGCGTCAGCGAGCCTCGAAGGGTGACGACGGCTAGAATGCAGCCATGGGTGCATTTGCTTACATCCTTCGGTGCCGAGACGGCAGCTACTATGTCGGGACGACGCGCGACAGCTTGGAGCGACGCGTCTCGGTGCATAACGCAGGTACCTTTGGCGGATACACGAGCAGCCGGCGAGCGGTTGTACTGGTCTACGCGCAGGAGTTCGCGAACATCACCGACGCCATAGCCGCCGAGCGGCAACTGAAAGGCTGGAGTTGCGCCAAAAAAGAAGCGCTGATCCGAGGCGATCTCTCGGCGTTGCCTGCACTCTCGAGCCGCCAACACGTCGGCAGTAGTCGATTCGACTCACCCTTCGAGGCTCGCCCTGCGGGCTCGCACCTCAGGGTGAGGCTTTCTTGAGTGATTAAATCCGCCGCTTTTTTCGCCGCTTAAAAACTTTTTTATGACCAGCGCGGAATCGCGATGCATTTGAAATGAATCGCGCAAGCCCCGCGCGTCCGTCACGCAAGGCCCGAAAACACGGCGATTCGCTCGATCGCCTGAACTTGCTTCGAATGCCGAGGGATATTTGGTGAAGGGGATATTTACCGTCTCTGTTAAGGGACTGATCCTGTAACCTTTTGATATTTAACGTCTTATTCAGGGTCTCGGCCTACCTTGAGGCTCACCAAACAAGCGTTGAACCCGGACAAGGAGGACCCATCCATGAAAGCCATCATCTGCGCCGTCGCTCTCGCCCTCGTGCCCACCGTCGCCGCCGCTGGCGACATGCATGCCTTCGACTATCGCGGTAACGGTAACCCCGTCGCGCTGGCCGCGCCGTCCGAGACGCGCAGCGTGCAGGCCTCGGCCGTCGAGCAGGCCCTGCCCTCGGCGATGTTCCTCACCCGGGACTCGGACTACTCCAAGTTCGTCAAGGCCGACGTGCCGATGGACACTCATCGCCAAGCCATGCGTCTGCTGTGGGCGACCAATCCCGAGCTCGGCCGCCCAACCAAGGAAGACACCCTGGCCGTCGGCTACGTGACCGAGCCGACCCAGACCGCGTCGCTCGATGGCCAGAAGGTCGCCGCGCTGAGCGAGTAACAGACCCCGACCCAGTACCCTCTCCAGACTAGTGAGCGGCGCACTTCCCCTCGCCGCTCAACCGAGCCGCCCCGGCCAATTCCTCCCCTCAGGCCTGGGCGGCTCTTTTTTTTGCGCGCGCGCCAGAGCCACCGCAAAAAGCGGTGGGGGACGGTGCGTTGGTCAGAAAGAATGGCGCGCCCGGCGAGACTCGAACTCACGACCTCTAGCTCCGGAGGCTAGCGCTCTATCCAACTGAGCTACGGGCGCTTAGTTGGCGGCCGGGACACTAACGGAAAGCAGGGGTTTACGCAAATCATCGGGGGCGTGTTCCTGGCTCGAAGGCAGCGGCGCCGCGGGGTCTTGCGTGTAGCGCACGATATCGCGGATAGGGATGTCCGCGCGCAGGTCGCGCAGCAGCAGGTGGTAGCCCTCGGGGTAGACCGCGACCCGCCGCCGGCCCGCTGCCGCGGGGGGCATGCGGGAGAGCATGAGCTGCATCGGATCGTCGGGAATCAGGTCGTCGTGCCGCCCCAGCAGGATCAGGGTCCGCGAACTGAACTGCGGCGCGGCCGCCAGCGCGTCGTCCATCAGGTTGACCAGACCCCAGAAGGCATCCACGCGGGTCCATTTGATGACCAGCGGGTCGCGGCCCAGCTTGCGCAGCGCCGCGATATTGTCCGAGACCTTGAACGGCAGCGGGCCACCGGGAGCGCCGGCGAGCCAGGGCACCGTACGCGAGAAGAACCACAAACCGGTGCGGGCGAAGATGTTGAGCGTCTCGCGGCCGCGCACTGCCGGGGCGAGCAGGATCGTGCCGGCCGCATTGTCGAGCTTGCCGCGTGCGGCGGCCACGAGCACTACGCTGCCACCCATGCTTTCACCGAGCACATAGACCGGCACGCCCGGATGGCGCGCCTGCACCAGGGCGGTGACCGTCTCGAGATCTGCGATCAGGGTCTCGGTGCCTGGCCAGATTCCCCGCTGTGCTTGGCGGCCAAAGCCGCGCTGGTCGTAGGCATAGGTAGCGATGCCGTCGCGCACCCATTCCACTGCCGGATCGGCGAAGCCGATGGCGTAGTCGTTGAAGCCATGAAGCGCGACGATCACGGCCTTGGGCTGGCCGTCCGGCCGCCAGGTGGTGAGCGGCAGCACCGCGCCGTCGGCCATCACCAGGCGATCGGCTTCCAGCTGCGGCGTGGCGACCGGCGGCCCCATCGGTACGATGGTCGGCGTGCAGGCGCCCAGCAGCAGCAGCGCAGCGAGTCCTAAAGCCCGGACGGGTAGCCGCTTCATGCAGCCATCCTCTTCACGCAGCTTCGGCCCCGCCGCGGGTCAGCTCGATGAAAATGTCCTCGAGGTCGCTCTCCTCGGTCGAGAGGTCGAGGATGACGAGACCGGCGGCGCGCGCCGCGTCGAGCAGCTCACCGGCGCTGGTCTGGCTCGGCCGGTAGCGGAAGACCAGCTCGCGCGGGCCTTTGTGCACGGCGTCGTAGCGGCCGAGCGAGGGCGGAATGGTGCCGAGGTCGCGGTCGAGGATCAGGCGCAGCTCCTTGCGGTCGAGGCGCGAGGTCAGCGCCACGGTGGTGTCGCAGGCGATCATGCGGCCGTGGTTGATGATGGCGATGCGGTCGCAGAGCTGCTCGGCCTCGGGCAGGTAATGCGTGGTCAGCAGGATGGTGGTGCCGGCGGTGTTGAGCTGGCGGACGTACTGCCACAGGCCCTGGCGCAGCTCGACATCCACGCCGGCCGTCGGCTCGTCGAGCACCAGCACCGGCGGGCGGTGGACCATCGCCTTGGCGACCAGCAGGCGCCGGCGCATGCCGCCCGAGAGCGTGCGGGCATAGGCGTCGGCCTTGTCGTACAGGCCGACGGCGCGCAGCAGCTCGTCGGTGATGCGCTCGGCGCTGGGCACGCCGTAGAGCCCGGCCTGCACCTCCAGCAGCTCGCGCGGCGTGAAGAACGGGTCGATGTTGAGCTCCTGCGGCACGACGCCGATGGCCGCCCGGCTGGCGCGCTGGTCCTTGTCGATGTCGAGGCCCCAGATCTCGGCCCGGCCGGCGGTCTTGTTGACCAGGCCGGCGAGGATGTTGATCAGCGTCGACTTGCCCGCCCCGTTGGGGCCGAGCAGGCCGAAGATCTCGCCGCGCCGGATGGTCAGGCTGACGTTATCGAGGGCTTTCTTGCTGCCCGCTTTGCCCTGGCGGGCATAGACCTTGGTCAGGCCGTCGAGGGTCACGGCGGAAAGGCCTGAAGCCGCGGGATTGTGAAGATTCATGAATAACTTAGATGGATCGGGCGGGGCCGTTTGCAACGCCGGGCGCAATCGGTATCATCGCCGCGTCCTCACGGTCAAACACCGGATTCGCCCCATGGCCAGCAACCTGCCGCCACCGCCCGAGACGATCGAGACCGAGACCAATCCGGCGCGTTGCGACGGTGGCGGGGCCCTGGGCCACCCGACGATCTACATCCCGCTGAGCCCCGACGGGCGCGGCGAGTGCGGCTACTGCGACCGGGTCTTCGTGCTGAAGGCCGGGGCGCGCGCCGCCCACTAAAGCTTTTCTCTAGTCGGTTTGCGTGCGGCGCTCTCTGCTGTATCGGGCAAGGGCGGCGTAGCGGTAGAGGCCGTGCACGAACTTGCCGTAGGGCATGGTGACGAACAGGCCGAAGACCACGCCCAGATGGATGGCCAGGAGCAGTCCCATCGCCGGGGTTGAGCGCAAGCCCAGCAGCGCCAGTCCCGTCAGGCTGGTGAGGAAGAGCATGGCGAGGAAGGCCACGTCCATGCCCCACAGGCTGCTGTCCTGGGTGAGCGGGTCGCGCTTGCCCTTCTCGGCCAGCAGGCCGACCGGGCCGATCAGCAGGCCGATACCGCCCAGCGTGCCCAGCACGACCGGCAGGTCGGTCCAGGCGTACGGCGCCTGCATCCCGAGCAGGTAGTGGTAGAGCGTCGCCACGCTGGTCGAGGCGAAGCACAGCAGGAAGCCGTAGAAGGTCAGGTGGTGATAGAGGCGGCGATTGTCCGGCGCCTTGGTGTCGCTGTCGCGGCAGCCGGCTCCGCCGCCGTCGAGATACTTGAGCGTCGCGGTCTCGTGGCCGGCCTGCGCGAAGTCCCGGCCGGCCGCCTCGCCGCCGTCGCGCCAGAAAGCGCGCAGGCCCATGACGATGGCGATACAGGCGTAGAGGAACGCCGCGCCGAAGATCGCCACCATCGTGTTGTGCGGCATCAGCCGGTAGAAGGCGCCCGGGCCGGTATGGACGGCGAACAGCGCGCCGGGATCGCTCCAGGCCACGAAGCCGGCGATGAAGACGGCCACACTCAGCGCCGCGATCAGGGCAATGACCAGGCCGTTGCGTTGGAACAACCCGGCGCAGGCGCCCGGCCAGGCGTAGTGCGCGTAGGATTCCAGGCGCAGCTGGGCCATCACCTTCGGCACATTCACGTTGAATTCGTGCGGCGGCGAGAACTGGCAGTCGTCGTAACAGGCCCCGCAGCCGTGGCAGAGATTGGCGAAGTAGCGCAGGTCGCCCGAGGTGAAGGCGCGGCGCATCTCCATCGCCGGGAACACCGCGCACAGCCCCTCGCAGTAGCGGCAGGAGTTGCACACCACCATCAGCCGGTCGGCTTCGTTCAGCGTCTCAGTTGCGTGCACGGGTGGCGGCCTCCTGGCCGGCGATGCGCCCGAACACGGCGCCGATGGTCATGCCGATGCCGGCGGCGTAGCCCTTGCCGAGCACGTTGCCGGCCATGATCTCGCCGGCGGCGAACATGTTGGACGAAAGCTTGCCGTCGGCCATCACGATGCGGGCCTGGCGATCCACGCGCGTGCCGAGATAGGTGAAGGTGATGCCCGGCCGCACGGGATAGGCGTAGAAGGGCGCCCGCTCGATCTTCCGCGCCCAGTGGCTCTTGGGCGGCGTCAGGCTCTCGGTGCGGCAATCGTCGAGCACCGTCGAATCGAAGGTGCCGGGCCGCACCGCCGCGTTGAACCCGGCGACCGTCTTTTCCAGCGCCTCGGGGTCGAGGGTCAGCTTGGCCGCCAGCTCGCGCAAGGTGGGCGCCTGGATCGGCGGGAAGAGCGAGGGCATGAACAGGGTCGACGAGCTGTGGTCGTAGAGGATGTAGGCGATCTGGTCGGGCTGGCCGGCGACCAGCCGGCCCCAGACGGCGTAACGTTTGGGCCAGAAATCCTCGCCCTCGTCGTAGAAGCGCGCCGCGTGCTTGTTGACCACGATGCCGAAGACCACGCAGTCGAGCCGGGTGATGATGCCGCCGTCGAACTTCGGCGCGCGGGCGTCGATGGCCACGGCGTGGCACTGGGTCGGGTCGCCGACCGCCTGCACGCCAGCATCGAGCAGCAGCTTGAGCACCGTGCCCTTGTTGTAGGGTGTGCCGCGGATCAGGAAGTTGTCGGCCGGCGGACCCCAGGACTGCTTGAGCCATTCGATATTGGCCTCGAAGCCGCCCGAGGCGGCGACCAGGGTGGTGGCGCGCACGGTCATCGTCGTGCCGGCGTGCTTCACGCTGGCCGAGAGAAACACGCCGTCGCGGATATCCAGCGCCACGACCTCGGCGTCGTAGGCGACCTCGACGCCGAGCCGCTCCGCCGTGCGGTAGAGGGCGTTGAGCATCGCCCGGCCGCCGCCGAGGAAGAAGGAGTTGGTGCGCCCGAGGCTGAGCGTGCCGCCCAGCGAGGGCTGGAAGCGCACGCCCTGCTCGGTGATCCAGGTCAGCATCTCCTTGGACTGGTGGATCATGTGCCGGGCCAGCGCCTCGTCGGTCTGGCCGCCGGTGACCTGCAGCAGGTCCTTCCAGAACTCCTCCTCGGTATAGGGACCGGTGAGGGTTTCCGTGGCGCTGTCATGGGCGCAGCGCATGTTGCGGGTATGGCGCGTGTTGCCGCCGCGGTAGAACTTTGGCGCCGCTTCGAGGACGAGAACCGAAGCCCCCAGGCGCCGCGCGCTGATCGCGGCGCAGAGGGCCGCGTTGCCGCCGCCGATCACCAGGACATCGAACCGGCGTTCGGTGTCGATCATCGGGGAAGGGCAGGAAGCTGGGGCAACGGCGCACGCATGGACGGACGGTTGATGCCTGTCCGTCGGGCATTCGTCAACCACGCCCGCCACTTTCTCAATCGTCACCCCGGCCAAGCGAAGCGCGAGCCGGGGTCCATGGCGCAACCGGTGAGATGGACCCCGGGTCGCGCGGTGCGGACACCGCTTGCCCGGGGTGACAGTCGGGGATGGAAGCTGGTAGAGGACTGGTCATGCCAAAGAAAGCTGCCGAGTCCAATAAAGCCCCCAGTGAGAAGGCGCCAAGCACGAAGAAGGGAGGCGGCGGTCACCTCTACCTCGTCGACGGCTCGGGCTACATCTTCCGGGCCTTCCACGCCCTGCCGCCGCTCACCCGTTCCGACGGTACGCCGGTGGGGGCGGTGCTCGGCTTCACCAACATGCTGCTGCGCCTGATGGCCGGCCACCAGGGCGACCACCTCGCCGTGATCTTCGATGCCGGCCGCGACACCTTCCGCAACGAGATCTACGCCGAGTACAAGGCCAACCGCGACGAGCCGCCCGACGACCTGATCCCGCAATTCGGCCTGGTGCGCGAGGCGACCCGCGCCTTCGGCGTGCCGGCCATCGAGAAGCCGGGCTTCGAGGCCGACGACCTGATCGCCTGCTACGCCCATGGCGCCCGCAAGCAGGGGCTCAAGGTCACCATCGTCTCCTCCGACAAGGACCTGATGCAGTTGGTCGGCGAGGGCATCGAGATGCTCGACCCGATCAAGAACAAGCCGATCCGCGAGCCCGAGGTGCTGGAGCGCTTCGGCGTGACGCCGGACAAGGTGGTCTTCGTCCAGGCGCTGGCCGGCGATTCCACCGACAACGTGCCGGGCGTGCCCGGGATCGGCGTCAAGACGGCGGCCGAGCTGATCAACACCTACGGCGACCTCGAGACGCTGCTGGCCCGCGCCGGCGAGATCAAGCAGCCCAAGCGCCGCGAGAGCCTGCTCGCCAATATCGACATGGCGCGCGTCTCCTACAAGCTGGTCAAGCTCGACGCCGAGTGCGGCATGCCGACACCGATCAATGAGCTGGGCATCCGCAAGCCCGACCCCGCGATCCTGGTCCAGTTCCTGGCGACGCAGGGCTTCCGCTCGGTGATCACGCGGATGAAGAGCGAAGGCCTGGTCGACGGCGACTTCGATGTCGAATCGGTGCCCAAGATGACCAACGGCGCCCTGCCTTTAGGCCAGGCGAGCCATGACGGGCAGAGCATCGGCAGCGCCACGCCGCCGCCGCCGATCACGCCGCCAGCCGCACGACCGGGTGCGGGCGGCGCCTACGGCCTCGTGCAGACGATGAAGGATCTCGAGGCCTGCATCGCGCGGGCCCGCAACGCCGGCCTGATCGCTGTCGACACCGAGACCACCGGCCTCGACGCGCTGGGCTGCGATCTGGTCGGCATCTCGCTGGCCACGTCGGTGGGCGAGGGCTGCTACATCCCGCTCGGCCACGTGGCGCCCGGCGAAGCCAAATCAGCCAAGGACAAGGAGCAGAAGCAGGACGGCCTGGCCCTGGAAGCGCCCCAATCCGTAGAGCAAAGGAAGAATGGCGGCCTGTTGCCCGGCCAGCTGCCGCGCCAGCAGGTGCTCGACGCGCTCAAGCCGCTGCTGGCCGATCCCTCGGTGCTCAAGGTCGGTCACAACATCAAGTTCGATGCCGAGGTGCTGCGGCGCAGCGGCGTCACGGTCGAGCCGATCGACGACACGATGCTGATCTCCTACGTGCTGAACGGCGGCAAGCACGGCCACGGCATGGACGAGCTCTGCGCGTTGCATCTCGGCCACAAGACGACGACCTACGACGAGGTCACCGGCACCGGAAAGGCGCGCATCAACTTCGCCGAGGTACCGCTGGAGAAAGCGCGCGACTACGCCGCCGAGGATGCCGATGTCACGCTCTGCCTGCACGCCGTGCTCAAGCCGCAGCTGGTGACGGAGCGCCTGGTCAGCGTCTACGAGGGCATCGAGCGTCCGCTGATTCCCGTGCTGCAGCACATGGAGGAGACCGGGATCAGCGTCGACCCGGTCGAGCTCAAGCGCCTGTCCAATGATTTCGCCATGCGCCTGGTCGAGCTCGAGAAGCAGATCCATAAGGAAGCCAAGCGCCCGTTCAACATCGGCTCTCCCGCCCAATTAGGCGTGGTGCTGTTCGACGAGCTCGGCCTGCAACTGCCCGAAGGCGAGACCCCGAAGAAGACCAAGACCGGCGCCTACGCCACGGGTGCGGACGTGCTGGAGGCCCTCGCCGCCACCGGCCACAAGGTACCGCAGCTGGTGCTCGAATGGCGCCAGCTCTCCAAGCTCAAATCGACCTACACGGACGCGCTGATCGAGGCGATCAACCCCGAGACCGGCCGCGTGCACACGTCATATTCCATGGCGGTGGCCTCGACCGGCCGCCTGTCATCGAACGATCCCAACCTGCAGAACATCCCGATCCGCACCGAGGAAGGCCGCAAGATCCGCAAGGCCTTCGTCGCCGGCAAGGGCCAGACCTTGCTCTCCTTCGACTATTCGCAGATCGAGCTGCGCCTGCTGGCCCACGTCGCCGATATCGGCCCTCTCAAGGAGGCCTTCCGCACCGGCATCGACATCCATGCGCTGACCGCTTCCCAGGTCTTCGGCGTGCCGGTCGAGGGCATGGATCCGATGGTCCGGCGCAAGGCCAAGGCGATCAATTTCGGCATCATCTACGGCATCTCGGCCTTCGGCCTCGCCAACCAGCTCGGCATTCCGCAGGGCGAGGCGCGGGCCTACATCACCGCCTATTTCGAGAAGTACCCCGGCATCCGCGACTACATGGAGCGCACCAAGAAAGAGGCGCGGGCCCAGGGTTACGTGACCACGGCCTTCGGCCGGCGCTGCCACGTGCCGTCGATCAACGAGAAGAACCCGGCCATCCGCAGCTTCGCCGAGCGCGCGGCGATCAACGCGCCGATCCAGGGCGGGGCGGCGGACATCATCAAGCGCGCCATGGTGCGCATCCCGGCGGCCCTGGCCAAGGCGGACCTCGCGGCCACGATGCTGCTGCAGGTCCATGACGAGCTGCTCTTCGAAGCCCCGCCCAGCGAAGTGGCGAAGACCATCGAAGTGGTGAAGCAGGTGATGGAGAGCGCCGACCGCCCGGTCGTGACGCTATCCGTGCCGCTGGTGGTTGAGGTCGGCCAGGGCCGGTCCTGGGCCGAAGCGCACTAGAGCAGGGGCGCGGCGTTCAAGGCAATCGCTCGGGCGCGGGCCCGGCCAGGACTCCGCTGACCAGCTCCACCAGCTCGGCGGGCTCGAACGGCTTGGCGATGGTCGCCGAAACGCCGAGCCTCCTGGCGACGCCGAGATCGAGATTGCCCCGGCTGCCACCGCCCGACATGGCGATCAGGCGCAGCTCCGGGTAACGCCGGCGTAGCGCCATCACCGTCTCCACGCCGTCGCGGTCCGGCATCAGCATGTCGATGATGACGAGCTCGGCCTTGTGCTGGGCGACGATGCGCTCGATGCCCAGGCCGCTGGCAGCGCCGATGGTCTCGTGGCCGGCCCGTTGCAGCGTGACCTCGAGCGTCTCGCGAAAAATGTCGGTATCGTCGACGAGGACAATGCGTGCCACGGTCTGCTCCGGCCGCGCCGCTAGGGCGACGCCTTCGGCGGTGGATTGTCGAGCACGTCCTTGATCAGCCGATTGAGCTGCTCGCCGTCGAAGGGCTTGTCCAGCGTCGCCGTGGCGCCGAGCCTCTTGACCACCCCGAGATCCAGATTCCCGCGCTTGCCGCCGCCGGACATGGCGACGATAGGCAGATCGGGGTGACGGCGGCGCAGCGCCAGCACGGTCTCGACGCCGTCGCGCTCCGGCATCAGCATGTCGGTGAGGACGAGATCGGGCTTGTGCTCGGCGACGGTCGCCTCGATGCGCAGGCCGTTGCGCGCCTCGATCACCGAATGGCCGGCGCTTTCGAGCACGAGCCTGGTAGCGCGGCGCACCGGTTCGTCGTCTTCAACCAGAAGGATTACGGCCATTGTCTTAACAACCTTAACGGGAACCTAGCATGGCGGTTCCCGGAAGTGCCAGCATGGGCTTGGCTATCGCTACTGCTGGTGTCGCTGGACTTCGCCGCTACCCACGCTAGAACCAAGCATCGGGACCCGTCTGTCGACGGCGCCCAGAACCGCCGGTGGAGCGACGTGCATGAGCGATGATCCCTTTGAAGCCATTGTCGGGCGGCTGGGCGATACCCTGGCCGGCGTCATCGAGAAATCCTCGGCCGCCAACCTGCTGATCGTCGAGACGCTGATCGTCACGCTCGTCCAGAAGAAGGTGCTGAGTGACGGCGACCTGCGCGATTTCATCGCCGCCTTGCGCCAGGCCGCCGCCGGGGCCAAGACCGGCGAAGAATCCAACGCCATTTTCGCCCGGACCTTTGCCGATCGCCTGGAGCGGCGCTTCTCCAACTAGCGGCGCGGATAGGCCGGTGAGGTCGCGTGAGCGAATTGCTCCCTCCCTCTTGAGGGCGAGGGAAGCGGAGTAGGCATGGAACCTCTTCTCGCCGTCGTCAGCATCCTGGGCGCCATCACCATCGGCGCGATCAGTCCGGGCCCGAGCTTCGTGCTGGTGGCGCGGATTTCGGTGGCGCGCTCGCGGACCGACGGTCTGGCGGCGGCGATCGGCATGGGGCTGGGCGGGGTGGTGCTCGGCGGCCTGGCGCTCGCCGGCCTGCAGGCGCTGCTCGCCCAGGCCGGCTGGCTCTACGCCGGGCTCAAGATCCTCGGCGGTCTCTACTTGCTCTATCTCGGTGTGATGATCTGGCGGGGCGCCACCGAGCCGATCACCGTCGTGCCGACCGCCGAGCCGAGAACTGCCGGGTTGGGCCGATCGTTTGCTTTGGCGCTGGCCACCCAGGTCAGCAATCCCAAGGCCATCGCCGTCTACGGCAGCATCTTCGCCGCCCTGCTGCCGCCGCAGGTGCCGGTCTGGGTGCTTGTGGCCTTGCCGCTCGGCCTGTTCGTCATCGAGGCCGGCTGGTACGCGATCGTGGCGCTGGCCTTCTCCGCCCCACGGCCGCGCGCCGCCTACCTGCGCTCCAAGCTGTGGATCGACCGCCTCGCCGCGGCGGTGATGGGCGCGCTCGGCCTGCGGCTGCTCAGCGAAGCCGTGCGGCCCTAGAGTCTGATCCGGTCAGATTGAAGCGACGGCTCAACTGACCCTCTCCGCCCGCTTGCGGGGGGAGAGGGTGCGAGCGCAGCGAGCGGGTGAGGTGGGTAGGCGCAGCGTTCGTGGCAAGCACCACCTCACCCTCCCAACGCTTCGCGTTGGGCCCCTCCCTCTCCCCCGCAAGCGGCGGAGAGGGACGTCTGATGTATGGCGGCGATTCTATTTCTCTGGATCAGACTCTAGTAGCCCGCCCGCTCACGGGCCCGTGATACACGCAAGCGTGAAGCGGTCTCACCGGCTCGTGAGGCGACGGCTGTGCCGGTTTCCCTGATCGTGCGCTCGCGCGTCGACGCGCAGAACAGTCAACAGGGAGACTCCCATGAAAACGCTCTATGCCCTCGCTCTCGTCGCGGCAACAGGCTTTGCCACCTTCGGGTTCACAGGCCCGGCCTTTGCCGACTGCGCCAGCGAAGTGAAGATGGCCGAGGCCAACGTCATGAAGGTGACGGACATGAAGGCCAAGGAAATGGCCATGAAGGAACTCGCGATGGCCAAGAAGGCCATGATGGACAAGAAGGAAGCCGACTGCGTCAAGTCGGCGAAGATGGCCAACGACGCGGCGATGATGAAGAAGTAACGCGCCCACGCGCGCGCGGCCGGGGCTTCCAGGCCCCGGCCGTTTTGTTTTGAGACTAGGCGCCGCTCAGCTTCATCTGCTCCAGCGCGGCGCGGCCGGCGATGCCGTAGGGGCTGGCCAGCGTCTCCATGATCTCGAAGTGGTTGTAGCCGTCGCCGGCCAGGATCTGCACCGGCTTGCCGGCGGCCTTCACCGCGGCCGCGAAGTCGCGTGACTGGCGCTGGAACTCCGGCGTCTCGAGCGTGCCGTAGACCAGGACCGCCGGTGTGTTGAGCAGCGCCAGGTGACGTTGGGCCGACAGCGCGTGCTCCATCGCGTCGTCGAACTTGACGTAGGAGCTGCGGGCCGAGAGGCGGGCGGGCTTGAGGTCGTACATGCCGCTGATACTCACGGCGCCTTTGATCGTGTCGGTCGGCAGGCCGAACTCCTTCTGCCAGTCGGTGACCAGCACGACGCCGGCAAGATGACCGCCGGAGGAGTGGCCGGAGATATAGAGGCGGCTGGCATCGCCGCCGAAGCTGGCGGCGTTCTTGTAGACCCAGGCCACGGCCTTGCGGCATTGCTCGGCCATCGGCATCAGGCTGCCCCCGGCCTGGCCGACATTGATGAAGTCGATGGCGATGTAATGGGCGCCGGCGTTGATGAAGGTCTCGGCCGGGAAGGCATAGTCCCTGGCCAGGCCGCTGCGCCAGGCGCCGCCGTGGATGAACAGGTGGATCGGCGCGTTGGGCCGCTTCGCCTTGTAGAGATCGAGCTTCTCGTGCTCGCTCGGGCCGTAGGACAGCCGCTCCGGCTGGCCGATCCGCTGGCGAGTCACCTCACTGTTGGTGCCGTAGCGTTTGACGATCTGCTGCAGGTTCGGCGCGTAGACGCTCTGGTCGTAGGCGGCGTCGAGCTCGGCCTGGTCGTAATCCAGGAAGACACGGGGGCCTTTGACGCGCGGCGCCGCGGCGGGCGCTGCGGGAGCCTGCGCGAAGGCCGGTGCCGCGGCGAAAGCGGCAGCGCCGCCCAGAACGGTACGGCGGGTGAACGATGCGAGCGAAGCCATGTTTCCTCCCTCAGGTTCCGTTTATCGGCATTTGGCGTCGTACTCCCATGAGTCGTCGGCCTTCTTGGCGCCGAGCACGACGATGGGCCGGTCGATCAGGGTCTGGCATGAGAACAGCACCAGGCCGAAGGTGCTCATCACCCGGAAGGTGACGCGGCGGTCGGCCTGGGGCTGGCCCGCCATGCAGTGGCGTTCGCGGCTGCCGGCGGCCACGCGTGCCACGCTGCGTTCGCCCGACTCCATGATCACGTGCGTCAGCACGGTGACCGCGGCGGTGTTCTGGATTTCGTAACAGGACGGGTTGCCGGGGCCCAGCCGCTGGGCGGCAGCGGGGGCGGCAATCAAGGCAAGGAGGACAATCAGCGACAGCCGACGCATGCGAAATGCCCGCGGGCAACACAACCCACGGGCATTGTAGCACGGACAAGAGGCCCCCGGCGGACGGCCGGACCGGGAGCCTAGTGCGTGGTCTCGGCCTGGCGCGCCTCGTGCACGCCTTCGCGGAGCTCCTCGATGATCTTGGCCACGAAGGCGTCGAGGTCGTCGGGCTTGCGGCTGGTGATCAGGCCGTCTTCCACGACCACCGCCTCGTCGACCCATTCCGCTCCGGCGTTACGCAGGTCGGTCTTCAGCGAGGGCCAAGCGGCGATGCGCTTGCCGTCGACCAGATCCGCTTCGATCAGCAGCCACGGGGCATGGCAGATCGCCGCGAGCGGCTTGCCGCTTTCATAGAACTGCCGGACGAAATCCACGGCCCGCCGGTCCATCCGCAGGATGTCAGGGTTCATCTGGCCGCCCGGCAGGACGAGGGCGTCGTAGTCGTCGATCGACGCATCGTCGATGACCCGGTCGACCTTGACGGTGTCGCCCCAGTCCTTCGCCTGCCAGCCACGGATCGTGCCGGCGTTCAGCGAGACGATCTCGACCGTGGCGCCTTCGGCCTTCAGGCGCTGCTGCGGCACCGTCAGCTCGGACTGTTCGAAACCATCGGTGGCGAGGATGGCGATGCGCTGGCCGTCGAGCTTTGCCATGGATAACTCCCGATTTTCTGCGATAGCCGCCCAACGCGGGCCGGCGGCGGGAGTTCCGGCTGGCTCGAGCCAAACGAAAAGGGCGCCAGCCGTGCTGGCGCCCCTGCTCTCCCGGGGAGGAGAGCGGCTCGTGTCTTCAGGTCGCCTACCTCAAATCGTAGGCGCGCTCGCCATGCGCCGTGAGGTCGAGCCCTTCGCGTTCGGCGTCATGGACCTCGCGGCAGCCGCAGAGCGCGTCGATCACCTTGAGGATCACCCAGGTGGCGACCGCCGACCAGACCAGTGTCACCACGATGGCCAGCGCCTGGGCGCCGAGCTGCGAGGCCGTGGTCATGCCTTCGGCGAGGCCGGCTCCGCCCAGGCTTGGCGCCGCGGTGATGGCGACGGCCAGCGAGCCGAGCATGCCGCCCACGCCGTGCACGCCGAAGACGTCGAGCGAGTCGTCGGTCTTGAGCGTGGTCTTGACGTAGCGCACGGCGGCGAAGCACACGACACCGGCAACCAGGCCGATGACGATCGCCGCCATCGGCCCGGTGTGGCCGGCGGCGGGCGTGATGGTGGCCAGGCCGGCGACCATGCCGGTGACGGTACCCACCGAGCTCGGCTTGCCGAACTTCGCCCACTCGACCACCGACCAGGTGATGGCGCCCGCGGCGGCGGCGAGATGCGTGGCCAGCATGGCCGAGGCGGCGGCGCCGTCGGCGGCCAGCGCCGAGCCGCCGTTGAAGCCGAACCAGCCGATCCAGAGCATGGCGCCGCCGGCCATGGTCATGCCGGGATTGTGCGGCGGCAGGACATGCGTCGGGAAGCCCTGGCGCGGGCCGATGACCATGGCCGCGACCAGGGCCGAGATGCCGGCCGTGGTGTGGACGACGATACCGCCGGCGAAGTCGATGGTGTTCTTCTCGGCCAGCCAGCCGCCGCCCCACACCCAATGCGCCACCGGCACATAGACCAGCACCAGCCAGAGGGCGGCGAAGAGCAGCACGAAGCGGAAGGTCACGCGCTCGGGAAAGGCGCCGATGATCAGCGCCGGCGTGATGATCGCGAAGGTCATCTGGTAGGTGACGAACAGCGTCTCGGGGAAGTTGCCCGGCGTCTTCACCTTGTCGAGTCCGGCCAGGAACGCCTTGTCGAGGTTGCCGATCCAGCCGCCTTCGCCCGAGAAGGCCAGGCTGTAGGCGAAGACCACCCAGAGGATCGAGACGACGCAGGTGATGGCGAAGCAGTGCATCAGAACCGAGAGCACGTTCTTCGACTGCACCAGCCCGCCGTAGAACAGCGCGAGGCCGGGCAAGGTCATAAAGAGCACCAGCGCGGTCGCGGTCAGCATCCAGGCGGTGTTGCCCGAATCGAGAGTGGCGGCGGCCGCCGCGGCGGGCGCTTGCGCCAGCGCGGGATGGATCAGGGCGAAGGCCAGAAGAAGCGCGGCGCTGGCGACGCGAAAGACGCGAGTGATGGTCATGATCCTCCCCAGAAAAATCGGCCGGGCTGACACGCGCCCGGGGTGGAAAAGCCCGTAATTTGTGCAGGAATCGTGCCGTAAATTTAGGCTGTATTTGCGGTGTATCGCTCCCTGTGAAGCCTAATAAATAGGCAAAATCTGGCTATTAAGGGTGCAATTCACACGGTTTTCAGGCAGAGCGGGCCTGCTTGACCAGCCGCACCAGCTCGACCCGGGCCTGCTCGGCTGTGCCCACTGCCTTGGCAAAAGGCAGGCGCAGGGTCTGGCCGCCGCGCCGCAGATCGGCCCCCTCGGGGTCGACGCCGGTCAGCACCCAGCCATCGCCGCTGCCGCCGAGCAGCTTGGTCGCATACAGCTGCACCGCGTCGGCGTGTTCGGCATTCATGTGCGCCAGGATGGCAGCTTCCGCTTCGGCGAGTTCCTCGGCGGGCCCGGGCCTGCAGATCTCTTCGGCGGCGATCCAGTGGATCCTGCCGAAGCCGGCGACCAGATGGGCGCGGCTGATGGCCACGCGCCAGAAGGCGAAGTCCTTGAACCCGGCATACATCGCCGCTCCGGGATGGCGCGCGACGTAACGCGCTTTGAGGCGCGGATCGTCGGTCTTGTGCGCGGTTCCCTGGACGGTGACGCGTGGGCCGGTGAGCGGCTCGTCGAGTCCCTGCGTGCCGTCGAAGAGCAGCGAAACCGCAGGGTTGGCGTCGAGATTCTTCGTGTGATCGGCGAGCTGCGAGATCAGCAGGAGGGGGCTGACATCGTGGTCGAGGGCGACCATGACCAGCGAGGCATAGGGCGCGCCGGCCTCGGGCGTGCCGGGCCGCATCAGTGTGCCCAGGCTGGCGCGGTCAAGCGAGCGCAGCAGGGCGCGCGCCGCGAGTCCCGGGCCAGGCTCGCTCATCTCAGGGATAGCGGCGCTGCAGCCAGCCGCTGAGCGTGCCGAGCGCCGCCCAGAAGGCGGCGGCGCTGACCAGCGAGGCCGCGACAAACTGCGCCGCCAGGGCCGGCGGCACTTTCGAGGCCTCGGTCAGGTCGGGATGCGGCGCGCCGACGGCGTGCGGCAGGATCAGCAGCACCAGGCCGGCCAGGGCGAGCCCCGCCTTGCGCGGGAGCGCGATCAGCGCGATGCCGCCGAGTGTCGCGACCACCGTGGCCAGCCACCAGACCTGGCGCGCCAGGAGATCGGCCGCCGGCATGCCGGGGAGCTCGGGCGGCAGGCCAAGGGCGGGGGCGAGGGCGAAGGCGGCAAAGCCGGCCAGGCCCCAGAACAGGCCGCTCATCGGGTCGACCTGGCGTCCGCTCGCCCGCGCCAGCGCCAGACCGGCATTGATCAGCAGGGCGAAACCGAAGCCGGCGAGGAGATTGAACAGCAGCGTGTAGGCCATGCGCTCGACGCCGTCTTCCGGCGCCCAGGCCTCGATCAGCGCCGCGTGCGCGGCGGCGGCGTCGCCCGAGCCGTGGTGGTGGCCTTGCGTCGGGGCGGCTTCCTCGAAGGTCTCGGCGGCGAGGATCAGCGGCCAGACCCGCGCCATCTGGATGGCGGTGGCCACCAGACCGGCGGCCAGGCCGGCAACGAGGGCAATGGTCAGCAGGCGGCGCAGCATGGGGCCCGCCTCAGTGGCAAGGGAAGGCGAAGGCGTGGCGCGTGTCGTGGGCGGCGTTATGGAGGATCTCGGGCCCGGCCAGTGCCACGCCGAACAGCACGAAGAGGCCCAAGAGGATCATGACAACCGCGGGGCCGAGAGCCGCCGACTGGGCGAGCGGAGCCGGGCGGGACGTGGGCGTCGTTAACATGCGCTTCTCCAAGGGCTTTGTACCGGATGTCCTCTATAATACCCCGTGGCGCGCCAAGCAATCGCCACCCCGGCGCCGCACTACGGCCACAGTTTGCGCCAATAAGCGCTAGCCCCACGGCCAAGCTAAAACGGAGCCCCAACCCCGTGCCTCCCGCCCAGACCATCGCCCTCGTCGATGACGACCGCAACATTCTCACCTCGGTGACCATGGCCCTCGAGGCCGAGGGCTTCGCCGTGCGCACCTACAACGACGGCGTCGAGGCCTTGCGCGAGCTGACCAGCCAGCCGGTCGACGTCGCCATCCTGGATATCAAGATGCCGCGCATGGACGGCATGGAGCTGCTCGGCCGGCTGCGCAAGCAGAGCCAGATGCCGGTCATCTTCCTCACCTCGAAGGACGACGAGATCGACGAGGTCCTCGGCCTGCGCATGGGCGCCGACGACTACATCACCAAGCCGTTCTCCCAGCGCCTGCTGATCGAGCGCATCCGTGCCCTGCTGCGGCGCAAGGAGCTCGGCCAGTCGCCGGCGGCCCAGGCCACGGCGGCCGAGGCGCCGATCACCCGCGGTCACCTCGTGCTCGATCCGGCGCGGCACGTCTGCTCCTGGAAGGGCAAGGAAGTCAGCCTGACGGTCACCGAGTTCCTGTTGCTGAAGTCGCTGGCGCAGCGGCCGGGCATGGTGAAGAGTCGCGACAATCTGATGGACGCCGCCTACGGCGAGCATGTCTATGTCGACGACCGCACCATCGACAGCCACGTCAAGCGGCTGCGCAAGAAGTTCAAGGCGATCGACGACGAATTCGCCCATATCGAGACGCTCTACGGTCTCGGTTACCGGTATCGCGACAAGTAGCGCAGGCGCGGGCTTAGGGGCATGGCCCAGTCGGAGGGGAAGGGGCCGAGCGTGACCGGCGAACCAGTACGGCTGGTCCGCCGCCGGCGCTTCTCGCCGCTCACCCGGCGCATCCTCTTCATGAACATGGCCGCCCCAGTGGTGCTGGTCGCCGGCCTGCTCTATCTCGACGACTACCGCCAGAGCCTGATCGAGGGCGATCTCGACGGGCTGACTCAGCAGGGCCGCATCTTCGCCGCGGCGATCGGCACCGCGGCCATCGCCGGTGGCAGCGCGGAGAATGATGCGGCACCCCCCGCCCCGGACGACGACGAGCGTCTGTCGCGCGAGCTGGCCCAGCAGATCCTGCGACGCCTGGTCGAGCCGACGCGCGTGCGCGCCCGGCTCTATACGGCCGAGGGCGAGCTGCTGGCCGACAGCCGTGTGCTGGGTGCGGCGGGCGTCGCTGTCGAAATCGCGCCCCTGCCGCCGCCGCGCGAGCCACCCGATCCGCTGACCCGCGCCTACAACGCCGTCTACAACGTCATCCTCAACTGGCTGCCGAGCCGCGTCGATCTGCCGCCGGATCGCGAGGGGCCAAACGCCTCGCTCGCCGATTTCTCCGAGGCCGAGGCGGCGCTACGTGGCGAGGCCGGGACAGCCGCACGGGCGCGCACCGCCGCCTTGGGGCGCGCCGACCAGCCGCAGATGACCCTCTCCGTCGCCGTGCCGGTGCAGCGCTTCAAGCAGGTGCTCGGCGTGCTGATCCTGAGCACCGACAGCCGCGACATCGAGACGAACCTGCGCGTCGTGCGGCTCAACATCCTCCAGGTCTTCATCGGCGCGCTGGCGCTCACCGTGCTGATCTCGCTCTACCTCGCCCGCACCATCGCCCGGCCGATCCGTCATCTCGCCCTGGCGGCGGAGCGGGTGCGGCGCGGCGGCCAGATCGTGCGGGTCGGCGTACGCGCCCAGCAGGCGCGCACCGGCCGCCCGGCCATTCCCAACATGAGCAGTCGCGGTGACGAGATCGGCGATCTGTCCACGGCCCTGGCCGATATGACCGAGGCCCTGTGGCGCCGGCTCGACGCCATCGAAAGCTTCGCGGCCGACGTCGCGCACGAGATCAAGAATCCGCTGACCTCGCTCAAGAGCGCGGTCGAGACGGCGGCGCGGGTGCAGGATCCGGAACGCCAGCGCAAGCTGATGGCAGTCATTCTCGACGATGTCAGCCGGCTCAACCGCTTGATCGGCGATATATCGGACGCGTCCCGGCTCGACGCCGAACTGTCGCGCGAGGAGACCCATCCGGTGGATATCGCCGCACTCCTGCGAACGCTCACCGAGGTCTACAACGCCGCCGACGCACCCGAGGCCCCGCGCCTGAAGCTTGAGATCGCCGGCGACGGTCGCTTGGTCGTGCCAGGCCTCGAGGATGCCTTGGGCCAGGTTTTCCGCAACCTGATCGCCAACGCCATCTCGTTCAGCCCGCCGGGCGGGATGATCCGGATCGGCGCCAGCCGCCGCGAGTCCGTCGTCGAGATTACCGTCGATGACGAAGGGCCCGGGATCCCCGAGGATAACCGCGAGAAGATATTCGAGCGCTTCTACAGCGAGCGGCCCTCGGGCGAGAAATTCGGTACCCACTCCGGATTGGGCCTGTCGATCTCCCGGCAGATCGTCACGGCCCATGGCGGCACGATTCGGGCGGAGAACCGCCGCGACGCGGGCGACCGGGTCAGCGGCGCCCGTTTTGTCGTCCGGCTACCGATCGAGGGATAGCCAATTATAGCCCCCGGGCCAAAAGGTTAATACGGCTAAGGCTGGTAGGAGGGTGTGCAGGGGCACCAATAGGGCCGCGTGCACCGCAACATAGATCGTTGACATTAACGAGCGCGGCGGCGCACCCTCTCGACCGGTAGCGCCCGGTATGCCTCAACCCGCCACCACCATCCAAGTGCACGCCAGCTGTGTCGAAATCGCCGGGGCGGGGATTATCCTGCGCGGTCCATCGGGCAGCGGGAAATCGGATCTTGCGCTTCGCCTGATCGATCATGGGGCGCGGCTTGTGGGCGACGATCGCATAGACCTGGAGAGCGAAGACGGAGCGCTTATCGCCCGCTCCCCGCCAACCATTGCCGGCAAGATCGAGGTCCGGGGCATCGGCATCCTGTCGCTGCCATCCGTCGGCCGGACTCGGCTCCGGATGGCCGTCGACCTGGTGGAGCGGTCGGCCATCGAGCGCCTGCCGGAGCCGCGGCATTGCTCCTATCTCGGCATCGAATTGCCGCTGCTCGCCGTGGCTCCGTTCGAAAGCTCGGCCCCCGCGAAGCTGCGCGCCGCTGCGACGGCCCTGGCGCGCGGTCGATATCCGGACGGCCAGGCGTCGGCTTGACGGCCGCGCCCATCCCCATGAACGACAGCTCGCCCCAGACCGCCGCTTCATCCATGTCCGCCGCTGCCGATGCGCGTCGCCGCATCGCACTGGTGACCGGGATGTCGGGGGCCGGCCGCACCACGGCCCTCCGTGCGTTGGAGGACGCCGGTTACGAGGCCGTCGACAATCTGCCACTGTCACTGTTGTCGTCGCTGATCCGTCCCGACGATATGCCGGGCCGTCCGCTGGCTATCGGCATCGATACGCGCACCCGCGGCTTTGCCATCGAGCCGCTGCTGGCCACGCTCGACCGCGTCCGCGGCCAGCCCGAGCTCGACCTTCGCCTGGTGTTCGTCGATTGCGACGATGAAGTGCTGCGCCGCCGATTCACCGAGACCCGCCGGCGCCATCCCCTGGCGATGGATCGCGCGGTCACCGACGGCATCCGGCTCGAGCGGTCGCTGCTTCGCGACTTGCGCGATCGCGCCGACCTCATCATCGATACCTCGACCCTGTCGCAGGCCGACCTCAAGCGGCGCGTCCAGGACAGCCTCGCCATAGACGCGCGTCCTGAATTGGCGGTCCAGGTCATCTCGTTTGCCTACCGTAACGGTCTGCCGCGCGACGCGGACCTGGTGTTTGACGTCCGCTTTCTCGCCAATCCGCACTACGTGCCGGAGCTGCGTGCGCTGACCGGGCGGGAAGCCGCCGTCGCGTCCTACATCGAGCGCGACGCCGGCTGCGCCAGCTTCCTGGAGGGCCTCACCGCCATGCTGGGCGCGCTTCTGCCGCGCTACGAGCGCGAGGGCAAAAGCTATCTGACCATCGCCATCGGCTGCACCGGCGGTCAGCACCGCTCGGTCTACGTCGCCGAGCGGTTGACGGGCTGGCTTCGCGATAACGGGCGGCGCTGCGCTTTGCTGCACCGCGATATGATCCCGGACCGTCGGCGCGACGATCTGGGCCCGGCGGCCTCTGCCGCACCCGAAGCCTCCGGGCCGGCGGCGGCATAGAAATTTCGGCTTTTCTGAGCAAAGGGACTCTCTATGATCGGCATGGTGTTGGTGACGCACGGACGACTCGCCGACGAGTTCATCGCGGCGCTGGAGCACGTGGTTGGCCCGCAGCGCAACGTTGCGGCCGTCTGCATCGGTCCGGAAGACGATATGGAGCAGCGCCGGCGTGAGATCATCGAGCAGGTATCGCGGGTCGACGACGGGTCCGGCGTGGTGGTGCTCACCGACATGTTCGGTGGCACGCCGTCGAATCTCGCGATCTCCATCATGGACCGCGCCAAGATCGAAGTGATTGCCGGGATGAACCTGCCGATGTTGATCAAGCTGGCCAGCGTGCGCAACACCGAGAAGCTCGGTGATGCCGTGGCGTCGGCTCGCGAGGCTGGACGCAAGTACATCAACGTCGCCTCGCAGTTGCTTGCCGGCGAGGTCAAGTGATCCAGGACGCATGACGGCCGGCAGTCCGGACGACATTTCCTCCCCGCCAGCACCGTCGACCGGTGTAACCGCGGCCGAGCGCACCGTTACCATCGTCAATCAAAAAGGCCTGCACGCCCGCGCCGCGGCGAAGTTCGTCAAGCTGGCCGGACAGTTCGAAGCCGCGATCACCGTCTCGAAGAAAGACAGCACGGTATCCGGCATCTCCATCATGGGCCTGATGATGCTCGCCGCCTCTCCCGGCTGTCAGATCGACATCCGGGCCCAGGGCCGGGATGCCCTCCAGGCCATCGAGGCTCTGGGTGCACTGGTGGCGGGCGGCTTCGATGAAAAGTGAGGCGCGCCGAGCCAAGCGCCGCGGCGTCCGACGGCCACCCGGCGAAGGAGAGCGCACCTTCGAGGGGCTGGCCGTTTCTCCCGGGATCGCGATCGGGTCGGCCCATCTGCACGAAGCCGGCAACGTGGCGGTGCCCGAGCGAACCGTCGAGGCCGGCGACGTCGAGGCCGAGCGCGGCCGCTTCGAGGCGGCGGTCCAGAAGTCGCTGCGCCAGCTGGCGAAACTGAACTCGAAAAGCTCGACCCTGCCGCCCAACGTGGCGGAGGAGATCGGCTTCCTGCTCGATGCCCATGTGCAGATGCTCTCGCAGTCGCGCTTGGTGCGCGGCGTGGAGCGTCGCATCGTCGAGAACCGGCTGAACGCCGAGACGGCTGTCCAGGCGGAGATCGCCGCCATCGCCGAGGGCTTTGCCGCGATGGAGGACGCATATCTGTCGGCGCGCGTGCAGGATGTGCGCGATGTCGGCGCGAGGTTGATCCGCAATCTGACGCAGACGCCCTATCAGGCGTTCAAGAATCTCCCGGAAGGCAGCATCGTCGTCTCCGAAGAGATCACGCCGGCCGACACCGCGCTCATGGATCCCGAGACGCTGGCGGGCTTCTGCACGGCGCTGGGCGGCGCCGAGGGCCATACCGCCATCATGGCGCGCGCCATGGGCCTGCCCGCGGTGCTCGGCGTTGCCGGCCTCGTCGGCACCGTGCGCTCGCACGATACCGTCATCGTCGATGGCACGGCGGGCCGGGTGATCATCCGGCCGACGGCCAGCACGCTGGAGAGCTACGAGGCGCGCCGGCTCGAATTCGTGCGCGAGCAGCGCCAACTGGCCCGGCTGGCCAAGCTGCCGGCGGTGACGCGCGACGGCGTCGAGGTGACGCTCGAGGTCAATATCGAGCTGCCGCGCGAGCTCGAATCGGCCCGAGCGGTGGAGGCCGCCGGCATAGGCTTGCTGCGCACCGAGTTCATGTTCATGAACCGCGACGATATTCCCGACGAGGACGAGCAGGCCAAGATGCTGACCGAGATCGTCCAGGGCATGGAAGGCCGGCCGGTCACCATACGGACGCTCGACGTGGGGGGCGAGAAGCTGGCCTCGGCACTGGGCAGCGAAGCCGACCCCGGAGCCAACCCGGCGCTGGGCTTGCGCGCCATACGCCTGAGTCTGTCGCGGCCCGAACTTCTGGAAACCCAGCTGGCGGCGATGTTGCGGGCGGCGGCGCACGGGCCGGTGCGCATCCTGCTGCCGATGATCGCCACCGTGGCCGAGGTCCGGGAGGTCCGGCTCATCCTCGCCAAGGTGGCGCGTCGCCTGGTGCGCCGCGGCACCAGGCTTCCCGATCCCCTGCCGCCGCTGGGCGCGATGATCGAGGTTCCCGGTGCTGCTCTTGCCGCCGATGCCCTGGCGCAAGTGTGCGATTTTTTCGCCATCGGCACCAACGACCTGACGATGTACACTTTGGCCATCGATCGCGGCGATGAGCAGGTGGCGCATCTCTACAATCCACTGCATCCCGCGGTGCTGCGGTTGATCCAGTTCACCACCGAGGCCGCCTTGCGCAATCGGATTTCGGTCAGCCTGTGCGGCGAAATTGCCGGCGACCCCCGCTTCACGGGCCTGCTGCTCGGGCTGGGCATCCGTGAGCTTTCGATGTCTCCGATCAAGCTGCCGCGGGTGAAACAGCGCGTACGCTCGATCGAGCTGGCGGCCGCGACCACCCGCGCCCACGCGATCATGGACCAGTCGGATCAGGCCAGGATTTCTGCCCTGCTCGACGACTTCAACGCCGAGCGCTGAGGCAGAGCATGGCGGCAGCGCCTCCACCACCGCCCCCTGTCGCCGACCTGAAAGAACCCCGCCAGGCGTTCAAGAGCACGCATTTCGAGTTCGAGCACAAGGTGTTCAGCGTGCAGAGCTCGTTTTTCGCGGTGGACGCGAATTCCGGCAAGGCGACCTATTACGTTCCTCTCGGCGATATCAATGGCGTGCTGAGCCTTCCCCAGCTGATCAACGGTTTCAATCTCGCGGGCACCAAGGATGCCGACCTGCTGAAGTTCGTGGAGCAGGGATTGCAGTACGTGAAGCGCATTCACCCGGGCGACTCGATTCCCAGCGAAATTCTCGACGGCTCGGCTTCGTGGAGCGTCGACGACCGCCACCGGATGATCGCCGAGAGCCGGCTGCGCGTGATGCTGGGCACCTGGATCGCCGGCAAGGAGGCGGCCTCCCGCGATGTCAGCGAGCTTCTCAAGATGGCCAACGATCCCGAGATCCGGGACAAGATGCAGGAGGCCGTCACCGCGATCGCCGAGAAGCTCGGTCTGGGGCGCGACCGGCGCGTCGAGGTACTTGACCGGGTCGACAAGCTGGCGCGCGAGCTGAGCTACATCGAAGCGCTCCGCGACCGGTTCGCGGCGGTCAAGATGATCGTCATGAAGCTGGGCCAGCTGCAGGGGATCTATGGGCCTGAGCGCGGCTTCGCCGACGAGGTCAAGCGCGTGCTGGTGCTGATGCGCAAGCCAATCGCCGAATTCGACAGGATGTTCGCCGAGGTCGACGGCCAGACCAGCGAGATCGTCAGCGTGCTGGCGAACTTCGAATCACAGATTCAGTTCATCCGCGAGGTCCGCGACGGGCTGCATGGCCGTTTCATGCCGTGGGACGAGCTGATCGCGCGCTGGCAGGAATTGCCGGTGGAAATGGGCATGGACACCGAAGGTCTGCTGCGGGTGACGTACCGCTTCATGGCCCGTCATTTTTCGCAGGACGAAACCTGGAACCTGCAATTCAAGCAGCTCGGCAAGGCGGTCAAGCCTGGCCTGCCGCAGAAGTGAAAACGCTTCCTTAAGGAAGATTGTTTACCACTAGCGTGTGCGTGGCGGTGCCGAGGGCGCTGCCTGCGACTCGGGCTTCGGGCGGGCCGCTCGCAGCCCCGGCGGAGCCTGGGAATTAATGTCGAATACGGCTGAACTTGCGGAGAATCCTACTGACGTAGCGCCCGGCGCCGCGGCTGACGTACCCGCTGTGCTGCCGGAGCCCAAGAAGGCGGCGAAGCCGACCAGCTTTGCTTTCGAGCACGCTGTGTTCAGCGTCAAGGAAGCCTATTTCAGCCTCTCGGGAACGACGGGCGAGCCCGTCTACAACGTGCCGCTGGGTGACGTTCAGGCGTCGCTTCCCCTCGATACGCTCGCCGGCTCGTTCGGTGTCCAGACGGACAGTGCCGATGCCAGGCTCCTCGAGGTCGTGAAAAAGAGCCTGCGATTCGTCAAGGAGATCCGGCCGGGCGATTCGGTACCCACCGAGATCCTCGATGGCACCGCCTCGTGGAAGGTCGAGCCCCATCACCGGGAGATGGCCCGCGCCCGCCTCACGGTCCAGCTCGTCTCCTGGATGAGCGGCAAGCAGATCGACTCGGTCGATGCCGCCGAGCTCGAATCCATCGCCAGCATGCCCGAGACCAAGAAGAAGGTGCAGGAAGCCTTCGAGGCCTTGGCCGAGAAGCTCGGCCTCGGCCGCGACAATAAGCAGGAAGTGGTCAACAAGATCGAGGACCTGGCGCGCGAGATGTCCTACATCGAGGCGCTGCGCGAGCGCTTCGGCAAGATTCAAAAGCTGTACAACGGCTTCAATATGCTGACCGGCGTCTACAAGCGCGAGCGCAGCATCCTCGAGGACGTCAAGCGGGTGCGTATCCTGATGAAGAAACCGGTGGCGGACCTGGCCGCGGTCTTCGAGCAGATCGACGGCAATACCGGCGAGATCTTCACGACGATGAGGAAGTTTCCCTCGCAGATAAAATACATCCGCGACATGCGGGATGACATCCATCACCGCTTCATGCGTTGGGATAGCCTCATTGATGAATGGTCAGATGTGAGCCTGGAACGCAGCGTGCGCCTCGACCGGCTCACCCGCGTCACCTACCAGTTCGCGGCGCGGCACTTCCCGCTCAACACCGATTGGGGCCTGCAGAGTCGATAGGCTGCAGGTCAGAGGACAAGACGTGGCAGAAACCGCAAATGTCGAGTCGGCAAAGGATGCCGTTTCCGAGGCTGTGGCGCCCGAAGGACAGGCTGCCAATGCGCCGGAAGCCGAGGGCAGCATCCCGGAGCCGCGCAAGGCCAGCGGCCCGACGCATTTCACCTTCGAGCATGCCGTGTTCAACGTGAAGGAAGCGGCCTTTATCCTGTCGGCCAGCAACCAGGAGCCGATCTACAGCGTGCCGCTGGGCGAGGTGCGCGCCGCACTGCCCATCGATCTCGTCGCCGGCTCGTTCGGCATCGACAAGGCATCGCAGGACGCCGAGCTGCTCAAGATCGTCAAGCGCAGCCTGAAATACGTCAAGGAGATCCGTCCGGGCGATTCGATCCCCTCGGAACTGCTCGACGGGTCGGCCTCGTGGACGGTCGAGCCACGGCACCGCGAGCTGGCGCGCGCCCGCGTGACGCTGCAATTCGCCTGGTCGGCCGAGAACCGGGCGCTCGACAGCGTCGACCCGGCGGAATACGAGGTGCAGGCTACGCTGCCGGAGACCAAGAAGAAGCTGCAAGTCTCCTATGTCACGGTGGCCGAGAAGCTCGGCTTCGGAAAGGAAAACGCCGCCGAGATCGCCGGTCGCGGCGACGAGCTGGCGCGCGAATGGACCTATATCGAGGCGCTGCGCGAGCGCTTCGGCAAGATCCAGAAGCTCTATGCCGGTTTCGCGATATTGCGTCCGATCTACAGACGCGAGAAGGCGATTCATGAGGACATCCTCCGGATCCGCACCCTGATGAAGAGGCCGGTTGATGAGATCACCGGCATGTTCGACCAGCTCGAGGGGAACACGGGCGAGATCATCAATACGATGAAGAAGTTCCCGTCGCAGATCCGCTATATCCGCGACACGCGCGACTCATTGCATCAGAAGTTCATGACCTGGGACGGGCTGATCGCCGAATGGCACGACGTGCCGCTGGAGCGCTGCCTCAAGGTCGATCGCCTGGTCCGAATCTCGTACCGCTTTCTGGCGCATCATTTCCCGCTCGACAGCGAGTGGGCGCTGCAGAATTACTGAGGAACCGCCGCGCCGGCGCTGCCAACCCCAAGCGGCGCACCGACGCGGCGTACCCCCGCTCAGCCGGGAAGCCCCTTATTCTAGAAGCTCAGTGCAGCCGCCCCTCGCGGCGCGACGGATACATGTCGCCGACGATGAGCCTGGCGGCAATGGCGCGCTGCGCCGGGTCTTCGCTGGTGAGCAGGCGCGCCAGCGCCTGGTCGATGCTGTCTTCCCGGCCGGCCGCCGTATCCGAACGCCGGGTCGTGATTGCGGATTGGAATGTCGGTTTGCGCATGATGGCCTCCGGGGCGGGAACGGAGAGGCGGGGGCGTCAGGTCCGGCGGATGAATTCGACCGCCGGGCGGGCGTGGCAGGATTCAGCGGCCAGGACGCAAGTCAGTCCGCTCGCCAGTCTGGCGAAGGTCTGGGCCGGCAGCGAGCTGTGCTGGAGGGCGGTCAGGGCGGCGAGGGCCAGGATCATCAAACCGATGTTGAACATGGAGTCTCCAATGAAGCTGGGCTGACCCTACGCGCGCCGGGGCGGGCGGATATTCCGCCAGACGCCCTAGCGGCCGCCTAAGCCGTTCGGCCTAAACGGGGCCGTGGCGAAAGCTTCCGGCGATGGGATGAAGATGGGCCAGAAATCCGTTGAAGGGGTTGGGCGCGGCTGATATACGGCCGACCTTCCCCCTTCGCTCGATCCCTCCGCTTCGCTTCCCAGGAGCCCTTGATGCCCGCCAGTACCTTGAAAAAGAACACAAAATCGCCCACGACCGATTACAAGGTGGCCGACATCAAGCTGGCCGATTGGGGCCGGCGCGAGCTCAACATCGCCGAGACCGAGATGCCCGGCCTGATGGCCACCCGCGCCGAGTACGGCAAGAAGCAGCCGCTCAAGGGCGCGCGCATCGCCGGCTCGCTGCACATGACCATCCAGACCGCGGTGCTGATCGAGACGCTGAAGCATCTCGGCGCCGACATCCGCTGGGCCTCGTGCAACATCTACTCGACGCAGGATCACGCCGCCGCGGCTATCGCCGCTGCCGGCATCCCGGTCTTCGCCTACAAGGGCGAGACGCTGCAGGAATACTGGGACTACACGCACCGCATCTTCGAATGGGCCGATGGCGGCACGCCGAACATGATCCTCGACGATGGCGGCGACGCGACCCTGCTCGTTCATCTCGGCATGAAGGCCGAGAAGGACGTCAAGGTCATCGCCAAGCCGGGCAGCGAGGAAGAGGAATTCCTCTTCGCCTCGATCAAGAAGACGCTGAAGGCGAAGCCGGGCTGGTACTCGCAGCTCGGCAAGAACATCAAGGGCGTGACGGAAGAGACCACCACCGGTGTCCACCGTCTCTACCAGATGGAGAAGGAAGGGCGCCTGCTCTTCCCGGCGAACAACGTCAACGACTCGGTCACCAAGTCGAAGTTCGACAACCTCTACGGCTGCCGCGAGAGCCTGGTCGACGGCATCCGCCGCGCCACCGACGTCATGATGTCGGGCAAGGTCGCGGTCGTCGCCGGCTTCGGCGATGTCGGCAAGGGCTCGGCGGCGAGCCTGCGCAACGCCGGGGCGCGCGTCATGGTCACCGAGATCGACCCGATCTGCGCCCTGCAGGCGGCGATGGAAGGCTACCAGGTGGTGACCATGGAGGACGCGGCGCCGCAGGCCGACATCTTCGTCACCGCGACGGGCAACCTCGACGTCATCACCCAGGACCACATGCGCAAGATGAAGGACCGGGCGATCGTCTGCAACATCGGCCACTTCGACAACGAGATCCAAGTCTCGGCACTGCGGAACTACAAGTGGCACAACGTCAAGCCGCAGGTCGACGAGATCGAGTTCCCGGACGGCAAGCGCATCCTGCTGCTCGCCGAGGGCCGTCTGGTGAACCTGGGCTGCGGCACGGGCCATCCGAGCTTCGTGATGAGCGCCTCGTTCACCAACCAGACGCTGGCCCAGATCGAGCTGTGGACCAACCAGGGCAAGTACCAGAAGAAGGTCTACACCCTGCCCAAGCGCCTCGATGAGAAGGTGGCGGCGCTGCATCTCGCCAAGGTCGGCGCCAAGCTGACCAAGCTTTCGCCCAAGCAGGCCGAGTATCTCGGCCTGGCACCGGTCGGGCCCTACAAGGCGGACACCTACCGCTACTGAACATCGGCCTGCCTGGAACGATCCAGGGCCGCTGTCTCCAAGTTCTCGGCTGTTCCGAAGGAGAACATCGCCCGGGTCACGCTGCTGGTGAGGCCGGTCACCTGCTGGACGGAGACCTTCACGAAGTGGCGAGGTCCTTCACCAAGGGCCTGACCCAGCACCTGCGGAGGCTGGGCCTGCGTGCCCTGGCGTCGGGTTCCTACGAGCTGGCCGTCAAGGACGGCACCCGGTCGGACCTCTTCACTCTGGCGTGGCGGGAGAGGCACGGGCACCGCATCGACCTCCCGAGCCCGGACCCCTTCACCCTGCACCTGCACGCGGTGGTGGCCCTGAGGGACAAGAAGGGCCGGTGGCTCTCGGTCCAGGAAGTCAGGGATGTGATGGCGGCCCGGCACACGCTGCCCTACCAGTCGGTGGTGAGGCGCTTCGGGACGAGCAGGCACGCGCCGAGGCGGTGTCCCGGCTGGTCCGCTACTCGATGAAGTCCTTCGTCGACGGGATGTCCGTCGACCGGCTGCGGGAGCTGCACGGGTTCATGTCGACGGCGTCGACGAGGTTCTCGCGGTTCGATGTCGCGGCCCGGGCTTCGGCCCAGAAACGAGAAGGCCCCTCTGCCATCTAAGCGAGGGGCCTTCCAGACTGGTCTTTTCGCTCCGCGCCCCAGTCTTCGTACATAGCGCGAGATGGACTTTTCGAACCGTAGTTGCCGGGCGGAGTGTTCCCGTTGCCGGCCGCCAAAAACCGCCCCGAGTCCGACTTGCAGAACTCGAAGGGCGTCATGTTGCGATATTTCTTGTTGCGCGCCTCGCGTGGGCGCGGCGCCATCCGTCTGCGGCGCTCAGTTGGCCTTTCCTTCAGGTCGATCCGGCCGTCTCGACCGCGGGTCTTCCTCCTGGTACCGAGGCGAAGGTCCCGCCGCAGGTTTGGTTTGTCCGCCTACCATTCGCCTTACAGGCGTTCCACGATCGCCAGGACGATCCGGGTCAGGATATCGATGGTCCTGTTCCAGAACTCCTGCGTCGAGGACTCGTAGGTCGGCTTTTTCTTTTTCTTCCTCCTGTTGTTGTTGCGCCTAACTTGCCCGCCCGACATTGGCGGGCGACCAGTCCCACATGGTCATGTACTTCATGGTCGCCTCCGTTCTGACGGTTAACGACCACTGGGCCCAGTGGGACGAGCAGAATAGCACAACTTGGGGGCGAGCGCGCGGGTGCGTTTGTTAACCCAGGACGCGCCGTTCATGGCCGCTATGAGGGCGGACGAGTTTTTGGCCCGGGGAGCCTTCGACGGCGTGAAGGCCTACCAGCGGATAATCGCCGCGACGAAGGAGCTTCTCCGGAAGGAGCGCGGGGGAGCCTAACTGCACTAGGCTGACCGGCGCTCCACTTCAGCCTGACCTCCTGGCGGTGGATCAGGCCTGTCCGCGGGTCGATCGTCTCCCGCGAGCTCTGCCGCTCGAACTGGAAGCGCGCCAGCGACAGCACTTTGTCGATGACGGGCGAGAGCCAGTCTAGGAAGACTGTGATGGGGTTGGGTGAGGCGCCTGAGCGCGGCTCCGACATGACAGACTCCTGGCATCAAGAAACAACGACGCTGTCGCGCAGAAGCGCTGATTCGACAGGTTTTCGAAGTTCTCTTTGTCGGGAAGTCTCTGTCGGGAGACTTACGCGTGTTTGGACCACGCGTGGGAATCAATATCTGAGGCCCCCCAGAGTCGTGTCAATGGGGGATCGTAGGCACTGCCTATCTTTCAAAGAAAAACTAGACGCTGGAATCCGGCGGCCCCTTGAGCCTGTCCGGACCCGGTCCCCCGAACCCGAAGATGGTGCGGGTGGACGTGAGGTGGATGGTGCCCTCCCGGAGGTCGATGCGGCAGTGCAGCCGGTCGCGGGCGAACCGGATGCTCAGGAGTCCGCCCACGTAGTCGATCACGGCCATGCCGCCGCGTCCGATCGCGTAGAGGATTTCGAGGAGGGTAGACAAGACGGACTCCCGCTTAGGTCGTGATGACGACTCGACGGGAACCCCGAAGTCATTGTGGCTGCGTCGCGCATCGTGTCAAACGGGCAGTCAATGCACAGAACGTGATGGTTAGGTGGTTAGGTCACTGGACGGTCGCGGTTTTTTGGTTATGAGCACCGCTGTCGCAAGGTAGGGGTCTCCCTAACCCCATGATTCTGGCGGCGCTTTTTTTCGCGAATGGGCGCTGGAATCGTCATTCGACCGTCATCGGCAGATGCGCAGTTCGGCTCAATGAGTTGTCAGAGCCGCGATGCGTCAGCTGTTCTCGGGCGGAGCGAGCTGGACGGGCGGCCTCGGTTTGGGAAGCAGTTTGGGGGTCGCTCTCAGGAGCGACCTTTTCGGGGGCTTCGGCGGGGGCGGGGAGTCGCCGATGCGCAGCGCGAACTCCGTCCGCTTGTGCGTGCCCTTGCGCTCGTCTGTGATCTCTGAAGTGTGCCTGACCTCGATCCGGAGCAGAGAGCGCAGCTGCTCGATCAAGGACTCGATCTTATCCGCAAACCATTTCAGCAGCGCGGTTCCTGCGGTCATGGGATTCTCCATTGGGCCGTTTCGGCACGACGTTCCACTGCATGTTGACCTCCTGTGTTGCTGGCCTTGTGGCCAAATTCTGTTGCCTCTCCAGGGTGGGACGAATTTCGAGTCGCCCTCCGCAAATTATATCGCGACTCGGGCTTGAGACGCTCAAGAGTCGTCGGGAAGCGCTGAAATTCGTTAACGCTCGCCCATTTCAAACTCGTAGAGCTTTGACCGCTTCCCGCCCGAGCGCTGAGTGGCGGCCGGTTACGCTCGACGACGTTCTGTGGATTGAGGGGCTCTTCGAGAGGGCGAACGCCGGCAAACCCTTGAGAAACAACAAGCCGGCCCGTTTGGCCGGCTTGTTTGCTTTGCGGGCTTGCGCCTAAACTCGGCCCTGTCTGAAGGGGTGGAGTTTAGGTGGTCGTTGACGGAACTGTTGCGATAACGCTGGGTCTGGCGGCCCTGGCCGGGCTCTCGGCGGGCTGGGCGATCCGCGAGCGCGGCCGCGCCGCCCGGCTGGCGAGCGAACTGGCGACGGCCCAGGCGGCGGGGGCCAAGGCCGAGCAGCAGTTCCACGCCAGCCGCGCCTCGGCCCTGGCCCGCCAGGCGGAAGCCGATGCCGAGCTGACCCGGCTGGCGGTGGTGCGCGACCGCATCGGCCACGCCCTCGACCGTCTGCCGCTGCCGGTCTGGCGGCGCGATGAGAACCTCGAGATCATCGACTGCAACGCCGCCTACGCCAAGGCGGTCGAGGCCGACCGCGAGCGGGTGCGGCGCGAAGGCCTCACCCTCGGCGGGCATTCGATGGTCAGCCGGGCCCGGGCGCTGGCCGAGCTCGCCCGCGCCGCCCAGACCCCGCAAAGCGAGGAGGGGCACGCCGTCATCGCCGGCTCGCGCCGACGCCTGGAATTCACCGAGGTGCCGCTGCCCAGCGGCGGCTCGGTTGGCATCGCCCTCGATGTCACCGAGCGCGAGGAGATCCAGAAGGAGTTCGCCCGCCACGTCGCCGCGCATGGCGAGGTGCTGGAGAACCTGGCCACCGCCATCGCCATCTACGGCCAGGACCAGCGTCTCAAGTTCTTCAACACGGCCTTCACCCAGCTGTGGAAGCTGGATGAGGACTGGCTGCGCACCGAGCCGGGCTTCGCCGAACTGCTCGAAATGCTACGGGAAAAGCGGCGCCTGCCGGAATACGCCGACTTCCCGGCCTTCAAGCGCCAGCGCCTGCGCCTGTTCACCTCCCTTCTCGATCCCCTGGAGGAACTGGTCTACATCCCCGACGGCACGACGCTGCACAGCCGCGTGGCGCCGCACCCGATGGGCGGCCTGCTCTTCACCTACGACGACGTCACGGACAGGCTGTCGCTGGAGCGCTCCTACAACACCCTGATCGCCGTCCAGCGTGAAACGCTGGACCACCTCTATGAAGGTGTCGCGGTGATCGGCAGCGACGGAAGGCTGAAGCTGACCAACCCGGCCTATGCCCGCATGTGGCGGCTGACGCCGGAAGACCTCAACGACGAGCCGCACCTGTCCAGCATCACCGAGCATACCAAGGGCTTCTTCGATCACGGCGGCGACTGGCCGGCCTACAAGGAGCGGCTGCTCACGCGGCTGACCGCGCGCGAGCCGCGCGCCGGCCGGCTCGAGCGCACCGACGGATCGGTGCTGGACTATGCGACGGTGCCGCTGCCCGATGGCGGCGTGCTGCTTTCCTATCTCGATGTCACCGATACGTCGCGGGTCGAGACCGCCTTGCGCGAGCGCGCCGAGGCGCTCGAGGCCGCCGACCGCCTCAAGTCGGAGTTCATCTCCTCGGTGTCCTACGAGCTGCGCACGCCGCTCAATACGATCATCGGTTTCGCCGAGATCCTGGCCAACCTCTACTTCGGCTCGCTCAACCCGCGCCAGCTCGAATACTGCCGCGGCATCCTCGTCTCTTCCGAGCGGCTGCTCTCGATCATCGACGACATGCTCGACCTTGCCTCGATCGAGGCCGGCAAGATGTCGCTCGAGCTCGGCGCGGTCGATCCGCGCACACTGGTGGATGAGGTCGCGGCCGTCATGCAGGACATGGCGCGCTCGCAGGACCTGCGGCTCAGCGTCGAATACCCGACCGAGATGGCGACCCTGGAAGGCGACGCGCGGCGCCTCAAGCAGGCGATGTGCAACCTCGTCTCCAACGCCATCAAGTTCACGCCGGCCGGCGGCTCGATCAAGCTGGCGGCGCGCGCCGATGGCGAAATGACGATCCTCACGGTGACCGACACCGGCGTCGGTATCCCCGCCGAGGACCAGGCGCGGGTCTTCGAGGCCTTTGCCCGGGCCCGGCCGTTCGGGGTGGGGCGCATGCGGCGCACGGGTCCCGGCCTCGGCCTCTCGCTGGTCAAGCATATCTTCGAGCTGCATGGCGGCCGGGTCTGGCTCGAATCGGCTCCCGGCCGCGGCACGACGGTCGTCTGCACGCTGCCGGCCCGCGTGGCGACGCCTCCGCAACTGATCGCCAGCCCGGCCGACGCCGCCGGCGAATGAGGCCGCCTTCGCGGATCGCCCTGATCGGCTACGGCGCGATCGGCCGCACCGTCGCTCGTCATCTGGCGGCCGCGACGCGGCCCATCGCCGCCGTGCTGCTGCGGCCCGGGCGCGCGCGGGCGGCGGATCCCGAGGCGGGCGTCACCGTCGTTCCCACCGTGGACGATCTGCTCGAGCTCAACCCGGATCTGGTCGTCGAATGCGCGGGGCACGAAGCCGTGAGCGCCTATGGCACACTGGTGCTGTCGGCCGGGGTCGATCTCCTGGTGGCGTCCGTCGGGGCGCTGGCCGACGAGGCGCGGTTCGCGCGCCTGAAGGATGCAGCACTGGCGAATGGCGCCCGGCTGCTGATTCCAGCCGGCGCTGTCGGCGGCCTCGATCTTCTGACCGCCGCCCGCGTCGCCGGCCTCGACAAGGTGATCTACACTTCGCGCAAGCCACCGAAGTCCTGGATGGGCACACCAGCCGAAAAATTGGTGAACCTCGCTGCGCTTACCGAGGCGACGACATTTTACACCGGCGACGCACGCGCCGCGGCGCGGGACTATCCGCAGAACGCCAATGTCGCGGCGGCGGTCGCGCTGGCTGGTGTCGGCTTTGAGAAGACCGAAGTGAAAATGGTCGCCGACCCTGACGCGCCCGGCAACATCCATCGCATCGAGGCCGAAGGCGCCTTCGGGCGCACCGAGATCAGCATCGCCGGGCGGCCGCTGCCGGACAATCCCAAGACCTCGATGCTGGCGGCCCTGAGCCTGGTGCGCGCGATTCTCAACCGCGACGCCGCCGTCACGGTGATCTGATCGTCGTTGCCTGGATCAGGAGCCCGGGAGGCCCTTGGTCGTGGAGTACTCGAAGTGCAGCGCCTCGCCCGGATGGACCAGCGGGTAGATGGCGTGCGCCGCCGATGCCGCCTCGGCGAAGCCGGTCAGGATCAGCTTCAGCTTGTGCTTGTAGGTCGCGATATCGCCGACGGCGAAGATGCCGGGCGCGGAGGTGGCGCCGGTCGCCTGGTCGATCGTGATGTGGTTGCGGTCGAGGTTGAGGCCCCAGCTGGCGATCGGCCCCAGGTTCATCGCCAGGCCGAAGAAGGCCAGCAGCGAGTCGGCCGCGAGCTTCTTCACCTGTCCGTCGAGGGTCTTGAGCACGACGTTTGAAATCTGCCCGTTGGCGCCTTCGAGCGCCTCGAGCTGGTAGGGCACGACGATGTCGATCTTGCCGGCATCCGCCAGCTCTTTCATCTGGCGGGCACTTTCCGGGGCGGCGCGGAACTTGTCGCGACGGTGCACGACCATCACCCGGGCCGCGACATCGGCCAGCGACAGCGCCCAGTCGACCGCCGAATCGCCGCCGCCGGCGATGACCACGCGTTTGCCGCGGAAATCCTCGCGGCGCTTCACCAGGTAGTGGACGCTCTTGCCCTCGTAGGCTTCGAGCCCGGCGAGTGGCGGCCGGTTCGGGCCGAAAGCGCCGACGCCCGCCGCGATGATCACGGCGCGGGCGGCAATACGGCTGCCATCCGACAGGCCGAGCTGCCAGTCCTCGCCGACGCGGGTCAGCGATTCGACCTGGCGGCCGAGATGGTAGACCGGGTGGAACGGGGCGGCCTGTTCGGTCAGGCGATCAATGAGTTCGGTCGCGCCGATCCTGGGGTATCCGGGAATGTCGTAGATGGGCTTCTCGGGATAGAGCGCCACGCATTGGCCGCCCGGCGCGTCGAGCGCGTCGACGACCTGGCAGGTCAGCTTGAGCATGCCGCATTCGAAAACGGCAAAGAGGCCCACCGGGCCGGCGCCGATGATGGCGACGTCGCTGCGCGTGACGGGGGAAGAGGCATCAGCCATGACAAACCGCAATATGCACTATAATGCATCCTAGAATGACGGAACGAGGCGCCGTTATCAACCTTCCACCCATGCCGGAAGGCGGCGGATAATCCCGCCCTTATGGCCGATTCGCCTGCCTTACCAACCGCCGTGAAGTCTGTCGATCTTCAAAATCTGGCCGCAACCGAGGCTCTTGCCGGGGCCGTGGCAGCGCAGGCCCATGTCCGCGACGTGGTGGCCCTGTTCGGCGGCCTGGGCGCCGGCAAGACGGCCTTTGCCCGCGGCTTCCTGCGAGCCCGGCCCGGCGGGGAGGCGATCGGGGAGGTGCCCAGCCCGACCTTCACCCTGGTCCAGGTCTATGACCTGCAGGAAGCGCCGGTCTGGCACTTCGACCTCTATCGGCTGGCCCGGTCCGAGGATGCTTGGGAGCTGGGCATCGAGGAGGCCTTCGCCGAGGCGATCTCGCTGATCGAATGGCCGGAGCGCCTGGGCAGCCTCCTGCCGGAGGAGCGGCTCGACGTTGCCCTGGCCCCCGGCCCGACCGCCGAGTCGCGCCGCGCCACGCTGACCGGCCACGGGGCCTGGGCGCGGCGTCTCGAGGACGTGACCTTTGACTGAGCGCGAAACCACCATCGCAGCCTTCCTGGCAAACGCCGGCTGGAGCGATGCCCAGCGCCGGCGCCTGGCCGGCGACGCCTCGTTCCGTCGCTACGAGCGGCTGCAAGGGCCGCGTGGCCGCGCCATGCTGATGGACGCCCCGCCGCCGCGCGAGGACGTCCGCCCCTTCGTCAAGATCGCCGAGCATCTGCGGACGCTTGGCTACAGCGCGCCAGCCATCCTCGCCCGCGATCTCGATGCCGGCCTGCTGCTGCTGGAGGATTTTGGCGACGACACGTTCACCCGCCTGCTGGCGGGTGGGGCGAGCGAAGAGGAGCTCTACCGTCTCGCAGTCGATCTCCTGGTCGATCTGCACCGTCAGCCGCAAGCGGCGGCGATCGACGCGCCACCCTACGATGAGGAGCGGCTGCTGGCCGAAGCGGCGTTGCTCACCGACTGGTATCTGCCGGCGATCGACAGGCCGGTCTCGCCGGCGGCGCGCGAGGCGTATCTGTCGACCTGGCGCCAGGCCTTCGGCGTGTTTCGCGATCAGCCCGCCACCCTGGTGCTGCGCGACTACCATGTCGACAACCTGATGCGGCTGCCCGGCCGGTCCGGGCTGGCGGCTTGCGGACTGCTGGATTTCCAAGATGCCGTGATCGGGCCCGCGGCGTACGACCTGGTTTCACTGCTTGAAGATGCCCGCCGCGATGTCAGCCCCACCATCATCACTCACATGACGAAGCACTATCTCGACGCTTTCCCTTCGATCGATCGCGAACGCTTCCTCGCCGGCTACGCCGTGCTCGGCGCCCAGCGCAATGCCAAGATCGTCGGCATCTTTACCCGGCTGATGGCCCGCGACGGCAAGCCGCATTACCTCGGGCATATCCCGCGGGTCTGGCGGCTGCTGGACGGCGACCTGCGTCACCCGGCCCTGTCCGAGGTGAGGCGTTGGTTCGACGCCCATATTCCCGCCGAGCAGCGCAGCGTGCCGGTCGCGGCGGTTTCGGCATGAGCGCAACAAAGACGCCCGCGGTCGCCATGGTCCTGGCCGCCGGCCTCGGCAAGCGCATGCGGCCGCTGACCGACACCCTGCCCAAACCCCTCGTGCCGGTCGCCGGCCGTACGCTGATCGACCGCGTTCTCGACCGCTTCGAGGATGCCGGGATCTCCCGCGTTGTCGTCAACCTGCACTATTTCCGCGCCGCGCTCGAAGCGCACCTGGCGGCGCGGGCCACGCCGCGCATCGAGTTCTCGCCGGAAACCGATCTGCTGGAGACGGGCGGCGGCGTGCGCCACGCCCTCGGCAAGCTCGGCCCCGATCCTTTCTATGTCGCCAACGCCGATGTCCTGTGGCTCGACGGCAAGCGCCCGGCTCTGCGGCGGCTGGCGGCCGCCTGGAACGACGGCGCGATGGATGGCCTGCTTCTGCTGCAGGCCACGCCAACCGCCTTCGGCTACGAAGGACGGGGCGACTATTTCTGCGATCCGCTGGGCCGCCTGCGGCGCCGGCGCGGCAACGAGATCGCCCCCTACCTCTTCGCCGGAATCCAGATTCTGCATCCGCGGCTGTTCAGCGGTACGCCGTCCGGCGCCTTCTCGCTGAACCGGCTGTACGACAAGGCGCAGGAGGAGGGGCGGTTGTGGGGCATCATCCATGACGGCCGCTGGTTCCATGTCGGCACGCCCGAGGGTCTGGCCGAGACGGAAGAAGAACTCGGCGTTCCGCGTCCGCGCGCCGCAGCGGCCCGCCGGTGACCGCAACGACCCCGCGTGTCTATTCCATTCCCGCGGGCGTCCCGTTTCTCGACGCGCTGGCGGAAGGGCTGGTCGCCCAGGCGGCGGATGACCCGCTGCGCCTGACGACCTTCACGGTCCTGCTGCCGACCCGGCGTGCGTGCCGGGCCCTGCGCGAGGCGCTGCTGCGCCAGATGGCCGGGAAGCCCACGCTGCTGCCGCAGCTGCGGCCGATCGGCGACGTCGATGACGACGAGCTGACGCTCATCGACGAGTCGAGCCTGGAGCTGGCGCCGGCGATTTCCACGCTTCGGCGGCGACTGGTCCTGGCCCGGAGCGTCCTCAAGATCCGGGCGGTCGAAGGCGATATCACGCCGCCGCAGGCGGTCGAGCTGGCCACGGAACTCGCGCATCTGCTGGATCAGATGCAGACAGAGGGATTGGGCTTCGAGGGCATCGAGCGGCTTGCCCCCGAGGAACTCGCCCAGCATTGGCGTCGCACCGTGGAGTTCCTCAAGATCCTCGGGGAGCATTGGCCCGCCATCCTGGCTGCCGAGGGTGCCATCGATCCGGTCGAGCGACGCAACCAGGCACTCGCCGCGCTGGCCCGGCATTGGAGCGAGCGACCGCCGGCGCACCCCGTGATCGCCGCTGGTTCGACCGGCAGTATTCCCGCGACGGCGGCTCTGCTGAAGGTGGTGAGCCGGCTGCCGAAAGGCGCGGTCGTGCTTCCTGGCCTGGACCCCGATCTCGATGACGAGAGCTGGGCAGCGCTCGACGAGACGCACCCGCAATACGGCCTCAAGACGCTGCTTGAGCGGCTGGAAGTTTCACGCGATGCCGTGAAGGACTGGGAGCATCGTCGCACCTCGTCCCCGATCGTCGGGCGTCGCCGGCTGATCTCCGCGGCGCTGCGACCGGCTGAAACTACGGGTGCCTGGCAGACCATCGGCTCGATTGCCGCCGACACGGTCGAGGGCCTGGTCCGCATGGATGGTGCGCATATCCAGGAGGAAGCCCAGCTCATCGCCCTGGCGCTGCGCGAGGCGATCGAGGAACAAGGCCGAACGGCCGCCCTGGTGACGCCCGATCGCGATCTTGCCCGGCGCGTGGCCGCCGAACTGGCACGTTTCGACATTGCCGTTGACGATTCCGGTGGCCGGCCGCTAGCGGCGACACCGACTCTGGTTTTCCTCAGGCTCCTCGCCGAAGCGATGACGACGGGTACACCGCCGGCGCCACTTCTGGCCGTGCTCAAACACCCCCTGGCAGCGGGCGGTCTATTGACGGCCGAGTTCAGACGACGCGCCAGGCTGCTGGAACGGTCGGTGCTACGCGGGCCGCGACCCGCACCTGGGCTCGAGGCCCTGATTGCCAATGCGCGCGAGGAGGGCGAAGAAACCCTGGTCGCGTGGCTGGAGGGCCTGGCGATATCGGCGGGACCCTTCGCCGACAAAGCTGCCGGGACAACGTCCCCTGTCGAGTTGCTGCGGGCGCATGTGGCGATGGCCGAAGCCTGGGCCGCTTCCGACAGCGAAACCGGGGCGGCGAGGCTCTGGGCGGGCGACTCTGGCGAGGCCGCCGCCGAATTCGTCGCCGAGCTGGCGGAGGCCTCGCGCGATTTCCCTCCGATCCACGGTGCCGCTTACCCGGCCTTCTTTGACGGCTGTCTCGCTGGGCGCGTGATCCGGCCGGCCTGGGGCGGTCATCCACGGCTGCACATCCTGGGGCCGCTGGAAGCGCGGCTGCTGTCATTCGATGTCATTGTGCTGGGTGGCTTGAACGAAGGCACGTGGCCGGCGGAGGCAACCGCCGATCCTTGGATGTCGCGGCCGATGCGCAAGGCCTTCGGCTTACCTGCCCCCGAACGCCGCATCGGTCTGGCGGCGCATGATTTCGTCCAGGCTTGTATGGCGCCGGCGGTGATCCTCAGCCGGGCCGGGCGCGTCGAAGGCGCCCCCACCGTTCCCTCGCGCTGGCTGCAGCGCCTGGATGCCGTGCTGCGCGCGGCCCATCTGGAGATGCGGCTGCAGCACCGTGATGATCTGCAGCTCTGGCAGCAGAAGCTCGATCATGCCGACCCTGTGACGCCTCCCGGTCCGCCGGCGCCACGGCCGCCCGTCGCCGCCCGCCCGGACCGTCTCTCGGTCACCGAGATCGAGACCTGGCTCAGCGATCCCTACGCCATCTATGCCAGGCACGTGCTGGGTCTACGAAAGCTCGATGCGCTGGACACGGACCCCGGGGCGGCCGAGCGCGGCATCTTCATCCATGCGGCGCTCGAGGAGTTCGTACGCACCTATCCCAAGGCGTTACCCGACGATGCCGTCGAGCGGCTGCTAGCCATCGGCCGGCGGCATTTCAGCCCGGCGCTGACGCGCCCCAGCGTATGGGCGTTCTGGTGGCCGCGTTTCGAAGCGATTGCCCGCTGGTTCGTCACCAACGATGCGGTACGGCGGCGTGAGGCGTCGCCGCTGGCAACCGAGGCGAGAGGCGAGATTTCTCTCGCGATGGCCAGGGGCGAATTCAAGCTCCGTGGTCGGGCCGACCGTATCGATCGGGTAGCCGACGGGACGCTGGCCATCATCGACTACAAAACCGGGGGTAAGCCGGAGCTTTCTCGTGTCGTGCTGGGCTTTGCGCCCCAGCTTCCGCTGGAGGCGGCCATGGTGCAGGCCGGCGGCTTCACGGGCGTGCCGGCGGCCCCGGTCTCCCAGTTGCGCTACTGGCATGTCACAGGCAGCAATCCGCCGGGCAGCGAGATCGCGTTGGACGATGGTGAGTACAGTCGCGGCAAGCCGATGCCACCCGTGGCCCAGCTCGCCGAGGAGGCGATCGCCGGCTTGCGGGCGCTGATTGCCCGCTTCGACGATCCTGCGACGCCGTACCTGGCGCGCCCACGGCCAGACTATGCGCTGCGCTACAACGACTACGCGCATCTCGCGCGGATCAAGGAATGGTCCGCGGTGGAGGATGACCAGTGAGCGACGCCTGGGTGCCAGAGCAGGCGACCACCGACGCCCAGCGCCGGGCAGCGGCCCCCGATCGCTCGGCCTGGGCGGCGGCCTCCGCGGGAACCGGCAAGACCAAGGTGCTGGTCGATCGCGTGCTGCGGCTCCTGCTCGCCGGATCGCCGCCGCAGCGATTGCTCTGCCTGACCTTTACCAAGGCGGCTGCGAAGGAGATGGCCAATCGCCTGACGGGGGTGCTGCGTGGCTGGGCCACGATGCCAGACGAGGGTGTCGCCAAGTCGCTCCTGGCGCTCACTGGCCAATCGGCCGACCGCGACCATCTCGTTCGCGCGCGCCGGCTCTTCGCCCAGGTGCTCGATGCGCCGGGGGGGCTGCGCATCGACACCATCCACGCCTTCTGTCAGTCCCTGCTGCGGCGTTTCCCTATCGAGGCCCGGCTACCGCCCAACTTCCAGGTGCTCGACGACCGCAGTGCCGCGGAGCTACTGCAAACCTGCCGCGAGGCGCTGCTGGCCAAGGCGCGGACGGAGCAAGGCGGTGAGCTGTCGCAGGCGCTGACGGTCCTCACGGCGCGCACCGGTGAAACCGGCTTTGATGCTCTCGTCGCAGAGTTGATCCGTGACCGCGGCCGCCTGCGCCGACTCCTGCCCGATCCGCGGCGCGGCACGCGGCGGGCGGTGCAGCGTCTCTATCGCCGCTTGCTGCTCGATCCCGCGGATACCGAGGAGTCTCTGACGGCGGCGGCCTGCGACGACGCGGTCTTTGCCCGGGAGGCGCTGCGCCGCGCCGCAACCGCGCTCACCAACGGATCGGCCATCGACCAGAAGCGCGGAGCGACCTTGGCCGACTGGGTGGCCAATCCAGCCGGCCGCGCCGCTTCGTTCCTGACCTACTACCGCGCTTATTTCACTGACAAGGGAACGCGGATCGAACGGTTGGTCACCAACAAGACCAAGCTCGCCGCCCCCGGCATAGAGGAGGTACTGGCGGCCGAGGCGAACCGGCTGGAGCAGGTGATCGAGAAATGCAACGCGGCGCGCAACGCAGCCGGCACGACGGCTCTCCTGCGCCTCGCCTCCGAGCTCGAAGCGCGCTATGCCGGTGCCAAGAAGGATCGCGCGGTCCTCGACTACGACGATCTGATTCTGGCCACGAGCGAGCTTCTCAGCCGACCGGGCATCGCACCCTGGGTCCTCTACAAGCTCGACGGCGGCATCGACCACGTTCTCATCGACGAGGCCCAGGATACCAATCCGGAGCAGTGGCAGGTCATCAAGGCGCTTGCTGGCGAGTTCTTCAGCGGCGAAGGCGCGCGGGGCACCAGCCAGCGCACCGTCTTCGCAGTGGGTGACGTGAAGCAGTCGATCTACTCGTTCCAGCGCGCCGATCCGCAGGCCTTTGTGAATATGCGCGATCACTTCGCCGGGCTGGCGAAGAGCGCGGGCAGGCGCTGGGCGAACGAGGAGCTGATCGAATCCTTCCGCTCGACGGCCGCGGTCCTGGGCGCGGTCGACGCCGTTTTCGCGCGTCAAGAAGCCTGGCATGGGGTTGCCCTGGATGGCGCGCCCATCCGCCACCGTACCGTGCGCAGCGGCGATGGCGGGCTGGTCGAGCTCTGGCCACCCGTGGCGCCCCGCGAGCGGGAGCCCCTGTCGCCCTGGGCGCTGCCGGTGGAGCGCGTCGAAGAGGACTCGCCGCCGGCGCGCCTCGCCCGGCTGATCGCCTCCCGCATCGCCGGGTGGCGGCGGAGCGAAACGCTCGAATCGAAGGGGCGGCTCGTCCAGGCGCGCGACGTCATGATCCTGGTACGCCGGCGCAACGCGCTGGTCGAGCTCATCGTGCGCGAGCTGAAGAAGGCCGGGGTGCCCGTGGCCGGCGTCGACCGCATGGTTCTCGCCGACCAGCTGGCGGTCATGGACATGATCGTGCTGGGCCGCTTCCTGTTGCTGCCGGACGATGACCTGACCCTCGCCACCGTGCTCAAGGGGCCGCTCTTTGGCTTTTCGGAGGAGCGTCTGTTCGAGCTGGCTTATGGTCGCGGTGACGCGCCACTATGGAGCGAGCTGCGTCGGCGCCGTGCGGAGAACCCGGATTTCACGCGCGCCGAGACGGAGCTGTCCGAGCTGCTGGCGCGCGTCGATTACGTGCGTCCCTATGACCTGTTCGCCGAGGTGCTGGGCAGGCGGGGCGGACGCCGGCGCATCGTCGCGCGTCTCGGCATCGAGGCCAACGACCCGCTCGACGAGTTCCTGGCGGCGACGCTGGCCTTCGAGCGCGCGCACGCGCCGGCCCTGGAAACCTTTCTGCACTGGCTCGAGGCCGGCCGCGAGGACGTCAAGCGCGACCTCGAGGCGCTTGCGCGTGACGAGGTCCGGGTGATGACCGTGCATGGCGCCAAGGGCCTGCAGGCGCCGATCGTCATCCTGCCGGATACGCTGCAGGTGCCGACTCATGGAGCCAGGCTGCTCTGGCTGTCCGACACGGAGAAAGATCCTGAACTGCCGCTCTGGTCGCCGGACAGCAAGCGGGATGACGCCAGTGCCAAGTCGGCACGCGCGGCGTTTCGCGAGGCGCAGCGCGCGGAATACCGCCGCTTGCTTTACGTGGCCATGACGCGCGCCGAAGACCGCCTCCATGTTTGCGGTTACGAGGATCGGCGCACACCACCGGAGGATTGCTGGTATCACCTGGTCAAGACCGGGCTCGCGGCGGCGCCGGGTGTCGAGAGCGTCGAGTTCGCCGATTTCGGCGGGATGGGGCTGCGCCTGCGTTCGCCGCAGCGCCGAGCGGTCGAAGGTGAACGCCTGGCACTTACCCGGCCGCCTGAAAAGCCGTTGCCGCCGTGGTGGAACACCCGGCCGCCGGCCGAACCCGAGCCGTCGCGCCCGCTGGTTCCCTCGCAGCCGGATGGCGAGGCGCCGCCGGTGCGCGGGCCCTTCGATGCTGATGACGACACGCGCCGCTTCCGCCGCGGCCGGCTCATCCACCGCCTGCTGCAGAGCTTGCCCGATATACCGCCGGCCGAGCGGGAAGCGGCGGCGGCGCGCTTCCTCGCGCGGCCGTCGCACCGGCTCGATGCCACCACGCAGGACGAGATCCGGCGCGAGACGCTGGCCATCCTCACCAACCCTGAATGGTCGGCGCTGTTCGGTCCAGGCAGCGTCGCCGAGGCCTCGGTGGTGGGCCGCGTGGGCTCACGCACCCTCTCCGGACAGATCGATCGCCTGCTGGTTACCCAGGGGGAAGTGACGATCATCGACTACAAGACGAACCGCCCGCCCCCCTTGACGGCCGGGGACACCCCCCCGATCTATATCCGGCAGATGGCCGCCTACCGGGCTGCGTTGGCGGCGATTTATCCCGCACACCGCATCCGCTGCGCCCTTCTGTGGACCGACGCGCCGCGCCTGCTGGAGCTTCCCGAAGCCCTTCTCGAGCAGTACGCGCCGTAAGTTCACTTATGCACAGGCGGGGAGCGTCGGCTTGACCGTGCGTTTTCCAGCCCCGTACACTCCGCCCCGACTTGCCTTAAATCGACGAGGTCACATGCAAACCGCCAAGGTTACCGACGACAGCTTCGAGGCCGATGTTCTGAAAGCGGCCGGCCCCGTGCTCGTCGATTTCTGGGCCGAGTGGTGTGGCCCCTGCAAGCAGATCGCCCCGGCCCTGGACGAGCTGGCCAAGGACATGGAAGGCAAGATCAAGGTAGCCAAGATCAACATCGACGAGAATCCCGGCACGCCCAGCAAGTACGGCGTGCGCGGCATCCCCACGCTGATGGTGTTCAAGGGCGGCCAGGTGGCGGCGACCAAGATCGGTACGCTGCCGAAGACCAAGCTCTACGAGTGGGTGCAGTCGGTTCTCTGACCGCCCGGCTCGTTTGCTGTAAAAGAAAGCCCCGCCTTCGCGCGGGGCTTTCGCTTTTAGGGGCCGAGGTATACGGCTGAGAGGAGGGGGAGTGAGCGCTCGATTTCTCGCTTTGGGCAATTTGCGTCGCGAACTGCTCGAAGTCCTAACCCTTGCCTATTCAAAGCAAGCGATCATGCATGCGAATAGGCGTCTTAACTACCTGGGAGGACGGGAAAGCGGATTTACACGGTTGGTGAAGAAGATCGACGATGAATTCGTCGGGGCTTTACTTAACGCGGCGACATTAATTCGCGCACATGACAACGCCTTTCGTTGGACGGCGGAAGCCATGCAGGCGGTCAAGAGTTTTGGGCCAGCTTTTTCTCCTGCTTCGGTCGGAGTGGTCCGGGAAAAGAATGGCAAAGAGAAAGCTCTTGATCTCCGAGATGCATGCAATCGTATCCTTCATGCGAGTCACATTACTTTGGATGCTTCCAACACAACATCAGACACATCTCGGTATGCCCGGCTGGTGCCCATATCGCCTGAAGAAATGGAGGGGCCGGCGCTTTTTCCACTTATCAAGCTTGAACAGGAAAGTGATTCTATGACGCCCGAGTGGACTGCGACGCTTGAACTCTATGGATTTGTGATGATCGCAGCGGAAATCACAGACATCGAAAATACGAAATAGGCCTGCACGACGCTGCGTTTCACTAGCTGTTCTCCGCCAGGATCGTGCCGGCCAGGTAAAGCGAGCCGCTGATCAGGACGCGCGCGGCGTCCTGCTGCGCCAGATCGCGGATCGCTTCCGACGCTGACTCGCAGGCTTTCACGTCCTTGAACCCGGCGCGCCGCCCGGCTTCGGCGACGGCCTCGGCGGTCAGGGACAGCGGCTCCCGGGGAATGGCGATGGCGCGGAGCCGGCGGGCATGGGGCGCCAGCGGCGCCAGGAAGCGCTCGGGCTCCTTGGTCGAGAGCATGCCCACGACCAGGTCGAGCGGCCGTCCCGCGGTATCGGCCGCCCAGTCGGCGAGCACCTTGCCGGCCGCCTCGTTGTGGCCGCCATCGAGCCAGAGCTCGGCCCCCGGCGGCAACAGCGAGACCAGCGGCCCGCGCGTCAGGCGCTGCAGGCGGGCCGGCCAGTCGATCTGCTGAAGCCCCCGGCGAAGCTGCGCCTCGCTGAGCGGGAACGCATCGAGCCGGTCGAGCGTGGCCACGGCGAGGGCGGCGTTGTCGATCTGGTGGCGCCCGGGCAGGACCGGCAGCGGCAGATCGAACGTGCGGCGACCTTCGTAGCGGAAGCCATCGCCGCGAGTGGTCACGCGCCAATCCGTGTCGCGCCGGAACAACGGGGCGCCGACAACGGTGGCGCGGGCCTCGATCGTGGTCATGGCCTCCGGGGGCTGCAGGCCGACGATGGCGGGCACGCCGGGTTTGAGGATGCCAGCCTTCTCGCCCGCGATCTTGGCCAGCGTATCGCCGAGATACTGCATGTGGTCGAAGGAGATCGGCACGAGGGTGCTGGCCAGCGGCCGCTCGACGACGTTGGTGGCGTCGAGCCGGCCGCCCATGCCGACCTCGAGGATGACGGCGTCGGCCGGGTTGCGGGCAAAGGCCAGGAAGGCCGCGGCCGTCGTCACCTCGAAGAAGGTGATCGGCTGTCCGGCGTTGACGCGCTCGACCTCTTCCAGCAGCGCCGCCAGGTAAGGCTCGTCGATCAGCCGGCCGGCGAGACGGATGCGCTCGGCAAAGCGCACCAGGTGCGGTGACACATAGGCGTGCACGCGGTAGCCCGCCGCTTCGAGCATGGCGCGCAGCATGGCGACGGTCGAGCCCTTGCCCTTGCTGCCGGCAACATGAAGGACGGGCGGCAGTTTGTGCTCGGGATGGCCGAGATCGGCCATGATCCGCCGCACACGGTCGAGCGACAGATCAATGGCCTTCGGATGGAGGGCCTTGAGCCGCTCGAGGATCGGGTCGGCGGTCTTATCGCTCAGAGGCGGCGCTCAGCTCGCCGGTCCGCTGGCAGCGGCGCCGTCGGCCACGGGCTTGAGCAGGGGCACGATCTCGGCGGTCGGGGTCGGCTGCAGGATGAGCTTCAACGTGCGGATGACCGTGTCGCGCAGTTGGTGGCGGTGGACGACCATGTCGACCATGCCGTGCTCCAGCAGGTACTCGGACCGCTGGAAGCCGGCCGGCAGCTTCTCGCGGATCGTCTCCTCGATCACCCGCGCCCCGGCGAAGCCGATCACCGCCCCGGGCTCGGCAATGGCGATGTCGCCGAGCATGGCGAACGAGGCCGAAACGCCACCGGTAGTCGGGTCGGCGAGGATGACGATGAAGGGCAGCCCGGCTTCCTTGACCTGCTCGGCGGCGATCACCGTGCGCGGCAGCTGCATCAGCGAGAGGATGCCCTCCTGCATGCGGGCCCCGCCCGAGGAGGGAATGGCGATGAGGGTGGCCTGCTGCAGAGTCGCGAGCTTGGCGGCGGCAACCAGGCCTTCGCCCACGGCGATGCCCATCGAGCCGCCCATGAAATCGAAATCGAAGGCGGCGATGACCACCGGCAGCCGGCCGATCGTGCCGTGGGCGACGACGATGGCGTCGCTTTCGCCGGTCTTGTCGCGGGCGTCCTTCAGCCGGTCGCTGTATTTCTTCTGATCGCGAAAGCGCAAGGGGTCGGTGGCCGTCTTCGGCAGCTCGATGCAGGTGAAGGTTCCGTCATCGAACAGCAGCTCGAGCCGGCGCTTGGCCTTGAGGCGCAGGTGATGGCCGCAATGCGGGCAGACGCGCTGGTTGGCTTCCAGATCGCGGTGGAAGATCATCTTGGTGCAGGAAGGGCACTTGTCCCACAGGTTCTCCGGCACGTCCGTCTTGCGGACGAGGGCCTTGATCTTCGGTCGGATGAAGTTGGTCAGCCAGTTCATCGAGGTTCAGGCCTCTGCCTTCGCCTTCTTGCGGGCGCTGTGCACGGCGTTGGCCAGGACCTCGACGAAGCGATGCGCGCTGCGCACCGTATCGCCCTTGCTGCCGATGATCTCGACCAGCGCCGAACCGACCACGGCGGCATCGGCCACACGGGCGATCTCCGCCGCCTGGTCGGGAGTCTTGATGCCGAAACCGACCGCGATGGGCAGGTCGGTCGACTTGCGGATCCGCGCCAGCGACGACTGGACCTGCTCAATCGCCGCGGACTTGGTGCCGGTGATACCCATCACGGCAACGTAGTAGATGAAACCAGAGGCGCCATCCAGGACCGCCGGCAGGCGGGCCTCGTCGGTCGTGGGCGTCGCCAGGCGGATGATGTCGAGACCGTTCGAGATCGCGTACGGCCGCAGCTCGTGGTCTTCCTCGGGCGGCAGGTCGACGACGATCAGTCCGTCCACGCCGGCCTTCTTCGCCTCGGCGCAGAACTTTTCGGCGCCGAAGATGTAGATCGGGTTGTAGTAGCCCATCAGCACGACCGGGGTCTCGTTGTCGCCGCTGCGGCGGAACTCGGCGATCATGTCGAGGGTGCGGCGCACGGTGGCGCCGGCCTTGTGCGCGCGCAGGCCGCCGGCCTGGATCGCCGGGCCGTCGGCCATCGGGTCGGAGAACATGACGCCGATCTCGATCAGGTCGACGCCGGCCTTGGGCAGGCCGCGCATGATGGCGAGCGACGTCGCGTAGTCCGGATCGCCGGCCATGGTGAAGGTGACGAGGCCGGCGCGGCCTTCCTGTTTCAGCTTGGTGAAGCGGGTGGCGATGCGGCTCACAGCTTGATCCCCCCACTCATAACTTGATTCCGAGGGCAGCAGCGACCGTGAACACATCCTTGTCGCCACGCCCGCAGAGATTCATCACCAGCAGGTGATCCCTGGGAAGGGTCGGCGCGCGCTTGATGACTTCGGCCAGCGCGTGCGCCGGCTCGAGCGCCGGCAGGATGCCCTCGAGCTTGGCGAGCAGCTTGAAGGCGTCGAGCGCCTCCTGGTCGGTCGCCGACACGTATTCCACGCGCTTGGTGTCATGCAGCCAGGCGTGCTCGGGCCCGATGCCGGGATAGTCGAGGCCGGCCGAGATCGAATGCGCCTCGGTGATCTGCCCGTCGTCGTCCTGCAGCAGGTAGGTGCGGTTGCCGTGCAGCACGCCGGGCTTGCCGCCGGTCAGCGACGCCGCGTGCTTGCCTGTCTCGATGCCGAGACCCGCGGCTTCGACCGCGACCATGGAGACGGAGCGGTCATCGAGGAACGGATGGAACAGCCCGAGGGCGTTGGAGCCGCCGCCGATGCAGGCGACCAGCGTGTCCGGCAGGCGGCCTTCCGCCTCCTTCATCTGCTCGCGGACTTCGTCGCCGATGACGCACTGAAAATCGCGCACGAGCTGCGGGAAGGGATGCGGGCCCGCGGCCGTGCCGATGATGTAATAGGTGTTCTCGACATTGGCGACCCAGTCGCGCAGCGCGTCGTTCATCGCATCCTTGAGTGTCGCCGAACCGGAAGTCACCGGCTTCACCTCGGCGCCCAGCAGCTTCATGCGGAAGACGTTGGGTGCCTGGCGCTCGATATCCGTGGAGCCCATGTAGACGGTGCAGGGCAGGTTGAACAGCGCGCAGACGGTCGCGGTGGCGACGCCGTGCTGGCCGGCACCTGTCTCGGCGATGATCCGCGTCTTGCCCATGCGCCGGGCGAGCAGGATCTGGCCCATGCAGTTGTTGATCTTATGCGCGCCGGTGTGGTTGAGCTCGTCGCGCTTGAAATAGACCTTGGCGCCGCCAAGGTGCTGGGTCAGCCGCTCGGCGAAATAGAGCGGGCTCGGGCGGCCGACATAGTGCTTGAGGTAGTAGTCGAGCTCGCGCTGGAAGTTCGGATCCTTCCTCGCGGCGTTGTAGGCGCGCTCGACCTCGAGGACCAGCGGCATCAGCGTCTCGGCGACGTAGCGGCCGCCGTAAAGGCCGAAATGCCCGCGCTCGTCGGGCCCGGTACGATAGGAGTTGACGGAAGTGGCCATGGTCTCGGGGGTGCGGGTTGGCCCGCCTATAAACCATACGGGCGGGCGGGAGGCGAGACTTTACTTGTCTCGGTACAGCCTGTCACAGGCTGCGGGCGGTCTTTATGAAGTCTTTGATCTTCAATGGATTTTTCTTGCCCGGCGCATCCTCCACACCCGACGAGACATCGACCGCCGAGACCCCCGAGACGCGCACCGCCTCGGCCAGATTTTCGCTGGTCAGGCCGCCCGAAAGCATGGCCGGCAGCGCGAAACGCTTGCCGGCGAGCAGCGTCCAGTCAAACGACGTGGCATTGCCGCCGGGCAGCGCACCGGCACGCTCCGGCGGCTTGGCATCGAAGAGCAGGCGGTTGGCCACGGTGGCATAGGCCGCAGCCCGTGCGACATCCTCGGCCTGGCGGACCGAGATGGCCTTCATCACGGGAATGCCGAAAGCCTGCCTGATCGCTGCCACGCGTTCGGGCGTCTCGCGGCCGTGAAGCTGCAGAAGATCGGGGCGGAACTCCTGCAGCAGGGCGCGCAGGAAGGCGTCATCGACATCCACCAGCAGCGCCACGCGCTGAACCTGTTTGGGCAGGTCGCCAGCCAAGGATGCGGCCTGCACCGGGGAAACGTATCGCGGGCTGCGTTCGTAGAAAACGAATCCCCCGTAATCCGCCGTGGCGGCGGCGCGCACCGCCTCGGGCGAGTTCAGCCCGCAGATCTTGACCTCGAGGGCCATGCTCAGCCGGCTTCGATTTCGGCGGCGATGCGCGCGAGGGCCGCGGCGGGATCGTCCGATTGGGTGATCGGCCGGCCGATCACCAAGTAATCGGCGCCCAGGCGGATGGCCTCCGCGGGCGTGGTGGCGCGCTTCTGGTCCTGCGCCGTCGTCCAGCTTGGCCGGATGCCGGGTGTCACCAGCAGGAAGTCCTTGCCGCATTCGGCGCGCAGCGCGCCCAGCTCATGGGCCGAGCAGACCACGCCATCGAGGCCGGACTTCTGGGCCAAGGCCGCCAGGCGGCGCGCCTGGTCGCGCATCGGCGTGCTCTGGCCGACCGCCGCGAGGTCACTGTCATCGAGGCTGGTGAGGACGGTGATGCCGAGCAGTTTGGGTCGCGACGAGCCGGCCGCTTTCGCGGCGTCAACCGCGGCGCGCATCATCGCTTCGCCGCCGGAGGTATGGATGGTGAGGAAGCGGGGATTGACGCTGCAGGCCGAGCGCACGCCGCCCGCGACCGTGTTCGGGATATCGTGCAGCTTGAGATCAAGGAACAGCGGGGCCGGGCCGGCCACGGCGCGTACGCCCTGCGGACCATTGGCGACGAAGAACTCCAGGCCGAGCTTGAGGCAGGAGGCACGCTCGCCGAGGCGCCCGACATCGGCATGCGCGTCGGCCAGCGTCATGCGGTCGATGGCAACGATAATCCGGGCGGCGGGGTCGGCCATGGCTGCTCCTTCAGGAGTCGCTTTCTAGCACGGCCGGCGATTCGGGGGACAGCCAGCCCGCCGCCCACTCGGTGAGGCGGCCCGCCGCGCGTTCACCGCGGATCGTACGGGCCAGTTCGAGGCCGAGCAGGGTGCCGAACTTGAAGCCATGGCCGGAGAAACCACTCATCACCCAGCCATGGGCGCCGACCGGCTCGACGATGAACCGCTCATTCGCTTCGACATCGTAGAAGCAGGTCTTGGCCTCGCGGACCTGATAGCGTTCCAGGCCGCGCAGCCGCCCGCCGACCTGGGCGATGATCTGGCGCGCCTCCTCGGCGGTGGCCTCGCGGTCACGGTCCGGATCGCCGGTCAGCGAGAAACGGTGATCGCCGATCTTGAGGCCCGAGACGCCACCGGTCGGCAGCGGCCGCGGTGGTACCAGATAGAAGCCGGCGCTGTGATCGATATCCAGGATCATGGGATGGCGTTGCCAGGTGTCGGCGAGATCGGGCGGCGGCGTCAGATAGACGACGACCTGCCGCGACGGCGTGACCCGCGAGCCCAGCGCCGGCAGAAGCCGCGGCAACCAGGGTCCGGCGGCCACGATCAAACGGTCAGCCGCAAGCGTCATGCCGTCGCCGAGCGTGACCTGTGCCTTGTCGGGATCGACCGCGCGCACCGGACGCTGTGCCTCGATCCGCACGCCGCGCGAGCGCAAGTGCCGGACGAGATCCGCGACGATGGTGCCGGCGAACAGCGTGCCGCCGGTTTCCAGCAACATTGCGCCGGAGAGTCCTTCGCTGCTCAGCAAGGGAAAGCGGTGGGCCAGTGTTGCTGCGGGTAGTTGCTCAAAGGCGATGTTTTCATCGCGCAGAGCCTCTTTGGTCCGGCGGGTCCAGAGGTCGCCCCGGTCGAGGACCAGCGTGCGGGTCGCCGCGTAGTGCCGGGTACCGAGATCGGTCCAGAGCAGATCCCAGGCCGCATAGGCGGCATTGATCATGCGAGTGTAGCCGCGCTCGCCCCCGTAGGGATGGCGGATCAGGCGGTGCTCATCCACGGACGAGCCCAGCGGGTTGGGGATCGACCCTTGCTCGAAGACCGCGACCTCGTGCCCGTCGCGCTGCAGCGCCCAGGCGGCGGACAGGCCCATGATCCCGGCGCCGACGATGATGATCTTCACGAACGCCCCATCTTATGAACGCTGGGCCAGGGCGAGACGGACAGCCAAACCAACGAACAGCAGTGCGGTGATACGGCGGAGCCAGGGCCCGACGCGCGTCGAGCCGCGCGCCGCGATGCCTGCACGGGCGGTCATGAAAACGACCCCCAGCAAGACGATGACGCCGATCGCGATCATCGTCAGACCAAGCACGATCATCTGGCTGGCAACGCCACCCTTATGCGCAGCCACAAACTGGGGCAGCAGGGCGAGGAAGAAGAGCGCGACCTTGGGGTTCAGAAGGTTGGTCAGCATGCCTTCGCTGAACACGCGGGCAAGTCCGCTCGACGTTCCGACGCGCGCGGCTTCCTGGGCACCGCTCTCGCGCCACATCCTGACGGCCAGCCACACGAGGTAGGCGGCGCCGCAATATTTGACGATATCGAAGGCGAGTTGCGAGTGCTGGAACAAGGAGCTCAAGCCGACCGAAGCAAAGATCGTGTGCACGACGATACCAGCCAGCACGCCGAAAGCCGCCGCCACGCCTTGAGAGCGGCCGCCGGCCAAGGTGCGCGCGGCCACGTAGGCCATGTCGGGCCCGGGCGTCAGCGCCAGCACCGTGGCGGCTGCCGCGAAGGCGAGCAGCAGGTCCAGTTCGGGCAGGGTCATCGCAGTGTCGTTCGCTCCTCGCGCGTCTGCTCGAAAAGCAGCATTGCCGCGGCCAGGTCCTCGATCGCCGTGCCGACCGATTTGAACAGCGTGATCTGGTTGTAGAAGCTGCGCCCGTGGCAGCGGCCCTGCGCCAGTTCCGCGAGGTCGCCGGCGATCATCTTCTCCATCAGCAGGCCGGATTGCAGCGGCTGCACGATATCGCCGGCTTCCTTGAGCGCGACGGGCGTGTCGACATAGATGCGGGCCCGCTCGATCACCACGTCATCCGCTTCGCGCATCTCCGGCGTGAAGCCGCCAACCAGGTCGACGTGCTGGCCTTGTTTCAGCCACTCGCCGCGAATCAGCGGTTCGCGCGACAGCGTGGCGCAGGAAATAACATCGGCGCCACGTACCGCCGATTCGAGATCGGTCGTGGCGGTTACCGTGAGGTATCGGCTGTGAAGGATGCGGGCGAGCGTGACAGCCTTTTCCGGTGTCCGCCCCCAGATCACCACCTCGCGGATCGGCCGCACCGTCGCGTGGGCGCGGATGAGATGCGGGGCCAGCGCACCGGTGCCGATCATCAGCAGGCGATGGGCATCGGCCCGGGCGAGATATTTGGCAGCCAGCGCCGAGGCGGCGGCGGTGCGCCGCAGGGTGAGCATACGGCCGTCGATCGTGGCCAGCGGCTCGCCGGTGCGCGCGGATATGAGGACATACGAGCCCATGACCGACGGCAGGTTCTTGGCGCCGTTCCCGGGAAAGACGCTGACGATCTTGACCCCGATGTAGCGGTTTTCCTGCCAGGCAGGCATCACCAGGAGCGTCGCATCGGGACTGTTGGGAACCGGTATCGAGTAGTGCTCGCGTGGCGGGACGGTCACCGCCGTGCGGAAAACCTCGCGCAGCTTTTCGACCAGCGCCTCGGTCTCGAGGGCGGCCTCGACCGCGCTGGCCCCGAGCACCCGCATCAGGGAAGCGGCACCGGCAGGTGGGTCCCACGCTCAACCAGCCCGGCAGCCGGCTGGCCTGGCGCCACCTGGTCGAGACGCGTCCTCAGGGCGGCATTCTCCTGCTCGAGTGCTGCCGCGCGGCGGCTGGCGTCGCGAGCCCGCGCCCGCATCCGCCCACCGGCGATCCACACCGCCCCCGCGCCGAGCAAAAATCCCAGATAGAGGGGCGCCACGATGGCCACAAAGAGCGGCACGTGCACGGCATCAGCCAGTGGCCAGAGGCTGACGGAAACGGATTCGCGATTGGCGATGGCGAAAAAGGCCGCGATGAGCAGCAAAGGAAGGCCGACGATCCAGAACAAGAGCTTCATCGGCGCCTATCCGATGCGTAAATCGCCGCGGGCCGCCGGACCTTCCGGCGGCGGCTCAGTCCCCCCGGACTCAACCCTTGGTATTGAGCTTTTCGCGCAGCTCTTTGCCGGTCTTGAAGAACGGCACCGCCTTCTCGGAGACCTGGACGGCTTCCCCGGTCCGCGGATTGCGGCCGGTCCGCGACTGGCGTCGCTTGACCGAAAAGGCGCCGAAACCACGCAACTCGACCCGGTCGCCGCGGGCCAGCGCCGAGGTGATTTCGTCGAACACGGTCGACACGATCCGCTCCACGTCCCGCTGATAGAGATGCGGATTACGCTCAGCGAGCTTCAGGATGAGTTCCGACTTGGTCATGGCGCGCGGGGCACACCTGTTGCCGGGGCGGTATTGGACCACGCAATGGGACAGCGTCCCTAGCGTATCCACAAATCAGGGTGCCAGACGGCCACTAGGCCGTCAAGGGTAAGTCTCTCAGAGAAATACGTTTTTCCGGTCACGGCCCGGACCGTGCTGCGGACCAGGCTGGACCAGAACTCATCTTCCTTGTCGATCTCGATCTTGCGGGCGGGCAAGCTGCGCGGTACGCCGCGGCCGGCCAGCCATTCCCGGGCCTCCATTTCACCGCCCAGCGTGTCGATCAGGTTGGCCGCCCGGGCCTGGCGGCCCGTGTAGATCCGTCCGTCCGCCAGCTCGAGGGCACGCGCGTGGGGCAGGCCCCGGCGGTCGGCGACCATGGTGACGAACATGTCGTACATGTCGTCGACCAGCCGTTTGGTGGCGGCGCGGCCTTCCTCGGTCAGGCGCTCCAGCGGCGAGGGGACGGCTTTGAGAGGGCCGCTCTTGATGGCCTCGGCCTCGATCCCGAGCTTGGCCAGCATGCCAGTAATATCGGTCGTCTGCATGATGACGCCGATCGAGCCAGTGATCGTACCCTCGCGGGCGACGATGTGGTCGGCGGCGAGCGCCACCATATACCCGCCCGAGGCCGCGACTTCGCCCAGCACGGCCACCACCGGTTTCTTGGCGGCGATGGCGCGCAGCTGGCGGAACAGGCTCTCGCCACCCACGACGGTGCCGCCGGGGCTGTCGATGCGGATGAGGACGGCCTTGGCGCCGTCGTCGTCCCCGACCTGCCTCAGCGCCCGGTTGCGATCGGTGTCGTCGGTGATCAGGCCGCTGACCGCGAGGACGGCGACGTGCTCGCCGCTGTCGAGCAGGCCGAGCCGGCCCACCCCCGCGGCAATCGCGGCCACCGCGGCGACCATCGCCGCCAGGCGCCAGCCGGATACCTGGCGCTTCAGGCGGCGACGATCGACCAGCGTATCGGGGTCGGGCGGCAGCGGCGTTGAGGACAACATGCAGGCCCTCAGTTAGGCAGTAGCCGGAAGCAAGCAGGCAAGCCGGGCCGCCCGGAGGCGGCCCGGCCGGTCTGGTTAGTCCTTGTCCTTATCCTTGCGCGCGCGGCTGATCGCCGCACCCAGGATGTCGCCGAGGCTCGCGCCGGAGTCCGACGAGCCGTACTGCTGCATCGCTTCCTTGTCCTCGTCGATCTCCTTGGCCTTGACCGAGAGGGCGATGCGGCGGGTCGCGCGATCGATGTTGGTGATCTTGGCATCGAGCTTCTCGCCGACCGCGAAGCGGTCCGGGCGCTGCTCGCTGCGCTCGCGCGACAGGTCCGACTTGCGGATGAAGCCGGTGAGGCCGTTGGCCAGCGACACTTCGAGGCCGGCCTCCTGCGTCGCGGTGACGGTGCAGGTGACGATCGAGCCCTTCTTCAGGCTGTCGCCGGCGGTCTCGAACGGATCGCTCTCGAGCTGCTTGATGCCGAGCGAGATGCGCTCCTTCTCGACGTCGACGTCGAGCACCTTGACCTTAACGCGGTCGCCCTTCTTGTAGTCCTTGATCGCCTCCTCGCCGGGCTTCTTCCAGTCGAGGTCGGAGAGGTGGACCATGCCGTCGATGTCGCCGGGCAGGCCGACGAACAGGCCGAACTCGGTGATGTTCTTGACCTCGCCGTCGAGCTCGATGCCCGCCGGGTGCTTGTCGCGGAAGGCTTCCCACGGATTGTCGAAGCACTGCTTGAGGCCGAGGCTGATGCGGCGCTTCGTCGAATCGACGTCGAGCACCATCACTTCGACTTCCTGGCTGGTCGAAACGATCTTGCCCGGGTGGACGTTCTTCTTGGTCCAGCTCATCTCGGAGACGTGGACCAGGCCTTCGATGCCCGGCTCCAGCTCCACGAAGGCGCCGTAGTCGGTGATGTTGGTGACGCGGCCCTTGAACTTGGCGCCCACCGGGTACTTGGCGGCCACACCTTCCCAGGGATCCGCCTCGAGCTGCTTCATGCCGAGCGAGATGCGCTGGGTCTCCGGGTTGAAGCGGATGACCTGGACGGTGACCTGCTGGCCGATCTGCAGCGCTTCCGACGGATGGTTGATGCGCCGCCAGGCGATATCCGTGACGTGCAGCAGGCCATCGACGCCGCCGAGATCGACGAAGGCGCCGTAATCGGTGATGTTCTTGACCACGCCCTGCAGGACCTGGCCTTCCTTGAGCGAAGCGACGAGCTCGGAGCGCTGCTCCGCGCGGGTCTCTTCGAGGACGGCGCGGCGCGAGACGACGATGTTGCCGCGGCTGCGGTCCATCTTGAGGATCTGGAAGGGCTGCGGCGTGCCGATCAGCGGGGTCACGTCGCGCACCGGCCGGATGTCGACCTGGCTGCCGGGCAGGAAGGCCACGGCGCCGCCGAGATCGACGGTGAAGCCGCCCTTGACCCGGCCGAAGATCACGCCGGTGACGCGGGCGTTATCCTTGAAGTTCTTCTCGAGCTGGCCCCAGGCCTCTTCGCGCTTGGCCTTCTCACGGCTGAGCTGGCACTCGCCGTTACGGTCTTCCATGCGCTCGACGAAGACGTCGACGGTGTCGCCAACCTTGATCTCCGCGGGCTGGCCCGGCTGGGCGAATTCCTTGAGCGCCACGCGCCCTTCCGACTTAAGGCCGACATCAATGATGGCGAAGTCGTTCTCGATCGAGATGACCTTGCCCTTGGCGACGTAGCCGACGAAGCCGCTGGTCTTGGAGAGCGACTCTTCGAGCAGCTCGGCGAAATTTTCTTGTGCCATGGAAATCCTTCTTCCGTATGCCGGTCGTCCCGTGCCGCACCATGCGGCCAGCCGACGCCGGGGCTGAGGTTCGCGACCTAGGGACGATCCCTAGGCGCGGCTGCGGGACTGAATGTGAGCCAGGGCCTTTTCGAACACCTGATCCGGGGATAATCCCGTTGTATCAAGGTCATAGGCGTCGGCCGCCTTTTTCAGGGCGGCGACGCCGCGGCTGGCGTCGCGGGTGTCGCGATCGTTCATGTCCTGCAGAACGCGCGCGTATGTAGCGGAATCCCCCTTGGCCTGCAACTCCTTGAATCTCCGCTCCGCCCGGGCTTCCGGCGAGGCATGGACGAAGAATTTAACCACGTCCGGCTCGGGGCAGATGACCGTGCCGATATCGCGGCCGTCGAGCACGGCGCCCTTGGCGCCGCCGGGGGGCCGGCGGGCGAAGTTGCGCTGAAAGGCGAGCAGGGCGTCGCGCACGGCCGGCTGGGCGGCGACCACCGACGCCGCGGCGCCGACGGCCTCCGTGCGCAGCTCCGGCGCCTGGAGATCGGCCGGGGACAGGCTCTCGGCCGCGCTCTTCGCCGCTTTGTTGTGCGCGGGGTCCTGGCCGGCGCGCAGCACCTTGGCGCCGACGGCGCGATAGAGGCTGCCGGTGTCGAGGAAGGCGAGCCCGAAATGGTCGGCAAGCCGACGTGCGAGCGTGCCCTTGCCCGCCGCCGCCGGCCCATCGATGGCAATGATCATGAGGTGGCGATGTCGGCGCCCAGCCCGCGCATCAGGGCGAGGAAGCCCGGGAAGCTGGTGTCGATGGGGGTCGCGTCGTCGACCACCGTCGCATTCTGCGCCGCCAGGCCCATGACCAGGAACGACATGGCGATGCGGTGATCGAGATGGGTGGGGATCGGCGCCACACCGGCGCTGAGCCCGGCCGCGCGCGCGCCCTTGCCGCGCACGATCAGGTCGTCGCCGTCGACCAAGACCTCGACGCCGCAGGCCTTGAGCCCGGTGGCAATCGCCGACAGCCGGTCGCTTTCCTTGACCCGCAGCTCGCCCAGGCCCCGCATCTTGGTATCGCCCCTGGCGAAGGACGCGGCTACGGCCAGGATCGGGTACTCGTCGATCATGCTGGGGGCGCGCTCGGGCGGCACTTCGACACCCTTGAGCTCGCTGGCCGCGGCGGTGATATCGCCCACCGGCTCGCCGGCCTCGGTGCGCGGCCGGCTGATGGTCACGTCGGCACCCATCTCGCGCAGCGTGTCGTAGAGACCGGCGCGGCGCGGGTTGAGGCCGACATTGCTTACCGTGACGCGCGAGCCCGGAATGAGCAGCGCCGCGACCAGCGGGAAGGCGGCCGAGGACGGGTCGGCCGGCACCTGCACGCTGCGGCCGGAAAGCTCGGGCTGGCCGACGACGGTGATGGCGCTGCCATCGGGAGTCTTTGCCACGGTTACCGTGGCACCAAAGTGCCGCAGCATGAGCTCGGTATGGTCGCGGGTCGGTGCTTTTTCGATGACCGTGGTCTCGCCCGGCGTACCCAGCCCGGCGAGCAGGATCGCCGATTTCACCTGCGCCGAAGCGACGGGCAGCGTGTAGGAGATCGGCAGCGGATCGGCCGTGCCGGTGATGGCCAGCGGCAGCAGCAGCTTGCCGTCCGCGGCGCCCCGCGCCAGGAAGCGGGCGCCGATACGCTCCAGCGGGGTCGCGACCCGGGCCATCGGCCGGCGTCGCAGGCTGGCGTCGCCGGTCAGGAAGGTCGTGAAGGGGGCTGTCGCCAGGATGCCGAGCAGCAGCCGCGCGCTGGTGCCCGAGTTGCCCATGTCCAGCACGTCGGCCGGCTCGCTCAAGCCCCCGATGCCCCGCCCGCGCACATGCCAGGTACCGTCCTTGTCGCGCGTGACCTCGGCACCCAGGGCTCGCATCGCCGCCGCCGTGCGGTGCACGTCCTCGCCCTCGAGCAGGCCATGGATGACCGTCTCGCCGACCGCCAGGGCGCCGAACATCAGCGCGCGGTGCGAAATCGACTTGTCGCCGGGCACCGTGATGTCGCCAGCCAGGGCTTTGCCGGGGCGGGCGGTCACGGGTCCGGGCGGAATGGCGCCCGTCACGGTCACGCGAGGAAACTCCTTGGAAACGGCCTTCGTCTAGCATATCGGATGCGCGCGGCAACAGGGCGAAGGGGCGGCCGGGTACCGTGGGCGTGGCGCGGCCGCGTCGGCTCCAGCGGCTGCCCCGGTGCATTGTTGACAGGGCCACCGGGGCGTGGCATGTCGCAGCCGATTTTCCGGCCCATACTGGGAGTGTTGCTAGTGGCGAAACCCAACAGGGGTCTCAAGCGGACCTGCCAGTCGTGTACTGCGCGGTTCTACGATCTCGAGAAGGACCCGATCATCTGCCCGAAATGCGGGGTGGAATTCGATCCTGAGGCCGTGCTCAAGAACAAGCGTACCAAGCCGGCGCCGGCACCACGCCCGGTCCCCGTTCCGCAGCCGGTCGAAGCGGCCGAGCTGGAGCCGATCGAGGAAGAGGTCGCCGAGACGGGCGACGAGAAGGAAGACGAGGTCATCGAGGACACGTCGGAACTCGGCGAGGACGACGAGGACGTGGCCGAGGTCGTCGACAACGTCGACGAGGAAGAACGCTAATTCGAGGTCGTGGCCGTTCGCCTTGACCCTATGGTAGTTTGCAGCCGTGTCATCCGCCCCCAGGCGGGGTGACCGAACGAGTTTGGGGCCATAGCTCAGCTGGGAGAGCGCTACAATGGCATTGTAGAGGTCAGCGGTTCGATCCCGCTTGGCTCCACCAAATCCAAGCCCGGCGGCTCTCCGCCGGGCTTTTTTCATGCCTGTGGGCCGGCTTCAGGTTCCGGCTAGATCGTTGACCGGCAGGCAGGATTCGGCCCCGCCGCTTGACCGGCGGGACGGGCGTAACCATATGGGATGACAGCGGCGCCTTCGGGGTCGCTGGCAACCGAGGCCATACCGGCCCGGTGGCCCAGGCAGGCATTGCTTCAGCGAGGATGCCAAGGATGACCAGGCTTTCGCTCTTCAACAATCCGTTGCTGCTCGGCTTCGACCAGTTCGAGCGCTCCCTCGATCGCATCGCCAAGACGTCGGCCGAGGGATACCCGCCCTACAACATCGAGCAGATCGGTGAAAACGGTCTGCGCATCACGCTGGCGGTCGCCGGTTTCTCGACGGCCGATCTGTCGGTGCATATCGAGGACAACCAGCTTGTCATCCGCGGCAAGCAAGCCGACGAGGACGACACCCGGATCTATCTTCACCGGGGCATTGCCGCACGCCAGTTCCAGCGCGCCTTCGTGCTGGCCGACGGCATCGAGGTGGCGGGTGCCTCGCTCGACAACGGCCTGCTGAGCATCGACCTCACCCGCCCGCCGCTGGAATCGCGGGTGCGCAAGGTCGAGATCCGCAGCACGCCATCCGGCAGCAAACGCAGGACTGTCGACGTCGCCTGAGGGGGCGTTGAGAGGAGATCAAAATGACGACCAACGGTTCACTTCGCGAAGATCTGCCGGCCCAGGAATTCCTGGCGCTGGGCCTGCGCGACATCGCCTACGTCAAGCCCATCGCCATAAGCGCCGGTGAGGGCATGCGCGTCGTGTTCGCCATTCATACCGCCAACGGCGCCGCCGTCGGCGCGGCGGAATCGCGCGAACTGGCCTTCGACGCCATCCGCGAGAACGGCCTCGAGCCCGTCAGCCTCCACTAGGATGAGATGCGGGGCCCTGCCGGCTCAGGCGGCGTGGCTCGCGGTGTTCTCGGTGAGCAACGCGTACAGCGCCTCGGCGTTGTCCGAGCCGCGCAGCTTCTCGCAGACGGCGCGATCACGCAGCAGGCGGGAGACGCGCGCCAGCGCTTTCAGGTGGTCTGCGCCGGCGCCGGCGGGGGCCAGCAGCAGGAAAACGAGATCCACCGGCTGACCATCGATCGATTCGAAATCGATCGCCGTCTCCAGCCGCGCGAAAACGCCATAGAGACGCTTGAGGGCGGCGAGCTTGCCATGCGGTATGGCGATGCCCGAGCCCACGCCCGTGGTGCCCAACCGTTCGCGCTCGATCAGCACATCGAAAATGGCGCGCTCCGGCTCGCCGGTAACCTCCGAGGCCCGCCGCGCGATTTCCTGCAGCGCCTGCTTCTTGTTGGCGGCGCGCACGTTGGCCATGACGGCGCGCGGTTCGATGAGGTCCGAAATTTCCATCACCTTCACTCGGTAGAGGGCCGGGATTGCGTGGGGTCGATCCAGCCGATCGTGCCGTCGCTGCGGCGATATACGACATTGTATCCGCCGTGACCGCGATTGCGGAACATCAAGACGGGCATTTCCCCCAGATCGAGGCACATGACAGCGTCGCTGACCGCCAGCGTGGGAATGTCCAGCGCGGTCTCCGCCACGACCGCCGGCCCGCCGTTGTCGCGGTCTTCACCATTATCGGCGGTGCCGTCAGGGCCGCTGTTCTCGAGGGTCACGACCCGATGTGAGCCGACTTCCGGGAGCGCGGCATCGTTGGCGTCCTTGCGCCGCGCGACCAGGCGCCGCTTGTGCCGGCGCAGCCGCTTGTCGAGCCGCTCGGCCGCCACATCGAAGGCCGCGTAAGGGTCTTCGGCCTCGCCATGGGTCTGCACGGTATAGCCGCGAGCCACATGAAGCGATATGTCGGCGCGAAACGCATGACGTGCGCGCTGGAACATGACCTTTCCCTCGATCGCCTGACCGAAATACCGCTCAGCCGAGGACGCAATGGCATGGGTCACATGCCCACGCAGGCTGTCGCCAACATCGAGATGCTTGCCGCTCACTGAAAGCTGCACAGGAAATCGTCAAGCTTGAGAAAATTGAGGCGTTAGACCACGCCCGAAGGCCGTGGCGTCATCGCGGCCGCGGACCATAAGAGCGGCGTCTGGCGAAGTCAACAACGCGAAGCCGGGGGCCATGACACGCCGATTGTCGCACAGGTGGAGGGGTGATCAAGGCGAATCGGACTGGCCGGGCCGGGGCGGCGTTAACGAACGCCCAGGGTCTTGTCCCGCCGGCGCTGGACCGAGGACGGGATTCGCAGCGCTTCCCGGTATTTGGCGACGGTCCGACGCGCGATGTCGACGCCGTCCTTCTTCAGCATCTCAACCAGCTTGTCGTCGGACAGGACGTCCTGGGCCGGCTCATCGTCGATCAGCGTCTTGATGCGGAAGCGTACGGCTTCCGCCGAATGTGCCTCGCCGCCGCCCGAGCTGGGGATCGCCGAGGTGAAGAAGTATTTCAACTCGTATAGGCCGCTCGGCGCGGACAGGAACTTGTTGCTGGTTACCCGGCTCACCGTCGACTCATGCATCTCGATGGCGCTGGCGATGTCACGCAGGACGAGCGGCCGCAGAAACTGCACCCCGTGGCGGAAGAACGCATCCTGCTGACGCACGATTTCGGTCGACACTTTCAGGATGGTCTGGGCGCGCTGATGCAGCGACTTCACCAGCCAGTTGGCGGCGTGGAAGCGTTCGGCGAGGAATTCACGATCGGTCTTCTTGGTCAGCCCTTTCGTCACCTGCGCGTAGTAGCGCTGGTTGACCAGCACGCGCGGCAGGGTGTCCTGGTTGAGTTCGATCGCCCAGCCGCCGCCCGGGACCGGGCGCACCAGGACATCGGGCACGACCGGCTGGGCCACTATCCCCTCGAAGGCCTGACCAGGCTTGGGGTCGAGGGCGCGGATTTCCGCGACCATGGCCGCGAAATCTTCGGCATCGACGCCGCATAGCCGCATCAGCTGGCCGTGCTCGCGCTTGCCCAGGAGCTCGAGATTGTCGAGCAGCGTCGCCATCGCCGGATCCAGCCTGTTGCGATCGCGGAGCTGGAGCGCCAGGCATTCCTTGAGGCTGCGGGCGAAGATCCCGGGCGGATCGAGGCGCTGAAGCAGGTTCAAGGTCGCCTCGACACGCGCCGGCTCGCATTTGAGAGCCTCGGCGGTCGCCACGATATCCCCGGAGAACCAGCCCGAATCGTCGAGCTGATCGACGAGCTGGGAGCCGATGATGCGGTCGACGGGATCCTGCATATCGACGTTGATCTGCGCCATCAGATGATCGCGCAGGGAAACCGGCCGGGTCATCGACTCGCCGGGATCGAATTCCGAATCGTCGAAATCGCGGCTGCCGCCGGTGCCCCACGAACCCAGCGAGCTGGCGCTGTCGCCGTCCCACATATTGCCGGTATCGGTGTCGAGCGGCGCCTCACTTGTTGTGGCGGCGGGCGCACCCTCGACGGAATCGAGCAGCGGGCCGTCGTCTGCTGCTGACCGGGTGTCGCCGGATTCGGCCGCGGCCTCGGCTGGGGCCTCGCCGTCCGGAGCGGCCTCGTCGCGTTCCAGCAGGGGATTCTGCTCGAGCTCCTGCTCGACAAAGGCCGTCACCTCGACATTCGACAGCTGCAGCAGCTTGATCGCCTGCTGCAGCTGCGGCGTCATCACCAGCGACTGGGTCTGACGCAGGTCGAGGCGTTGCGTGAGGGCCATGATCTAAGCCGGCCTGATCCCTAGAGGCTGAAGCGCTCGCCGAGGTAAACCCGGCGCACGCCTTCGTGGGCCACGACCTCCGCCGGCATGCCCTCCATGAGGACCTGCCCGTCGTGCAGGATGTAGGCCCGGTCCACGAGCTCGAGAGTCTCCCGGACGTTGTGATCGGTGATCAGAACGCCGATGCCGCGATCCTTGAGATGAGAGACGAGATCGCGAATGTCGCCGACGGCGATCGGATCGATGCCGGCGAGGGGCTCGTCGAGCAGCATGAAATGCGGTTGCGACGCCAAAGCGCGGGCGATCTCGACGCGGCGGCGCTCACCGCCCGACAAGGCCAGGGCGGGCGTGCGCCGCAGGTGGGTGATCGAGAATTCGGCCAGCAGATCGTCGAGCATCGCCTCGCGCCGGTCGCGATCGGGCTCGACGACCTCGAGAACGGCGCGGACGTTCTGCTCCACGCTGAGACCGCGGAAGATCGAGGGTTCCTGCGGCAGGTAGCCGATGCCGAGGCGGGCGCGGCGGTACATCGGCATGTCGGTCACGTCGATGCCGTCGAGCATGATCTGGCCGTAATCGGGCGAGATCAGGCCGGTGATCATGTAGAAGCAGGTCGTCTTGCCGGCGCCGTTGGGGCCCAGCAGGCCGACAGCCTCGCCGCGCTGGACCGAGAGCGAGACGTTGCGCACCACCGGCCGCTTCTTGAAGCGCTTGCCGAGGCTGCGCGCACTCAGGCCTGGATTGTCGGCGACCAGCCGCGGCCCCGGTCCGCGGCCTGCGTCCTTCTCGTCCACGACTTTGACGAATGGCACAACCATTACCGCTGCTCCCGTCGGGCCGCCGGCCGCTCGCCGGCTGGCTCGGTGCTTTGCGGCATGAACAGGCCGCGCACGCGTTTGTCGCCACCTGAATCGGCACGGGTCAGCAGGCGGCTGATACCGGTGTTGAGATTGACCTCGGCGAAGTCGCCGTTCAGCTGATTCTGGCCGCGGGTAATGCGCACGGCGCCGGACATCATGGCGATGCTCGTATCGGCGTTGTAGACGCCGCGATCCGCCCGGACGATGTCGGTCGGCGTCGAGACGTGGACATTGCCGAAGCCCTCGATCCGCTGCATGCGTTGACCGGTCGATCCTGCCGGCGCCGGCGCCGGTGCCGGCTGGGCCCGGCCGCGGGCTTGCGGCGTCTGGTTCTGACCACGCGTGTTCGTATTGGCGCGGGCCGGCTGGGTCGGCGCGGTGCGTCCCTCGACGAAATGGGCGGTGAGCACGTCGCCAGTCATGCGGCGATCCTCGCTCACGGCCACCGCGTTGCCGCGCGCCACGGCCACGCGCCTCTTTTCCCAGTATTCCAGGCTGTCGCGGGCGGTGATGGTATCGGTCGGCGTGGTGATCTTCAGGGCCTTCCCGGTCATCACGAGGACGCCGGTGTCGATGTCGTAGACAGCCTTGTCCCCGACCGCGGTCTGGGTGGGATTGGTGATCCGGGCACGCCCCTGCACCTCGTAGCGGAAGATCTCGGTGCCGCCGCCGGGTTGCGAGCGGTAATAGGCGATCAGCACATCCCCGTGCACCGAAGTCTCGCCCTGGGTGGCGCTGGCGTTGCCGCGAGCCAGGTAGCGTTGCGATTCCCGGTGCCACTCGATGCCGTCATCGGCCAGAATTTCAACCGGCTGACTGCCCGCGCCCTGGCCGAGGCTGGCGACCTGCGCTTGCGCACCCGGCAGCGTCAAAACCGAAAGCGCCATCGCCAGCGTGAAGAGAGGAAGACGCAACGTCATCTCTTCTCCGGCGGCGTCGGGTAGAGGACGAGGCGCGATTTTCCGGTCACGGTCAGGCGCGCGCCCTTGTCGTAGATGCGGAAGCCTTGGCCCCGCAGCTGACTGTCGGGACCTTGACCTTCGACCGGGTCATCACCCGATACGTTGCCCAGCGCGAGGTCGGCCTTGGCGCGCCTGGTCTTGAGCTCGTAGCCGGCGTCGTGGAAGACGTTCACCTGTTCCCACAGGTCGAGGGTGCGATCCTGTTTGTGGTAAAGGCCTTCGTTCGCCGTCAAAGCGATCCACGAACCGTTGTTGAGCGTGAGGTCGCCCTTGGGACTGGTAAGCGCCGTGACGTCGCTGCTGCCGACGTCCTGGGTCGCCTGGTCGGCGGTGATGCTGAAGGGCTGGTTGCGCTCGTCCGTGCCCACGAAGCGCGGACTGACCATGCGCAGATTCTCCAGGTCGTCGATGCTGACCTGGACCGGCTTCAGGCGAAAACGGTTATCGAGCGGGTTGAGCTGCGGCCAGAACAGGACGAGGCCGGCGAGCGTCACGGCGGTTGCCGGAAGCACGACCTTCAGCAGCGAGACGAAGCGGCTGTAGACCAGGTTGTGACGCCGCCGCCGCATGCTCGCCGCGACGAAGCGCGTCAGCCGGGTTCGCTCCTGCCGCCGCGGCGCCGTCGTCGCCGTGTGCCGGGTGACATTGAACGGCGCGTATTCGTTGGGCGCCATCAGGCGACCCCGGCGCGCAGCACGTCGTGGATGTGCAGCACGCCAACCGGGCGGGTCGGATGCGTTCCAGTCTCGTCGACCACGAAGATATTGGTGATGCCGCGGTCGTTCATCGTGCCCAGCGCCTCGGCGGCGAGCGCAGCCTGGCGGATGGTCAGCGGCTTGGCGGTCATGACCGCGTCAGCCCGCTGGCCCAGCAGATTGGGCGCCATATGGCGGCGCAGGTCGCCGTCGGTGATCACGCCGAGCAGCCGTCCTTCGCCATCGGTCACGCCGACGCAGCCCAGGCGCTTGGCAGTAATCTCGACGAGCGCCTCGCTCATCGGCGCGTCGCCGCGGATGAGCGGGATCTGGGCGCCGCGATGCATGATGTCGCTCACGCGCAGGAAGCGCTTGCCGAGCGCGCCCTTGGGATGGAACTGGTGAAAATCGTCGGCCGAGAAGCCCTTGTGCTCGAACAAGGCGACCGCGAGGGCATCGCCCAAGGCCAGCATCGCGGTGGTCGAGGTCGTCGGCGCCAGGCCAAGCGGGCAGGCTTCGCGCAAGGCCGGCAGCAACAGCGTCACGTCCGCCGCCTGGGCCAGGGACGAGTTGCCGCCGCCGGTGATGGCGATCAGCGGAATGGCGAAACGGCGGGTGAAGGCGAGCAGGTCCGTCATCTCCGAGGTTTCGCCGGAGTGGGACAGCGCCAGCACGGCATCGGCGCGCGTGATCATGCCGAGGTCGCCATGGCTGGCTTCCGCCGGATGCACGAATTGGGCGGGTGTTCCGGTCGACGCCAGGGTCGCGGCGATCTTGCGCGCGATATGTCCGCTCTTGCCCATGCCGGAGACGATCACCCGGCCGGTCACCGCCTGCAGCACTCCGATCGCCCGGCCAAGCGGAGCAGGGTCCCGCTTCAAGCCCTGGGCGATGGCGAGGATGCCTTCGGCTTCGAGTTCCAGCACGCGCTCCGCCACGGTCTGCGGCGTATCGCCAGACGGGGCCAGTGCCGGTGCGGGGGCTACTCGAATCGGTTGGGATTTCGCTTTCATGCCGCGATGACGTGAACGGACCGTGTTTCTTTGCCCCGGGATTGGCAGGGCGCCCCAGCCGGCGACCTCAGACAGGGGGAGTATCTCGCCTGCCGAAGGCCACCCTGACCCCAAAAACGTTTTCCCGGCAAAAAGTATGCCTATCGCACCGCAAAAAAGCAACGCGCGATAGAAAAACGCTAAATCAATGGTTTAGTGGGCGAATATGTCTTCTTCCGGCCAGCCGGCGAGGTCGAGTTCGGCCCGGATGGGAAGAAACCGGAAACAGGCCTCGGCCAGCTCACGGCGGCCCTCGCGGGCCAGCATCTCATCCAGACGGGCCTTGAGGGCATGCAGATGCAGGACGTCCGATGCCGCATATTTGAGCTGCGCCTGGCTGAGTTCGGCGGCTCCCCAGTCCGATGATTGCTGCTCTTTGGACAGGTCGACCCCGAGCAGGTCCTTGCACAGATCCTTGAGCCCGTGGCGGTCGGTGAAGGTGCGGGTCAGGCGCGAGGCGATCTTGGTGCAATACAGCGGCGTCGCGGTGACGCCCAGGAACCGGCGCAGCATGGCCACGTCGAAGCGGGCGAAATGGAAGATCTTGAGCACCGCCGGGTCGGCCATCAGGGCCTTCAGGCGCGGGGCCTCGTAACGCCCCTTGGCCAAGCGGACGATATGGCACTCGCCGTTGCCGCCCGAAAGCTGCACCAGGCATAGCCGGTCGCGATTGGGGTTGAGCCCCATGGTCTCGGTGTCGACAGCCACCGCCGCGCCGAAGCGCACGGTTTCCGGCAGGTCACCTTCGTGGAGTTCAATAGCCATCGGGCGGGGCCTTTCTTTTAACCCCGCCCGGAGTTGGTGCCCGAGAGAAGACTCGAACTTCCACGACCTTTCGGTCACTAGAACCTGAATCTAGCGCGTCTACCAATTCCGCCACCCGGGCACTCTCCGGAACGGAGGCGGAGAGGCATAAGCGGCAAGGCGGGCGCTGTCAATCACGGCGCCGACCTGCTAGATATCGGGCCGATTATCCTAGGGGATCAAGGGGTCGGCATGGCGGCGGCGATGGCTAGGCGGGTCACGGTATTCGGCGGCTCGGGGTTCATCGGGCGCTATATCGTCAAGCGGCTGGCGGCCGAGGGCTGGGTGGTCCGGGTCGCGGTGCGCGACGCGGTGGCAGCGGCCTTCCTCAAGCCGGCGGGCAATGTCGGCCAGATCGTGCCCCTGCGCTGCGATGTGCGCGAGGACGACACCGTCTCGGCGGCGGTCGCCGGCTCCGATGCGGTCATCAACCTGGTGGGTATCCTCTACCAGTTCGGCAGCCAGCGGTTCGACGCCATCCAGGCCGAGGCGGCGGGCCGCATTGCACGGGCCGCGGCGGCGGCCGGGGCGAAGCGCCTGCTGCATATGTCGGCGCTGGGCGCCAATCCCGCTTCGGAATCGAAATACGCCCGTACCAAGGCCGAGGGCGAGGCCAATGTGCGCGCCGCCTTTCCCGGCGCCATCATCTTCCGGCCGTCGATCGTCATCGGCCCGGAGGATGGCTTCTTCAACCGCTTCGCCCGTATCGCCCAGCTCTCGCCGGTCCTGCCGCTGATCGGCGGCGGGGTGACGCGCTTCCAGCCGGTCTATGTCGGCGACGTGGCTGACGCCTTTCTGGCCGCCCTGAAGAGTCCGGCGAGCGTCGGCCAGACCTACGAGCTCGGGGGCCCGCGCAGCTACAGCATGCGCGAGCTGATGGAGATGATGCTCAAGGTGATCAAGCGCAACCGGCCGCTGATCTCCATCCCCTACGGCCTCGCCGAGATGCAGGCCGCGGTGCTGCAGCTTCTGCCGGTGCCGCCGCTGACCCGCGACCAGGTCAAGCTGCTGGAGAGCGGCGACAACGTGGTGCGCGCCGGGGCCGCCGGTTTCGCCGAGCTTGGCCTGCAGCCGCAGGCGATCGAGGCGATCCTGCCGACCTATCTCGATATCTATCGGCCGGGCGGCCGCTTCGCGAGCACGCGCGCGGCCTGACGGCCGACCCTTATCCATGGTGCGCCTTCCTGCCTGGCTGCGCATCGGCCTCATCGCCGTCATCGTCATCGGCACGCTGGTGACGGTGGCCGTCGAGAGCGCGCGCGAAGCGGAGTGGATCCACGATCGCCTCGACGATCTCGGGCCGCTGGTGCCGCTGGGCTATCTCCTCGCCCATATCGTCGCCAGCCTGGCCTTCGTGCCGCGCTCGGTGATGGCGGTTGTCGCGGGGGCGCTCTGGGGGTTCTGGGCCGCCTGCTTCTGGTCGCTGGCGGGCGCCACGCTGGGGGCTGTGGCCGGCTTCCTGCTGGCACGCTACGTCAATGCCGGATTACTGGTGCCGGAGGAGATGAAGCGCATCGGCCCGCTGCTCGAGCGCGCCGAGCGCGGCGGCTGGCGCACCGTGATGACCGTGCGGCTCATCCCGGTGCTGCCGCACGCGCTGACCAACTATGCCTTCGGCCTGACGCGCGTCTCCTTGCGCGACTACGCGCTGGGATCGTTCCTCGGCCTGCTCCCGCACACGATTATCTTCGTCAATCTGGGCCTCAGCGGCCGGCGCGCGCTCGAGGGTGGTACCTGGCTCGAGCCGATGCTCTGGGGCTTCGGCCTCCTCGCGCTGTCGATCATCGTGCCCAAGCTGCTGCAGCGGCGCCCTTCCGATACCGATAGGGCCTCATGAGCGATCCGGCCGCCAGTCCCGACACCATCCTCGCCGCCCTGCGCCAGCTCGGCGACGGTCCGCCCGATGAGGAGGTCTCGGTAGGCACCCTGGTCCGCCGGCTCGACGCGCGCGCCCAGTCGCTCAGTCTCTTTCTGCTGGCGGCCCCCAATCTCACGCCCGGGCCCAGCATCCCCGGCTTCTCGACGATCTTCGGCGTGCCGCTGTGCATCGTCGCCTTCGAGATGATGCTCGGCCGTCCGCATCTGCGTCTGCCCGGCTTCATCGCGCGGCGCACCTTCCAGCGCCGCAGGGTCGCCGCCTTTATCGACCGGCTGACGCCGTTGTTGCTGCGCTTCGAGCGCCTGCTCAAGCCGCGCTGGCCGCGCTTCGCCGCCTCCAGCCGGCAGGTCGGGGCGGCCTGCTTCGTGCTCGGCATCCTGCTGACCTTCCCCATTCCGATCTTCAGCCTGCTGCCGGCGATGGTCATCCTGGTCATCGCTCTCGGACGGCTGGCGCGCGACGGGCTGGTGGTGGCCATCGGCCTGGCGCTCGGTCTGCTCACCGCCGTCAGCTTCGCCGTCCTGGTATGGATCGGCTACGAGGCCGTCACATGAGTGGGCGTGAAAGATTGAACGAGTCGCGAGCGCTCGCTAGCATGGCTCTGTAAGCATGCGAACACTCCTGCACCTCGCGCTCTCGCCGTTCTCCCGCAAGGTCCGCGTCGCCCTGCGCGAGAAGAATCTCGACTTCCAGCTGCGCGTCGAGAAGGTCTGGGAGCGGCGGCCGGAGTTCCTGGCCCTGAATCCCGCGGGCACCGTGCCGGTGCTGGTCGACGAGGACGGCACGACGCTCGCCGACTCAGGCGTCATCTGCGAATATCTGGAGGAAATCCATCCGCAGGAGCGCAACCTGCTGGGCGAGGCGCCGGCCGAGCGCGCCGAGGTGCGCCGCCTGGTCGCCTGGTTCGACCAAAAATTCTCGCGCGAGGTCACCGACAATCTGCTGCGCGAGAAGATGATGAAGAAGTTTCTCGGCCTGGGCGAGCCGAACTCGTCGGCGATCCGCGCCGGCTATTCCAACGTCCACTACCACCTCGACTACATCGGCTGGCTGACCGAGCGCCGCAAGTTCCTGGCCGGCGACAAGTATTCGCTGGCCGATGTCGCCGCCGCGTCCCATCTCTCCTGCCTCGACTATATCGGCGACGTGCCCTGGGCCGAGCATGCCAAGGCCAAGGACTGGTACGCGCGCATCAAGTCACGCCCCGCTTTCCGACCGCTGCTCGCCGATCTCATTCCCGGCGCGCCGCCGCCGCCGCACTACGCGGATCTCGATTTTTGAGGGAGCCCCGCATGCGCGTGCTGGCGACCGGGCTGCAGTTCCCCGAGGGGCCCGTGGCGATGCCCGACGGCTCGGTCATCCTGGTCGAGATCGCCCGCGGCACGCTGTCGCGGGTGACGCCCGCCGGCAAAGTGGAAATCGTGGCGACGCTGGGCGGCGGGCCCAATAGCGCCGCCTTCGGGCCGGGCGGCAAGATCTATGTGCCCAACAATGGCGGCTTCCGCTTCCATCGCGAGAACGGGACCTTCCGTCCCGTCGCCCAGGCTGATGACTATTCCGGCGGGCGCATCGAGGTCGTCGACCTCGCCACCGGCAAAATCGAGCGGCTCTACGACCGCATGAACGGCCGCGGCTTGAGCGGCCCCAACGATCTCGTCTTCGACGACGCGGGTGGTTTCTGGTTCAGCGATCTCGGCAAGGTACGCGGGCGCGACCGCGATCACGGCGGGGTCTACTGGGCGCGCGCCGATGGCAGCGAGATCCGCGAGGTCATCTATCCGGTGCTCTCGGCCAACGGCATCGGGCTCTCACCCGACGGCCGCACGCTCTACGTCGCCGAGACGGAGAGCGCCCGGCTCTGGGCTTGGGATGTCGTGGCGCTGGGCGAGGTCAGGAAACTGCCGTGGCCCAGCCCGCATGGCGGAAGGCTGGTCGGCAGCATGACCGTGTATCAGCGCTTCGACAGCCTGAAGGTGGCGCAGTCGGGGCGCATCTGCGTCGCCACCTTGATCAACGGCGGGATCACCGAGATCGCCCCCGAGGGCGGAGTCATCGCGCATCATCCGTTGCCCGATCCGATGGTGACCAATCTCTGCTTCGGCGGCGCCGATCGCCGCACGGCCTTCGTCACCCTGTCGCATGAGGGCCGGCTGATAGCGATCGACTGGCACGAGCCGGGGCTCAGGCTGCACCACGCGCCCGTCTAGAGGTCGGAGCGGGGGCCTCGGCTTCCGGCTGGAACAGCACGCTGACCAGCGACACCCGGTGCCGGCGGCCGTCAGGCGCCGTCCAGGTGATTGCCTGTCCTTCGCTGAGGCCAAGCAGGGCCGTGCCCAGGGGCGTGAGGATCGAGAGGCGGCCGGTCGAGCTGTCTTCCTCGATCGGGTAGACGAGGGTGACCAGCCGCTCCTCGCCGGTGTCTTCATCGCGATAGACCACGTGTGAATCCATGGTGGCGACGTTGCGCGGCATCTCTGCCGGCTCGACGATCCGGGCGCGGCTGATTTCCTGGTCGAGAAAATCCGCGCGCGCGGATTGCGAGCGCAGGCCGAGCGCCTGGACGATGTTGGCCAGCCGGTCGCGGTCGGGGCGGGTAAGAACGATATCGGGCAGCATGAGCAAATTCCAAAACGGGTGACGGTCGACCAAGAGCGGCCGACCGCGAAGTGAGTGACAATGACGATGGATGGCCTCGTTCCCCGGGAACGAGGCGGGAGACTCTAGCGAGTTCCGAACGGTCCCGGGGCGCGATGGGTCGTGCGAAGACGCCCCGCGCGATAGCAATGCCGATGAATGGGCATGGTCATTGATTTGATATGGGGACGGCGCGGGGCGCGTTCAAGCTGCGTGCCGTATCCGATTCAGAACGGGTTCCAGCGCCGGCCGGGTTTGGGCGGCAGGGCCGCCGGCTTCTCGTCGAGGCGCAGCTCCAGCCGCTCGATGTTGGCGCGGGCCGTGTCGCCGGCATCGCCGTCGGGCTCGAGCACCAGGACGCGCAGCCAGTCGGCCCGCGCCCCCTTATCGTCGCCGCGCAGGCGGCGCAGGATGCCGCGCTCCAGCCAGGCCTCGGGCAGGCCCGGCGCCACGCGCACCGCCTCCTCCGCGTCCTCGTTGGCGAGATCGATGCTGTCGACGTAGCGATAGGCCGCGGCGCGGAAGGCCAGCGCCACGCCGTAACGCGGCTGCAGATCGAGTGCCTTGTTGAGGTCGTCGATCGCCTCCCAGTAGTTCTGTGCCGCGGCGAGAGTCACCGAGCGGTCGACGTAGAGATCCGGCAGTTCGGGGGCCACCTCGATAGCCGCGCTCAGCAGGGCATGCGCCCGTTCGGCGTTGCGCGCCTGCAGCCAGATCTGTCCGGCCTGGGCGAGCACGCGGGCGCGCACCACCGGCGGCTCGGCACGCGCGGCGATGCCCAGCCGCTCCAGGCGGTCGGCCGCGGCCATGGTCTGGCCAAGGCTCAGCAGGGCTGCCGCGATGCAATGCTGCGCGGCAAGGCTGCCGCTCGTGTCGCGCCAGGCCATCGCCTGCTCGAACGCATCGGCCGGGTCTTTGTCGACCGCATCGAGGCAACGCTGATAGGTCCGCCCGTCGCTCGTCGCCAGGGCGGTGATCGGCTCGAGCGGCTGGGCCGCCAGCGGCGTGGCCAGCATGAAAAACACGGCGGTGACGAGGGCTCGAATCATGGGCGGGATCATAGCCGGTTGGATTGGCGAACGCGCCAGTCGTGATATATCCGGGCCATGCGGCAATTTCGTGGTGCGCCGGCTCCCCGCCGGCTGTTCGTTTTCGGCCTCGGCTACACGGCGCTCGTCCTGGCGCGCCGGCTCAAGGCCAAGGGCTGGCGCATCGCCGGCACCGTGCAGAGCGAGGAGAAGCGCACCGCCCTGGCCGCCGAGGGCATTGCCGCCTTCGTCTTTGACGGCAACCAGCCGCTGGCCGAGGCCGCTACCGCGCTGGCCGGCACCACGCATCTGCTGCAGTCGATCCCGCCCGATGCGGGCGGCGATCCCGTCCTGCGCCATCACCGCCAGGACCTGGCGGCGCTCAAGGACGTGCGCTGGGTCGGCTATCTCTCCACCACCGGCGTCTACGGCGACCGCGGCGGCGAGTGGGTCGACGAGAAAGCGGGCCTGCATCCCAGCGGCGCGCGCGGCCGGGCGCGTGTCGAAGCGGAACAGGGCTGGCTCGATCTCGGCCGCTTCGGCCTGGCCGTGCATCTGTTCCGGCTCGCCGGCATCTACGGACCCGGGCGCAGCGCGCTCGACACCGTGCGCGAAGGCCGCGCCAAACGCATCGTCAAGCCGGGCCAGGTCTTCAGCCGCATCCAGGTCGAGGACATCGCGACTGTGCTCGAAGCCTCGATCGGCCGGCCCAATCCCGGGGCGGCCTACAATGTCTGCGACGACGATCCGGCGCCGCCGCAGGAGGTCATCGCCTATGCCTGCGGTCTGCTTGGCATGCCGGCCCCGCCGGAGGTGCCTTACGACGAAGCCGCGCGCGGCATGTCCGAAATGGCGCGCAGTTTCTATGCCGACAACAAGCGCGTCGCCAATCACCGCATCAAAACCGAGCTCGGTGTGAAGCTCGCCTATCCCGACTACCGGGCTGGCTTGAAGGTCTTGCTCGCCGCCGGCGCCTGACGGGCGAGTGTCGCGATCTTCTCGGCCAGCAGCCGGAACTCCGCCGCCCGGCCGCTGCCGCGGCGCCAGACCAGGGCGATCTGCCGCGGCGGCGCACCCTTGGTCAGCGGTGTGTGCATCAGGCTCGTACCCTTGAGGATGCCCGCATCGATGGCGATCTGCGGCAGCAGCGTGCTGCCCAGCCCATTGTCGACCATCTGCACCAGCGTGTGCAGGCTCGTCGCTTCGAACGCGTCGAGCGGCTTGGGCGTCCCGGTCTTGCAGGCGGCCAGCGCGTGGTCCTTGAGGCAGTGCCCGTCGCGCAGCAGCAGCAGGTTCGAGGGATCGAGCCGGTCGCCGAGGCTGGGCGAGGGTTCGCCTTCGACCGGTGGGCGGTAGACCAGGCTGAACGGATCGTCCCACAGCAGCGCCGTGTCGACCGCGCCGCAGTCATAGGGCAGGGCCAGCAGGGCCGCGTCGAGCCGCCCGGCATGAAGCGAGTCGAGCAGGCGGTCGGTCAGGTCCTCGGTGAGATAGAGCCGCAGCTTGGGATAGGCGCGCCGCATCCGCGGCAGGATGCGCGGCAGCAGGAACGGGCCGATGGTCGGGATGACGCCCAGCCGCAACGCTCCCGACAGCGGCTCGCGCGCCGCCGCTGCGTCGCGCACCAGGCTCTCGGTGGCCTCCAGGATCTGTCGTGCCTGCGCCACCACGGTCTCGCCCATGGGGGTGAGCACCACGCGGCGCGTCGTGCGGTCGACCAGCGGGACCGCCAGCAGGGCCTCGAGCTCGGCCACGCTGGCGCTCAAGGTGGACTGGGTGACGCTGCAGGCCTGCGCCGCCCGGCTGAAATGGCGGTGCTCGGCCAAGGCCGATAAATGGCGCAGCTGGCGCAAGGTGGGAAGGGTAGTCATCGGTAATTCCGATCAATCTGTTCTGAATAATGAATTTGAACGATTCTAAAGTCAAGACTATCTCTCTTCTCACTGAAACCCTTTCCAGGAGCCAGCCATGCTGACCATCGGCGACAAGTTTCCCCGCTTCGACCTCAATGCCGTCGTTTCGACCGACCCCAGGACGGCCTTCCAGCGCCTGAGCGACGCCTCCAACGAGGGCAAGTGGAAGATCGTGTTCTTCTGGCCGAAGGATTTCACCTTCGTCTGCCCGACCGAGATCGCGGCCTTCGGCAAGCTCAACGGCGAGTTCAACGATCGCGACGCGGTCGTCTACGGCGTGAGCACCGATAGCGAGTTCGTGCACCTGGCCTGGCGCAACAACCACGCCGACCTCAAGGACCTGCCCTTCGCCATGCTCGCCGACATCAAGCGCGAGCTGAGCCAGGAACTCGGCATCCTCGACAAGGCGGAAGGGGTGGCGCTGCGCGCGACCTTCATCGTCGATCCGCAGGGCATCATCCGCTTCGTCTCGGTCAACGACCTGAGCGTCGGCCGCAATCCGCAGGAGGTGCTGCGCGTGCTGGATGCCCTGCAGACCGACGAGCTCTGCCCCTGCAACTGGCAGAAGGGCGAGGACGTCCTGAAGGCCGCCTGACGAATCCGGGCCCGGGGCTTTGGCTCCGGGCCTCTCTTCCCCCAGGAGATTTCCCATGTCGATCGAAACCCTGAAGAACCGCCTGCCCGAATACGCCAAGGACCTGAAGCTCAACCTGTCGAGCCTGGCGACCGAAGCGACGCTGACCGAGCAGCAGCGCGCCGGCACCTTCGTCGCCTCGGCGCTGGCCTCGCGCAACGCCGATGTGACCGCTTCGGTGATCGCCGAGTTCGGCCCGAAGCTGTCGCCCGAGGCGCTGACCGCCGCCAAGGCGGCTGCCGCGATCATGGGGATGAATAACATCTACTACCGCTTCACTCACCTGGCCGAAGCGGCGGACTACAAGACCATGCCGGCCAAGCTGCGCATGAACGTCATCGCCAAGCCGGGCGTCGAGAAGGTCGACTTCGAGCTCTGGTCGCTTGCCGTCTCGGCGATCAACGGCTGCGGCATGTGTATCGACTCGCACGAGAAGATCGTGCGTCAGGGCGGGCTCAGCGCCGAGGCGGTGCAGGCCGCGGTGCGTATCGCCGCCGTGGTCCACGCCGTCGCCGCCACGCTGGATGGCGAGGCGGCTGTCCAGAACGAACAGGTGGCCGCCGCCGCCTGATCGGCGCCGCCTGAGGCAACCAACGGAGCGTCAAATGACCAAGACCGCCAGTTTCGCCGTCGTCCACTTCAGCGTGGCCTTCAGCGTCGCCTATCTCCTGACCGGCAGCATCGCCGTCGGCGGGCTGGTGGCCCTGGTCGAGCCGCTCTGCAACACCGTGGCCTATTACTTCCACGAGAAGCTCTGGGCCTGGCTGGGGCGCGGCAGTGATACAGCCCCGACCGGCTTCGGCCACGGCCATCTCTCGGGTGCGCATTGAAATCACGCTGTCACCCCGGCCAAACGGCCGGCGCGCGAGCCGGGGTCCATCGGAGTAGCGGCGAAATGGACCCCGGATCTCGCTGTCGCTCGTCCGGGGTGACGGCCGGCTAAGGGATCAGCAGCTCCTCGACCGTTCGGCAGAGGAGCGCCAGGTCCTGATCCCGGCTCAGCCGGTGATCGCCGTCCTTGATCAGCGTCACCCGCACGTCGCCGGTCTCCAGCTTGTCGGCCAGGCGCAGGCTGCGCTGCCAGGGTACGTCGGGATCGAGCATGCCGTGCAGGATGCGCATGGGGTAGCGCAGGCGTAGGGGATCGCGCAGCAGCAGGTGCTTGCGCCCGTCGCGGATCAGCTCGTAGGTGATGCCGTACGGCCGCTCGCTGTACGGTGACGGTTCGTAGACCACGCCCTCGCGCTGCAGCGTCTCGCGCTTGTCGGCGGAATAGGCCGCCCACAGCAGATCCTCGGTGAAATCAGGGGCGGGCGCGATGCCGACCAGCGCCTTGACGCGCTCCGGCCGCTGGCGCGCCACGAGCAGCGCGACCCAGCCGCCCATGCTGGAGCCGACCAGAACCTGCGGGCCTTCGGTGAGCCGGTCGAGGGCGGCGAGCGCGTCCTCCGCCCACAGGCCGATCGTGCCCTCCTCGAATTTGCCCGACGAGGCGCCGTGGCCGCGATAGTCGAAGCGCAAGAAGGCCTGCCCGCGCGTGCGGCAGAATGCCTCCAGTGCGAGCGCCTTGGAGCCGGTCATGTCCGACATGAAGCCGCCGAGAAAGAGCACGCCCGGGGACTTGCCGGGGAGTCTATGATAAGCGATAGAGACGCCCGGTCCGGCGTCGAGGAATTGCGGTGCGGCCGACATTGTGTCGGTCATGCTGAAGCGGCCTTCGGATCTGGAAGTAGGCGGATCTGGAAGTGAGCGGATCTGGTGTGGCGGGGGTCGTCGGGCGACGATGAGCGGCGAATCGAAGTCTAGCATGCAGGAACGCGCGCCGATAACCGTGCCCTCCGACGGCCGTGTGCCGACCATCCTGCAAGTCCTGCCGAGCCTGGTGACGGGCGGCGTGGAGCGCGGTACCGCCGATATTTCGGCGGCCCTGGTCCAGGCGGGCTGGCGCTCGATCGTGGTCTCGGCCGGCGGCATGATGGTTCACGAGATCGAGCGGCACGGCGGCACGCATGTCACCCTTCCCGTGGACTCCAAGAACCCGCTGGTCATCCGGCGCAACATCGAGCGCCTTGGCGAGGTGATCGCCAAGTACGAGGTCGACCTGGTGCATGCGCGCTCGCGCGCCCCGGCCTGGAGCGCGCTCTACGCGGCCCGCCGCAGGGGCAAGCCCTTCGTCACCACCTTCCACGCCACCTACAACGCCGGCAACCCGTTCAAGCGCTGGTACAACTCGGTGATGATCCGCGGCCGGCGGGTGATCGCCATCTCCGAATTTGTCGGTCGCCACATCGTCGAGCGCTACCACGTGATGCCGGAGCGCGTGCGCGTCATCCCGCGCGGCGTCGACTTCGCCGTCTTCGATCCGGCGCGGGTCACCCAGGCGCGCGTCATCCAGTTGGCCCGCGAATGGCGGCTGCCCGATGGCATCCCCGTGGTCATGCTGCCCGGCCGCCTGACGCGCTGGAAGGGCCAGCTCGTGCTGATCGATGCGCTGGCCAGGCTCGCCCGTACCGACATCTGCTGCGTGCTCGTCGGCTCCGACCAGGGGCGTACGGGCTATCGCAAGGAGATCGAGGACCGCATCCGCGGCCGCGGTCTCGAGAGCATCGTGCGTATCGTCGACCACTGCCGCGACATGCCGGCGGCCTACATGCTGGCCGATGTCGTGGTCTCGGCCTCCACGGATCCCGAAGCGTTCGGCCGGGTCGTCGCCGAGGCGCAGGCCATGGGGCGGCCCGTGGTGGCGCCGGACCATGGTGCCGCGCCCGAGATCATCCTGCCCGGCGAGACCGGCTGGCTGGTGCCCAAGTCGGACGCGGCGGCGCTGGCGGAAGCGCTCGATGCCGCCCTGAAGCTCGACGCGGCGCAGCGCGAGGCCCGGGCGCGTGCCGCCATCGCCCATGTCCGCGGCCGCTTCACCCGGGCCGGCATGTGCGCGGCGACGCTCAACGTCTATCGCGAGGTGCTCGCCGAATCCGCCGCTCCGATCCGCTTCGCGTCTTCCACCGCGACCCCGACGGGCCGGTGAGCGAGCGCATCCTCGTCATCAAGCTCGGCGCCCTGGGCGACGTCGTTCTGGCGCTGGGTCCGATGGCGGCGATCCGCCAGCATCATCACGGCGCGCGCATCACGGCCCTGACCGGCGCGCCCTATGCCGGGTTGCTCGCGGCCAGCCCGTATGTCGACGAGGTGTGGACGGACACCAAGCCGCGCTTCTGGCAGGTCGGCGTCTGGCGGGCCTTGCGCCGGCGCCTGCGCGATGCCGGGTTCACCCGCGTCTACGACTTGCAGACCTCCGACCGCAGCAGCTTCTATTTCCAGCTCATGGGGCCGGAGCCGCGGCCGGAATGGTCGGGTATCGCCACCAGCTGCTCCCACCCGCACCGCAATCCCGATCGCGACCGCCTGCACACGGTGGACCGGCAGGCCGACCAGCTGCGCCTCGCTGGCATTGCCGCGGTGCCGCCGCCCGACCTGTCGTGGCTGACGGCCGATATCCAACGGTTCGGCCTGACCGCGCCTTACGCACTGCTCGTTCCCGGCGGTGCCGAGACCCGGCCGCGGAAACGCTGGCCGACCGCGCGCTTCGCCGCGTTGGCCTCGTCGCTCGCCGTGCAGGGTATCCAGCCGGTGATCCTGGGTACGGTGCCGGAGCGGCCTCTGGCCGATACCATCCGTGCCGCGTGTCCATCGGCCCGCGACCTCATCGGCGAAACGAACTTCGCCGAGATCGCAGCGCTGGCGCGGGGGGCGCGCGTCGCCGTAGGCAACGACACCGGCCCGATGCACCTGATCGCCGCCGCCGGCTGTCCCTCGATCGTCCTGTTCTCCGACGATTCCGACCCGGCGCTCTGCGCGCCACGCGGCAAGGTCAGCGTCCTGCGCCGCCCGGACCTCGCCGAATTGCCGCTCGATGCCGTGACGGCGGCGCTGCCCGCTTAGGCCTCACCGCGCGTAGAACGCCTCGACGTTGTCGCAGAAGATGCCCTGCTTGGCGGCATCCGGCAGGTCGTCGCGGGCCAAGAGCTCGTCGATCTCGTGCATGGCGTGCTCCAGGTTGGCCTCGTGCGGGTAGTCGGAGGCGAAGAGCAGCGTCTTGTAGCCGATGCGGTCGACCAGGTTCTTGAGCGACGGCTCGCCGCCCTCGCAGGAGAAGTACATGCGGCCCGAGGCGAAATGCTCGCTCGGCTTGCGCTTCAGGTGCTCGGAGAACTCGCGCCGCCCGTCGCGCTGCAGCACCTCGTAGGAGCGGTCGAGCCGGTCCATCATGTAGGGCACCCAGCCGGTGCCGGCTTCGAGGAAGCCGACGCGCAATTTGGGGAAGCGGTCGAACACGCCTTCCATGACCAGGCTCGTGATCTGGATCATCTGGGCCAGCGGGTGCTCCAGCGCGATGGTCATGGCGAAATGGTTGAACGAGTTGATGCCCAGGTTCATCGACGGCGCGCCGTGCGTGGCGATCGGCACGTTGAGGCGCTCCGCTTCCTCGTAGATCGGCCAGAAATCGGGATGGCCCAGCGCCTTGCGCACGCCGATGTCGGCGCTGTTGGCCGGCAGCACGGCGCCGACCATGCCGAGCTCGGTCACCGCGCGGCGCAGCTCCTTCACCGCCTCCGGCACGTTCTGCAGCGGGACCAGCGCCATGCCGCGCAGCCGCTTGCTGAGCTTGAAGTAACGCTCGCTGAACCAGTTGTTGTAGGCGCGGGCCAGGGCGCGCGCCCATTCCGGATCCTGGATCATGGAGAAGGCCAGGCCGGCAGTGGGATAGAGCACCGTCGATTCGATGCCGGCTTTGTCGAGCGAGTCGACCCAGTGCTGCGGCGTGATCTCGTAGGATTTGTGGATGCCCAGCCGCGCCATCATGGCGCCGCGGTTGTAGCCGTCGAGCGCCGGGAAGAACGGATAGCCGAGCAAGGTATCGTTCTTGGCATAGGGCGCCTCGAGATGCTCGAACAGCTCGCTGTCGCGCTCGATGACATGGCCGTCGCCGTCGAGAATCCGCTTGGGTCGCATCGTTCTTCCTCCCACCTTACTTTTGCTTCGCCTTGAACCAGTCCACGAGGTCCTGGATCGCTTTCGACATGTCGTACTCGGGTTGGTAGCCGATCACGCTCTTCGCCAGGCCGAGATCCGAAGCATGGTGCATCTGCGGCGCCGAGACGGCGGCAGCGGCGGGCGTCTCGATGCGCACCCGCGCACCCGGCACCGCCGCCTTGAGCGCATCCGCCAGCTCGTCGGGGGTCGTCACCCGGCCCATGGTGATGTTGAACACGCGGGATCGCAGATCGGCCGTGGCCTGCAGCGCCAGCACCGTGCCGCGCGCCGCGTCCTTGGAGTAGACCCATTCGAGGCCGCCGGCACCCACGACCGCCTCCTCGCCGCGCAGCGCGTTGAGAACGGCCTCGCGCACGATGTTGCTCGGGCCGCCGCCACCCTGGCCGGTCCACGGGCCGCACACCGCGCCGTAGCGCACGGCGGCGAAGTCGACGTCGTTCCAGCGCGCGTAGTTGAGGCCGAGATTCTCGATCGCCTGCTTGGTCGTGGCATAGAAGGTGGTGGGGCGGGGGAAGGCTTCTTCCTTCGAGGGATCGCCCTTTCCTTCGCCGCCGGCCAGGAAGTGGTTGAGCACGTTGGAGCTGGCCACCACGACGCGGCGCAGCTTGTGGGCGCGGGCCGCCTCCAGCACATTCACCGTGCCCATGATGTTGAGCTGGATGGCGCCGAAGGGATCGCGCTGCGCGCCCAAGGTCAGCATCGGGTTGGCGGCGGTATGGACGATGTCGCTGATGCCGTAGGGCTGAATCGCCCGCGCCAGATGAGGCGGCTGCAGGATGTCGCCCTCGATCAGCTCCACCCGGCCGAGATCGACGATCTCGCCCAGCGCGTCACGCTGGGCGGCGGTATCCATCAGGACGGGACGCTGACCCTGCTCGACCAGCAGGCGGGCGATCTGCGAGCCAACGAGCCCCGCGCCGATGATCAGCACTGCCATCCGTTCCCTCCGTACGCCATCGCCGCTGTCGCGGTCTGACGCCAACCGTGCGGCCAAAAGCGAGACCGGTCAACGGCTTCGGCGGCGCGGTCGTTCGCTTGACACCCCGGCTATTCCGCCTAGATTGCCGGCCTTCGCGTTATTTTCGAGCCCGATTCATGGTCGCCATCACCCTTCCCGACGGCAGCGTCAAAAGCTTCCCGCAGCCCGTGAGCGGCGTGGACGTGGCGACGGCGATCGGCCCGGGCCTGGCCAAGGCGGCGCTGGCCATGAAGGTCGACGGCGCGCTGGTCGACCTCAAGAAGGTCATCGACCGCGACGCGCGCATCGAGATCGTCACCGGCAAGTCACCCGAGGCGCTGGAGCTGATCCGCCACGACGTGGCGCATGTGCTGGCCGAGGCGGTGCAGGAGCTCTACCCCGGCACCCAGATCACCTTCGGCCCGGCGACCGAGGACGGCTTCTACTACGACTTCGTGCGCGAGCAGCCCTTCACCCCGGACGATTTCGGCAAGATCGAAGCGCGGATGAAGGAGATCATCGACCGCAACGAGGAGATCGTGCGCGAGGAGTGGCAGGGCGCGGACGCGGTCAAACATTTTGAGAGCACCGGGGAAAAGTACAAGGCCGAGTGGGTGCAGGAGATCGCCAACCGCGGCGAGAAGATCTCGATCTACCGCCAGGGTAAGTGGCTCGATCTCTGCGTCGGTCCGCATCTGCCCTCGACCGGCAAATTGCCCAAGGCCTTCAAGCTGACCAAGCTGTCGGGCGCCTACTGGCGCGGCGACGCGAAGAACGCCCAGCTGCAGCGCATCTACGGCACCGCCTGGGCCAGCGAGTCCGATCTCAAGGCCCATCTCACCCGGCTCGAGGAGGCCGAGAAGCGCGACCATCGCCGGCTGGGCCGCGAGATGGATCTCTTCCACGTGCAGGAGGAGGCCGCCGGCTCGGTCTTCTGGCATCCCAAGGGCTGGACCCTGTGGCGCACCCTGGAGGGCTACATCCGCCGGCGCCTGGAAGACGGCGGCTATGTCGAGGTCAAGACCCCGCAGCTGGTCGACCGCAGGCTCTGGGAGCAGTCGGGCCACTGGGACAAGTTCAAGGACGCCATGTTCCTCGCCACCCCGCGCGCCGAGGGCGCCTCGGTGGAGGAGGGCGACCGCGTCTACGCCATCAAGCCGATGAACTGCCCCTGCCATGTGCAGATCTTCAAGCAGGGTCTCAAGAGCTATCGCGATCTGCCGTTGCGGTTGGCGGAATTCGGCGCCTGCCACCGCTATGAGCCGTCGGGCGCCTTGCACGGCATCATGCGGGTGAGGGCCTTCACCCAGGACGACGCGCATATCTTCTGCACCGAGGACCAGATCACCGCGGAAAGCATCAAGTTCTGCGACCTGCTGCGCCAGGTCTACGGCGATCTCGGCTTCAGCGACGTGCGGGTCAAGTTCTCCGACCGCCCCGCCATCCGGGCCGGCGAGGACGCGATCTGGGACAAGGCCGAGAAGGCCTTGAAAGACGCCTCGAAAGCGGCCGGCCTCGAGACCACGCTCAACCCGGGCGAGGGCGCCTTTTACGGGCCGAAGCTCGAATTCGTGCTGCGCGACACCATCGGCCGCGACTGGCAGTGCGGCACCCTGCAGGTGGATTTCGTTTTGCCGGAACGGCTTGACGCGTCCTACGTGGGTGAGGACGGCGCCAAGCACCGGCCGGTGATGCTGCACCGGGCGATCTTCGGCTCCTTCGAGCGCTTCATCGGCATCGTCATCGAGAACTATGCCGGCAAGCTGCCGCTCTGGCTGGCCCCCGTGCAAGGCATTGTGGCGACGATCGTTTCCGACGCCGACGACTATGCCCGCGAGGTCGTGAAAAAGGCGCGCGCCGCCGGCCTGCGCGTCGATCCCGACCTGCGCAACGAGAAGATCGGCTACAAGGTGCGCGAGCACACGTTGGCCAAGGTCCCGCTCTTGCTGGCCGTGGGCCGGCGCGAGGCCGAGCAGGGCACGGTCGCCGTCCGGCGCCTGGGCACCGGCTCCGACGCACAGGAAACCCTTGCGCTCGACGAGGCCATCGCTAGATTCGCCAAAGAGGCCGACGTTCCCCACGCCTGAATGCAGCGACCGACCCGGACGGGAACACCCCGCGGTGCCTGAGATCAGGCCGCCGGGTCAACGGGTTCGGTTGGTATTAGAGGAGAGTGTTCGATAGCGCGATATCAACAGGAAGCCGCGCCGTCCAAGGATGGACCGCGCGTCAACGACCAGATCGAGGCCGGGAAGATCCGGCTGGTCGACGCCCGTGGCGAGATGGTGGGGGTGGTCAGCCTCCACGCCGGATTGCAGCTCGCCTGGGAAGCGGGCCTTGATCTGGTTGAGGTTTCGCCCGGCGCCGACCCTCCGGTCTGCAAGCTGCTCGATATCGGCAAATACAAATACGAGCTGCAGAAGAAGGCCAACGAGGCCCGCAAGAAGCAGAAAGTCATCGAGATCAAGGAGATCAAGCTCCGCCCGGGCATCGACGACCATGACTACGAGGTCAAGCGCAAGGCCATGGTCCGGTTCATCGAGGAAGGCGATAAGGTCAAGGTAACCTTGCGTTTTCGCGGCCGTGAGATGGTCCACCAGGAGCTCGGCGTGGCCCTCCTCGAGCGGGTCAAGGGCGATCTCGGCGAGCTCGCCAAGGTCGAGGCCCATCCCCGGCTTGAGGGCCGGCAGATGACTATGGTTATGGCGCCCAAATAGGGCGCCATGGGAAGGGGGGCGAGGCCCCCCTCACGACCCCCGGGGTTATGGCGCCTTAAGCCACTCTACTGAAACAGTGATTCGGCCCGGCTTTCGCCTTGCGCGGAGCCGGCCGGACCGCTATAACCCCGCGCCTTAACCCGAGCGGCCACGGCTGTGGGTCTCCCCTCTCTAAAACAGAGGCGTTGGGACCCCGGGCATGCCCAACCGCTCCTGCACCCGGCCGAACAGGCTTGTGAGGGAATCCCCGGCGAGGAGATCGCCGAAGAATTCCTCACCGAGCCCCACGCCGGGTAAACCGAAGAAGGAGACATAAAATGCCCAAGATGAAGACCAAGTCAGGCGCCAAGAAGCGCTTCAAGGTCACGGCAACCGGCAAGGTGCTCGCCGGCTACGGCAACAAGCGCCACAACATGCGCAAGCGCGCGCAGCAGATGAAGCGCAAGGCCCGCGGCATGAAGGTCCTCTCCAAGGGCCACGCCGAGAAGGTCAAGCACCAGTGGCTGCCCTACGCCTGAGCCGCCCTACCCTGAAAAGCACGGAGACCTGACATGGCACGCGTCAAACGCGGTGTGACCGGGCATGCCCGCCACAAAAAAGTTCTCGACATGGCCAAGGGCTATGTCGGCCGTTCAAGCGAAGCCTTCCGCCCCTCGCTGCAGCGCGTCGAGAAGGCGCTGCAATACGCCTATCGCGACCGCCGCGCCAAGAAGCGCGACTTCCGCGGGCTCTGGATCCAGCGCATCAACGCCGGCAGCCGCGAGCTGGGCATCACCTACGGCCGCCTGATCGACGGTCTGAAGAAGGCCGGGATCGCCGTCGACCGCAAGGTGCTGGCGGAGATCGCCATGGCCGATCCGGTCGGCTTCAAGGCGATCGTCGACCAGGCCAAGGCCGCCCTCGCAGCCGCCAAGTAACAGCGGCATTTAAGTGAAGCGAAGGGGCCCTGGCGACAAGCCGGGCCCCTTTTCTTTTTTGTGCGATCGGGAAACATGTCCGACACCAACGAACTCCTGAGCAGTGCGCGCGCCGCCATCGCCGGCGCCGGCGATCCCGCTTCGCTTGATGCGGTGCGTATCGAATATCTCGGCAAGAAGGGCAAGCTCACGGAGCTGATGAAGGGCCTGGGCTCAGTCCCGCCCGAGCAGCGCAAGGAGCGCGGGGCCGCCCTCAACCAGCTCAAGAACGACATCACCGCCGAGCTGGAGCGCCGCACCGAGAGCCTGAACTCCGGCGCGCTGGATGCCCGCCTCGCCGCCGAGAAGGTCGACATCACCCTGCCGCCGCGCCCGGCACCCGATGGCCGCATCCACCCGATCAGCCAGACCATCGACGAGATCGTCTCGATCTTCGGCGACATGGGTTTCGTGGTCGCCGAGGGGCCGGACATCGAGGAGGATTTCTACAACTTCACGGCTTTAAACATTCCCCCTGAGCATCCGGCGCGCCAGACGCAGGATACGTTCTACCTGAACGTCACCTCGACCAGCCCGGGTGCCACCGAGCCCTCGCCGATGGTGCTGAGGACTCACACGAGCCCGGTGCAGATCCGCACGATGATGTCGCAGAAGCCGCCGATCCGCATCATCGTGCCCGGCCGCACCTATCGCAGCGACCACGACGCCACGCACTCGCCGAATTTCCACCAGGTCGAAGGCCTGGTCATCGACACCTCGACTCACATGGGCCATCTCAAGGGCTGCCTGATCGATTTCGCGCGCGCCTTCTTCGACGTGCCCGACCTCCCCTTGCGCTTCCGCCCCAGCCACTTCCCCTTCACCGAGCCCTCGGCCGAGGTCGATATCGGCTGCAGCCGCAAATCAGGCGAGATCAAGATCGGCAATTTCGGCGACTGGCTGGAGGTCCTGGGCTGCGGCATGGTGCACCCGAAGGTCATCGCCAATTGCGGCCTCGACCCCGCAATCTACCAGGGCTTCGCCTTCGGCATGGGCATCGAGCGCATGGCGATGCTCAAATACGGCATCCCGGACCTGCGCACCTTCTACGAAGCCGACATGCGCTGGCTGAAGCATTACGGCTTCGCGCCCGTGGACATGCCCTCGACCACCGGAGGGCTGGCCCGATGAAGTTCACCCTGGGCTGGCTCAAGCAGCATCTCGAGACGACGGCGAGCGTCGGCGAAATAGCCGACAAGCTCACCGCCATCGGCCTGGAGCTTGAAGGCATCGAGGACCGCGCCGCGAAACTCTCCAAGTTCGTGGTCGGCTACGTGGTCGAGGCGAAGCAGCATCCCGACGCCGACCGCCTGCGGGTCTGCATCGTCGACACCGGCAAGGAGAAGCTCCAGGTCGTCTGCGGCGCGCCCAACGCCCGCACCGGCATGAAGGGCGTGTTCGCCGCCGCCGGCGCCTACATCCCCGGCAAGGACGTTGAGCTCAAGAAGGGCGTGATCCGCGGCCAGGAATCCAACGGCATGCTGCTGTCGCTGATGGAGATGGGCCTGGGCGACGAGCATGACGGCATCGTCGACCTGCCGGCGGATGCACCTATAGGCCAGCCGGTCGCCGGCATCATGGGACTGGACGATCCGGTGATCGACATCGCCATCACGCCCAACCGCGCCGATTGCCTCGGCGTGCGCGGTGTCGCCCGCGATCTCGCCGCCGCCGGCATGGGCACGCTCAAGCAGCGCAAGATCGAGCCGGCCAGGGGCACCTTCCGGTCGCCTATCGACGTAAAGTTCGATTTCCCCGCGGGTGTCGAGAATGCCTGCCCGTATTTCGTCGGCCGCCTGATCAAGGGCGTGAAGAACGGCCCCAGCCCGAAATGGCTGCAGGACCGGCTGACCGCGATCGGCCTGCGCCCCATCTCGGCGCTGGTCGACATCACCAACTACCTGACCTTCGATGTCGGCCGGCCCTTGCACGTCTTCGATGCGCAGAAGGTGAAGGGCGATCTCACCTTGCGCCTCGCCAAGCCGGGCGAGAAGCTCCTGGCCCTCAACGGCAAGGAATACACGCTGACCGGCAGCGAAACCGTGATCGCCGACGACACCGGCGTCGAGGCGCTGGGCGGGGTGATCGGCGGCGAGCACACGGGCTGCACGGCCGAGACCACCGACGTGTTCGTCGAGGCGGCGCTCTTCGATCCCCTGCGCACCGCGGCCACGGGGCGCAAGCACGACATCGTCTCCGACGCGCGCTACCGCTTCGAGCGCGGCCTGGATCCAGCGGCGGTGCAGGAAGGCATGGAGGCGGCGACGCGCCTGATCCAGGAGCTGTGCGGCGGCGAGCCGTCGGAGCTGGTGGTCACCGGCACGCTGCCGGAATGGAAGCGCACGTACACCTTGCGCGCCGAGCGGCTGCACGGGCTGGGCGGCCTGGATATTAGCCTCAGCGACGCAGCGGAAATCCTCAAGCGTCTGGGCTTCACGGTTAGCACCCCCACCTCACCCTCCCGCCCAGAGGCGGGCCCCTCCCTCTCCGCCCCGGGGGGCGGAGAGGGCCGGGGTGAGGTGGGGCGAGAAACAGGGGACTCCCTCCAAGCCGAGCCCCCCTCCTGGCGCGGCGACATCCACGGCGAGGCGGACCTGATCGAAGAGGTGGCGCGCATCCACGGCTACGACAACATCAAGGCCGTCTCGCTGGTGCGCGACGGGGCGGTGGCCCGGCCGGCGCTCACGGCCCAGCAGCGCCGGGTGCGCGAGACCAAGCGCGCCCTGGCCTCGGCGGGCCTGACCGAGGCGGTGACCTTCTCCTTCATGTCCCGCGAGCACGCCGCCCTGTTCGGCGGCACATCGACAGAGCTGCTGCTGGCCAATCCGATCTCGGCCGACCTGGACCGCATGCGCCCCTCGATCCTGCCCAACCTAGTGCTGGCGGCGAAGCGCAACGCCGACCGCGGCACCGGCGACGCGGCACTGTTCGAGGTCGGCCCGCAGTTCCTGAGCCCCAGGCCCGACGGCCAGCAGATGGTGGCCGCCGGCATCCGCGCCGGAAAAACAGGCCCGCGCCACTGGGCCGCGGCGCCGCGCCCGGCGGACGCCTTCGACGCCAAAGCGGACGCGCTCAACCTGCTGCAGGCGCTGGGCCTGTCGATCGAGAACGTGCAGGCGGTAGCGGAAGCGCCCGCCTGGTATCACCCCGGTCGCTCCGGCGCGCTGAAGCTGGGGCCCAAGACGGTCATCGCCTGGTTCGGCGAGCTGCACCCGGCGACCCTGCGGAAGCTCGATGCCGAAGGGCCCATAGCGGCGTTCGAGGTCTTCCTCGATGCGCTGCCCGCCCCCAAGGCTAAATCATCCAAGGCGCGGCCGATGCTGCGGCTCAGCGCCTTCCAGCCGGTGGAGCGCGACTTCGCCTTCCTCTTAGACGCGGGCGTTGAATCGGCGAAGGTGATCAGCGCGGCAAAACAGGCCGGCAAGGAAATCGCGGACGCGACGATAGCGGCGGTCAGCGTGTTCGACGTCTACCAGGGCAAGGGCGTGCCGGAAGGCAAGAAGTCGCTGGCCATCTCCGTGCGCCTGCAACCCAAGGACCGCACCCTGACCGACGTGGAAATAGAGGCCATCGGCCAGAAGATCGTCGGCGCGGTGGCGAAGGCGACGGGGGCGACGCTGCGGAGCTGATCCGACGCGATTTCCCGGGGCGGCCGGTTCCGTGTAGAATGGCGATCATTGAGGTTGCCCATGCATTTCACCATCGAGCACGAACGCGAAGACGACGGGCGCTGGCTGGCCGAGGTGCCGGAGCTTCCCGGCGTGTTGGCCTATGGGACCACGGCGAACGAAGCGATGGCCAAAGCCGAGGTTCTGGCGCTGCGAGTGTTGGCGGATCGGCTGGAGCACGGCGAAGCAGGTCCGCAGGCCATTTCCATCGCCATCGGATGACGTCCTGGCCCTCGGCCAAGGCAAGGCGTGTTCTGGCGGCGCTGACCAGAATCGGTTGGACCGTCAAGCGACAGTCCGGTTCTCACAAGACGCTTGCCCGCCCCGGCTGGCCAGACATGGTCTTTGCTTTTCACGATGGCGACGAGATCGGCCCCCGCATGCTCGCGCGGATCGCGAAGCATGCGGGCCTGAAGCCGGAAGATCTCTAACGACCGAGGAAATCGCGGACGCGACCATCGCGGCGATCAGCGTGTTCGACGTCTACCAGGGCAAGGGCGTGCCGGACGGCAAGAAGTCGCTGGCCATCTCCGTGCGCCTGCAGCCCAAGGACCGCACCCTGACCGATGTGGAAACAGAGGCCATCGGCCAGAAGATCGTCGGTGCCGTGGCGAAGGCGACGGGGGCGACGCTAAGGAGTTAGGCTTTGAACTAAACGCTGAGCTTGGCCCTCTCAGGGTCGCGTTAAGTCCCTTTCGAATAACGTAAATCACCTACGAAGCAGTGATTTTGCACGTCAAATTTTCCTACTATAGTAGGTTATTTTAACCAATCCTTAGGGACTCCTTAGGTAAATCTTAGATTCGTGTTTAGGGAATCTTTATGGAAGCTTTGAGATGATTGGTCATCGCACGGGAATCCTTTGTGGAGGCAACGATGCGGTGGCTGACGACCTGGATCGCAACACGCGCGGTGGGCCCTCCCGGAGAGAGCCAACGATTGCTGGAGTTAACTCTCCGGACAATCAGGCAATTGGTAATTGCCGCGCTCGCCGTTTCGGCAGCGATGAGTATTCACTACGGCTATTCAAGCGGGTTGCCAGCTTTCGCTATCGCTGCCTTGGGTGCACTTATAGTGTTCGCAACCCATTTGATGTTGCTTATTGCCCAGCACGGAACCAATCGAACCGCACCACCGATGGTAGAGACGAGCAACCCCACGAGCCGCAACCATAATGCTACAGAGCGCGGCGGAGGCAAGAATGGTCAGGGAAAGCAGCCCGATTCTCGCAAGAGTTCTGGTCGTGGACGACGAGGAGCAAATCCGCAAACTCCTCGAGGGAACCCTTAAGGCTTTTGGCTATGAGGTCAAGACGGCAGAGAGCGAAGAAGAAATGCGGGAGATTCTGGAGACGTACACGCCGGATATCGTCCTCGTAGATCTGAAGTTCGGCGAAGATCGAGGCAAAGGGCTCGAAATAATTAGAGGGCTCCGCAGCGAATCAGATGTTCCTATCATCATGCTCACGAGCGAAGGAACCGATGAGGACCTTCCTGGTGCAGTCGGAATCGGCGCGGATGACTTTCTCCGGAAGCCACCGCAATGGCCAGTGCTCGTGTCAAAAATGAACGCGATACTACGGCGTACCGGCAAGTCGCAGATAAAGCGTGAGGTGGCTCACTTCAACGGATGGACGCTTGAATTTGGCTCACGGGACATAGTTTCTCCGACAGGAGCCAAGATTAATCTTACTTCTGCCGAGTATAAAATACTTGCCAAGCTTCTTCGCGCTGGTGATCGAACGGTTACGCGTGATGCGCTTGTCGAAACACTTAAGAGCAAAAGTACGAAGACTGACAATATCAACTATCACGTGAGCATGCTTCGGGAAAAGTTGGGAGATGATTCTCGTAGTCCTCAGATAATAAACACCGTCTACGGCGACGGCTATTCGATCGCCTGTAAGGTCGACATTGGTCCACTATGAACACCGGCTCCTGGTGATCGGCGCCATCGGGCTGCAGAGCTTCGTGGTCTTCCACGGCTACGCGCTGCCCTTCTCGAACAGCGTGATCACCCGCCTCTACATGCGGCTGCGTCGTGCTTTCCAGGCGGTATTCGCCATCGCTTTTGGTGTCGCGGGCATGAAGGTGCTGACGACAAGGCTGACGTAGTTCAGCAAGCGGGCAATCGCGGCCGCAGTTTCCGGGCTTCAGTAGCAGCGTAGATTCTAGACATCGCGCAGCCGCCGTTAGTCGTCGTTTGACGACGCCGTAAGCCACCTAGGCATGTCCCGGATTTTACCGTGCTTTGTGAAATGCCGCATATCTTCCAAGGTCTCGGCAAGTTCATTTAGAAGGGCTTCGCACTCAGGCTTTTCTAGAAGCCTGCTGTTTGCCAATGCATCCGGCAATTCTTCCACAAGCCGGCTGACATTGGAAAACTCGGTGAGCATCAGAACGGTGTCCCTCCGTTTGCTTGCTTGCCCCCATTCGTTGGCAGCACGATTGTGACCTTCCGCATCCCGGATGGGAGACCCAAAGGCCGCTAGAGCATCTTGGTACGTTTTGACTTTGTCGTTCAGCGTTACCCGAAGCTTCTTGGTGAGGGACCGTGACATATCGAAAAGAGTGTATCGGCGATAGTCAGCCATCGCGGCAACAATGTCGCTCTCTGGCACTTCCAAACGGCGCAGAGTGCTATCTATCGTTGCCCTTAACTCCTCAGCCTCCTGTCGCGAAAGCGCGACGCCCATTCGCCCGACCTTCATCCCCATCGAAATCATCGGTCGAGACATCGCGAGGGCGAGAGAGCGAACCTCTTCGAGGGCGAGATCTACTTCGCGGACCTTCTCGCTCAACTTGGCGCGAAGTGGACCGAGCGATAGTTCTTCAATGGCGTGGAAACGCGCCGCTAGCATTACCACCAGGGCGCATATAAGCGAGGCCCATCCCGCCTCACTCTTTCCCCATAGAATAAGTCCGACGGGTAAGGTCGCAACTGCCGCGACCGCTACCCAAAAATACCATGGGGCTTGGCTGGGTTTTTCTTTCGAACTCACAGACCGCTCCCTTGTACTACAGGGCACGGTATCAACTAACGCCGAGTCGCGCGAAGGCGACTTCTTCCCTTCCGCGAGCGCGCGCCTTCCCGCGCTGCACCGTCGTCACCCGCGTCTACCTGCGGCTGCGCCGGTGGTTCGAGGCGGTGTTCGCGCTGGCCTTCGGGGCGGCGAGCCTCAAGGTCCTGGCCACCCGGTTTCAGTAGGTCGGTACCGTGTCCCCAAGGGTTTGGGACCGGGCTAATCACCTGATTGTTCAACGGTTTCCACGACTTGCTTGCTTTTTGGCCCCAAAATGACCATATCTACGGCATCAAATCGTTTTGGGTCGGTTTTGGTTGCGGTTCCTTGACGGCGCCCGGCCCCACAATCCCTCCAGATCGTTGTTTGATACGCGGGACAACCGTCACGCGGTCCACATCTCAGGGAAGGAATTCCAATGCCTACAGGCACAGTCAAGTGGTTCAACGGCACCAAGGGCTTCGGCTTCATCCAGCCGGAAGACGGTTCGACTGATGTGTTCGTGCACATCTCGGCCGTCGAGCGCGCCGGCCTCGGCACGCTCAACGAGGGCCAGAAGGTCAGCTTCGACACCGAAGTGAACCCGAAGAACGGCAAGTCGTCGGCGACCAATCTGCGCGCCGTCTGATCCGTCAGACATAGCTCGATACGGGGGGCGGCTTCCCTGGAAGCCGCCCCTTTTATTTTTTGAGAGACGCCCCGTTTGGGCCCCCCGTCGGGGCCAAGGAGCCTGCATTGACTAAAGAAGCCCTGCTCGAGTTCGATGGCGTCGTCCTGGAAGTGCTGCCCGATTCCCGTTTCCGCGTGAAGCTGGACAACGGCCACGAGGCGATGGCCTACGTCTCCGGGCGGGTGAAGAAGAACCGCATCCGCATCACCACCGGCGACCGGGTGATGCTGGAGATGACGCCCTACGACCTGAGCAAGTGCCGCATCACCTTCCGGCACAAGGACGAGCGTCCCGCCCCCGGCGGCGCGCGGCGTCCCTTCTTCAAGCGCCGGCGCTGACGTTCCCGACCGCGCTCCTCCCCTTATCTGTATCTGTCATGCCCGCGAAAGCGGGCATCCAGCGCTCATAAGAACGGGGCGGCCCCATTTTCTTCGCGCCCGTCAGGCGGCCTGAAGGCCGGCGACGCCGCGCCAGCGCCGCGCCTCTTTTCCAGAAGACTGGACCCCCGCTTTCGCGGGGGTGACATCTGTTTATGGAGCGCGCCGGCACCCAGGCCGCAGGCGCCTTGCGCTAGACCGTCTCCACCGTCCGGATATCGAACAGGCTCTCCAGCGGGCTGCGGCCCGAGGGGTGGAGGCTGGGCGTCGAGGCGACGAACTCGTAGGAGTCGGAGCAGACCGCGAGCCGCGCCACCTCCCGCGCCGCGCCGTCGGCGCCCAGGCAGCGGCGGAGGTGCACCAGCACGGCGGCGCGTGGCGAGATCCGCAGGAGCTTGGCCGTCGCCGCCCCCGCCGTCTCGGCGCGGATCGAGATCTCCGAACGCTCGATGACCATGCCGCTTTCGCGCAGCATATCCGCCGTCGAGATGGCCGCGGCCCGGGCCCGCGGGATGGCGGCGATGGCCGGATCGAGCCAGACCTGGACCAGGCCGATGGGCCGGCTGCCGATCAGGTAGAGCCGGTCGAGGGCCAGCGCCTTGTCGTCGGGCCCCAGGACCGCCGCCTTGCTCAGCGCGTAGAGGCCGGCGCCGGCAAACGGCACGCGGTCGCTGTTGACGCTGCCGATGTTGATGATGCGCCCGCCCTGGCCGAGGTGGGCGAGCGCCGCCTGCGTCGCCACGAACACGCCCTTCACGTTGACGTCGACGATGCGGTCGAAATCGGCGAGCGAGACCTCCTCCACCGGCTTGACGATGACGATGCCTGCATTGTTGAGCAGGATGTCGAGGCGGCCGAGTTCGGCCACGGTGCGGGCGACGGCTTCCTTCACCTCGGCGGCGTTGCCAGCATCGGCTTTGAGGGCGATGGCCTTGCCGCCCTTCTCCTGGATGGCGCGGACCACCGCGTCGGCCTTGTCGGGCGAGGCCGAGAAGGTGAGGGCGACGGCGGCCCCGTCGGCCGCCAGGCGCTTGGCGATGGCGGCGCCGATGCTGCGCGAGCCGCCGGTGACCAGGGCGACTTTGCCGGCGAGGGTCTTGGTCGGGGTCGTCATGGGAAGCTCCATCGGTTCGGGGTTTCGATGGAGCCACTGTCGCCCTTCGATTACCTTCCAAATAGCCGATAATATGGTAAAATACTTTCAAGTATAATTTGAAAATAGGCGAAGACCTCTGGAATCACTAGCAAATATCGAGGCCTTCGTGCGCTCGGCCGAGGTTGGCGGCTTCTCGGCGGCGGCCCGGCGCCTGGGGCTGACCCCGGCGGCTGTGAGCCGCAACGTGGCCCAGCTTGAGGCCGGGCTGGGGGTGCGGCTGTTCCAGCGCAGCACGCGGCGGCTGACCCTGACCGAGGCGGGCGAGCGCTTTCTCCAGTCGGTGAGCGGCGGGCTCGATGCGGTGCGCGCCGCCCTCGCTGACGCGGCGACCGACAAGGGGACGCCGGCGGGTGTGCTCAAGGTCAGCGTGGGCACCAATTTCGCTCTCGATTACCTGCTGCCGCTGCTGCCCGAATTCATGACGCGCTATCCGCGCGTGACCCCCGACTGGCATTTCGATAACCGCGCCGTGGATCTAGTCGGCGAGGGCTTCGATGCGGCCATCGGCGGCGACTTCGATCTGGCGCCGGGCGTGGTGGCGCGCGAGCTCGGCCGGGTGCACATGGTTGCCGTGGCGTCCCCCGCCTACCTGCAGGGCAAGCCCTTCCCGCGCCATCCCGGCGACCTCGCCAGCCATGCCGGCATCGTCATGCGTTCGCCCCAGACCGGGCGTATCCGCGAGCGCCCGATGCGCAATGACGCGGGCGAGGAGGTCGTGGCCGCGATGAAGCCGAACCTCATCCTCAACGACCCGGAGGCGATGGCGCGCAGCGCCGTGCTTGGTCTCGGTGTCACCGTGGTCGGCCTGCCGCACGTCCTGCCGCATTTCGTCAGCGGCGCCCTCATACGGGTGGCGCCCGACTGGTATGTCGATGTCGGGCCGATCTCGATCTACTTCTCCAGCCGCACCCTGATGCCGGCCAAGACGCGCTGCTTCGTCGACTTCATCGCCGAGCAGTTTCAGAAGCAGCGCCTGGCGCGGCGTTTCTCGGCGGTTTAAGCCCCGCAGTAGGCTTCCAGCCGGTAGCCGTCGGGATCGACCACGAAGGCCGCATAGTAGTTCGGCCCGTAATCCGCCCGCAGGCCCGGTCTGCCGTTGTCCTTGCCGCCGGTGGCCAGCGCCGCCTTGTGAAACTCGTCCACCGCCTTGCGGCTTCCCGCGTCGAAGCAGACATGCAGGCCGGACTGCGTGTCCGCCGGCACCGGGCGCTCGCTCTTGGAGATCCACAGCGCCACGGCTTTGTCGCCGTAGCCCAGCGAGGTCTCGCCGTCGCTCTTCAGTGTGTAACCCAGCGGCTTGAGCGCCGCGTCGTAGAACTTCTTGGTGCGGACGATGTCCTTCACGCCGATGGAAATGTGGTTGAGCATGGCTTTCTCCTCAATGAAATGTCATGCCCGCGGAAGCGGGCATCCAGGGTAAGCGTCAGATTGCTTGGCCCCTGGACCCCCGCTTTCGCGGGGGTGACGGTTGGAATTAGGTCATCCGCTTGGCGCGAAAATCGGCGAGCAGCATCCAGTCCTTGCCGTCGGGCGAAACCTCACCCCGCCAGCGGAATGAATCCCCGGCAATCTCGGTGAAGCTCCAGCGCGTATGGGCACCGCTGGCCTCGTCGCGGCCTTCCTGCACGATGTCCTTGCCGCGCGCCCGCCCGAGCTGGCGCTGATAGGTCTGGGTCAGTGGATCGCTCCACAGGATGTGCCAGGCATCGAGGCCGGGGTCGTAGATGCGCAAGGTGGTGCCGACGTAGTCGCCAAATTCGGGCTGAGGGGATTGCGGAAGGTCGCGGGCCGGGACACGCCACACATCCTGGATGGCGCGGCCCTGCAGCACCCAGCCGGCATGAATCTCGCCGCGCGTGGTCCGTGCCGGCTGGCCGGGCGGGTGATAGGTGGCGTCGTAGCTCCAGCGGCCGATGAGGAAGGCGTAGAGAGCCAGGCCGTCAGCGCGATCGGGCGCCGGGCCGTCGGCCTGCAACGCTTCGAGAAAAGAGTTCATGGCAACGCTCCATGACGGAGAGAATTGCCGCCTCTTTAGAACGCCTCCGCTCGCGACCGCTTGGGGAAAATTGCTATTCTGGGTACATGAGCACGACCACCCGACACCTCGCCTCCGGCCCCGGCTGGACCGTGCATGACGTCGTCTGCACCGCCGGGCCGCAGGACCGGCCATACGAGGAACGCCATGAGACGGTCTCCATCGCCGTGGTGACCGCCGGTACGTTCCAGTACCGGACGACGGCCGGAAGTGGGCTGCTCGGGCCCGGCTCGCTGCTGCTCGGCAATCACGGCCACTGCTTCGAATGCGGCCACGAGCACGGGATTGGCGATCACTGCCTGTCGTTCCAGTACGAGCCGGGTTTCTTTGAGGGGCTGCTGGCCGCTGTGCCCGGCGTTCGCCGCCGCGAATTCCCGGCGGCGACCCTGCCGGCCGTGCCCGAGCTGGCCGCCATGCTGGCCAACGCCGAGGCGGCGCGCGACGCCGGCGACGTCGGTGCGCTGGAAGAAGTCGCCGTCCGGCTGGCGGGAGCGGTAGTCACGACCCTTTCCAACAAGCGGCGGCGCGACCGCAGCCCGAGCCGGCGCGACGAGCAGCGGATCAGCGATGCGCTACGCCGGATTGAATCCCGGGTCGACGAACCGGTGCCGCTCGCCGGCCTCGCCCGCGAGGCGGCGATGAGCCCTTATCATTTCCTGCGGGTGTTCCGGCAGGTGGTCGGGCTGACACCGCACCAGTACCTGCTGCGCCTGCGCCTGCATCGCGCGGCCCTGCGCCTGCGCCGTTCGGATGAGCCGATCGCCGCCATCGCCTACGATTCAGGCTTCGGCGATCTCTCGACCTTCAACCGTCGCTTCCGCCGGATCGTCGGCGTCAGCCCGCGGGCTTACCGACTACGGCGTTAGAAATTTTCTCAGATGTCACCCCGGCGAAGGCCGGGGTCCAGATCCGAAAAATAAGGGCGCGCAAGCGTGCCGTCTGCGCCAGGGCTGCGCCTGAGAGGAAGGCAAAGGCGATCGCAATCAGGCGCAGCATGGCGGTCTCCTCAGAATGAGACCTTCTCGTCTTCCGCCACGCGCTGGACGGCGGGGCGCTTCATCATCCGGTCCTTGTGCGCGGTGTAGTTCTTGAGCTCCTTCACCGGCAGCTCGCGCTTATGGCCCCAGGCGTAGAAGACGAAGGCGTAAGGGTCGAGCACCGAATACTCGGCGCCCAGCCATTCGCGGCCGGCCAGCATGCCGTCGATCTGCTTGAGGTAGCCATGGAAATTCTTGAGGCCGGTTTCCTTGATGTTGGCATGGCTGGCGGGGTCGCTGGCAAAACGTTCCGGCCGGCCGATATGGCTGTGCGCAGGATGCACGGTGGAAGCAAAGAAGCCGATGGTCGATAAGGTGCGCGCCTCGGCGATCGGGTCCTTGGGGAACAGGCCGAAGCGCTTGCCGAGATAGGGCAGGATCGCCGTGTTCTCGGTCAGCATGCTGCCGTCGTCGAGGCGCAGGGCCGGCACGCGGCCGAGCGGGTGGATCTCCTTGAGATAGGACTCGGCACGCTGCTCTCCCTTCGCCAGGTCGACTGGATGCGGCGTGTACTTCTCGCCGCTTTCCTCGAGCACGATATGGGGGGCCATCGAACAGGCGCCGCGGCCGTAATACAGGGTCAGCAAGGCTGGTCTCCTCCGGGTTTATTTGATGCCCGGGAGAGTGCCCTGCCGCCGCACCGCCGTCCATACCAGCCCCTCCGCAAGAGGGAGCCGTGGGACGGCGGTGGGAGCGGGCGGGCTACTTGATCAGCGGCGGCTCGACCAGCACGCCGCCGAACAGCAGCCAGGCGATGAGCAGCGTCCAGAAGACGTTGATCGCCTGCGCGCCGAGGAAGGCGAGCGCTGGCCGGCCCTGATCTGTCGTCGCCAGTTCGACCACCCGCGTCTCCAGGCCGATGCAGACGAAGGCCAGGGCGAACCACCAGAGACGGATCTCGCCCAGGGCCGAGCGGGTGCCGTTGACCAGCTCGGCCGGCAGCAGGAAGGAGAACACCGCCGAGGCGATGATGAAGCCGATGACGAACTTGGGGAAGCGCTGCCAGATCACGGTGGCACTCGGCTTCTCGCCCCGTCCCTCGGAGTTGGGGCCGCCGGCCGCACTCGTCTTGAAGGCCCACCAGATGGCGAGGGCAAAGGCCGCCACGCCAACCAGCGCGTTCTGCGAGAACTTGACGATGACGCCGGTCTTCATCGCGGCGTCGCTGACCAGGGCGCCGGCGGCGACCACCGAGGCGCTGGTGTCGAGCGTGCCGCCGAGCCAGGCGCCGGCCACCAGCTCGTTCATGCCCGTCGTCTTGGCGATCCAGGGCATGGCGATCATCATCGGCACGGCGACGATCAGCACCAGCGAGGTGACGTAGGACAGCTTCTTCTTGTCGCCCTGGATGGCGCCGCAGGCGGCAATCGCCGCCGAGACGCCGCAGATCGACACGGCGGTCGAGAGCATGGCGGCGAACTCGTCGTCGACGCGCAATTTGCGGCAGAGCCAGAAGCAGGCGTACCAGACGACGAAGACCACCAGCACCGCCTGGATGATGCCCAGGGCGCCCGCCTGCAGGATCTCCATGAACAGCAGCGAGGCGCCGAGGATGACCAGGCCGGTCTTGATGAAGAACTCGGTCTGCACCGCGGGCTTGAGCCAGGCGGGCGTGCCGACTGTGTTGCTGATCAGCAGGCCGAGACCGAGGGCGAAGATCACGTATTCGATGCCCCAGTCGATGAACAGCCCGTTGCCGGCCAGGAAGCGCGCCAGCCAGGCGAGGCCGAAGACCACCGGCAGGCCGAGCAGAAAGGCCGCGGTCTTGCCGCCGATCAGGGCGATGCCGGCTGCCGAGACGGCGAAGACCACGACGCCGACCGCGACGACCCTGGCGAGGTTGTCGCCGGTGAAGATTTTCGTGTCGGCGGTGGCCTGGGCGTGACCGCGGATCTCGGCGCCCAGCGCACCGGGCAGGGTGCGGCTGCCAAGCCCGGCGAGGCGGCCGGCGGCGGTTTCGATGGCCTTGCGCTCGCCGCCCTGCAGCGCGTCCTTCATGGCCTGGCTGAGCTGGACCACGTTGCCCTGGCCCTTGACCCGCGCCTCGCCGGCGATGCTGTCGAGCGTGTTGACCCAGCCGGGTGTCGAGGCGGCGATCTGGCTGTCCGTGGTCCAGCGGTAGGACGAGACGAGGCCGCGCAGGTCGTAGAGCTTCCAGTGGAAGGCTGCCAGCACCGCGGCGATGACCACGAAGCCGACGATCACCGCCGTCCAGTCTTCGCTGAGGCGCCATTGGCGGGCGGCGCGGGGCGCGGCGCTGTCGCCGGCGAATTGCGTATCGAGGGTGGCGGGATTGGACGCCGGGCTGGACATGGGGGGCCTCTCGTGGTCGATGGGCAGCGGCTTTTACCGGGGTAGGACGCCGCTGGTTTTTCGCCGAGGCCGCATTGTGCTACACCCACGGTTGCAGACAGCGCGAGTAATTCTCAAACGAGCCACAAGTTTCCTTGCCGGTGGCCGTGGTTCGTTTCGCCCCCCATGCATCCTCTCTCCGCCGCTAATCCCCTGCTGACGGCGCCGATTTTGCCGGCGCTGCTGCGGCTCAGCCTGCCCAATCTCGGGGCCATGCTGGCCTTCGCCGCCGTGGCTATCGTCGAGACGGTCTATGTCGGCGCGCTGGGCATCGAGGCGCTGGCCGGGATTGCGCTCGTCCTGCCGATGATCATGCTGCAGCAGATGATGTCGGCCGGTGCCATGGGTGGCGGCGTGTCCTCGGCGGTCAGCCGGGCGCTCGGCGCGGGCGACGGCCAGCGGGCCCAGGCGCTGGTCATGCACGCGGTGATCATCGGCACCGTCGCCGGGCTGGCCTTCCTCGTGACGTTTCAGGCGCTGGGGCCATGGATCTATCGGGTGCTGGGCGGGCGCGAGGAGGCGTTGGCCCAGGCGCTCGCCTATTCCAATGTCTTTTTCCTGGCGGCCCCCGCGATCTGGTTGCTCAACACCTTCTCCTCGATCATCCGCGGAGCCGGCAATATGCGGGTGCCGTCGGCAACGCTCTTCATCGCCGCCGGAGCGCAGCTCGTCATCGGCGGCTGCCTGGGGCTCGGCCTCGGGCCCTTTCCGCGCCTCGGCATGGCGGGTGTGGCGCTGGGGCCGGTGATTGCGCTCACCGCCAGCGCCTTGTTTCTATTGTGGTACGTCCTGGCGCGCTCGCGCGTGCGTCTGGTTCTGCGCGGTGTGGTTTTGCGCTGGGAGATGTTCCACGACATCCTGAAGGTCGGGGCCCTGGCCTGCCTGTCATCGCTGCAGACGGTGCTGACCGTGCTGATCCTCACCGGCCTGGTGGCGCGCTTCGGCACCGAAGTCCTGGCCGGCTACGGGATCGGTGCGCGTCTCGAGTTCCTGCTCGTCCCGGCGTGCTTTGCCATCGGCGTCACCTGCGTGCCGCTGGTCGGCATGGCGATCGGGGCGGGTGATGTGGCGCGCGCCCGGCGTATCGCCTGGACGGCCGGCGGGGTGGCGGCCGTGGTGATCGGCAGCGTGGGTCTCGTCGTGGCCGGGATGCCGGACCTGTGGTCGACGCTGTTCACCAACGATCCCGAGGCTCTCGACGCGGCGCGCACCTATCTGCGCTGGGCCGGGCCGGGCTACGGCTTCTTCGCGCTCGGGCTGGCCCTCTATTTCGCCGCGCAAGGGGCGGGCAAGGTCCTCGGCCCGGTTCTCGCCGGCACGGTGCGGCTTGCCCTCGTCGCCGGCGGCGGCTGGCTCCTGCTCGCCCAGCAGGCGCCGGTGTGGATGATGTTCGCGCTCGTCTCGGTGTCGATGGTCGCCTATGGCCTGGCCTCGGCGCTGGCCATCCGCTGGACGCGCTGGGGCCGCAACTAGGCCACCACGTCCGCGTGCTCGGCGTGACGACGCAGCCAGGCATAGGCATAGCCACAGAGCGGCACCAGTTTGAGCCCTTCGGCGCGGGCCTTCGCCACGATGCCCTGCATCAGCCGGTCGGCGGCGCCGGTGCCGCGCAGCGCGACCGGCGCCTCGACGTGGCGGATGCTGACGACGTCGCCGTCGCGCCGGTAGGTGGCGAAGACGATCTGCCCGTCGACGTCGAGCTCGTAGCGCTGCTGCACGGCGTTGTCGCTGATCGTCTCGCTCATCCTTGCTCTCCGCTTCTCCCGACTCAACGCGCGACGGTAAAGCTTGTCACAAAAAATTCTTCGGCGCGCCGCGCATTTTTCTTGTGATTCGGTTTGCCACTACCTAAATAACGCGTGACGCCAATCGCACGTGCCCATGGCCGAACACCAAGGTCAAGCAACGACGTAAGCGTTCTTTTCGGCAAAGCCGGTCAACCGTGGGCCGGCACCTTAGGGAACGGATACGATGTTCAGGCACTCGGCGCCCCATCCGCGCATTCCTGGATAAACGCCCCGGCCAACGGCTGTAGTCAAGCCGCGCCCGCGTTTTCCGTCTTTTCGTAAGCCCGCGCCGTCTTTTCGCCGGGATCGTGATTCCCGGCACCGGGAGACGTGCGCCCTGAGCATCGCTGCGCCGCGCCTGAAAACGCGCGCGCCCTTTGGGGAAGTGAACATGGACAAGAAGCACGTTTCCTACACCGGCCGCCTCGTCATGGTCGGCTTCGGCTCGATCGGCCAGGGCGTCCTGCCGCTGATTCTGCGTCACATCGACATGCCGCGCGAGCGCATCACCGTCGTCACCGCCGAGGCGCGCGGCCGCGAGGTCGCGGCCGAGTACGGCGTCGAGTTCCGCGAGATCGCGCTCACCCGCGACAACTACCGCGACGTGCTGCAGCCCCTGCTGCGCCGTGGCGACTTCCTGCTCAACCTCTCCGTCGACGTCTCGTCGGTGGCGCTGATCGAGCTCGCCCACCAGACGGGCGCGCTCTACCTCGACACCTGCATCGAGCCCTGGGCCGGCGGCTACACCGATGCCTCGCTCACGCCCTCGCAGCGCTCCAACTACGCCCTGCGTGAGAGCGCGCTGGCGCTTGCGCCGAAGTTCGCCGGCGGGCCGACAGCGGTGCTGACCCATGGCGCCAACCCGGGCCTGGTTTCGCATTTCGTCAAGCAGGCGCTGCTCAACATCGCCCACGACACCGGCCTCCAGGTGCGCGGTCCACGCGACCGCGTGGGCTGGGCGCTGCTGGCGCGCGACCTCGGCGTCAAGGTCATGCACATCGCCGAGCGTGACACCCAGGTCTCGGGCGCGCCCAAGCAGCCGGGCGAGTTCGTCAACACCTGGTCGGTCGACGGCTTCGTCGGCGAGGGCCAGCAGCCGGCCGAGCTCGGCTGGGGCACGCATGAGCGCCACTTCCCGGCGGACGCGCAGCGCCACGGCTTCGGCTGCGACGCGGCCATCTACCTGATGCGCCCGGGTGCGTCCACGCGCGTGCGCACCTGGACGCCGATGGAAGGGCCGTTCCACGGCTTCCTGGTGACCCATAACGAGTCGATCTCGATCGCCGACTATTACTCGCTGGTCGAGGGCGGCACCGTGCGCTACCGGCCGACCGTGCACTACGCCTACCACCCGTGCGACGACGCGGTGCTGTCGCTGCACGAGCTGGCCGGCAAGAACTGGGCGCTCCAGGCCAGCAAGCGTCTCATGATGAAGGAGATCGCCACGGGCGTGGATGAGCTCGGTGTCCTGCTGATGGGTCACGCCAAGGGCGCCTATTGGTACGGCTCGCGCCTGTCCATCGACGAGGCCCGCCGGCTGGCGCCGCATAACAACGCGACCAGCCTGCAGGTCACGGTGGCGGTGCTCGCCGGCATGATCTGGGCGATCGAGAACCCGAGGTCGGGCGTGGTCGAGGCCGATGCCTTGGATCACGCCCGCATCCTGGAGATCGCGCGGCCGTACCTGGGCAAGGTGGTCGGGGCCTATTCCGACTGGACCCCGCTCGAGGGAAGGGGAGCCTTGTTCCCGGAGGCGGTCGACGCCTCCGATCCCTGGCAGTTCAAGAACTTCCGTGTCGCCTGACGGCGCCTACGAAGGAGCACGACGATGACCAAGAAGATCTCGACGTTCCTCAACGAGCAGCGACCGGCGACCCCCTGCCTGGTCATGGACCTGGACGTGGTGGCGGATAACTTCCGCCGTCTGCGCACGGCCGTGCCGCGCGCCGGCATCTACTACGCCGTCAAGGCCAACCCGGCGCCGGAGATCCTCCAGCTCCTGGCGAAGCTCGGCTCGTCCTTCGACACCGCGAGCGTCAACGAGATCGACATGGCGCTGGCCACCGGCGTTGCGCCCGATCGCCTGTCGTACGGCAACACGATCAAGAAGAAGGCCGATATCGCGGCCGCGTATCAGCGCGGCGTGCGGCTCTATGCCTTCGATTCCGAGGCCGAGCTCGGCAAGCTTGCCGAGGCCGCTCCCGGCTCGAAGGTGTTCTGCCGCATCCTGACCTCGGGGGCGAATGCCGACTGGCCGCTGTCGCGCAAGTTCGGCTGCGACGTCGAGATGGCGCGCGCGCTCCTGATCGCGGCGGCCAAGCGCGGCGTCGTGCCGCACGGTGTGTCGTTTCATGTCGGCTCGCAGCAGCGGGACCCGGCGCAGTGGGACGCGGCCGTGGCGCAGGCGGCGTGGCTGTTCCGCGAATGCGAGGACAACGGCGTGCAGCTCAACATGCTGAACATCGGCGGCGGCTTTCCGACCCGCTACCGGCGCAACGTGCCCGGCATGCCGGCCTATGGCGCGGCGATCGAGGAGTCGCTGCGCAAGCACTTCGGCAACCGCATCCCCGACATCATCGTCGAGCCCGGCCGGCAGATGGTGGGCAGCGCGGGCGTGCTGCAGACCGAGGTCGTGCTGATCTCGAAGAAGGCGGAGTCGGACAAGAAGCGCTGGGTCTACCTCGACATCGGCAAGTTCGGCGGTCTGGCCGAGACCATGGACGAGGCCATCCAGTACCCGATCGTGTCGTCGCGCAAGGGCGCGATGACGCCCGTGGTGCTGGCCGGACCGACCTGCGATTCGGCCGACATCCTCTACGAGAAGGCCGACTACCGTCTGCCCGAGGACCTGGAGATCGGCGACAAGCTCGAGATCCGGGCGGCGGGTGCGTACACGGCGACTTATGCGTCGGTGGCCTTCAACGGCTTCGAGCCGTTGAAGACGTACTGTGTGTAAGGAGGAATAAAAGGTGATCCAGTTCGTTGATGAGCGTCACGAACATGCGCCGGCGATCGAGCAACTGCTCGATGTCGCTTTCGGCGAGGAGCGCTGGCACAAGACCTGCCAGCGCCTGCGCGACGGGCAGGCTCCGCTTGCGGGCCTCAGTCTCGTCGCCCTCGACCGCGACGCGCTCGTCGGCACCGTCCGCTTATGGCCGGTGCTGGCAGGGCGCCGCCGTGCGCTCCTTCTCGGGCCGCTCGCCGTCGATCCCGCCTATCGCGATCAGGGGATCGGCGCGCGGCTGACCGCGGAGGCGCTGAAGCGCGCCCGCGAGCAGGGCGAGAAGGCGGTGCTGCTGGTCGGCGATGCGCCCTATTACGAGCGCTTCGGCTTCAAGCGGGCGCCGACGGAGCGCCTGTGGCTGCCGGGGCCCGTCGACCGCAAGCGCTTCCTGGCGCGCGAGCTGCGGCCGGACGGCGTGGCAGGGCTGAGCGGGCCGGTCGCCAAAATGGCGGCCTGAAACGCAAAAGGGGCGGGCCTTATGGGCCCGCCCCCGATGCTGGCCTTGGCTCGCGTGTCAGCGCGGCGACAGGATGGCGAGGTCGATGATTTTCATCGGGCTGGAGGCGACCGGGCCGACAGCCGCAATCGTGCCCTTGCTCACATCGAGCTTGTGCAGGACGTTGCCCGAGACGGCGTAAGCCGTGTAGTTGCCCTGGGCGTCGGTGAAGATGTCGATCGCCTCGACCCACTTGCTGCCCATGCCGGTACTGCCGATGGTGGTCAGGATGCCGTCATTTGGCGGATCCTGAATGACGTAGGCACCTATCATGCTGTCGATGTCGAAGATCTGGGTCTCCTTGGCGCCGAACATGGAGTTGATATAGGCACCGGCCGTGACCATCGGGGCTTTGCCGGTGTTCGGGTCCTTTTCCGCGTAGGCGAGCGGCTTGTCGAGGGCGACCTGGCCGTTGTCGACATTGACGCGGAAGTTGAGTTTCCCGCCCATGCCCATCAGGCGCAGTCGGTCAGCCACCGGATTGAAGTCGGCGACGGCACCTTGCGAGGCATCGAACTCCTGCGACAGCCTGCTGACCCAGGTCGCCGCGCCGGTCGCCGTCGCGATGCGATAGATGTTGCCGTCGGCGCTCACACCGTAGAGCGCATTGTTCGCCGGGCGCACGTCGATGCCGATCAGCGGAGCCGCCACGCCCGAGACCTTGAGGGTCGTGCGCTGATTCAGGTTCTGATCGTTGGTCAGGATGATCTGGTTGGCGGCGGTCAGCAGGACCAGGTCGAGCGCCTGGGCGGGCGCTGCGGCCACTCCCAGCGGCAGCAGGAGGGCAAGCGTGAGGAATCGACGGACCATCGGTCTCTCCTTATGAGGGCGGCAGCGCGGGGTTAGGTACGCTGCGGCGCGCGGATTGGATCAGGAAATGGTTACCCATCTCCTAATACCTAAAATGCGCGCGATAGGCGCGCTGACGCTTAGAGACCGAGCTCCTGCAGCAGCGGCTCGAAAAGCTGAGCCGGCGAGGCGCCGAGCTCGCGCTCGATGATGGCGCGTTCCGCCTCGCCGGGATTCTTCACCGGCGCAAAGAGATGCCGGAACATACGCAGGAAATCATCCGGCCCGAAAGTGTACGACGTGTCGCGGTTCTTGTTGGGCATGAAGGCGTTGCTGGAGAGACTGATGGAGGTCGGCGTGTACTGCATGACTCCGATGAACCAGTCACGGCGCGGCTCGAAACGGCGGAAGGCCTCGGCAATGCGCGCCAGCACGCGATAGAGCACGGCCTTGGCCCGCGGATCGACATAGAAGGTTTCCCAGGTGAAGGCCTCACCGGTGGCTTCCTTGAGCTCGTCGTGAATGACGACGCATTGCGCCTGCAGGGTGTCGACGTCCTCGCCGAGCACCAGGCGCAGGAAATTGAAGAAATTCGGCAGGGCGTCGCGGCTGAGCTGCCCACTGTCGAGCAGCGGATCGAGCGGGTGGGTCATCAGCCGGTGGAAGACCTCGACGCGCTGGGCCTCCTTGGCCTGGCTCAGGACGCCGGACTGCAGGTCGCCGTAGGCCTTCTCGTAGACCACGTCGAGATCGGGAGTCTCCTTGAGCGCCGCCGCGACCTTGCGCAGCTCGTCGACCGACGGCCGCGCCTCGCGGAACGCCTGCTCGACGGCGGTGATGAACGCGTCGAGCAGGGTATTGGCAGTCTCGCGAATCTGGCGGGCGCCGCGGCTGGGCATCGCGCTTCCTTCTGGTTCGGCGCCGGTCTCGACCCGGTCGGTGAGGATCAAGTCGGGCCGAGTCGCCGGCGGCGGGCGCCGTCGCGGCACTATAGATTTGCTATCCTGGGCTGACAAACGCATGGGTGGCCGGCCTATTAGGGGGGCTAAAGCAGCATCTCGCCAATCTATTTAAAATTTGTTTAATTCTTTATTTACCACCGTACCGCTAGGCTTACCCTCGATGACCTACCAATTCCCCGTCACAGCCTGGCGCCCGCGTAAAGCGTCCGCCGGCTCTCCCAACCCCTCCACCATCAACCAGGCCGAGTTCGTGGCCACGTTGGCGGAAGCCCTGGCGCCGCGTCGCCGCCGCCGGCCGACCGCCGGCACGACGCTGGAGATGCTGGCGCAGCTCGAATTCCAGGCGCGCGAAATCCTCGAACTGGCCGGTGAATCCAACACCGTCGCCCCGTTCCGCACCTTCACCGCCTACCGCATGTTCCGCAGCCGCCTGTCGGACTTCCAGGCCTTCTGCGGCATCATCGAAACCCAGCTGGCCGGCCTCGCCAGCCGTCGCCGCCGCGAACTGCAGGAGCGCTTCTATGCCCTGTGGGGGGCGGTGCTGAAGCCGGCGGTCCGCGGCCTCGGCGTGTTCTTCGCCACCATCGCCCGCGACGGCGTGATGCCGCTGGGTGCGCGCGAGATGCTCGAAGAAGAGATGCTCGCCCTCGAGGTCCTGGCCAACACCGTCTCCGATCCGCGCTTCGAGACCATCAACCACGACGAGCTCGTCGCCGAGATCCAGACCCTGATCAAGGCCGTCGGCCGCCTTGCCGACCGTGCCAGCTCGCTGCCCGAGCTCGTCGACAGGCGCGTTCGCGCCGCCTGACGGCGGCCAGTCCGGACGGGCGACGATGACCGCGAGGGATCGTCCGCTCGCCGAGATCCTCGGCGTCGACGTCCTCGTCCATATCGTCGACATCGGTGCCAGCCCGGTCGACGGGCCGCCGGTCTACCAGTCCCTTCTCGCCGCCGGCCATGCGCGGGTCATCGGCTTCGAGCCCGATCCGCAGGCGCTCGAGGCGCTGAACCGCCAGAAGGGTCCGCACGAGACCTATCTCCCCTATGCCGTCGGCGACGGCCGCAAACACACGCTTCACCTCTGCCAGGCGCCGGGCATGTCCTCGCTGCTGCGCCCCAACCAGGCGCTGCTGGCGCACTATCACGGCTTTTCGGAATGGTCGGTGGTCCGCGGCACGCTCGAGGTCGAGACGGTGCGCCTCGACGACGTGCGCGAGATCGACGACGTCGATTTCCTGAAGATCGACATCCAGGGCGCCGAACTGATGGCGCTGCGCCACGGGGCGCGTCAGCTCGCCCGTTGCGGCATCGTCCAGTCGGAGGTCGAATTCCTGCCGATGTACGAAGGCCAGCCGCTCTTCGCGGAGCTCGAGCTCCATCTGCGCGGCCTCGGCCTTGCCTTTCACAAGTTCAGCTCGATGGCGAGCCCCGCCCTCAAGCCGCTGGCGGTCGGCACCTCGCCGGTGGGCGGTCTCAGCCAGCTGCTCTTCGCCGACGCGGTGTTCGCGCGTCCGTTCACGGGTCTGGGTGTGCTGCCGGCGGCCAAGCTGCTCAAGACCGCGGTCGTGCTGCACGACATCTACAAGTCGTGGGACCTGGCGCTGCACTTTCTCGCCGAGCATGACCGCCGGACCGGCAGCCGTTTCACCGAGCTTTACGGGCGGGCGCTGACCGCCTGACTATTCCGCCGGCGCCGGGGCCGGTGCTTCAACCGGCTCGTTACGCGGCCGGTGGGTGCGGGCCAGCAGCGTGTAGGCGGTGGGCACCACGAACAAGGTCAGCAGCGTGCCGAAGAGCAGGCCGCCGACGATCACCCAGCCGATCTGATGGCGGCTCTCCGCGCCGGCGCCCGTGGCGATGGCCAGCGGCACCGAGCCCAGCACCATGGCGCCGGTGGTCATCAGGATCGGCCGCAGGCGCAAGGTTGCCGCCTGGACCACCGCTTCCATCTTGCTGCGGCCCTGCTCCTGGAGCTGGTTGGCGAACTCGACGATCAGGATGCCGTGCTTGGTGATCAGGCCGACGAGGGTGACGAGCCCGATCTGGCTGTAGACGTTCATCGTGCCGCCCGACAGCTTGAGGGCGAGCAGGGCGCCGGTCATGGCCAGCGGCACCGTCAGGATGATGATGAAGGGATCGATGAAGCTTTCGAACTGCGCGGCGAGCACGAGGTAAATGAAGGCCAACGCCAGCAGGAAGGTGATGTAGAGGCCACCCGAGGAGGTGCGGAACTCCCGGCTCTCGCCGGCCAGATCGTAGGCGATGGTCGGCGGCAGTTTCTGCGCCTCGCTCACCAGGAAGGCGACCGCCTGACCGAGCGTATAGCCGGGCGCCAGCGTCGCGGTGATCGTGGCCGAGCGCAGCTTGTTGAAGTGGTTGAGCTCCTTCGGCGCGACCGTTTCCTGCAGCTGGACGAGGTTGGACAGCGGCACCATCTCGCCGCCCCGCGCCCGGACATAGATCGAGGTGATGTCGCTGGGATTGGTGCGGTCGACATCGGCGATCTGCACCACCACGTCATACTGCTTGCCGTTCTGCTTGAAGCGCGTCACTTGGCGGCCGCCGAGCATGGTCTCGAGTGTCCGGCCGATGGTCTCGACATCGATGCCCAGCGCCGCGGCCTTCTCGCGGTCGACCGCGACCCGGATTTCCGGCTTGTTGAGCTTGAGATCCGAATCGAGGTTCATCAGGCGTGGCTCCTGCCGCGCCGCGGCCAGCAGCTGGTCGACCGCCTGCTGCAGCTCGGCGTAGGGCGCGGAAGTCTGCAGCACGAACTGCAGCGGCTTGTCGATCGGGCTGGCGCCGAGCGAGGGCGGGTTGACGGGAAAGGCCAGCAGGCCGGGAATGCCGCCGAACATCTTGGGCGCGAGCTCGCCGGCGATCGCCTGCTGCGGCCGCTGCCGCTCGCTCCAGTCCTTGAGACCGAGGAAGGAGATCATGTTCGTCGGCACCGGGAAGCCGGTGACCACGAAGAAACGCTCGACCTCGGGAATCGCCTTGTAGAAGGCCTCGGCGCGCTTGGCGTAGCCGTCCGTGTAATCGACGGTCGAGCCCTCGGGCGCGATGCCGATGCCGATGACGATGCCGCGGTCCTCGACCGGCGACAGCTCCGACGGCAGCGAGCGAAACAAGCCGACCGCCGCCGCGGCGACGATCAGCATGATCAGGATGACCGCCGGCCGCACGGTCAGGGTGAAGCGCAGCGTCCGCTCGTAGCCGCGGGTGAGGCTCTCAAGCCCGGCTTCGATCAGCCGGTAGAGGCGGCCGTGACGCTCGGTATGGCGCAGCAGCAGAGACGACATCATCGGCGAGAGGGTCAGGGCCACGAAGCCCGAGACCAGCACCGCGCCGGCCAGGGCCAGGGCAAACTCGGTGAACAGGCGGCCGGTGCGGCCGGTCTGGAAGCCGATCGGCGCATAGACGGCGGCGAGCGTGATCGTCATGGCGACGACCGCGAAGGCGATCTCGCGGCTGCCCTTGATCGCCGCTTCGTACGGCTTCATGCCCTGCTCGACGTAGCGGCTGATGTTCTCCAGCATGACGATGGCGTCGTCGACCACCAGGCCGACGGCCAGCACCATGGCGAGAAGCGTCAGGGTATTGATGGTGAAGCCGAACAGGTACATGAGCGCGAAAGCGCCGACCAGCGATACCGGGATGGTGACGAGCGGGATGAGGACGGCGCGGAACGAGCGCAGGAAGACGAAGATCACCAGGACGACGAGAACGATCGCTTCGCCGATCGAACGGAAGACGTTGTCGATGGAGCGCGAGATGAAAACCGAGCTGTCGTAGGCGACCTCGGCCCTCATGCCCTCGGGCAGCGACTGCACGATGCGCGGCAGGGCTTCCTTCACGGCATTGGAGACGTCCAGCGGGTTGGCGGTCGACTGCTTGATCACCCCGATGGCCACGGCCGGATTGCCGTTGAAGCGCACGACCACCCGCTTGTCGCGGGCATCGAGCTCGGCCCTGCCGACATCCCGCAGGCGGACGAGATAGCCCTCCGCCTCGCGGACGATCAGGTTGTTGAACTGCTCGGGCGTGCGCAGGTCGGTCTCGGCCAGCACCGTGAACTCGCGTGCCGTGCTCTCGATCCGCCCGGCGGGGATCTCGACATTCTGCTGGCGCAGGGCGATTTCGATCTCCTGCGGCGTCAGGTTGTAGGCGGCGAGCCGCGCCCGGTCGAGCCACAGGCGCATGGCGTAGACACGCGCGCCGTAGATCTGGACCTGGGCCACGCCCGGCTGGTTCTGCAGCCGGTCCTTGACGAAGCGGTCGGCGATATCCGTCACCTCGAGCGCCGAATGCCGGTCGGAGGAGAAGGCGAGATACATGATGGGCTGGGCGTCGGCCTCGACCTTGGCGATCACCGGTTCGTCGATGTCGTCGGGCAGCACGTTGCGCACGCGCCCCACCCGGTCGCGCACGTCCGAGGCGGCGCCGTCGGCGTCGCGATTGACGCGGAACCGCACGGTGATCTGGCTTTTCTCGGCGCGGCTGATCGACTGCAGCACGTCCACGCCTTCGATGCCGGCCAGCGAATCCTCGAGCGGCGTGGTCACCCGGCTCTCGATGACCTCGGCGGAGGCGCCACGATAGGTCGTCTCGACGGAGACCACCGGCTCGTCGATGTTCGGATACTCACGGACCGTAAGCCGCGTGTAGGACATCAGGCCGACCAGCAGCACGGTGAGGCTCATCACCGTGGCGAGAACGGGCCGGCGGATGGAGAGATCGGAAAGAACCATGGGCTGCGCGATCCAGACCGGCGTCAGCGACTGTTGGTCGGCGCCGCCGCGAGAGGCTGCGAGGGCACGACCTGGACCGGCATGCCGTCACGCACCTTGAGCACGCCGGCGGTGACGACCGTGTCGCCGGACGCCAGGCCTTCAACGATCTCGACCTGGCCCTGGCGACGCTCGCCCAGCTTGACCGGCGTGGTCTTGGCGATCCGGGCGCCCGGCGGCACGGGCGCGCCCTGCGGCGGCTCGAGCAGCTTGATCACGAACTGCTGGTCGCCGACCGGGATCAGCGATTCCTCGGGCACGAAGACCGCGTCCTCGCGAATTCCCAGGGTCAGGGTGACCCGGGCGAAGAGGCCGGGCCGCAGGGCGTCGTCGGTGTTGGCGACGCGCGCACGGATGACAATGGAGCGGCCGGCGGTGTCGATCAGCGGGTCGATGGCGTAGACCTCGCCGTTGAACTGGCGGCCGGGGAAGGCGTCGAGGGTGAGCGCGACGGGCTGGCCGGTGCGGACCGCCGGCAGGAAGATCTCGGGCACGCGGAAATCGACCTTCAGCGGATCGACCATCTCCAGATTCACGATGTCGGCGCCGGACGGCATCACGTCGCCGACGCTGACCTTGCGCAGCCCGGTGATGCCGGTGAAGGGCGCGATCAGCGTGTACTTCTCCAGCCGGGCCTGGACCAGGGTCACGACCGCCTCGTCGGTGCGCAGCTTCCAGCGCGCCTCGTCCAGCGCACGCGCCGTACCGGCACCGCGCTTCACGAGCTCCTCGGCGCGTTCGAAATTGGCCTTCGACAGGGCGAGGGAGGCCTGGGCCTGGACGAGCTCGGCGCGCTCCACCGAGGCATCGAGCTTGATCAGGACCTGGCCCTTCTGGACCTTCTGGCCCTCGGCAAAGCCGATCTCGATCACGCGGCCCGAAACCTCCGGCCGGACGATGATCGATTCGTTGGAGCGCAAGGTGCCGATGGCGGTGAGCTCGCGCCGGCTGGGTGCGACCTTCACCGGTGCGGCTTCGACCGGCATGGCGAACCCACCGGGCGGGCCCCCGGCGCCGGGTCGACCGGCGGTCTGCGCCGGCGGAGTCAGGAACAGCCACCAGGCCCCGCCCAACAGGGCCGCAACCAACACAACCACCACCATCGAGACGACGGTACGCATCTTACAGCCTATTGATATTATTATTGAATTCGGCTGGCAGGAGGGCTTGCCGAAAACTAAACTGGACGGTACAGTATAATAATGACGAGATCAAGCACCCTACCGCAGGCCGAGATCCTGCGGGAGTCCACGGCGGGACGTCCTCCCGCCGCCGCCGGTTCGGCCAAGCAGGACGCCATCCTCGAGGCGGCGGCCGAGATTTTCCTGGAGCAGGGCTTCGGCAGCGCCAGCATGGACGAGATCGCCCGCCGGGCCGGGGTGTCCAAGGCGACCGTCTACAGCCATTTCGAGAGCAAGCCGGCTTTGTTCGGCGCCATCGTCCAGCATCGCTGCCAGCGCACCATGTCCTCGATGCTGGCCGAGCTCAGCGACCGGCCGGTGGCGGAGACCCTGACTGGCCTGGGCCGGCAGTTCCTCGATGTCCTGATGATGCCTGGCTCGCTGCCGCTCTACCGGGTGGTGCTGGCCGAGGCGCCGCGTTTTCCCGAGCTCGGGCGTATCTTCTACGAGGCCGGCCCCGATCGCTGTGCCGCCGCCCTGGCCCAGTATCTGACCGGGCTGGACGAGCGCGGCGTGCTCGCGGTCAGCGATCCGCGCTGGTCCGCCGAGCAGTTCCTGGGCGCGGTCCTTGGCCAGATCCACATCCGCATGCTGCTCGGGGTGGTCGCGGAGCCGCCCTCGCCCGAGGAGCGCGGGCGCTACATCGCCGCGGCGGTATCGGCCTTTCTCGACGGACACCGGCGGCCCGCCTAGGCGCCGGTTGCCTTAGTCCCGGCGGCACAATATGGTGCCGGCCTTCCGCGCCTCCGGCCCCGAATCCGGGCGCTTTTCCCGATTTCCGCACCGTCAGGCCTGCTCGTGACCGCTCTCGACCGCATCCGAAATTTCGCGATCATCGCCCATATCGACCACGGCAAATCGACGCTCGCCGACCGCCTGATCCAGGCTTGCGGCGCGGTCGAGGACCGCGACATGCGGGAGCAGATGCTCGATAACATGGACATCGAGCGCGAGCGCGGCATCACCATCAAGGCGCAGACCGTGCGCCTCGACTACAAGGCCAAGGACGGCAAGGACTACGTCCTCAACCTGATGGACACGCCGGGCCATGTCGACTTCGCCTACGAGGTCAGCCGCAGCCTCGCCGCCTGCGAAGGCTCGATCCTGGTCGTCGATGCCAGCCAGGGCGTGGAGGCCCAGACCCTGGCCAACGTCTACCAGGCGATCGAAGCCAACCACGAGATCATCCCGGTCCTCAACAAGATCGACCTGCCGGCCGCCGAGCCGGAGCGGGTCAAGCAGCAGATCGAGGACGTCATCGGGCTCGACGCCTCGGAGGCCGTGAATATCTCGGCCAAGACCGGGATCGGCATCGCCGAGGTGCTCGAAGCCCTGGTCAAGCGCCTGCCGCCGCCCAAGGGCGAGGAGAACGCGCCGCTCAAGGCGCTGCTCGTCGATTCCTGGTACGACCCCTATCTCGGCGTCGTCGTGCTGCTGCGCATCAAGGACGGCCGCATCCGCAAGGGCCTCAAGATCCGCATGATGGCGGCCGGCGCCACCCACGAGGTCGACCGCGTCGGCGTGTTCAAGCCCAAGAACACGGAAGTCGCCTCGCTCGGGCCGGGCGAGGTCGGCTTCATCACCGCCTCGATCAAGAGCGTGGCCGATTGCCGGGTGGGCGACACCATCACCGAGGAGAAGCGCCTCGCCGCCGAGCCGCTGCCCGGCTTCAAGCCGAGCCTGCCGGTGGTCTTCTGCGGCCTGTTCCCGGTCGACGCGGCGGAGTTCGAGAAGCTGCGCGAAAGCCTGACCCGCCTCCATCTCAACGATGCCAGCTTCGTCTACGAGCCCGAAAGCTCGGCGGCGCTCGGCTTCGGCTTCCGCTGCGGCTTCCTCGGCCTGCTCCATCTGGAGATCATCCAGGAGCGGCTGGAGCGCGAGTTCAATCTCGACCTGATCGCGACGGCGCCCTCGGTGGTCTACAAGGTCCATCTCACCGACGGCACGGTGATGGAGCTCTACAACCCGGTCGACATGCCCGACCCGGTGCGCATCGACCATATCGAGGAGCCCTGGATCAAGGCGACGATCCTGGTGCCCGACGAATATCTCGGCTCGGTGCTCAAGCTCTGCGAGGACCGCCGCGGCGTGCAGGAGAACCTGACCTACGCCGGCAACCGCGCCATGCTGATCTACAAGCTGCCGCTCAACGAGGTGGTCTTCGATTTCTACGATCGCCTGAAATCGGTCAGCCGCGGCTACGCCAGCTTCGACTATCACATCGACGAGTACCAGGAAGGCGACGTGGTGAAGCTGTCGATCCTGGTCAACGGCGACCCGGTCGACGCGCTTTCCATGATGGTCCACCGCGCCAAGGCGGAAAGCCGGGGCCGCGCCCTCTGCGTCAAGCTCAAGGAGCTGATCCCGCAGCAGCTGTTCAAGATCGCCGTGCAGGCGGCCATCGGCGGCAAGATCGTGGCCCGCGAGACGATCTCGGCGCTGCGCAAGGACGTCACGGCCAAGTGCTACGGCGGCGACATCACCCGCAAGAAGAAGCTTCTGGAAAAGCAAAAAGAAGGCAAGAAGCGCATGCGCCAGTTCGGCCAGGTCGACATCCCCCAATCTGCTTTCCTCGCAGCGCTAAAAGCGCGCGAGGAATAGGAAGGGGCTGCTTTCCTCGCGGCGCTCTCAGCCCAGGGACCCGCTGCGCCACTTGCGCCGCGAGCGGCGGCCGAACAGCAGGCCGAAGATCACCGCGGCCCCCGCCAGTACCGCCCAGGCCGGCCAGACCAGCAGCGGGACGATCACCCCGTGCCAGAGGAAGGACAGGGAGTAGCGCTCGCTGGCCGCCTGGATCATGGCGAGCGAACCCTCATCGAAGGCGTACCAGATCTCTCCCAGCGTGACCGCGTTGTAGACGCCGGTCTCGTAAAAATTGAGGCCGTCGCGACCCGCCGCAGCGAGCGCCAGCAACAGCAATATCCAGGCGATCAGGCGCCCGACCATGCGTTCCCCCGAGGCTCCTGGGCCACTGTATCAAGCGCTCCGCCAAGGTCCAAGCCGGGCTGGGGCGCCCGCGCTCAAGCGTTGGCGAGGCGCGGTACGGCTGCTATGGTGCGGCCGCTCCGGGACCGGAGGGATGGCCGAGTGGCTTAAGGCGCACGCTTGGAAAGCGTGTTTACGGGAAACCGTAACGTGGGTTCGAATCCCACTCCCTCCGCCAGTTTCCCGTCAGAGTGCCGTCGCGGCCTGTACTTGCGGGGCGGCCCCCGGGGGCAGGTTGAAGCGCACTTCGGTTCCGGTACCGACCTCGCTGGTCAGGCTCAGCGAGCCGCCATGCAGCTCGACGAAGGCCTTGACCAGCGGCAGGCCGAGCCCCGTGCCCCGATAGCGGCGCGACAGCATGCTCTCCACCTGGCCGAAGGGCTCGAGCACGATCGCCAGCTTGTGCTGCGGAATGCCGATGCCGGTGTCGCTGATAGTGACGATGGCGCCCAGCGTGGCGTGCCAGGTGATCGACAGCCGGACGGTGCCGCCGCGCGGCGTGAACTTGATGGCATTCGACAGCAGGTTGAGCAGGATCTGGCGCACGCGCAGGCCATCGGCCCAGACCCGCGGCAGGCCATCGGCCAGCGAGACCTCGATCTTCAGGCCGGCGCCCTCCGCCATCTCGCCCATCGTGTCGACGCACAGGGCCGCCAGGTCGCCGAGGTCGACGGGTTCGAGATGCAGCTCCAGCTTGCCTGCCTCGACCTTGGCGACATCGAGGATGTCGTTGATCACCGCCAGAAGATGCAGCCCGGATTCGTTGATATCCTCGGCGTAGGAACGGTAGCGACGGTTGCCGATCGGCCCGTACATCTCCAGGCGCATGACTTCGGAAAAGCCGTTTATGGCATTGAGCGGCGTGCGCAGCTCGTGGCTGACATTGGCCAGGAATTCGCTTTTCACGCGGCTGGCCTGGTCGGCCAGGTCGCGCGCCTGGCGCAGCTCGTTCTCCCGGCGATCCTTGAGGGCGAGAAATTCGCCGAGTGCATTCAGCGACTCGTTCAGGCGCTGCAGCTCGACCGCACTGGTCGCCGGCAGCCCCTCGTCGCGCGGCGCTGCGCCGCGCTGGATGGCGGCGAGGCGGGCGGCGATCGCGTCGATGGGCCGGATGACCAGCGTCTGCACCAGCAGGAAGAACAGCAGGCCGAGCGCGGCGCAGGTGGCGCCCACGGCCAGCGCGATCGTGCTGGCGCGCACCAGGATCTGGCGCTCGGCCTCGGAGTTGTCCCAGTCCATGGCGAGCGTACCGAACCGTTCGCCGCTGTGGGTGATGGGTTCGTAGAAGGAGACGAGGGTCGCGGGCCGCCGCGCCGGTCGACGAAAGCGGAACAGTGTCACCCCGGCTTCATTGGCGAGGTCGATGGAAAAAGCCGAGGGATCACGAGCCACGAACTGCCGCAAGGTCAGCTCGATGCGCGGAATGTCCTCGCTGATCACGTCGTCGAGCAGCGATGTCTGCAGAAGGCTGAACGCCCGTTCACGCTCGAGCTGGAGGTGATCGATCAGATAGGCCCGTTCCGCGATCCACACGATGGAGCCGGTGACACCGGCGACCGTCAGGGCAATCGCCAGGAAACCGAGAACGATCTGGCTGCCAAGCCGCCAGCGCCGTGACCGGGCGCCGGAGGGCGCGGCCACAGCATCTCCGCGCCGGGAAGGTGTCTCAATCGCGGCGGTCATCAAACTGACGGCTCTCCGCCATGGCCCGGCGCGTCGGCTCGAAATCGGCGTCGCGGCCGTCGAGGAAGCCATCGAAGCGCATCGCCTGCAGGGCGGCCTCGTCGTCAAGGGCCAGCAGCGCCTTGCGCAGGACCGCGAACAGCCGCGGCTCGAAGCCGCCGCGCGCGGCCCACGACCGCGTAACGTTCGGGTAGGTCACCAGGGCGCGGATCGGTGTGCCGGCCGCCGCCAGCTTGCGGTACATCGTTTCCTCGAGCGCCCCGGCATCGAAAAGGCCGGAGCCGACCGCGCTGCCGACCTTGTCGTGGCGATCGAGATAGGCGGAACGCGACAGGTCTGCGGCGCGAATGCCGGCGTGCAGAAGATACTGCTGGGCGAAATAGCGTCCGAGCGTCGAATCCGGCGAACCGAAGGCGAAGGACCTGCCCTTGAGGTCGGCGATGCTGCGGATCGGGCCGTCGCGGTGCACGGCGATCACCCCGTTGAACGTCGCCTTGCCGCCCATGCTTTCCACCGCCACCAGGGCAATGGCGGGATCCTGCTCGCGGGCCGTGATGTAGGAGGCGGCGCCGAGCCGCATGAAATCGGCGCGCCGTTCGACGATCAGCCGCACGCCTTCTTCGTAGGTTCGCGTGATCTGGATGCGAATCGTGACCGTGTCCGCCAGGTCCGCGGACATGCGCCGGCTCACCACGTCGAAGGCCGGGCGCAGCTGGGCCACCAGCGCCGACGGCTGCTCGGAGGTGTACGAGCCGAAGACGAGCGTGGTTTCCGCCTGTGCCGGCACAGCCGTGAGCGCTATGGCGCAGCCGAGGACCCGGCAGAGGCTGGCAGTTAGCGCTCTCACAAGCATGGCCTCACAAAAGGGGGGGCCGCAAAGCCCCACAGTCGGACTTAACATCCGCCGCAGGAAAGAAAAGGTTAACATTCGCCGGGCCAGCTCGGATGCCGGTGGTGCCGGGGGCCGATCCGGCCTAAACAGGGTCCGGCCGCCCGGGCGGCCGGTGAACAAGGAAGACTGGAATGTCGGAACCGAACCTGACGGTCGTCAACCATCCGCTCGTGCAGCACAAGCTGACGATCATGCGGGATGTCGGCACGCCGACCTCCACGTTCCGCCAGCTGCTGCGCGAGCTGAGCCTGCTGCTGGCCTACGAGGTCTGCCGGGATCTCGAGACCGAGCTGGTGGAGATCACCACGCCGCTGGAAAAGTTCAAGGCGCCGAAGCTCGAAGGCAAGAAGCTGTGCTTCGTCTCGATCCTGCGCGCCGGCAACGGCCTGCTCGACGGCATGCTCGATCTCGTGCCTTCGGCGCGCGTCGGCCATATCGGGCTTTACCGCGACCCCGACACGCTGCAGCCGGTCGAATACTACATGAAGCTGCCGGACAAGATCGGCGACCGGCTCTGCGTGGTCGTCGACCCGATGCTGGCCACCGGCAATTCGGCGGTGGCAGCGGTGGAGCGGCTCAAGGACATGGGGGCGACCCGCATCAAGTTCGTCTGTCTGCTCGCCGCTCCCGAAGGGCTGAAGGTCTTTGCCGAGGCCCACCCCGACGTGCCGATCTTCACCGCTTCCGTCGACCGCGAGCTCAACGATCACGGCTACATCATGCCGGGCCTGGGCGACGCCGGCGACCGGCTCTACGGTACGAAGTAGGGGGGCACCAAGTAGCTAGTAGCGCAGCGCCGTGGCCGCGTCCGGGGCGGTGAACTGGACGATCTTGCCGCCCTGCAGCTCGGTCGGATCGCGCGGCTTCAGGCGCCGTGCCTGGGAGGCGGTGAGCAGCGGATAGTGACGGCTCAGGTCCACCGCCTCGGTCACGTCCCAGCAGTTGTCCTTGTTGGTCACCCAGGCGGCCGGGTCGAAGCGGCGCAGATCGAACGGCCGCGAGTAGCGCCGCAAGGTCTTCTTGGGCCCGAGCACATATTCGTGGAAATAGGACATCGCCAGCTCACGGAGCGAGCGATAGACGGGGTCGCGCCAGCGCAGCCAGATGTGATTGCTCTTGGAGATGGCGCCCCAGCAGCGACCGTGGCGGAACAGCGCGATGACATGATCGTCGTCGCCGCCGCCCGACTGGAAATCCATGAGCAGCGGCGGCTCGCCGCCGATCCACAGCGCGCAGGCGGCGACGAACGCTCCCTCGATGCAATGCGCCTGGCGTTGGCGCAGTGTCTCGGCTACCGACAGGCAGGTATCGCCGCCCGGCTCGAAATTGGTCGGCAGGGCGACCACGAAATCCTGGATCTTCTCGGGCGTGGTCAGGGCGGCGAGCGTGGCGGCGTGCGAGCGCGACAGTCCGAGCCGACGAGCAGCCTTCATGCGCCGGCCAGTCTTCATCAGAAAGAAGCCACCATCAGCTCGAAAACCTCTCGTCGGCTCGAATCGGACCCATGACTTCTCATAACATGATTCGCCCCGGGCAACGGCGGGTGTGGCGCTTGGACACCGTGGGCCAAGCCTCTATGCTGGCGGCGCATCATCCCTTGAGGCCCAAAACACCGTGGCGCCTTTCGCCCTCGCTTCGCTCCTTCTGTTTCCGTGACCGCCATTCCTTCGTCCCCGCCCGCTGGGATCGGCCGCGGCATCGCCGTGGCCGTTGTCGCCCTGATGCTGTTCTCGGGTCTCGACGTGGTCAGCAAGCTGCTCGGGCCCCTGATGCCGGTCAGCCAGATCCTCTGGGTGCGTTTCCTGTTCTTCGTCGTGGTGGCGATGGCGCTGGCCTACCGGCCCGGGCAGGGCATTGCCTGGCGCTCGCGGCGCCCGGCGCTGCAGGCGCTGCGCGGGCTGCTCCTGGTCGTCGAGATGGGCATGTTCGTCTGGGCGTTCAAAACCATGCCGCTGGCCGACGTGCAGGCGATTGCCGCGGCCACGCCGCTGATGGTCGTGGCGCTGTCGGTGCCGCTGCTCGGCGAGAGCGTCGGCTGGCGGCGCTGGGCGGCGGTTGCGGTGGGCTTCGCCGGCGTGCTGCTCATCGTCCGGCCGGGGTTCCAGACGCTCGGTGTCGGCACGCTGGTGGCGCTCTTCGGTGCCGTGCTCTTCGCCTTCTACCAGATCATGCTGCGCATCGTCGGGCGCGATGATTCTCCAAGCACGACGGCGATCTGGTCGGGAGCGATGGGGGCCATTGCCACCAGCTTCGTGGCGCCCTTCGATTGGGTGGCGCCCGATCTCTATGGCTGGCTGCTGCTGGCCGCGGCGGCCGTGCTCGGCGCGGCAGGTCATACCATTTACTCGGCGGCCTTCGTGCTGGCGCCGGCCTCTTCCCTGCAGCCCTTCACCTACCTGATGCTGGTCTTCGCCGTGATCTTCGGCTGGCTGGTTTTCGGCGACCTGCCGGATGTCTGGACGTTGGCCGGTTCCGGCCTCATTGTCGCGAGCGGGCTCTACGCGCTGCATCGTGAGCGCGTCCGCAAGGGAGGATAAGGATGCCAACGGTCTACATCGCCCGTAGCCCCAGCCTGCAGGAATGGGCCGCCGATGTCGGCTTGACCGAGCACGTCTATAAGGTGGGCGTGGGCGAAGGAACCGCCGACGAGGCGATGGCCGCGCTCAATGCCGGGAGCTTCGCCGGCGCGGCCGACTGGGCCGTGGTCGTCAGCGAGGAGACGGCGGCGGCGGACGAGGCGGCGCTGCTGGCCAAGGTCGGCACCAAGGAGAAGGCGGTCGATCCACTGTTCTATCCGCGCCTCAAGGGCGCGGCCGGCCTGTTCAAGGTCAAGATCAAGAACGTCCAGACTCGCCTGCTGGTGAATAAGATGATAGCCGGCGAGGACGAGAAGATCACCAAGAAGCCCAAGGCGCCGGACATCGCCGGCTACCTGCTGCGCACGGCGATCGATTGAACTCGCGCCGCCCCCGTCCCGGGAAGCGGGCGCGACAGGATCGCCCGTCGCGACACTCCAAGCCGTCGCACCCGGCCGAGGATCTCCTACGTGTCGGCGGCCTGCCGGCGGTGCAGGCCGTGTTTCAGCAGCAGCCCGAGCGGGTCGAGCGGCTGTTCTTCACGCCCGAGCGGCGGCGCGAGGCGGCGCCCTTCTGTGCCGTGCTGGGCCGCGCGCACAAGCCTTTCCGCGAGGTCGGCGCCGACGAGTTGGCCAAGATTGCCGGCACGGTGCTGCATGGCGGGATCGTGGCCCTGGCCCGGCCCAAGCCGGTGCTCGACTTCGATCCTGGAACTACCGCGGTGCCGCTGCTGCTGGTCCTCGACGGGGTGAGCAATCCGCATAACTTCGGCGCGATCGTGCGCACCGCCGCCTTCTTCGGCCTCGACCGGGTGGTGATCTCCGGGCACCCGGCGCAGGCCGGGCCTTCGGCGGCCGCGCACCGGGTGGCCGAAGGCGGCCTGGAGTTCGTCACCGTCTATCGCGCCGCCAACCTGCCGGCGGCGCTCAAGCGGCTGCGTCCGCGCTACCGCGTCGTCGGCACGGCCCTGGGCAAGGGCGGCGCGCTGGCGGCGCTGCCGCGCGACAAGCCGCTGGCCCTGGTGCTGGGCAACGAGGAGCAGGGGCTGGAGGACGCGACGCTGGCGGCCTGCGATCAGGTGGTGATGCTGGCGGGATCGGGCGCCGTGCAGTCGCTCAACGTCGCCGCCACGGCGGCGATCCTCATCCACGACCTGGCGAAGACGCGTTAGCGCAGGCTGGCGTTGATCTTGTCGAGCGCCGCCGGGCCCGGGCAGAGCTCGGTCTCGCCCAGCCCATTGAGCGGGGCAGCGACGGTGTTCAGGCTGTCGTGGAGGTCGCTCGGGTCGTTATCGACATAGAGCAGCCCGGTCACGACCTCGCCGGCCGAGGCGCGCTCCTGCAGGTAGGTCATGGCCGCGATGCGGTCGTGCGGATCGTAGTTGGCGGCGAGCTTGCGCAGGTGGATGGTCGAGCCGTCGTGCTGGGTCACGCTCTCGACCGTGCCCGGCGCGTACTCGGCGGTGATCGCGGCGCGCGGCGTCATCATGTCGAGCCGGTTCACCGCCTCGTTGTGCTCGCGCACGTAGTCGAAGCTCTTGGTCGAGCCAAGATGGTTGTTGAAGGCGACGCACGGGCTGATCACGTCGAGGAAGGCCGCCCCCTTGTGCAGGATCGCCGCTTTGATGAGGGGGACAAGTTGCGTCTTGTCGCCGGAGAAGCTGCGCGCGATGTAGGTCGCCCCGAGCTGCAGGGCCATGCTGACCAGGTCGATCGAGGAATCGCCGTTGATCGCGCCGCGCTTGCTCTTCGAGCCGCGGTCGGCGGTGGCCGAGAACTGGCCCTTGGTCAGGCCGTACACGCCGTTGTTCTCGACGATGTAGACCATGTTGACGCCGCGGCGGATGCAGTGAGCGAACTGGCCCAGGCCGATCGAGGCCGAATCGCCGTCGCCCGAGACGCCGAGATAGAGCAAGTCGCGGTTGGCGAGGTTGGCGCCGGTCAGGACCGAGGGCATGCGCCCGTGCACCGAGTTGAAGCCGTGGCTGTGGCCGAGGAAGTAGGTCGGCGTCTTCGACGAGCAGCCGATGCCCGACAGCTTGGCGATGCGGTGCGGCGGCAGGTCGAGCTCGAAACAGGCCTGAATGATGGCGGCGCTGATCGAGTCATGGCCGCAGCCGGCGCACAGGGTCGAGACCGATCCTTCGTAGTCGCGGCGGGTATAGCCGAGCTTGTTGATCGGCAGATCGGGATGGCGGAGCTTGGGTTTGGCGAGATAGGTCATGACACCACCTTGCGCAGCGGCGTGACGTTGGCGCCGGCCAGACGCTTGCCGATGGCGCCCTTGATGAAGCGGGCGGTGATCGGCGAGCCGTCGTAATGCAGGACCGGGACCAGCTTGGCGGGATCGATATTGCCTTCGACCGTGAGCAGGGCGCGCAGCTGGCCGTCGCGGTTCTGCTCGACCACGAAGACATGCTCGTGGGCGCGCACGAAGTCGATGACCTCGTCCGAGAACGGGAAGCCGCGCACGCGCAGCGCATCGAGATGCAGTCCCTCGGCCTCCAGCTGGTCGAGCGCCTCGCTCATCGCCGGCGCCGTCGACCCGTAATAAAGAGCACCAAAACGCGTCGGCTGCTTGGCCGCCCGCTTGACCGGGGCCGGCACCAGCTTCTTGGCGGTCTCGAACTTCTTGAGCAGCCGCTGCATGTTGTCCTGGTAGGCGGCGCCTTCCTCGGTGTAGCGCGCGTAGCGGTCGCGCGAGGTGCCGCGGGTGAAGAACGAGCCGCGGGTCGGGTGCGTGCCGGGCAGGGTGCGGTAGGGGATGCCGTCGCCGTCAACGTCGAGGTAGCGGCCGAACTCCTTGCCGGATTCGAGCTCGGCATGGGTCATGACCTTGCCGCGGTCGAAGCGCCGTTGCGGGTCCCAGGCAAGCGGCGCGCAGAGCCGCTCATTCATGCCGATGTCGAGATCGAGCAGCACGAAGATCGGCGTCTGCAGCCGGTCGGCGAGATCGAAGGACAAGGCACCCATCTCGAAGCATTCGCGCGGATCCTCGGGGAAGAGCAGCACGTGCTTGGTGTCGCCGTGCGAGGCGTAGGCGCAGGCCATGACGTCGCATTGCTGGGTGCGGGTCGGCATGCCGGTCGAGGGGCCGGCGCGCTGCACGTTGAAGATGACCGCCGGGATCTCGGCGAAATAGGACAGGCCGATGAACTCCTGCATCAGCGAGATGCCGGGGCCCGAGGTGGCGGTGAAGGCGCGCGCGCCGTTCCAGGCGGCGCCGATCACCATGCCGATCGAGGCGAGCTCGTCCTCGGCCTGGATGATGGCGTAGCGCGCCTTGCCGTCGGGCGCGGTGCGGAACTTGCGGCAATGGCGGGAGTAGGCCTCGGCGAGCGAGGAGGAGGGCGTGATCGGATACCAGGCGCACATCGTGGCGCCGCCGTACACAGCTCCCAGCGCCGCGGCGCTGTTCCCTTCGAGGAAGATGCGGTCGCCGACCTTGTCGGAGCGCTGCAGCTTCAGGCCCAGCGGGCATTGCAGATTGGCCAGCGCCCAGTCGCGCCCCAGATGCAGCGCCTTGAGGTTGGGCGCGATCAGCTTGTCCTTGCCCTGGAACTGCTCGCTGATCAGCGTCTCGATCGCCGGCACGTCCATGTCGAGCAGGGCCGAGAGTGCGCCCAGGTACATGATGTTCTTGAACAGCTGGCGCTGGCGCGGGTCGCTGTAGGTCTGGTTGCAGATCTCGGTGAGCGGCACGCCGATGACGTTCACGTCGTCGCGGAACTTCGACTTCGGCATCGGCTTGGAGGAATCGTAGAACAGGTAGCCGCCGGGCTCGATCTCGGCGACGTCCTTGTCCCAGGTCTGCGGGTTCATGGCGACGAAGAAGTCGACGCCGCCGCGCGCCCCCAGATGCCCGGCCTCGGAGACGCGCACCTCGTACCAGGTCGGCAGGCCCTGGATGTTCGAGGGGAAGATGTTGCGCGGCGTGCAGGGCACGCCCATGCGCAGGATCGCCTTGGCGAACAGCTGGTTGGCGGAGGCCGAGCCCGAGCCGTTGACGTTGGCGAACTTGACGACGAAATCGTTTACGCGTGCGATCGGCTGCATGCGTGCTCCGCGTGGGTCATCTGGATAAGGGATTTCTGCATGTCCCAGGCGCCGGTCGGGCAGCGCTCGGCGCACAGCCCGCAATGCAGGCAGACGTCTTCGTCCTTGACCATCACCCGCGTGGTCTTGAGCTCGGGCGAGACGTAGAGGTCCTGGGTCTTGTTCCTGGCCGGCGCCATCAGGCGCTGGCGCAGCTCATCCTCCTCGCCGTTGGGCGTGAAGGTGATGCAGTCCATCGGGCAGATGTCGACGCAGGCATCGCATTCGATGCACAGCTTGGCCTCGAACACCGTCTGGATGTCGCAGTTGAGGCAGCGCTGCGCCTCGGCGAAGCCGAGCTTGGGATCGAAGCCGAGCTCGACCTCCAGCCGGATGTTCTTGAGCGTCTCGCTGGGATCGCGCCACGGCACCTTGTAGCGCAGGTCGTTGGAGACGTCGTTGTCGTAGCTCCACTCGTGGATGCCCATCTTCTGGCTGGCGAGATTGACGGTCGGCGGCGGGCGGTCCTTGATGTCCTCGCCCTGGAGCATCTTGTGGATCGAGATCGCGGCGTCGTGGCCGTGCGCCACCGCCCAGATGATGTTCTTCGGGCCGAAGGCCGCGTCGCCGCCGAAGAACACCTTGGGGTTGGTCGACTGCAGGGTCGTGGTGTCGACCACCGGCATGCCCCACTTGTCGAAGTCGAGCCCGATGTCGCGCTCGATCCAGGGGAAGGAGTTCTCCTGGCCGACCGCGACCAGCACGTCGTCGCACTCGATCAGCGTCTCGGGCTCGCCGGTCGGCACCAGGTTACGCCGGCCCTTGGCGTCGTACTCGGCCTTGACCTTGTCGAAGGTCATGCCGGTGAGCCTGCCGTTCTTGTGGATGAAGGCCTTGGGCACCAGGAAGTTGAGGATCGGGATGCCTTCGTGCATCGCGTCCTCTTTCTCCCAGGGGCTGGCTTTCATCTCCTCGAAGCCCGAGCGCACCACGACGGTGACGGTCTCGCCGCCGAGGCGCTTGGACGAGCGGCAGCAATCCATGGCGGTGTTGCCGCCGCCCAGCACGATCACCCGCTTGCCGATCTTGTCGATATGGCCGAACGAGACGCTCGACAGCCAGTCGATGCCGACATGGATGTTGGCCTTGGCTTCCTGCCGGCCGGGAATCTCGAGGTCGCGGCCGCGCGGCGCGCCCGAGCCGACGAAGACCGCGTCGTAGCCTTCGTCGAGCAGCGCCTTCAGGCTGTCGATGCGCTTGCCCAGGCGCAGCTCCGGCTGCAGGCCGAGGATGTAGTCGACCTCCTCGTCGAGCACCGACTCAGGCAGGCGGAATTTCGGGATCTGCGTGCGCATCATGCCGCCCGCCTTGGGATCCTGGTCGTAGAGCACGACGTGGTAGCCAAGCGGCAGCAGGTCGCGGGCGACCGTGAGCGAGGCGGGGCCGGCGCCGATCAGCGCCACGCGCTTGCCGTTCCTGCTCGTGGCGGGCTGGGGCAGCCGGTCCTTGATGTCGCCCTTGTAGTCGGCGGCGACCCGCTTCAGCCGGCAGATGGCGACCGGCTCGTCCTCGACCCGGCCGCGGCGGCAGGCCGGTTCGCAGGGGCGGTCGCAGGTGCGGCCGAGCACGCCCGGGAAGACGTTCGACGTCCAGTTAACCATGTAGGCGTCGGCGTAGCGGCCGGCGGCGATCATCCGGATATATTCAGGAACCGGGGTATGGGCCGGGCACGCCCATTGGCAATCCACGACCTTGTGGAAGTACTCAGGCGCACCAATATCGGTCGGCTTCACGCGACGTTCTCCCCAACCGCTCCGTTCTGACGGGCGGCTTCGGCACTATAACGCATTGTCCGGGCTGGCGCTGGCGTACCCCGTAAAGACGGTTCTTTCTTTTGCCGACTCGGCCGGTTTCAGCCGCCGCCGGATGCCTTAATTGGGCATTTTCGGCGCTCGGGGGTCAAGGGGAAGCGGAGCCGTCCGGGGCGGCCTGGCACCCCAGCCGGAATGGTGGCCGAAGCACGATTGGCATCAGCCCAACCCGACGGATAGCGATGCGAGCCATTGGGGCTAGGCCGTTGCCTGAAACCCCGGCTGCGCGCCCCCAGATCGCAAACGATAACGACCCATACCTCGATTGGGCGATAGGCGCCGTGTTTTGTCGTCGCCATAGGCATTTAGGTGATCGATGCAGTCCCGCGCCGCCGCCTTGTTGCCGCCACACAGGTGAACGACTTGAGCAATGCCATGACAAACGAGTTCACGAAAGATACGGCCTTGGTGATGCGTCGTTATCACACTGATGAACTAAAGCGGTCGCGTGCGTCGTTATCGATCGAGGATTTGCGATGGTGCCGTACAATAAACGCAGAGGGCGACTCGAAGTATGAGGACGTCATGGTGCGATCCGCTCTCCTCGTCCGCGTGACTCGGTCGGCTACAGCCGGCACACCGCCGTGCTTGGCACGGCCCATGCTCTTCGCAAACGCGGATAGCGCAAATCCAAACACCTTCCAACAGACCGCGGGCTCGTCTGCCCGCTCGGAGTAACCAGCCATGCCCGACTCCGCCGCTTTGGTTGATGACATCTTCGCCGGCTACTCGCGCGCCCATGAGGGGCGCCGCGCCGTCGAGATGACCTTGCAGGAATTCCTCGACGGTTGCAGGACCGACCCGATGCGTTATGCCTCCGCGGCGGAGCGCATGATCGCGGCGATCGGCGAGGCGGAGCTGATCGACACGGCCCGCGATGCCCGTTTCTCGCGCGTCTTCCTCAACCGCACGATCAAGGTCTACCCGGCCTTTGCCGATTTCTTCGGCATGGAAGAGACGATCGAGCGCATCGTCGGCTATTTCCGCCACGCCGCGCAGGGTCTCGAGGAGCGCAAGCAGATCCTCTACCTGCTCGGCCCCGTCGGTGGCGGCAAGTCGTCGCTGGCCGAGCGCCTGAAGGCGCTGATGGAGAAGGAGCCGATCTACGTCCTCAAGGCCGGCGACGAGCTCAGCCCGCTGCTCGAGAGCCCGCTCGGCCTGTTCGACCCGGCGACCTTCGCCAAGCCGCTTGAGGAAAAATTCGGCATTCCGGCGCGCCGCCTCGGCGGCCTGATGTCGCCCTGGGCGGTGAAGCGGCTCGACGAGTTCGGCGGCGACATCTCGAAATTCAAGGTGGTGAAGCTCTATCCGTCGCGGCTCAAGCAGATCGCCGTGGCCAAGACCGAGCCCGGCGACGAGAACAACCAGGACATCTCGACGCTGGTCGGCAAAGTGGACATCCGCAAGCTCGAGGTCTTCAGCCAGAACGATCCGGATGCCTACAGCTACTCCGGGGGGCTGAACCGCTGCACCCAGGGCCTGCTCGAATTCGTCGAGATGTTCAAGGCGCCGATCAAGATGCTGCACCCGCTGATCACGGCGACCCAGGAAAGCAACTACGTCGGCAGCGAGAATATCGGCGCCCTGCCCTTCCAGGGCATCATCCTGGCCCATTCCAACGAATCGGAATGGCAGAACTTCAAGAGCAACCGCAGCAACGAAGCCTTCATCGACCGCATCTGCGTGATCAAGGTGCCGTACTGCCTGCGCTCCACCGAAGAGCAGAAGATCTACGAGAAGCTGATCCGCAGTTCCGAGCTGGTGAAGGCGCCGTGCGCCCCGGCCACCCTGGAGATGCTGGCCCGCTTCTGCGTGCTGTCGCGCCTCAAGGAGCACGAGAATTCGAACCTCTTCTCCAAGATGCGGGTCTACGACGGCGAGAACATCAAGGAGACCGATCCCAAGGCCAAGTCCATGCAGGAATATCGCGACGCCGCCGGCGTCGACGAGGGCATGGAAGGCATCTCGACCCGCTTCGCCTTCAAGGTCCTGTCGCAGGCCTTCAACTACGACACCACCGAGATCTCAGCCGATCCGGTCCATCTCATGTACATGCTGGAGATGTCGATCCGGCGCGAGCAGTTCGCCAACGAGACCGAGAAGAAGTACCTGGAGTTCATCAAGGGCGAGCTGGCGCCGCGCTACGCCGAGTTCATCGGTAACGAGATCCAGAAGGCCTATCTCGAATCCTACAGCGACTACGGCCAGAACCTCTTCGACCGCTACGTCGACTACGCCGACGCCTGGGTCGAGGACCAGGACTTCAAGGATCCGGACACCGGGCAGCTGCTCAACCGCGAGCTGCTGAACCAGGAGCTGTCCAAGATCGAGAAGCCGGCCGGCATCGCCAACCCCAAGGACTTCCGCAACGAGGTCGTCAAGTTCGCGCTGCGCGCCAAGGCCCAGAACAACGGCCAGAACCCGTCCTGGACCTCCTACGAGAAGATCCGCCAGGTCATCGAGCGGCGCATGTTCAGCCAGGTCGAGGACCTGCTGCCGGTGATCAGCTTCGGCTCGAAGAAGGATTCGGAGACCGAGAAGAAGCACACCGAGTTCGTCAGACGCATGATGACCCGCGGCTACACCGAACGTCAGGTGCGCCGGCTGGTCGAGTGGTATATGCGCGTCAAGCAGGCCGGGTAGCCGGGCACCACCCGGAAAGGCTGGGCTCGTGGACATCGTCGACCGCCGCCTGAATCCCCGGGGCAAGAGCCTCGCCAACCGCCAGCGCTTCCTGCGTCGCGCCCGCCGTCATATCCAGGACGCGGTGCGGGATGCGGCGCGCGGCCGCGGCGTCGCCGACGTCGCGGAGGGCGAGAACATCTCCATCCCCATGGACGACCTGCGCGAGCCGTCCTTCCACCATGCCGGCGAGGGCGGCGTGCGCGACCACGTGCTGCCCGGCAACAAGCAGTTCGTGAAGGGCGATAAGGTCCCGCGCCCGCCTTCGGGCGGCGGCGGCGGTGGTTCCCAGGGCAGCCCCGATGGCGGCGGCGAGGACGAGTTCCGCTTCGTGCTCTCCAAGGACGAGTTTCTCGACATCTTCCTCGAGGACCTGGAGCTCCCCGACCTCGCCAAGAAGGCGGTCAAGCAGACCGAGTTCCCTGCCTATGCGCGCGCCGGCTATTCCGTCACCGGCTCGCCGGCCAGCCTGAGCCTGGTCCGCACCCTGCGGCACTCGCTGTCGCGCCGCCAGGCGCTGCGGCGGCCGAGCCTGAGCGAACTCGAGGATCTGGAAGCCCGCCTGGCAGAGGCCAAGGCCGGCGATGATGCCGAGTTGGTGATCAGTCTCGAAGCCGAGCACGCGAAGCTCCTCGCCCGGCGCAAGCGCATCCCGTTCATCGACCCGTACGACCTCCGCTACAAGCGCTTCGAGCCCGTGCCCAAGCCGATCGCCCAGGCCGTGATGTTCTGCCTGATGGATGTCTCGGGCTCGATGACCGAATCGATGAAGGACCTGGCCAAGCGGTTCTTCATGCTGCTGCACCTGTTCCTGACGAGGCGGTACAAGCATGTCGAGGTGGTCTTCATTCGCCATACGCACGAGGCCCAGGAAGTCGACGAGCAGACCTTCTTTTATTCGACCGAGACCGGCGGCACCGTGGTCTCGACGGCGCTGGAGGAGATGAAGCGCGTCATCGCCAAGCGCTACCCGCCGGGGAGCTGGAACATCTATGCCGCCCAGGCCTCGGACGGCGACAACAGCAGCGACGACAACGGCCGCGCCGTCACCTTGCTCGACCAGGTCCTGCTGCCGCTCAGCCAGTACTTCGCCTATATCGAGGTCGGCTCGGAGGACAAGGACTGGACGGCGCCCGATACCGAGCTGTGGAACGCCTACAAGGTCCTGCGCAAGCCCGGCGCCAACATGGCCATGCGCAAGGTGCGGCGGCGCGCCGATATCTTCCCCGTCTTCCGCGACCTCTTCTCGCGCGATCGGCAGGCCGCATGAACATCCCCGCCCTGACTCCCGCCACCATGCGCGCCACGCCCGAGATGTTGGTCTCCGGCCCGGACTGGGACTTCGACCGGCTGCGGCGGGTCCACGACGCCATCGAGAAGATCGCCGTCGGCCAGTTCGGCCTCGACGTCTATGCCAACCAGATCGAGGTGATCACGGCCGAGCAGATGCTGGACGCCTATTCGTCCATCGGCATGCCGCTCATGTACAAGCACTGGTCGTTCGGCAAGCAGTTCGCCCAGAACGAGGTGATGTACCGCAAGGGCTACCGCGGTCTCGCTTACGAGATCGTCATCAATTCGAGCCCCTGCATTTCTTACGTCATGGAGGAGAACTCCATGGCCATGCAGACCTTGGTGATCGCGCACGCCGCCTTCGGCCACAACCACTTCTTCAAGAACAACCAGCTCTTCCGCCAGTGGACCGATGCCGACAGCATCCTCGGCTATCTCGACTTCGCCAAGTCCTATATCGCGAAGTGCGAGGAGCGCCATGGCCACAAGGCGGTGGAACGGGTGCTCGACGCCGCGCATGCGCTGATGAGCCATGGCGTGCACCGCTACCCGCGCAAGCGCCTGCTCGATCTTCGGCAGGAGGAGAAGCGCGAGCGCGAGCGCCAGCAGTACCAGGAGAGCATCTACAACGATATCTGGCGCACCGTGCCGGGCATGGCCGATGCGCCGCTCCCGCCGGACGAGGCCGCCAGGCGCAAGACGCGCCTGCGCCTGCCCGAGGAGAACCTGCTCTATTTCCTGGAGAAGGTGGCGCCGCGCCTGCAGCCCTGGCAGCGCGAGATCCTGCGCATCGTCCGGCATCTTGCTCAGTATTTTTATCCGCAGCAGCAGACCAAGGTGATGAACGAGGGCTGCGCCACCTTCGTCCACTACAAGACCGTGGAGCAGCTCTACGATTCAGGCCAGCTCTCGGAAGGCGCGATGCTGGAGATTCTCGACTCGCACACCGCGGTCGTGCGCCAGCTCGACTTCGACCATCCCCATTACAGCGGCATCAACCCGTACTGGCTCGGCTTCGGCATGATGAGCGACATCATGCGCATTGCCACCGAGCCGACCGACGAGGACCGCGCCTGGTTCCCCGCCATCGCCGGCAACGGCGATCCCTGGGGGACCTTGCGCAACGTCTGGCGCGACTACCGGGACGAAAGCTTCGTGCTGCAGTTCCTCAGCCCGCACCTGATGCGCAAGATGAAGCTGTTCCGCCTGCACGACGATGCCGACGAGCGGGAGCTTACGGTCAACGCCATCCATGACGAGCGCGGCTATCGCGAGGTGCGCGAGGCGCTGGCCCGCTCCTACGATGTCGGGCTGCAGGAACCGGACATCCAGATCGTCGACGTCGACCTGGCCGGGGACCGCCGGCTGGTGCTGCATCACCGGCAGCGCGCCGGCATCCCGCTGGAGGCCGAGGACGCGAGACGCGTGCTCCGGCACATCGCCAATCTCTGGGGCTACCCGGTGCGCCTGGTCGAGGTCGACGCGGGCAACGACCGCGTGACGCGCGAGTACGAGGATATCGAGCCGCGCGACCCGTTCGTGTGAGGCGTCACAGCGGGGAACCGCTTGCCGGGCGTGCCGTTTAGCTGGCGGGTGAGTGTGTTTCGGGACATCGGGGCACCCACCGGGCCACCCGGGTACCTCCCGCCGCTCCAATCGCGACTTTCAGGCCAGACCGCGCTGCCGGAGCGTCAGGTTTGGCAACGCCGGCTTCGACCGAAAAGGCACGAGATGAAGATTGCGCAGATCGCGCCCCTGATGGAGGCCGTCCCGCCGCTCCTGTATGGAGGGACGGAACGCATCGTCTCGTATCTGACGGAAGAGCTGGTGCGCCAGGGGCATGACGTCACGTTGTTTGCCAGCGGAGACTCCCGGACCGCCGCCAAACTTGTCGCCAGTTGCGATACTGCGTTGCGCCTCGATCCCCGCCTGCTCGATCCGCTGCCTTACCAGATGCTGCAGCTGGAGGCGGTGCGGCGCCGCGCCGGCAGCTTCGACATCCTGCATTTTCACACGGACCTTCTCCATTTTCCGCTGCTGGGCGCGTTCGACGCGCCGGCGGTGACCACGCTGCACGGCCGCCTCGACCTGCCCGCCTTGGTGCCCTTCTATCGCGGCTTCGACCAGGCGAAAGTGGTGTCGATCTCCCACAGCCAGCGGCGGCCTCTGCCTGATGCCGGGTGGTGCGGCAACGTCTACCACGGCCTCCCACGGGAGCTTCTTCCGTTCACGCCGAGCGCCCGCGGCTACCTGGCATTCCTCGGGCGCATCTCTCCCGAGAAGCGGCCGGACCTGGCCATTTCCATCGCCCGGCGCGCCGGGCTGCCGCTGCGCATCGCCGCCAAGGTCGACCGTGTCGACCGCGAGTATTTCGAGACCCGGATCCGGCCGCTGCTCGATCAGCCCGGCATCGAGTTCATCGGGGAGATCGGCGAGCACCAGAAGGCGGAGTTCCTGGGCGGTGCGGCGGCCCTGCTCTTCCCGATCGATTGGCCGGAGCCGTTCGGCCTGGTGATGATCGAGGCGATGGCCTGCGGCACCCCGGTCGTGGCCTTCGGCTGCGGTGCGGTCCGCGAAGTGATTGACGAGGGGGTGACCGGAGTCGTGGTGAGCGATATCGAAGAGGCGGCCGCCGGCGTCAAGCAGGCCGCCCTGTTCGATCGAGCGCTGGTCCGGGCGCGCTTCGCGCAGCGTTTCACCGCCGAACGCATGGCTGCCGATTATCTTGATGTTTACCGGGAAGCGGCCGATCCAGGCATCGAACCGGTGCCGCAGAGCCGGGCGCTGCTTATCCACGCGGCGTGAACGAGGCCGCCGCCATGCATCACGTCATGCTCGAGGACCCGGATGAAGGGTCGTTGCCCGACATCGAGTACTCCATTCCGGCGACGGCCTCGCTGCTGGAGCGGCGTCCGCAGACCCTCAAGCACGGCGATACGTTCGGGCTTTTCGACCAGTATGGCGACATCCCGGCGCGCGACGGCAGCCCCGAAGGCCTCTATCACGCCGACATGCGGTGCCTGTCGAAGCTGCAGTTCCGCATCGAGCGAAAGCGGCCGCTGCTCCTGAGCTCGGCCGTGCAGGACGACAACGGTGTCCTGTCCACGGACCTCACCAATCCCGACATTTTCGACGGCGAGCAGCTCCGCCTGCCGCGCGACACGATTCATATCGTGCGCTCGAAGTTCCTCTGGCAGGGTGGCTGCTACGAGCGGCTGCGCGTCCACAATTTCAGCCCTCATACGCACACCATCGAGCTCACGCTTCTCTTCGGCACCGACTTCGCCGATCTCTTCGAGGTCCGCGGCCATCAGCGAACCACGCGCGGCCGCCGGAGCACCGTCGTCGACGCGCCGGACTCGGTGCTTTTCCAGTACGCGGGTCTTGACGACGTCACCCGCTACACGCGGGTGACGCTCGAGCCGGTGCCCACGCGGCTCAATCCGGGTTCGGCACGGCTGCTGATCACCTTGTCCCCCGGCGAGCGGCGCAGCGTATTCATCAGCGTGCTTTGCCGCGAAGGCGAAATTCCGCCGGTCATGCATCGACGCTTCGCGCCCAGCTTTCGCGCCGCGCGCCAGGCCATGCGCCAATCGACGGCCCGCGCGGCCTGGGTCGAGACCTCGAACGCGCTCCTGAATGAGCTGTTCTGCCGGTCAATGGCCGATCTCTACACGCTGATGACCGACACCCCGTTCGGTCCTTATCCCTATGCCGGAATACCGTGGTTCAGCACGCCGTTCGGCCGGGACGGCATCATTACCGCGATCCAGTTTCTGGCGATCGATCCGGACGTCGCCAAGGGCGTGCTCAGGTTTCTCGCGGCGACGCAGGCGCGTGAGCACAATCCGGCCGCCGATGCCGAGCCCGGCAAGATCCTGCACGAGACGAGAGCCGGCGAGCTGGCCCGGCTCGGCGAGGTTCCGTTCCGCCTCTATTACGGCTCCGTCGACGCGACGCCCCTCTTCGTCAGCCTGGCTGGGCTTCATCTCGAACGGACGGGCGATCTGGAGACGGCACGGGCCTTGTGGCCGCATGTCGAAGCGGCATTGAGCTGGATCGACACCTATGGCGACCGGGATGGCGACGGCTTCGTCGAATACTTCCGCGCCACCGAGGCGGGCCTGGCCAATCAGGGATGGAAGGATTCCTACGACGCCGTTTTTCATGCCGATGGCCGACTTGCCGAGGGCCCGATCGCGCTCTGCGAGGTCCAGGGCTATGTTTACGCGGCCAGGCGCCATGCCGCCGAGATGGCGCGGCTGCTCGGCCACGAGGATCGTGCCGCTGCGCTCGACGCTCAGGCGGAGCGGCTGCGCGTGCAGTTCGAGGCGGCCTTCTGGTGCGAGGAGATCGGTACCTATGCCCTGGCGCTCGACGGCGCGAAAGCGCCCTGTTGCGTGCGGGCGTCGAACGCCGGGCATCTGCTGTTTTCCGGCATTGCCTCGCCCGAGCGCGCCGCCCGGGTTGCCGACCAGTTGATGGGTTCGGCGTTCTTCTCCGGCTGGGGGATTCGCACCGTGGCGGCGACGGAAGCGCGCTACAACCCGATGTCCTACCACAACGGCTCGGTCTGGCCGCACGACAACGCGCTGATTGCCCTGGGCTTCGCGCGCTATGGCTTCAAGGAGCACATCAAGCGCCTGTTCACGGCGCTGTTCGCGGCTGGTGCGTACATGGAGCTGCGCCGATTGCCGGAGCTGTTCTGCGGCTTCCAGCGGCTGTCCAACCGCGGCCCGACGCTTTATCCCGTGGCCTGCTCGCCCCAGGCCTGGGCCAGTGCGGTGCCGTTCGCCTTGCTCCAGGCCTGCATCGGGGCGGAGTTCGAGCATGGCTCGGGGAACGTCCGCTTTTCACACCCGGTGCTGCCGGAAATCGTCGACCAGGTGTCGATCCGCGGCTTGCGCGTGGGCTCGGGACACCTCGGCGTCCTGCTGCGCCGCTTCGGCCAGCACGTCTCGCTGAACGTCATCGAGCGCAGCGGCGCGCCCGGCGTCTCCATCACGCTGTAGCGCCCTTCCGATCGTCACCCCGGACCAGCGAGCGTAGCGAGCGCCGATCCGGGGCCCAGCACAAAGTTGCGCGCGTAGCGCGCCCGTTTTCCTCATGACGCTGGACCCCGGCTCGCGCTTCGCTTGGCCGGGGTGACGAACCTTTCTTCGCGTCACTACCGGTGCGCCTGGAGCTACCTTGTAAAATCCAAATTGTCTACCATATGTCCGGGTTGGCTCTTTGACATGGTGAAGGTCTGTCGTTGCGCGCGGCGGGTTGGCGTCCCGCCGCGGCGCATCTTTCCGTCGCCGCGCTGCTTAAGTCGAACATCACTTAGCCGCGGTTTTCCCGGGATTGCGGCATCATTGTGGATTTTGTCTTCAAGAAGGCGGCCGTATCATAACTCCGCGCGGCCGTTGGAATCGCTTCGCAAATTATGGGATAGCCGCGCGGAGCCCGCGGAATCTGTACCAGATCTGTACCATAACGACCGCTCGCGGGCGGCCGCGAGTCGCGATTGCCTCAATTCAGGAAAAGAACAACGTCACCCCGGCCAAGCGAAGCGCGAGCCGGGGTCCATCATGCGGCATGAGCCATGGACCCCGGATCGCGCGCCATCGGAATGGCGCTTGTCCGGGGTGACGCCGAAGGCGGTATCAATTCGTCAGCTGTCGCCCTTCGCAGGCGCCGAACAGGCGCTGGGCGTTGCGCCAGGCGATGGCCTCGGCGGCCGGGCGCGGCAGGTGGGCGAGCCAGCGCCGGTGCTCGTCGATCAGCCGGCCGTAGTCGTCCCAGCGGCTGGTGACGTAGGTATCGGTGCCGATCATGATGCGGTCGGTGTAGCGCAGGAACAGCGTGCGCCAGGCCGGGTCGATGCCGCCGTCGCCGCCGATCGAGCCGGCGCGGAACGAGACCTCGGTCATCACCCGCGTGTTACGGCCGAGGATCTCGGCCACCGTGTCGGGCGACTCGCTCATCCCGGCATGGGCCCAGAAGACCTTGAGCCGCGGATCCGTGGCGAGCAGCACGCGCACCGGCCCGACACCGGAATGGACGTGGACCACGATATCGCGCGCCACGGCCATTTCGATCACCTTGCGCACCACCGGGGTCGAGGCGGCGGCCTCGTTGAACAGGTGGAACTCGCCGATCCCCTTGTAGGGACGCTGGTTCAGGCGCTCCTCGAGATAAGCGGGAGTCGCCGCATCGGCGAACCAGTTGGAGGAGGTGACGCCCTCGCGGTAGGGCCGCAGGATCGGCACCACGCGGTTGGGGGCGGCGCGCTGCAGGGCGAGCGTGCCTTCGTCCGGCGAGCTCGAGATCAGGGCGCAGGACACGCCGGCGGCGTCGAAGGCCTTGAACACCGCCTCGGGATTGTGCACGCCCCAGGCCGGCTGGCTGTAATGGACGTGGGTGTCGATGATCGGCAGGCGTTCCTGAGTTTGAGCCGGGGCTTGCGCGGCCGCCGGCGCGGCGGCGAGGAGGGCGGCGAAACCGAACAGCCAGCGGTGGAGCATGCGGAACCTCATCGTCTATACTGCTGATATACACCGAAACGGGGCGGGCATGCCGGACGACGCGCAGTTCTCCAACTTCACCGGGATCGACCTCGCGAACCTGCCGTCGGTCGCGCGCGGCGAGGCCCGCGTGGTCAGGGCGCGGCTGGTGCGGGCGACGGAAGAGAGCCTCAAGGGCTACGGCCATCTGGTCGGGGATTTCGCCTCGGCCAAGGTGACCATCGTCACCTGGCCGCAGCCGGGCTGGCGGCCGATCGTCGACGGCACGGGCAACGAGGGCGGGGTGGTCGAGGACACGTTCGAGATGGTGCGCCGCGGCCAGGTGCAGCATGCGGTCAACCACGCGGTGGGGCGCAGCTACGTCACCGGCTGGTTCGACGATCCGGCGACGGCGCGCGAGGACGTGGCGGCCAAGGACACGACGCTGCTCTACACCCACGAGGCCAACTACCATCCCGATGGCGGGCAGATCTTCTTCGCGCGCGGCGCGGCGCCGTTCGTGGCGCTGCTGGCCAAGGCGGGTGACGACGTCAAGCCCGAGGACTTCGTCGCCTTCCAGGTCGACGGCCATCACGGGATTCACATCGATCCGAATGTCTGGCACCAGCCGGTCTTCCCGCTTGGGCCACGGGCGACCTTCGACGACCGCCAGGGCAAGGTGCATGCCTGCGTCTCTGTCGACTTCGTCGGGGAATTCGGCGGCTATGTCGGTGTGCCGCTCTTACCTTTTTCGGCGGGTTTTTCGGCGTAGCCCAGGGCGCGGACCTCGGCGGCCAGGCGCTCGGCCGCCTCGGCGGGGGTGCCGAGCGCCTCGAGGGCGTGACGGGCGAGGGTGAGGCTCGATTCCAGGGTCTCGGGCACCACCGCAGCCGCCCCCAGTTTCTGCAGCTCTTTCAGATGGCTGGCGTCGTGGGCGCGCACGAAGATCGGCAGATGCGGCGATTTACGCCGGATATTGGCGAGCGTGCGGCGCGCCGCCTCGGGATCGTCGATCGTGATGATCAGCGCGGCGGCGCGTGAAAGGCCAATTTTTTCAAGGATATCCTCGCGGCTCGCGTCGCCGTAATAGACCGGCACGCCCCTGGCGCGCCATTCCTTGACGCGGCTCGGATCGAGGTCGAGCGCGACGAAGCTGACCTTCTGCGCGCCGAGCAGCGCGGCTACCGTCTGGCCGACGCGGCCAAAGCCAGCAATCACGACATGATCGTCGGTGGTATCGCGGGCCTGGTCGATGCCGTCGCTGCCGCGCCGGGCCTGCGCTGAATCAAGGCGCTCGGCGAGGCTGGCGCTGAGCGCCGCCAGGCCCGGCGTCAGCAGGATCGACAGGGTGGTCGCGGCGAGCAGGAACTGCGCGGTCGTATCGTCGAGCACCTGGCGCGCGATGGCGGTGGTCAGGATCACGAAGGCGAACTCGCCGCCCGGCCCGAGCAGCAGGCCGGCGCGCAAGGCCACGGCGCGCGGCAGAGCGAAGAGCAGGCACAGGGCCGCGACGATCAGCGCCTTGAGCGCGATCAGGCCGAGCACCGCGCCGATCAGGGCGAGCGGCGCGCGGGCCACGACGTCGGCGTCGACCGACATGCCCACGGCCATGAAGAACAGGCCGATGAGCAGGCCCTTGAACGGCCCGATATCGGTCTCGACCTGGTGGCGGAACTCGGTCTCGGCCAGCAGCAGCCCGGCCAGGAAGGCGCCCAGCGCCATCGACAGGCCGGCGACATGGGTGAGCCAGCCGGTGCCCAGGATGACCAGCAGGGCGAAGGCCATGAAGAGCTCGGAGCTGCGTGTCGCCGCCACGGCCCGCAACGGGGCGCGCAGCGCATAGCGTCCGACGAACAGGATCACGGCGATCGCCACCACGGCCTTGGCCGAGGTGAGGGCCAGCGCCAGGCCCAGGGCTTCGGCGCCGCTGCCCAGCACGTTGACCACGACCAGCAGCGGCACGACGGCCAGGTCCTGGAGCAGCAGCACGGCGAAGCATACGCGACCCAGCCGCGAGGCCATCTCGCCGCGGTCGATCAGCACCTGCAGCACGACCGCTGTCGAGGACAGGGCCAGCGCCCCGCCGATGACCACGAGCTCGGGCCCCCGGAAACCCAGCCCGTAGACCACGGCGGCGATGGCGCCGGCGGAGAGCAGGACCTGCAAGCCTCCCAGCCCGAAGACCATGCGGCGCATCGATTTCAGGCGCTCGAATGACAAGTCGAGCCCCATCATGAACAGCAGGAACACGACGCCGAGCTCGGCAAAGGTGCGCACCGATTCGACGTGGCCGACCAGCGCCAGGCCCGAGGGACCGATGGCCAGGCCGGCGACGAGATAGCCGAGCACCGGGCTGATGCGCAGGCGATGCAGCACCGCGACTGCCACCACCGAGGAGGCCAGCAGGATGACCGCCTCGCGGAGAAACGGGATGCCTGTGTCCGACGCGGCCAGGGTTTCCACTAAGCGAGACCGATCAGGCCGCCGGCATGCGTCGCCACGCGCGTGTCGAGGTCGAGGCGCATCAGGTCCTCGCCCACCACGATCGGGCCGGCGTAGTCCTTGCGGACCTCGGCGAGCAGGGCGGCCTTGTCGAAGGCGATGGGCACGAAATGGTTGAGCACCAGGCAGCGCGCTCCGGATTCGGCGGCGACCTTGCCGACCTCGGACGACAGGGTGTGATAGGAGGCGACGTTCGCCAGTCCTTCGGCCGTGCGCCCGGGGGTGAGCTTCATCTCGCGATGGATGAAGCATTCGTGCACCAGCACATCGGCGCCGCGCGCCGCCTCGATCAGCGCCGGGCAATAGGCGGTGTCGCCGCTGAAGGCCAGCTTGCGGCCGCCGGCCTCGAAGACGAAGCCGAAGGCATGCTTGACCGGCTGGTGCGCCACCGCCACGGCGGTGATGGCGACGCCATCCTGGTTCAGCACGGTCCCCGGACCGATCTCGGTGACCTCGGTTTCGAGGGCACGGGTCGAAGGACGCTTCTCATGGGCGATGCGCTGCTCGAGTTCGGTCCGCCAGACGGTCATCGTGCTCTCGACGAAGCGCCGGGTGCCGGGCGGGCCGTAGACGCGCTGCGGACGGTCGCGTCCCTGGTGCCAGCTCGAGACGATGAGTTGGTAGAGGTCGACGAGATGATCGGAATGGAGATGGGTGAGCAGCACCGCATCGAGATCGCGCCCGGCCGAGCCGGCGCCCAGCAGCCGCTGGGTGGTGCCCGAGCCGCAATCCACGAGAAAGGCGCGGCCGCCGTGGCGCACCAGATTGGCGGGCCCGTAACGCTCGGTGGAGACCTGGGGGCAGCCGGTGCCGAGAAGCGTGACGTCCATGATCCTGATCGTGATTCCGCGGGCGGCTCAAGGGTGCCGGATCGGCCGCCAAAAGCAAAGGGCCGGCAGCGCCCTTCCGGGTGCTGCCGGCCCCCTTGAGCCTATCTGGCGAACAGCGTCAGCTGTTGACGGCGGCGTAGGTGAAGTCGATCGTCCGCGGCGCGTCGCGCTTGCCGGATCCCGCCCCCACGAAGCGCTCCCAGGCGACCTCGTGGAAGTAGAACTTGGTCGTGTTGACCAGGATCTGCAGGATGACGAGCACGCCGGTGGCGAAGGGCGAGCCGACCCAGTAGTAGTCGATGAAGATGTTGGCGGTGGAGACCATCGGCCGGTAGGCCACGGTCTTCCAGAAGGCGATGGTCGGCGCGTCGGGCTGGGCAATCGGCTCGTCGGCCTTGCCCGAGGCGATCGCCTCGCGCTGGGCCTTGTAGTCCTCTTCCGTCACGCCCTTCTCGGCATACAGCTTGTCGAGGGTCTTGAGGCGCGCGGCGATGCTCTTGTCCTCCGCCTTCGCCGCGTTGGCGAAGGGCATCGGATAGCCGTCTTTCACCAGAAGGCGGTTCTTCATGCCCTCTTCGATGTTCTGGGCATAGGGTCCGGCCCAGGTCGCCAGCGCCGCGATGAACGCCACCTTGGCCGGATCGGCCTCGAACTTGGTCTTGTGCCAAGGGCTCTGGTCCCAGGCGCCGTTCGAGGCTTTCATGCCGCGGGTCTCGGGATTGAAGGAGAAGCGGGCGTCAACCACGTCGCTGCGGGTGGCGACGCGGAAGCCGGCCGTGACCCAGCTCAACGGCAGGGTCAGCTTCTTTTCCTTGGCGTAGTTCATCGCGTCGCCCCAGGCGCGCGACGTCTTGTCCGTGGCGGCGGTCTGCGTGTGATAGAGGAACAGGCACGACGCATCCCAGCCGGACTTGTAGCGGGCGATCGTCGCGTAGAAATCCTGCCGCTCGCAATCCTTGGAGATGCCCCAGCCGTCGTTCACGGGCAGCGCGTTGACGTTGAGATCGAGCAGGGCGTCGACCGTGCTGCCGCTGGTCTTGAACAGGACGATGTTGTGGATGACACCATAGGCGCCGTAATTGATCAGCCCCGTCTCGATCGTCATCTTGCGATAGCCCGCCACCCGCCAGTCGCCGGCGGGTAGCGGCACCTGCTTGCCGGCGACCGTGAAGACGCCCGAGAGCCGCTGATCGAGCCTGAAATCGTCCGTGCCCAGGGGCTGGGCGGCGGCCGGGAGGGCGGCCGCTGCCGCCAGGAAAACCGCGCCGAGCGCGACGCGGGCGATCATCTTAGGAGCGCGCATGGGACACCACCATGTTGGGCGCCGGCTGGTCGCCGATGTAGTGGAAATCGACCGTCTGGCTGCCGTCACGGCGGCCCTTCTCGACCCAGTAATTGTCCCAGTAGCGGTCGTTGAACACGAAGATCACCGAGTGCACGGCGACGATGCTCGCGGTGAGGGCCGTCGAGATCGGCGCGCTCAGGGTCACGCCGAAGGCCAGCATCCAGTCGACGATCGAGCCGAAGACGCGGAACGAGATGTTCTTCTTGACCGAGTGGCTGAGCCAGCCGCCCGCATCCACCGCGGTCGCTTCATTGAGAATCATGTTGCGCTGCGATTCGAACTGCGACTGGGTCAGCGCGTTCTCCGCGCGGAATTTCTCAAGGGCCTTGAGGCGCTCCTGGACATCCGGCCGCTGCTGGTTGAGCAGTGCCGCCGAGGGCATGGGCATCACGTCCGCCGCGGCGAGTTGATTGCGCAGGCCCTTCTGGAAATAACCGCTGACAAAGGTGCCCCAGACCGAGAGTTCCTCGACGAAGCGCATCTTCGCCACGTCGGCCTTGACCTTTTCGTCACCCCACGGGTCCATTGCCGGGTCGGCGGTCGGCGTCGCGGCGGGCAGGCCGCGCGTCGCCGGGTTGAAATGGAAACGCACGTCGACGATGTCCTGCCGGTCGGCGAAGCGGAAGCCGACCGTGACCCAGCCCGCCGGCAATTCGAGCCTGTTGCTCTGGGCGAAGTTCTTGGCCGCTACCCAGGCCTTGAGCGAGCCGTTAGTGGCGCCGGTCGCGGTGCGCTTGATGAAGAAGCAGGCGCCGTCAAAGCCGGTGCGAAAGCGCGTAACCGTCAGATAGAGGTCGGTACGCAGGCATTCCTTCGACAGGCCCCAGCCGTCGATGATCGGCAGCGTATTGGTATTGATCTCGACGAAGGAATCGATCGTGTTTCCCGAACGGCGGAAGGCGACGATGTTCTCGACCGATCCGAAAGCGCCGAGATTGCTGAAGCTCGAATCCTTGATCGAAGAGTAGCCGTAGCCGGCGACCCGCCATTCACCCTCGGGCAGCGGAATCTGCTTGCCGCCAATGGTGACACGGTCGCGAATGACCTGATTGGCTTTGAAGTCCTGGGCCGATACGGCGCTGGCCAATAAGGCAGCGGCCACGCCCAATCCCATCCCCCACCGGAACATTCAACCCCCCGATCCCTATACTGAAGTCTTACTCAACCAAGAAACGCCGTTGGAAGCAAGCCGCAAGCATGGTTCGCGCCAACCCCGCGATCATAGCCCGGTCATGACGTCAAAACCGGGTTGCCGGGTACCTTATTTTTACGCCAGTCCCGTGGGATACGGGTGTGTGTCGGAATGCTCGATCATCGCCCGGGCCAGCTGCTCACTGAGGGCCGATCGCGTCCCCGCGCAGGCCGGATCCGCCCAGCGATTGGTCAGTTCGTGCGGATCCTCGGCAAGGTCGTAGAGCTCGCCCCAGGCTGCCCCGTCATAGAGGCTGAGACGGTGCCGCTCGGTCACCACGGTGCGCACCCGCACGCGGCGATCGAAGCCAAGGTAGATGCGCTGGCCTTCCTCCTCGATCAGGATCGCCTCCCGGCCGTCCCGGGCGCCGTTGAGCGCCGGGAGCAGCGACAGGCCCTGCAGCCCCTGGAAGGGTTCCAGCCCGGCGCGCTCGAGCACCGTGCGGGCGATGTCCAGGGTTGAGGACAGGGCGCTGCGGCGGCCGCGCACCCCGCCATCCGGCTCGCGCCACAGGAACGGCACGCGCACCAGCGCCTGGTAGTGCAGCGGTCCTTTGAGCAGCAACTGATGATCGCCCATGTAGTCGCCGTGATCGGCAGTGAAGATGACGATGGTGTTGTCGGCCAGCCCCAGTGCCGTCAGGCGCTCGAGAATGCGGCCGACCGCGTCATCGACCATGGTGATCATGCCGAAGGTGAGCGCCGTCGTCTCGCGCGCCTCGCGCTCGCTGCAGGCGAACAAGGCCGGCGTATCCGTCCGCGCCTTGCCGGCGTCGCGCTGATCGAGCAGCCAGCGCAGAGGCGGCGCCGCCGTGGCGCGATCGACGTTCCAGCTCGCCGGCAGCTCCATGTCCTTGGGGTCGTACATGCCCCAGTATCGTCCCGGCGGCGTGAACGGGTGATGGGGGTCGGGAAACGAGCATTTGAGGAAAAACGGACGGTCGCGTTCCTGCGCGCATTCGTCCAGCCGCGCGAGGCTGCGCTCGGCGATGTAGGAGGTCGGGTAGAGCTCCTCGGGCAGGCGCGTGCGCCAAGCTTGCGGCGTCGCATAGTCGGGCGACGGAAGGGCGTTCTCCGGCCCGCGCAGGGAGTCGGCGTCGTTGCGTTTCTGGCGCAGCCAGCGCGTGTAGTGCCCTTCGACCTGGTCGGCGTGATCGATGGCGAGATCGACGCTGTCAAACCCGTAATAGGGCAGATCGAGATCGTGCGACGGATCGTCGCGCCATTTCGGCGCCAGCTCCTGGTCGTAGCGCCCCGGTCCTGGCCGCTCCGCGGGAACGAGGCCTTCCGTGCTTCTCGGGCCGCCTCTTGCGTACTTGCCCGGCGGCAGATTCGCCGCCTCGCCGGTCATGTTCTGCAGGTGCGACTTGCCCACCATGGCGGTCCGGTAGCCGGCGCGCCGCAGCAGCTCGACGAAGGTGGTGGCTTCGAGCGGCAGCGGGATGCCGTTGTGGCGCACGCCATGCAGCGACGGCATGCGCCCGGTCATCAGTGTCGCCCGGTTGGGCATGCAGATCGGCGAAGCCACGTAGAAGCGCTCGAAGGCCACGCCGGTGGCGGCGATGGAGTCGATGTGAGGCGTGCGGACGATCCGGTTGCCGTAGCAGCCGAGATGATCCGCCCGATGCTGATCGGTCATGATCAGCAGGAAGTTCGGGCGCTTGTTCATGATGCGCTGACAGAAATACTCAATCGGCCTTGATATTGGCGTCCTTGATGACCTTCGCCCATTTCTCCAGATCGCCGCTGACGCGCGCGGCCGCCGCCGGGCCTTCGGTCCAGCGCGGCTGAATATTCGAGGCGGTCAGCCGTTGCTTCACGGTGTCGTCGTCGAAAACCTTGCGCAGCGCCTGGCGCAGCGTCGCGATGATGGGCTCGGGCGTACCGGCCGGGGCCAGGAAGCCGTACCAGTTGGTGAGGTCGAAGCCGGGCCAGGTAGCGGCCAGTGGAGCGAGGCCGGGGGTCAGGGGCGACACCGTCTGCGCCGTAATACCGAGCGGCGTGACCTTGCCGGCCTGGATATGCGGCGCGAGGGCGGCGGGCGGGCCGCAAAACACCTGCACTTCGCCAGAGAGAAGGGCTGTCAGCGACGGTCCGGCGCCCTGATAGGGAACATGGGTCATCTCTATGCCCGCTGCCCGCTTGACCATCTCGCCGCACATATGTCCGGGTGATCCGTTGCCGGCCGAGGAGAAATTCAGCGTACCCGGCTTCGCCTTGGCGGCGCTCACCAGGTCGGCGGGCGCGCGGAAGCCGGTGGCGGGATGCACCGCCAGCATATTGAAGTCTTCTCCGATCAAGGCGATGGGTATGTAATCCTTGATCGGGTCATAAGGAATCTTCACCAGATTCGGCGCCTTCACGATCGGCAGATCGACGGTGCCCAGGAGCGTGTAACCGTCGGCGGGAGCCGCGGCCACGGCGGCGGCGCCGATCGTGCCGGTCGCTCCCGGCCGGTTCTCGATGACGAAGGGCTGGCCGAGCTGCTCGGTCAGCTTCTGCGCGTACAGACGCACGAACATGTCCGCCGGGCCGGGCGGGAAGGGAACGACGAATTTCACCGGCCGCGACGGATAGGCGGCCTGGGCGGTCGCCTCGGCGCCGTTCAGCATCGCGACGGCACCGACGAGCAAGGCAATGTACCGGTACATTCACATCTCCCCGAAAGCGGTCGCGGGATCGTAGCCCAAGCGGCGCCCGGCGGCTAATCTCCCGCCCGTGACGTCGGTATCCCCTTCCAGCGCCGGTCGTGGCCGCGCGCTGGCCGCGTGGCTGGTCGCGGCTCTCTTCTTCTCCTATGCGTTCCTGCAGCGCGTCTCGCCCAGCGTCATGGTCGAGGAGCTGATGCGCGACTTCGCCGTGGGTGCGGCGATCCTCGGCAACCTCTCGGCCTTTTATTTCTACGCCTATGCCGGCCTGCAGATTCCGGTCGGCCTGCTGATGGATCGCGTGGGCCCGCGCCGCCTGACCACGGCGGCGGCCTTGCTCTGCGCCGTCGGCAGCCTGGTCTTCGCCGTGGCCGACAGCACCGCGGTGGCCTCGCTGGGCCGGCTGCTGATCGGGGCCGGTGCCGCGTTCTCCTGGGTCGGTGTGCTGACCGTGATCACGCAGTGGTTCCCGCCCCATCGCTTCGCGCTGCTCGGCGGCCTGGCCCAGGCGGCGGGCATGGCGGGGGCGGTGCTCGGCCAGGCGCCGCTGGCCGCCGCGGTCTCGGAGGTCGGCTGGCGCGCCACGGTCCTGGTCATCGGCGGCGCGGCGGTTTTCTTCGCCGTGGCGTTGTGGCTGGTGATTCGCGACCAGCGCCATGCCGAGAGCTCGGCCATCGGCCTGGGCGAGGGGATCCGCCGCGTTGCCGCCAATCGCCAGACCTGGCTCAACGCCCTGTTCGGCCTGACCATGACCGGTCCGATGCTCGCCTTCGCCGGCCTGTGGGGCGTGCCCTGGCTGACCACGGTGCACGGCATGGAGCGCGCGCCGGCGGCGGCGACGCTGTCCCTGATGTTCGTCGGCTGGGCCTTCGGCGCGCCGCTGCTCGGCTGGCTCTCCGATCACTGGCAGCGGCGCCGGCCGGTGATGGTGGCGGGTTCGGCGCTCGCCGGCGTGGCGCTGGCCCTGGCCCTCTATCTGCCTGGCCTGCCGCTCATCGCCTTCTCCGCCTTGATCATCATCCACGGCTTCGGCGCCTCTTGCATGGTGCTGTCCTTCGCCGCCGCGCGCGAGCACAACCCCGCTTTCCTGTCGTCGAGCACCTATGGCTTCATCAACACGGCGGTGATCGGCTCGGGCGCGCTCTTCCAGCCGCTGGTCGGGCTGCTGCTCGATCTGCACTGGGACGGCACGCTGGTGGCGGGTGCGCGCCACTACAGCGCCGGGAGCTATGCCCTCGCTTTTGCCATCCTGCCGGCCGGTTGTATGGTGGGCGCCCTTGCCGCTTTCTGCGGCCGCGAGACCTATGCGAAGCAGGTCGGCGAGACGGGCCGCCCGTAACTCAGGAGATCGTGTGTCCGTGAGCCTGAACTTCACGCCGACCGACGAACAGCAGGCGATCGTCGACCAGGTGGCGAAGCTCTGCTCCGGGTTCGACGACGCCTACTGGCTGGAGAAGGATCGCGACGGCGGTTATCCGCACGAGTTTCACAAGGCCTTTGCCGAGGCCGGCTGGCTCGGCATCGCCATGCCCGAGGCGTACGGTGGTGCCGGGCTTGGCATCACCGAGGCGGCGCTGATGATGAAGACGGTTGCCGAGTCCGGCGCCGGCTTCTCCGGCGCCTCGGCGATCCACATGAACATCTTCGGCCTCAACCCGGTCGTGGTCTTTGGCAGCGACGAGCAGAAGCAGCGCTGCCTGCCGCCGCTGATCCAGGGCCGGGACAAGGCCTGCTTCGCCGTCACCGAGCCCAATGCCGGGCTCGACACCTCGCGGATCAAGACCAAGGCCGTGCGCGAAGGCGACCATTACGTCATCACCGGTCAGAAGATCTGGATCTCGACCGCGCAGGTGACCAACAAGATCCTGATCCTCGCTCGCACCGCCGCCCGCAGCGACGCCAGGCCGACCGACGGGCTGACCCTGTTCTACACGGACCTCGACCGGGAGAAGGTCGAGGTGCGCGAAATCGAGAAGATGGGGCGTAAGGCCGTCGATTCGAATCAGCTGTTCATCGACGATCTGCGCGTGCCGGCGGGCGACCGCATCGGCGAAGAGGGCAAGGGCTTCTCCTACATCCTGCACGGCTTCAATCCGGAGCGCATCCTGATCGCGGCCGAGGCGGTGGGGCTGGGCAAGGCCGCACTGCGCCGGGCGGCGCGCTACGCCGGCGAGCGCGTGGTCTTCGACCGGCCGATCGGCCAGAACCAGGGCATCCAGCATCCGCTGGCCGAGCGCTGGATCGAGCTCGAGGCGGCAGAATTGCTGGTGCTCAAGGCGGCCACGCTTTACGACCAGCAGAAATCTTGCGGCGCCGAGGCCAATGCCGCGAAATACTTCGCCGCCGAAGCGGGCTTCCGGGCCTGCGAGACGGCCGTGCTCACCCATGGTGGCATGGGCTACGCCAAGGAATTCCATGTCGAGCGCTACCTGCGCGAGGCCTGGGTGCCGCGCCTGGCCCCGGTCAGCCCGCAGCTCATCCTCTCGTTCATCGCCGAGAAGGTCCTTGGCCTGCCCAAGTCTTATTGAGGAGAACGCACGTGAAGAGCTACGACATCGTCGAGTACGGCGCGCCGCTGAAGCCGATCGAGCGGCCCACGCCGAAACCCTCCGGCACCGAGGTACTGCTCAAGGTGACGGCGGCCGGCGTGTGCCACAGCGATGTGCACATCGCTGATGGCTATTTCGACATGGGCGGCGGCAAGCGGCTCAACATGGCCGATCGCGGCATGAAGCTGCCGCACACGCTCGGCCACGAGACGGTGGGCGAGGTCGTGGCCTGCGGGCCCGACGCGAAGGGCGTGAAGCCCGGCGATCAACGCCTCATCTTTCCATGGATCGGTTGTGGTGCGTGCGACGTCTGCCGGGACGGGCTCGAGAATCACTGCATGGCACCCCGCTATCTCGGCATCCAGAAACCGGGTGGGTACAGCGACCACATCATCGCTCCGCATCCCCGCTACCTGCTGGACATCGGCAACATTTCGCCGGCCGAGGCGGCGCCGCATGCCTGTTCGGGCCTGACGACCTACAGCGCGCTGCGCAAGTTCGACACCTTGCAGCGCCATCCGCTGGTCATCATCGGTGCTGGCGGCTTGGGCCTGCAGTGCATCGCCATCCACAAGGCACTCGGCGGCAAGGCGGCAATTGCGGTCGATATCAGCCCGGAGAAGCGCGCGGCGGCGCTGAAGGCCGGCGCGGTCGCCGCGGTCGATGGTGCTGCCCCCGATGCCGTGGCGCAGCTCAAGCAGGCCGCGGGTGGTGCGGTCTGGTCGGTGCTCGACCTGTTCGGCGGCCCGACGACGGCGCAGCTCGCCATCGACATCCTGAGCAAGGGCGGCAAGCTGGTGATCGTCGGCCTTTATGGCGGCCAGATCACCATCCCGCTGCCGCTATTTCCGCAGCGAGCGCTCACCATCCAAGGGTCGTACACCGGCAGCCTTCGTGAGCTCGAGGAGTTGCTGGCCCTCGTGCGCCAGGGGAAGGTGCCGCGTATCCCGATGGGGACGCGGCCGCTTGACGACGCGCCGGCGGCGCTCGCGGAGCTGAAAGCCGGGAAGGTCATTGGCCGCACGGTGCTGACGCCCTAATCTGAAGAGCCATGAGCACCATCGATGTCGAGATCAGCGAGGTAGGCCCTCGCGACGGGCTGCAGAACACCAAGCAGTTCATGCCGACCGAGGCCAAGAAGGCCTGGATCACCGCCGAGGCGGCGGCCGGCGTGCGCGAGATCGAGGTCTGCTCCTTCGTGCCGCCGAAGCTGATTCCGCAGTTTTCCGATGCAGCCGAGGTCGTGGCGCACGCCCTGACCATTCCCGGTCTTTCCGTGGCGGCGCTGATCCCCAACCTCAAGGGCGCGGAACGTGGCGTGGCAGCGGGCGTGCACAAGCTCAGCTTCCCGCTGTCGGTCAGCAAGGGTCACAGCCAGTCCAACGTGCGCAAGACGCCCGACGAGCAGCTGGCCGAGTTCCGCCGCATCGCCGATTTCCTGCGCACGCTCCCCAAGGGCAAGCGCCCGGCCCTGTCCGGCGGGCTGTCGACGGCCTTCGGCTGCACCATCGACGGGCCGGTCGACGAGCGTGAAGTAGTGCGCCTCGCGGTCGGCCTGGTCGAGGCCGGCGCCGACGATGTCGGCCTGGCGGACACCGTCGGCTACGCCAACCCGGCGCAGATCAAGCGCCTGTTCACCGCCGTGCGCCGCGAGATCGGCGACAGGCTGACCGGCGCGCATCTGCACAACACGCGCGGGTTGGGCCTGGCCAACGCGGTGGCGGCGCTCGAGACTGGCATCAAGACCCTCGATTCCTCGCTGGGTGGACTTGGCGGCTGCCCCTACGCGCCGGGCGCCTCGGGCAATGTCGTCACCGAGGACCTGGTGTTCATGCTCGAGGCCATGGGCCTGCGCACCGGGATCGACATGGAGAAGCTGCTGGGCGTGCGCCGGCAGATCGAGGCGGCGCTGCCGGGCGCCGAGTTCCACGGCAACCTCGCCATGGCCGGCCTGCCCAAGGGTTTCGGAGCCGCCGCCTGATGAACGAGCCTGGCGATCTGCCGCTCGCCGGCATCCGGGTGGTCGAGTTCGCCCATATGGTCATGGGCCCGACCTGCGGCCTGATGCTCGCCGACCTCGGCGCCGAGGTGATCAAGATCGAGCCCGTGCCCGCCGGCGACAATACGCGTCGGCTGACCGGCTCGGGGGCGGGCTTCTTCGCCATGTTCAACCGCAACAAGCGCAGCCTGGCCCTCGATCTCAAATCGCCGAAGGGGCGGGAGATCGTCCTGCGCCTGATCGGCACCGCCGACGTGGTGACCGAGAATTTCCGTCCCGGGGCCATGGCCGGGCTCGGTCTCGACTACGCCTCCTTGCGCCAGCTCAACCCGCGCCTCATCTACGCCTCGCACAAGGGTTTCCTCGCCGGTCCCTACGAGCAACGCACGGCCCTGGACGAGGTGGCGCAGATGATGGGCGGGCTCGCCTACATGACCGGCCTGCCGGGCCGCCCCTTGCGCGCCGGCTCGTCGGTGATCGACATCATGGGCGGCATGTTCGGGGCGATGGGCGTGATGGCGGCCCTGATCCAGCGACAGCGGACGGGCGAGGGCCAGGAGGTCACCAGCTCGCTCTTCGAGAGCGTGGTGCTGCTGATGGGCCAGCACATGGCCTATGCCGCGACCACGGGCAAGCAGCTGCCGCCGATGTCGATCCGGGTGGCCGCCTGGGCGGTCTACGACATCTTCGAGACGGCGGACGGCCAGCAGATCTTCATCGGCGTGGTCAGCGACACGCAGTGGAAGCAGTTCTGCGAGGCCTTCGGCCGGCCGGACCTGCTGGCCGATGCCGCGCTCGCCACCAACGTGCAGCGCGTGCACGCCCGCGACCGGCTCATTCCCATTGTCGCCGCCGTGTTCAAGAAATTTCCCAAGGCGGAGCTGATGGCAAAATGCGAGGCGACGGGCCTGCCCTTCGCGCCAATCACCCGGCCCGAGGACCTGTTCGACGATCCGCATCTCAACGCCTCCGGCGGCCTGCTCGACATCACGCTGCCCAACGGCACGCCGACCAAGGTGCCGGCGCTGCCGCTGGAGATGGCCGGGCGCCGCTTCGGCCTGCGGCACGACCTGCCGCGTATCGGCGAGCACGGGCGCGAAACCCTGGCCGGTCTCGGCTATTCTGCTTCGGAGATCGACGCCCTGATCAACGACAAGGTCATCACCGTCTCATGAGCCTGTTTGCCCCGCCCCAGCGCCTCGTGCCCGAGGAGTTCGCCCGCCTGCCCGAGACGCTGCGCAAAAAGACGCCCAGCGAATGGGTGGACAGCAACCGCGGCGGTGTGGCGCCGGACTCGTTCTTCGAGGGGCCGAGCTTCGACCGCGCCGGCAATCTCTTCATCACCGACATCGCCAACGGCCGCATCCTGAAGATCACGCCGGCGGGCGACTGGTCGGTGATCGCGGAGTATGACGGCTGGCCCAACGGCCTGGTCATCCGCCAGGACGGCAAGATGGTCATCGCCTGCTACAAGCGGGGCCTGCTCAACCTCGATCCGGCGACGGGCAAGGTCACGCCCTTGCGCGAGACCCATAACGGCCAGAGCTTCAAGGGCCTCAACGACCTGACCTATGCCGCCAACGGCGATCTCTATTTCACCGACCAGGGCCAGACCGGCTGGCAGGATCCGACCGGCCGCGTCTACCGCCTGACGACGGCCGGCAGGCTCGATCTGCTGATCGACAAGGTGCCGAGCCCCAACGGCCTGGTGCTCAACCTGCACGAGGACCAGATTTATCTCGCGGTGACGCGGGCCAATGCAGTATGGCGTCTGCCACTGATGAAGGACGGCACCCTGGCCAAGGTCGGCACTTTCATCCAGCTCTCCGGCGGCACCGGCGGACCGGACGGGCTGGCGCTCGACGCCGAGGGCGGCATCATCGTCTGCCAGCTCGGCATCGGCGTCTGGCGCTTCGACAGACTCGGCCGGCCGACGCACCTGATCGATTGCGAAGGCCTGCCCTGGACCAACGCCTGTTTCGGCGGGCCGGGCAACAAGACCCTCTACATCACCGAGTCTCACGGCGGCCGCATCCTGACCGCCACGCTGCCGGTGGCCGGGCGCAAGCTCGTCTCCCACGCTTAGGCCATGCGGCGCCTCGCCGCGGTCCTGTTCCTGGCGCTGTCGGCCTGCTCGCCGCTCGACGCGCTCGATGCCTTCGACGCGCTGGTCCAGCTGCAGAGCGCCGGCGATCCCGGCCGGGGCGAGGCCGCGCCCGCGCGCCGCGAAGTCAAATGGACCGGCGGCGAGGGCGATCTTTACCAGCTGCCCGGCCTGACGCCCGAGGCGGCGCTAGTGCTCGTTCCCGGCTTGGCGCCGGAGGGCCGGCGTGACCCGCGTCTCGTCCTGCTGGCCGACGCATTGGCCCGCAAACGGTTTGCCGTTCTGATTCCCAACCTGCCGAACTTCTCCCAGCAGCGTATCTCGGCCGATGACAAGCAGCCCATCGCTGCGGCGCTCCGGCATTTGATCGCGCAGAGTGCGGCGCGCGTGCCGGTCGGTGTCGCCGCCATCTCCTACGCCTCGGGGCCGGCGATCCTCGCCGTGCTCGAGCCCGACCTCCGCCACCGCACCGACTTCGTGGTCGCCATCGGTGGCTACTCGGACAGTGTCGCGGTGACGACCTTCTTCACCACCGGCCAGTTCCGCTCGCCGGGCGGTGCCTGGCAGCAGGCGGTGCCCAACGCCTACGGCAAATGGGTCTTCGTGCTGGCCAATGCCGAGCGCCTCGAAAGCCTACACGACCGCGCGGCGCTCACCGCCATGGCGCGCCGCAAGCTGGCCGATCTCGACGCCAACGTCGCCGATCTCGAGACCGGCCTGGGTCCGGAGGGGGAGGCGGTGGTGGCGCTGCTCGCCAATCGTGACTCGGAGCGCGTGCCCGCCCTGATCGCGAAACTGCCCCAGGCGATCCGCGACGATCTGAACGCCCTGAGCCTGGCCGGGCGCGATTTCAGCGGCGTCGAGGCGCGCTTCCATCTCGTGCACGGCCGCGACGACGCCATCATCCCCTATACCGAGAGCGAAGCTCTCGCAGTAGCCTTGCCGCCGGACAAGGTTCGGCTGACCGTGCTGGGCAGCTTCGCCCATGCCGCGCTCAGCCCGACCGGGCTCGTCGATCTCTACCGCCTGTGGGCGGCGCTGACGGCGCTGATGGCCGAGCGGGTTTAGCAGGCACCCTGTCTTGACCTCGCTCCGATGAGCCGGCACAGTGTTGCGAAACCCGGCTCAAGGCCGGCCTTCAACAAAAACGACGAACGGGGTTTCCCATGCGCAAGATCGTGTCACTGGCAGCTGCCTTGACGTTGGGCGTCGCCGGCACCGCCGCAGCCCAGACGAAGTGGGATCTGCCGGCCGGCTATCCGGCGGGCAATTTCCATTCTCAGAACCTCGTCAAGTTCGCCAACGACATCAAGGATGCGACGGCGGGCAAGCTGCAGATCACCGTGCATCCCGGCGCCTCGCTGTTCAAGGTGCCCGAGATCAAGCGCGCCGTGCAGACCGGCCAGGCGCAGATCGGCGAGCTGCTGATGGTCGTGCTCGACAACGAGGATGCGATCTTCGGCGCCGACAACGTGCCGTTCCTCGCGACCAGCTTCGACGAGTCCCGCAAGCTGGCTAATGCCCAGAAGCCGATGATCGAAAAGCGCCTCGCCGCCCAGGGCATGCGTCTGCTCTATTGGGTGCCGTGGCCGCCGCAGGGTTTCTACTCGCCCAAGGCGCTGGCCACGGCCGACGATCTGAAGGGTCTCAAGTTCCGCTCCTATGGCGCCTCGGCTGGGCTTCTCGGCCAGCTCGCGGGCATGCAGGTCACGACCATCCAGGCCGCTGAGGCGGCGCAGGCCTTCGCCACCGGCCGCGTCAATTCGATGATCTCGTCCGGCTCGACAGGCTTCGACATCAAGATCTGGGAGCACATCAAGTTCTTCTACGACGTGCAGGCTTGGCTGCCGAAGAATATGATCTTCGTCAACGAGGCGGCCTGGAAGAAGCTTGATGCCGCTACCCAGAAGGCCGTGGTGACGGCCGCCGGTGTCGCCGAGGCCCGCGGCTGGGCGGAGAGCGCGCGGCTGGCCACGTTCTATTTCGACGAGTTCCGCAAGAACGGCATGACCGTGTCGGCGCCGCCGCCGCCGGCCCTCAAGGCGGGTTTCCAGAAGTTCGGCGAAGAGCTGACCAAGGATTGGCTGAAACGGGCCGGTGCCGATGGCGAGGCGCTGGTCAAGGCTTACCGGACAGGCTCCTGACGGAGCCGGAACGGCATTGATTCTGCATCGGGGCCGATCGACGGATCGGCCCCGTTTCTTTTTCAGCCGTGCTTTCGTATTGATCTCATGATGCGTCGACTTCTCGATCGGACCTATGACATCTGCGCTTGGGTTGCCGGCGCCTTCATGGTCCTCATCCTGCTCAATATCCTGGTTCAGGTCGCGGGCAGCTATTTCGGCCTCTATATCCAGGGCACCGACGCCTACGCCGGGTACAGCATGGCGGCGGCTTCGTTCTTCGCCCTGGCGCACACGCTCAAACGCGGAGAGCACATCCGCGTCACCCTGATTTTGCAACGTCTGCCGCCGCCCTGGCGCCAGCGCTTCGAGGTCGGCTGCCTGTTGCTGGCGGTGGTACTGACGGCGCTCTTCGCCTGGTTCTCGTGGACCATGGCATGGTGGTCCTACGAGTTCCATGCTGTCTCCGACGCCCAGGACAGGACGCCCCTGTGGATCCCGCAGCTTTCCATGGCCATCGGCGTCACGGTTCTGTTCATCGCCTTCGTGGACGAGTTGATCGCGGTGGCGAGCGGGCGCCAAGCCGTCGCCGCGTCAGCCGATTCCGAGCCGGCCCACGTCGAGTAGCGCCATGGATGGGCTTCTCCTCACCGGCTTCCTGATCATCTGCCTGTTCGTCATCCTGGGTGCCGGCATGTGGATCGGTCTGGCTCTGCTCGGAGTCGGCTGGATCGCCATGGAGCTGTTTACTTCTCGTCCAGCCGGCGATGCCATGGTGACCACGATCTGGGGAGCTTCATCGAGCTGGACACTGACGGCCCTGCCGATGTTCATCTGGATGGGCGAGATCCTTTTCCGCTCCAAGCTTTCGGAAGACATGTTCCAGGGCCTGGCGCCCTGGATGAGCCGGCTGCCCGGGCGCCTGCTGCACACCAATGTCGTTGGCTGCACGATCTTTGCCGCTGTCTCAGGATCGTCAGCCGCCACCTGCGCGACGATTGGCAAGATGAGCATTCCCGAACTGCGCCGGCGGGGCTATCCCGAGGAGATGATCGTCGGCTCGCTGGCCGGCTCGGGCACGCTCGGGCTGCTGATCCCGCCCTCCCTGATCATGATCGTCTACGGGGTGGCCGCCGAAGTCTCGATCGCCCAGCTCTTCATCGCCGGCGTCCTGCCCGGCCTGATGCTGGCGAGCCTCTTCATGGGTTATGTCGTGGTCTGGTCGCTGTTCAACCGTGACCGCATCCCCGCCTCCGATATCGCCATGAGCTTCGGCGAAAAGATCTACGCCTCCCGTCATCTGCTGCCCGCCGTGTTCCTGATCGTAGTCGTTCTGGGCTCGATCTACGCCGGGCTGGCGACGGCGACCGAAGCGGCCGGCGTTGGGGTCGCCGGTGCCCTGGCGCTTACGGCGGTGCAGGGCACGCTCGACCGCAAGGTCTTCATCGAGAGCCTGCTCGGGGCGACGCGGCTGTCCTGCATGATCGCCTTCATCCTCGCCGGTGCGGCGTTCCTGACGCTCGCCATGGGCTTCACCGGCCTGCCCCGGTCGCTGGCCGAGTACATCGACAGCCTTCAGCTATCGCCGGCGATGCTCATCGCGGCGCTCATGGTCTTCTACATCATCCTGGGATGCTTCCTGGACGGCATATCGATGGTGGTACTGACTATGGCGGTGGTGCTGCCGACCATCGAGCGCGCCGGCCTGGATCTCATCTGGTTCGGGATTTTCGTCGTCGTGGTGGTGGAGATGGCCCAGATCACCCCCCCGGTCGGCTTCAATCTGTTCGTGCTGCAGGGGATGACCGGCCACCAGATCACCTACATCGCCCGGGTGGCCCTGCCGTACTTCCTGCTCATGGTCGTTGCCGTGGCGCTGATCACGCTCTTTCCCGAGATCGTGACCTATCTCCCGCGGCAGATGATGGGAAAAACCTAGGCCGCCGGCCGGTGGTGCGGCGCAGGCAATTACTTTGCAGGAAACACGCCGGTTTTCCTTCAAAAGGTCACAGTCCGGGAGTAAAACTGCCCTAGACCGAAAAACGCACGCGCGGCCGAAGAGCCTTCGCGGCGCACGAGATTCGCAGCAATGGCTGGGCTTTCCAGGCGGATGGTGTTGACAGGGGGCGGGGCGCTTCTCGCCATGCCTGCTCTGCGCCCGCTGCCGGCCGCGGCCGTTTCCGCCCAGGAAGCCCGGTTTTTCCGCATCGCCACCGGGCCGACCGAATCCGGCTACTTCGAGATCGGCTCGCTGCTCGGCAACATCGTCAGTTCTCCCCCCGGGGGCCGCGAGTGCGACCGGGGCGGCAGTTGCGGCGTTCCGGGCCTGATCGCGGTGACCCAGACCACGCCGGGCGCCATTGCCAATATCGAGGCGATCCGGACGCAGCGCGTGGAATCCGCGCTCTGCCAGGCCGACATCGCCTACTGGGCCTATCACGGCACCAGCCTCTACCGGAAACAGGGCGCGGTCCGGAACCTGCGGGCGATCGCCAATCTCTACCCGGAAGCCCTCCATGTCGTGACCCGGCGGGCGGCGAATATCCGCGAGTTTCGCCAGCTGCGGGGTAAGTCCGTTGCGCTGGGGGAGAAGGATTCGAGCACCCTGGTGACCGCCCGGGCGGTGCTGCAGGCCGCGGGGCTTCAGGAAAAAGACATCAAGGCCCAGTTCCTGAAGCCGGCCGAAGCCGCCGATGCCCTGCGCGAGGGCAAGCTCGACGCCTTCTTCGACATGGCGGGCCTGCCCTCGCCGATCATCGCCGATCTTGCCGCCTCGACCGAAATCAGCCTGCTGCCGATTGCCGGACCGTTTGCCCAGCGCCTGATGGCGGCTTACCCGTTCTTCGCCGAGACCTACGTGCCGGTGACCGCCTATGCGGGCGTCACCGAGACCTACACCGTGAGCGTGGGCGTTCTATGGATCGTCGCGGCCGAGATCGAGGAAAGCGTCGTCTACGGGCTGACCCGGGCGCTCTGGCATCCCAATAACCGCCGCGCCCTGGAAAACGGCCATCCTTACGGCAAGCTCATCCGCCGCGACCAGTCGACCGAGGCGGTCGCCCTGCAGCTGCACCCCGGGGCGGCGCTCTACTACTTCGAGGCCGGCCTGATCAAATAGGCCGGTGGCCGGGCCTCAGGGGCCGGGGGTCTCGTATTTGGTGATGAGCCAGGGCTCGGCCTCGGCCGCCTTGCGCCATTCGACGACGGCCGGGTGTTCCCAGACGGCCGCGACATAGGCCTTGGCGCCGGCCGGCAGATCCGGCTCCCAGGTGACGAAACGCGCCACGACCGGCGCGTACATGGCGTCCGCCAGGGTTATGCGGCTGCCGAAGAGATACGGCCCCCCGGCACCGAAGCGGCGGCGCGCCTCCTCCCAGATCGCCACGATGCGGGCGATATCGGCCAGCGAGCCGGGATTGCGGCCCCGGCCCGGGAAACGCCGCCGTGTGTTCATCCACATCGACGAGCGCAAGGCGGTGAAGCCCGCATGCATCTCCGCCGAAATGGCCCGCGCCTCGGCCCGGGCCGCGCGATCTTCCGGCCACAACCCGGCTTTCGGAAACAGATCGGCCAGGTAGTCGCCGATGGCCAGCGATTCCCAGACCGTGATCTCCCCGTGGCGGAGCACCGGAACCCGGGCGCTGGGCGAGATCGAGCGCACGAAGGTCGACCAGTCGGGGGCACCCATATCGTGCACCTCCTCGCGGAAGTCGATGCCGGCCAGCTTGCAGGCCAGCCAGCCGCGCAGCGACCACGATGAGTAGGCCTTGTTGCCGATATGCAGGGTGAATTCGCTCATGGACGCCACGCTAAGGGGTTTCGCCGTTTCGGGGCAGCGATCTTAGCTGGGGCAGGAGCCGAGAAAAACTAGGGCTCGGGTTTGACGCGGTCCCACCAACCCGCTTACCTGTCCGCCGATCCTTTTGCCGGAGGCCCGTGTCTTGCCGCTGCCCTTTCGTCCGCGCCCTGCATCCGCCACGCGTCCGCTCACCCTGCTGACCAAGCGGGAGTTCGCCGCCTGGCTCAAGAGCGCCCCGGCTGCGACCCGGCGTTGGGTCGAGGGCAACAATTTCAGCGCCAAGCCTGGCGAGGTCTGCGTTCTGCCCGGACGCGATGGGGCTCCCGGCCGTGTCCTGGCCGGCATCGCCGGCAGCGGCGGCCCCGACGATTTCTGGCACCTGGCCGGCCTGCCCTTGCGGTTGCCCGAAGGCAGCTACCGGCTGGATCCCGAGCCGGATGCCGGGGCGACGCGCTGGGCCATCGCCTGGGCGGTCGGCTCCTACGGCTTTACCCGCTATCGCAAAGCCACGCGCAAGCCGGCCGAGCTGGTCTGGCCGCGCCGGACCGATCGCGCCCAAGTGGAACGCGTCAGCCGGGCCAGCGACCTTGCCCGTGATCTGGTCAACACGCCGGCCGAAGACATGGGGCCGGGGGAGCTCGCGGATGCCGCGCGCGACATGGCCAAGGCGCTGCGCATGGATTTCAGCGTCATCAAGGGCGAGGCGCTGCTCAAGCAGGGTTTCCCGCTCGTCCACGCTGTCGGGCGGGCGAGCCCGCGGGCCCCACGCCTGATCGATCTGCGGTGGGGCAAGGCCACGGACCCCAAGGTGACCATCCTCGGCAAGGGCGTGTGCTTCGACACCGGCGGCCTTGACCTCAAGAACGATGCCGGCATGAAGATCATGAAGAAGGACATGGGCGGAGCGGCACATGCGCTCGGCCTCGCCCAGATGGTGGTCGAGGCGAAATTGCCGGTGCGCCTGCGTGTCCTGGTGCCCGCCGTCGAGAATTCGGTTTCCGGAAATTCCTTCCGCCCGCTCGACGTGATCCGTTCGCGCAAGGGCCTGACGGTCGAGATCGGCAATACCGATGCCGAAGGCCGGTTGATCCTGGCCGACGCGCTGGCCGCCGCCTCCGAGGAGAAGCCGGCGCTGATGGTGGATTTCGCCACCCTGACCGGGGCGGCCCGCGTGGCACTCGGGCCGGATCTGCCACCGCTCTATTGCAACGACGATGCACTGGCCGACGAACTCCTCGCCCAGGCCCAGGCCGAGGCCGATCCGCTGTGGCGCATGCCGCTCTGGGCGCCGTACCGCGCGCGTCTCGACAGCAAGGTCGCAGACCTCAACAACATCTCGGACGGCCCGTTTGCCGGGTCGGTGACTGCCGCCCTGTTCCTGCAGGAATTCGTGGGCGCCGGCATTCCCTGGGCGCATCTCGATATCTACGCCTGGAATCCCTATCACCGGCCGGGCCGGCCGGAAGGGGCGGAAACGCAGACCCTGCGCGCGGTTTTCGGGGTCATCGCGGCGCGGTTCGGCGCTTGATACCCGCGGGCGGTAGTGCGTTGCGACGTTTTAGTCTATGGACGAAAGGTGCGAATTCGCGCTCTATTACAGACGTAGGTCCGCAAAAGAACTAATATCAGGGGACGCTGCGCCGGTTGGCTGGGGACCGGCGTGTGGGAGGGTTAGAGGGTGGAAGGGTCAGCCGACCTCGATCGCACGCGGCATTTCGCCGAACAGGCGGTCGCCAGCATGGCCGCGCGGCGGATTCCGCCGACGCCGCACAACTTTGCCGTCTGGTACGCCTATTCCAGCGGCAGCAATCCCGCCCTGGCGCGGGCGATCGACATCCTCGATTCCAACCGCATCGAGTATACGCCCGAGCGCAACATCGATCTCTACGAGCAGCTGCTGGGTCCTTCGCGCGAGGCCGAGCAGATCCGCGAGGCCGGCGAGCGCATCTCGGCCGCCGCCGCGGTCGTCCTGTCGCTGGTGCAGAAGGCCGGCGCCGGCCAGAAGAGCTACGGCGAAGCGCTGGGTAAAGCCTCGGGCACGATCGAGGACATCAGCGCCGACGCCGACCGGATGCAGGTGGTGGTCGAGGCGATTCTCGACGAGACGCGGCGCATGGTCGCCCATAACGAGGAGATCGTCGGCAAGCTCGCCCAGTCCTCGCAGGAGATCGACGTGCTGCGCCGCCAGATCGAGACCGCGCAGCGCGAGACGCTGGTCGACGCGCTGACCGGTGTCGGCAATCGCAAGATGTTCGACATGCGGCTGCGCGAGAGCCTCAAGCTTGCTCTCGAAGAGGGCGGCGATCTCTGCCTGATGATGGCCGATATCGACCATTTCAAGCGCTTCAACGACACCTACGGTCATCAGCTCGGCGATCTCGTGCTGCGGCTCGTGGCCCGGGCGCTGACCGACGGCATCAAGGGCCGCGACGTGGCCTGCCGTTACGGCGGCGAGGAATTCGGCATCTTGCTGCCCAAGACCCGGCTGGAAGACGCGCTGAAGCTGGCCGACCAGCTGCGGTCCTCGATCGGCTCGCGCCGGGTGATCATGCGCGGCGACGACCGTGACCTCGGGCACGTCACCCTGTCGCTGGGCGTGTCATGCTACCGGCCGGGGGAGCCGGCCGCGAATTTCGTGCAGCGCGCCGACGCGGCGCTTTATGCCGCCAAGCGGCGCGGGCGCAACCGCGTCGCCTCTGAGCGCGAGGTTGATGCCGGCGAGCTGATGACGGCGACCGTCAAGCCGGCCTAGCGTTAACCTTCTCCCGGTGACAGCGGTCACAGGGGTAAGTTGCGGTTCAGGTCTATACTGGCGACTTCAATGAAGGTCCCGCCATGAAGGGCTTGGCGCTCGCTCGCAGTGTCGCCGCGGCAATGGTCGTTGCGCTGGCCGTGCTCGCCTCCGGCGCGCCGGAGGGGCGTGCCCAGGCACGGCCCGAAGTCACGCGACCGGAATCGGCCGACGTCGTGCGGCGTCGCGAGGAGCTGCGCGACGCCACCACGCGTCTGGGGGATGGCGCGCGCGGGCTGCTGACGCCGCTAGCCCGCTTGGGCTATGCACTGCTGGATGACAGGCGTTACGAGGAAGCCGAGCAGGCCTTCCGGCGCCAGCTGGCCGTGGCGGAGCGGCATTTCCCGGGCGAGACGATCGAGGTCGCGTTCCCGCTCCACCACCTGGGTGAAGTGTATCGCGCCAGCCGGCGCTGCGCCGAAGCGCTGCCGCTCTATCGCCAGGCCCTGGCGATCCGCGAAAAGCGGCAAGGTCCCGATCATGTGGAGATCGCGCGCTCCCTTCACCGCATGGGCCAGTGCCAGACCAACCTGATCCGCTACGGCGAGGCCGAAGCATCGCTCAAGGCGGCATTGGCCATCATGGAACGGGTCAGCGGCGTCGACTCGGCTGAAGCTGCGACCGTGGCCAGCGACCTTGGCGACCACTATGTCCGCACCGGCCGCTACCCGGAGGGCGTCGAGGTAATGAGCCGGGTGGTGACGATCCGCGAAACCCGGTTCGGCTCCGAGGACGCGCGCCTTCTAACCCCGTTGTCGCGCCTCGGCTTCGCCCTGCTGGACAGCGGCCGGTTCGACGAGGCAGAGGCCACCTTCCGCCGACAGCTGGCGATTGCCGAGGCACGGTTCGCGGGTGACACGATGGACGTCCAGTGGGGGCTGTACAACCTGGGCGAGGCGTTGCGTCGCACGGGGCGCTGCGAGGAAGCGGAGCCTCTTCACCGGCGCGCCTTGGAGATTCGCGAAAAACGACTGGGTCCCGGGCACGAGCTTGTCGGGCGTGCTTTGGAAACAGTGGCGCGCTGTCATGCGTCACAAGGGCGCTATGCCGCCGCCGAGGAGACGTTCCAGCGGGCGCTGGCGATCATGGAGGCGAGCAAGGGTGCGGACTCTGCGGATTTTGCGTTGACGGCCCTTGCGATGGCGGATTTCTACATCTCCGCCTATCGCTTCCAGGATGCGGAACCGTTGCTGCTGCGCAGCCTGAAGATCCGGGAAGAGGTGTACGGGCCTGAGGATTTCCGGATTCCGCCGGTGCTGAATGGGCTGGCCCGGACCTACCGCTGGACCGAACGCTTCCCGCAGGCGGAAGAGGTAGGCAAGCGGGCACTGGCCATCCGCGAAAAACTCTTTGGCGCCGATCATGAATTCACCGCGTACAGCGCCGACGAGCTCGGCATCCTTTACATGGTGATGGGTCGCTTCGCCGAGTCGGAGCAGCTGAAGCGGCGCTCCCTGCAGACCTTCGAACGCGTCTTCGGCCCCGAGCACCGGCAGACCGGTTCGGGGCTCGCCAGCCTGGCGGAGACTTACTACACGCAAGGTCGCCATGCCGAGGCGATCGACATGTTCCGCCGGGCGGCCGAGATCATTGTGAAGTCTTCCGGTCCTTCGCACCCGCATCTGGTCTTCCCGCTGCGCATGATCGGGCAGAGCTACCGCCGGATGGGCCGGACCCCGGAAGGCATCCCGTTCCTGGCCCGGGCCGTGGGCGTCGCCGAAGCGGCCTATGGCCCGGATAACCGCCGCGTCGCCCAGACGATCGGCTCGCTGGCCCGGTCCTTGTTGGAAACCGGCCGTCTTGGCGAAGCCGAGCCGCTGCTGGCGCGGGCCCTGACCATCAACGAGGCCCAGCTGGGCGCGGATTCCGTGGCCGTGGCTTTCGACAAGGTCAACCTCGCACGCATCAAACTGCGACTCGGCCGGCACGCGGAAGCCGAGACGCTCGCTGCGCAGGCCGTCGCCAACCTGACGCGGCTGCGCGGCGCCGAGGACTTCGAGACCGCCTGGGCCCGCATCCAGCTGGCGTCGGCGCTGGAGAACCAGGACCGTTTCGAGCCGGCGCTGACCGAGCTGCGCCAGGCAACGCGCTCCTTCCGCACGCAGATGGCGCGCTCCAAGGACGAGCGGTCCACCGCCAATCAGGCCGAGCAGGCCAGCTACCGCGGCGCCTTCATGGATCACGTGTTCCTGCTGTGGCGGGCGCAGGCGGCCGATGCGGCCCGCAGCGGAGTTCTGACCGCCGAAGCCTTCGAGGTGGCGCAGCTTGCCCAGGCCACGGGGACCGAGGCGGCCGTGGCCCGGATGGCAGCCCGTTTCGCCTCCGGCACCGGCGGCCTGGCGGAAGTCGTGCGGGCGCGTGAGGACACGATCGAGCGCTGGCGCAGCAAGGATGCGGCCCTGGTGCAGTTCCTCGGCCGGCCGAGCGCCGAGCGTGACGCCGCCCGTGAAGCGGCGCTCCGCACAGAGCTGCAGCAGCTCGACGTCCGGCTGAAGGAGCTCGATGCCCGGATCGCGAAGGACTACCCCGACTATGCCTCGCTGGCCTCGCCGCAGCCCGTCCCTCTGGCCGAGATGCAGGGGTTGCTCGCTCGCGATGAAGCCGTGGTCCTCTGGCTGGTCGGCAACCGACGCACCCTGGTCATGGCCATTCGACGTGACACCGCCATGTTCGTGCGTCTCGATATCGGCCGGCAGGCGCTGAACGACGCGATCCGCGAGCTGCGCCTGGGACTCGATCCGAGCAACGTCACCAGCCTGCAGGATATTCCACGCTTCGACACGACCAAGGCGCACGAACTCTACAAGTCAATCTTCGCGCCAATCGAGCCGGCGCTAAGCGGCGCCCGCAACGTCTTCATCGTCCCGGATGCCGGGCTGCAGAGCCTGCCCCTGGGCGTGCTGGTGAGCGAGGCACCGGAGGCGCCGGTCGCCGACTTCTCCGGCTATCGCCAGACGCAGTGGCTGGCCAAGCGTTATGCCAGCACGGTTCTACCTTCGGTCGGTGCCCTCAAGTCCCTGCGCCGCTTCGCGCGCACGGCGCGCGCCCCGGAACCGTTCCTGGGCATCGGCGATCCCACGCTCGAGGGCCCGCCGGGCAGCTCGCGCGGGATCAATGTGGCGGCCCTTTTCGCGCGCGGTGCCGTTGCCGATGCCGCGGAGATCCGCAAGCTTCCCCCGCTGCCTGAAACCGCGGACGAGCTGCGGGCCATGGCCAGGACCCTGAAAGTCGGCGAGCCCAATCTCTATCTCGGCCCGCGGGCGACCGAGCGCGCGGTGCGCGGGATGGACTTGCAGCGCTATCGCGTGCTGGCCTTTGCCACCCATGGGCTGATGGCCGGAGAGTTCTCCGACGTCGGCGAGCCGGCCCTGGTGATGACGCCGCCGGCTCAATCGTCGCTCGAGGATGACGGCGTGCTCACGGCCAGTGAAATTGCCGGGCTCAAGCTGGATGCCGACTGGGTGATCCTGTCGGCCTGCAACACGGCGGCGGCCGACGGCACGCCCGGGGCCGAGGGCCTGTCGGGCCTGGCGCGTGCCTTCTTCTATGCCGGCAGCCGCGCCCTGCTGGTGTCGCACTGGGCGGTGCTGTCCGAGGCGACCGTCAAGCTGACCACGACGATGCTCGGGGAGATGGCCAAGGATTCATCTCTCGGCCGGGCCGAGGCCCATCGCCGGGCGATGCTGGCGCTCGCCGCCGACAAGGAGACCGAGTACTACGCCCATCCGATGTTCTGGGCGCCCTTCGTGGTCGTCGGCGAGGGCGGCGCCCCGGTCCGTCAGTAGCCGCTCCTCAGTAACCCGAGACGCGGTCGACCAGGTTGAGGAGCGGCGCGCCGGACTTGAGGCGCTTCAGGTTCTCGACGATCGGCAGCACGGCCGTCTCCGGATTGGTCAGGCTGGCGATGTGTGGCGTCAGCGTGACCTTCGGATGGTGCCAGTAGGGATGATCGGACGGCAGAGGCTCGGGCTCGAAGACGTCGAGCAGGGCGCCGGCGATGTGGCCTGAGTCGAGAGAAGCGATCAGGTCCCGGTCGACCACGTGGCCGCCGCGCGCGATGTTGATGACGAAGGCCCCCTTGGGCAGCGCCGCCAGCAGCTCCCTGTTGATGATGCCGCGCGTCGCAGCGGTCAGCGGCAGGACGCAGAGCAGGATATCGGTGCGGGCCAGGAACGGCTTCAGCCCCTCGGCGCCGAAATAGCCGGTCACGCCCTCGAGACTCTTCGGCGTGCGGCTCCAGCCGGCGACGGCGAAGCCGAAGGCCGAGAGCGCCTGTGCGCAGGCGCCGCCGATCTCGCCGAGGCCGAGCACGCCGATTCCGCGCCTGGCCGTGTCGGGGGTCGGCAGCTTCTTCCACCGGGACTCGCGCTGGAAGCGCTCGTAGACGTCGAAGTTGCGGTGGTAGCGCAGAACCCCCGCCACCGCGTACTCGACCATGCCGGCGGTGAGGCCGGGATCAACCATGCGGGCGATCGGCACGCCCGGCGGGAGGTCGGGATCGTCGAGCACGTGGTTCACCCCGGCGCCCAGCGACAGGATCAGCCGCAGCTTGGGATAGCGCTTGAGCTCGCCGGGCGGATGCATCCACACCATGGCGGCCTCGATGTCCTCGATGTTGCCGGTCTCCGGCCAGACGCGGATGTCGAGGTCGGGAAGATGGACCCGCAGGGCGGCGGACCACTTCACCGGATCATCGCCCTTGGAAAGAAAGAGCAGCGCCATCAGGTCCGCACCGCTCCTTCGATCGCCTCGAGCTCGAAGGCCGCGGCCATCAGGGCCCTGGTGTAGGGCTGGGTCGGTGCGTCGAAGATCCGGCTGGCCGGTCCGCGCTCGACGATCTTGCCGTCCTTGAGCACCATCACCTCGTCGGCCAGCGCCCGCACCACGCGCAGGTCGTGGCTGATGAACAGGTAGGCCAGGCGGTGGCGCTCCTGCAGCTCGCGCAGGAGGTCGACGATCTGCGCCTGGACCGACAAGTCGAGGGCCGAGGTCGGCTCGTCGAGCACCAGGAACTTCGGCTTGAGCACGAGGGCACGGGCGATGGCGATACGCTGGCGCTGGCCGCCCGAGAATTCGTGCGGGTAGCGGTGGCGCGTCTCGGGGTCGAGTCGCACCTCGTTGAGCGCCGCGACGATCAGCGCGTCGCGCTCCTCGTCGGTCCTGCCGATCCTGTGGATCTTCAGCCCCTCGCCGATGATCTCGCCGACCGAGAGTCTCGGGGAAAGAGAACCATAGGGGTCCTGGAAGACGATCTGCATCTCGCGGCGCAAGGGGCGCAGCTCGCTCTGCCGGAGATCCTGGATCTCCTTGCCGTTGAACTCGATCTTGCCGCGAGCCGTCTCGAGGCGCAGCAGGGCGAGGCCGAGGGTGGTCTTGCCCGACCCCGATTCGCCGACCACGCCCAGCGTGTGACCCTCCTTGAGCACGAAATCAATGCCGTCGACGGCCTTCACATGACCTTGTGTGCGGCGAAGGAGGCCACCCTTGATCGGGAACCACACGCGGATGTCCTTGCCCTCGACCAGCGTCCTGGCATTGGCCGGCGGGGTCACCGGCTTGCCCTTGGGCTCGGCCTCGAGCAGATGGCGGGTGTACTCGTGCCGGGGCGCGTCGAAGACCGTCTTCACGTCTCCGGCCTCGACGATCCTGCCCTTCTGCATGACACAGACCCGGTGGGCGATCTTGCGCACCACGCCGAGGTCGTGGGTGATGAACAGGATGGCCATGCCGAGCTTCTGCTGCAGCTCGCGCAGCAGCTTGAGGAGCTGGGCCTGGATGGTGACGTCGACGGCCGTGGTCGGCTCGTCGGCGATGAGCAGGGCGGGGTCGTTGGCCAGGGCCATGGCGATCATCACGCGCTGGCGCTGGCCGCCGGAGAGCTGATGCGGATAGGCATCGAGCCGCTTCTCGGCCTGCTCTTTCAAGCCGACGAGGTTGAGCAGCTCGACGATGCGGGCGCGAGCGGCCTCGCCGCCGAGGCCCTTGTGGATGGTCAGCACCTCGCCGATCTGCCGCTCGATCGTGTGCAGCGGATTGAGCGAGGTCATCGGCTCCTGGAAGATCATGGCGACGCGGTTACCGCGGATCCTGCGCAAGCTCTCCTCGGAGGCGCCGACCTGCTCCTGGCCCTCGAAGCGGACCGACGATCCCGCCGGATGATGGGCCAGCGGATAGGGCAGGAGCTGGAGGATCGACAGGGCGGTCACCGACTTGCCCGAACCGGACTCTCCGACGAGCGCCAATGTTTCGCCCTTGTTGAGCTGGAAGGAGACGCGGTCGACGGCGGTAAAGGTCTGGCCCTTGCCGGTATGGAAGCTCACCGACAGGTCGCGCACGCTGAGCAGGGGTTCATCGGCCATTGCGGCTCACCGGAAGATCTTGCGGGGGTCGAAGGCATCGCGCACCGCCTCGCCGATGAACACCAGCAGCGAGAGCATGATGGCGATGACGAAAAACGAGGTGATGCCGAGCCAGGGCGCGTGCAGGTTGGCCTTGCCCTGGGCCAGCAGCTCGCCCAGCGACGGCGAGCCCGCCGGCAGGCCGAAGCCGAGGAAGTCGAGCGAGGTCAGGGCCACCACCGAGCCGGACAGGATGAACGGCATGAAGGTCAGGGTGGCGACCATGGCGTTGGGCAGAACATGGCGGAACATGATGACGGTATCGGTCGCCCCCAGCGCCTTGGCGGCGCGCACATAGTCGAAGTTGCGCGCCCGCAGGAACTCGGCCCGCACCACCCCGACCAGCCCGGTCCAGGAGAAGAGCAGCAGCAGGGCGAGCAGGATGCCGAAGCTGGGGGTGATGACGGAGGCGAGGATGATCAGCAGGTAGAGTTCCGGCAGGCCCGACCAGATCTCGAGGAAGCGCTGGAACAGGAGATCGACCCAGCCGCCGAAATAGCCCTGCACCGCGCCGGCGATGACGCCGATGATCGACGATACGACACAGAGAATGAGGCCAAAGAGCACGGAGACCCGAAACCCGTAGATCAGCCGGGCCAGCACGTCGCGGCCCTGGTCGTCCGTGCCGACCCAGTTCTCGGCCGAGGGCGGGGCAGGAGCCGGCACCGTCAGGTTGCGGTTGACCGTGCGATAGCTGAAGCGGATCGCTGGCCAGATCATCCAGCCCTTTTCGGCGATGGCGTCGGCGACGAAGGGGTCGCGGTAATCGGCTTCGGTCTCGAACTCGCCGCCGAAGGCTGTTTCGGGATAGGACTGGACGATGGGAACATAGAAATTCCCGTCGTAGCGCACCAGGATCGGCCGGTCGTTGGCGATCAGCTCCGCGAACATGCTGAGCACGAACAGCACGAGAAAGATCCACAGCGACCAGAAGCCGCGCCGGTTGGCCCTAAAGTTGGCCAGGCGGCGCTGGTTCAAGGGCGAGAGGCGAGACGCCTGGGGGGAGGCCGCGTGCATCAGCCGCGCGCCTCGAAGTCGATGCGTGGGTCGACCAGCGTGTACATGATGTCGCTGATGATGCGCATCACCAGGCCGAGCAGGGTGAAGAAGTAGAGGGTGGCGAACATCACCGGGTAATCGCGATTGATCGCCGCCTCGAACCCCAGCAGGCCGAGCCCGTCGAGCGAGAAGATGATCTCGATCAGCAGCGAGCCGGCGAACAGGACACTGATGAAGGCGCCGGGGAAGCCGGCGATGACGATCAGCATGGCGTTGCGGAAGACGTGGCCGTAGAGCACGCGGTTCTCGGTCAGGCCCTTGGCGCGCGCCGTCACCACGTACTGCTTGTTGATCTCGTCGAGGAACGAGTTCTTGGTCAGCATGGTGAGGCTGGCGAAGCCGCTGATCACCATGGCCAGCAGCGGCAGGGTCATATGCCAGAAATAGTCGAGAATCTTCTTCCACCACGGCAGGGACGAGAAGTTCTCCGAAACCAGGCCGCGCAGCGGAAACAGGTCGAGGAAGCTGCCGCCGGCGAACAGCACGATGAGCAGCACGGCGAAGAGAAAACTCGGTATCGCATTGCCGACGATCACCAGGGCGCTGGTCCACACGTCGAAGCGCGATCCGTCCTGCACCGCCTTGCGGATGCCGAGCGGGATGCAGATCAGATAGGTGATCAGCGTCGTCCACAGGCCGATCGAAATCGACACCGGCATCTTGTCGAAGATGAGCTGAACCACCGCCCGGTCGCGGAAGAAGCTCTGGCCGAAATCGAAAGTGATGAACTTGCCCATCATCAGGAAGAAACGCTCGACCGGCGGCTTGTCGAAGCCGAACTGGCGCTCGATTTCCTTGATGATCTCCGGGTCTATACCCTGGGCGCCGCGGTAGCGCGAGGTCGAGCCGCTGCCCTGCTGCCGGTCTTCCCGGCTGGATTGCTGCAGCTCGCCGCTCTGGCCGCTGATGCGGGCCGTGGCGTCGACCGCCGTGCCCTGGAAGCGGGCGATCACGGTCTCCACCGGGCCGCCGGGGGCAAACTGGATCACTGCGAAGTTGATGACCATGATCCCGAGCAGGGTCGGGATGATCAGCAGCAGGCGGCGAACGATGTAGGCAAGCATCGGGCGGGAGCTGTCCTCGGACCGAAGGCGGCCTAGCGGCCGCGCTTCTCACGCAAGGCGGCGTCCTTCTGCGGATCGACCCACCAGGCGCCCGGATCGTAGCCGACCTTGGCCGTCACCGCGGGGCGCGAGAAGCGATCCCAGTAAGCCACCCGGTCGACGCGGACGTGCCAGTTGGGCACGACGTAATGGCCCCATTGCAGCAGGCGATCGAGGGCGCGCGTCGCGGTTACCAGGTCTTCGCGGGTTTCGGCGGCAATGATCTTCTCGATCATGGCGTCGATCGCGGGGTCGGCGATGCCGGCGAGGTTGCGGCTGCCGGACACGTCGCGCTGGGCCGAGCTCCAGAAGCTGCGCTGCTCATTGCCGGGCGATTCGGACTGGCCCCAGCCGGAGACGGTCATATCGAAGTCGAACTCGTCCATCCGGCGCTGGTACTGGGAGGAATCGACCGTACGCACGCGCGCGGTGATTCCGAGCCGCTTGAGGTTCTCGGCATAGGGCAGGACGATGCGCTCGAATTGCGGGCTGACCAGCAGGATCTCGAAGGCGACCGGCTTGCCTTGCTTGTCGAGAAGCTGCTGGTTCTCGACCTTGTACCCGGCCTCGCGCAGCAGGCGTGTCGCCACGCGCTGGTTGTCGCGGGTATTGCCGCTGCCGTCGGTCTTGGGCGGGTTGTACTCGGTGGTGAACACCTCCTCCGGCACCTTGCCGCGGAACGGCTCGAGCAGCTTGAGCTCGCCGGGCGACGGCAGCTGCCTTGCGGCAAGCTCCGAATTGTCGAAGAAGCTGCGGGTGCGCGTGTAGGCGCCATGGAAGAGCGTGCGGTTCGACCATTCGAAATCGAAACCGTAGGCCATTGCTTCGCGAAACTTGCGGTCGTTGAACGGCGCTCGGCGGGCGTTCATCACCAGCGCCTGCATGCCGGAGACGCGCTCCTCCGGAATCTCCTCTTTCTTGATCATGCCCTGCGTCACTGCGGGGCCGTCGTAGCCGGTGGCCCAGAGAAGCGCTGTATTCTCGGAGCGGATGTCGTAGGCACCGGCCTTGAAGGCTTCGAGCGCCACCGTCTGGTCGCGATAGTAGTCGTAACGGATGACGCCGAAATTGTTGCGGCCGACATTCACCGGCAGGTTGGCGCCCCAATGGTCGGGCACGCGGCGCAGCGTGACGTAGCGGCCGGCCTCGAAGGAATCGATGCGATAGGGTCCTGAGCCGAGCGGCGGCTCGAGCGTCGTCTTCTCGAAGTCCCGCGATGCCCAGTAGGCCTTGGACAGAACCGGAAGCTCACCGACGATCAGGGGCAGCTCGCGGTTGATGCCCGGCTTGAAGGTGAAGCGCACGTTGCGCTCGCCGACTCTCTCGGCCTTGATGACGTCGGCGTAGTACGAGCGATAGGCCGGGTGACCCTTGGTCTTCAGCGTCTCGAACGTCCAGATCACGTCGTCGACGGTGATCGGGCTGCCGTCATGGAACTTGCCCTCGCGGCGGATCGAGAATTCAACCCATGACCGGTCTTGCGGCACCTCGATGGTCTCGCAGACCAGACAGTATTTGGTGAACGGCTCGTCGCCGGAGGAGACCATCAGCGTCTCCAGGGTCGACATCACGATGCCGGTCGGCACGCCGCGCAGGATGAACGGATTGAAGCTGTCGAAGGTCGTGCCCGCGACGCCGTATTTGACCTCGCCGCCCTTGGGGGCTGCCGGGTTCACGTAGTCGAAATGCTTGAAGCCTGCCGGGTATTTGACGTCGCCGTGCATGGCGAAACCATGCACCGGGCCGGAGGTGGCGGACTGCGCAGCCGCCGGAACGGCGCCGAAAGCCGCGAATAGAGCGGCGAGAAATGCGGCTTGAAAGCGGGGGGCAGGGGGCATGAAACCTCTCAGTCGCCAGGCGACCCGTCGCGATAATGGGGACCCGGGCCTAGGCCCGCAAGGGAAACTCACCGTATCGCGGCACCGTCGCGCGGCCCGGCGGCGCCATCGGAAGCCCGCCACCAGGTATCCGGATCAAAGCCGTATTTCGGGCTCCTTTCCGGCCGGCGGAAGCGGTCCCAATAGGCCACGCGATCGACCTTCGAATGCCAGTGCGGCACGGCATAGATGCCCCACTGCAATAGCCGATCCAGCGCCCGGACGCGCGTTACAAGCGTGTCATGATCGCGGGCCCGGACGATGAGCTCCACCAGGGCGTCGACCGCCGGGTCGCGGATGCCGGCGAGGTTCAGGCCGCCGGGCCGGTCGGCCCTGTCCGATCCCCAATAGCCGCGCTGCTCGGCGCCGGGCACCTCGGACTGGCCGAAGGTCGCCACGGTCATGTCGAAGTCGTAGCTGTTCAGCCGGGCCTGGAACTGGGCCGTGTCGACGGTGCGGACCCGCGCGGCGATGCCCAGCCGTTTCAGGTGCTCGACATAGGGCAAGGTCACGCGTTCGAATTGCGGGTTGTTCAGCAGGATCTCGAACGAGACGGGCGCGCCGTCCGGGCTCACCAGCGTCTGCTTCTCTATGCGATAGCCGGCTTCGCGCAACAGTCGCGTGGCCGTGCGCTGGTTCTGCCGCCATCCGCCGCTGCCGTCGGTGGCGGGCGGGTTGTACTCGCGCGTGAAGACCTCGTCCGGAATCCGGCCGCGCCAGGGCTCAAGGAGCGCCAGCTCGTCCGGACCCGGCAGGCCGCGCGCCGCCAGCTCCGCGTTGTTGAAATAGCTGCGCGTGCGGACATAGGCGCCATGGAACAGCGTGCGGTTGGTCCATTCGAAATCGAAGGCATAGGTCAGCGCCTTGCGGAACAGGCGGTTGTCGAAGGGCGGGCGGCGCGTGTTGAACACGTAGCCCTGCATGCCCGAGACGCGGTCCTCCGGGATCTCGCGCCTGGCGATCAGGCCCTGGCGTATCGCCGGGCTGTCGTACTGTGTTGCCCAGGTGACCGCCTGGCCCTCCACCCGGATGTCGATGGCGCCCGCCTTGAAGGCTTCGAGGGCCACGGTCTCATCGCGGAAATACTCGATGCGCAGGCGCTCGAAATTGAAGCGGTGCCGGTTCACGGGATGGTCCTTGGACCAGTGATTGTCGGCCCGCCGCAGGACGACGAAGCGGCCGGGCTCGAAGCTCTCGACACGGTAGGGTCCCGAGCCAAGCGGCGGTTCGAGTGCCACCTTGCCGATATCGCGGCGGCTCCACCAGGCCCGCGACAGGACGGGCAGGTCGCCCAGCAGCAATGGCAGCGCGCGGTTGTCTCCCGCCAGTTTGAATTTCACCCGATGCGCGTCCGTCTTCTCGGCGCCCGTGGCATCGGCGTAGTAGGTGCGGAAGAAGGGGTGTCCCTTGCTGCGCAGGGTTTCGAACGACCACAGGACATCCTCCGCCGTGATCGGGCTGCCGTCGTGGAAGCGCGCTTCCGGCCGCAGCGTGAACTCGATCCAGGAGCGGTCCCCGGCGACTTCGACCGTCTTGCAGATCAGGCAATAGCGCGCGAACGGCTCGTCCCCCGACCGCACCATCAGGGTCTCGTAGGTATGGCCGACGGCGTTGGCCGCGATCCCGCCGAGGGCGAAGGGGTTGAAGCTGTCGAACGTGCCGGTCTCGTGCAGCCGCAACTCGCCGCCTGGCACCGCCGCCGGATCGACATAGTCGAAATGACGAAAGCCTTCGGGCTGCCTGGGCTTGCCGAACAGGGCCAGGGCGTGCGCCGGCCCGTCGGTCATGGCCGGAGCGGCGGTGGTGGAGGCCAGGACGCCCAACGCTGCCAGCAGGAAAGCGAAACGCAACACGCAATGTCTCGCCAAAGCCTCGGGGGCCTGACTATAGCAAGCTCCCGCCAGGGCGGGCGACGCCGCCTTTTAACCCTGGAGGAGGGCGATGGTCTGCGGCAGGAGCCTGGGATCGCCGACGGCCAGGACGCGGCTCTTGGGCGCCGTCACGGGCAGCGGCTTGCCGTCCCAGCCGGTCAGGCTGCCGCCCGCCCCGGCGATCACGGGTTCGATCGCCGCCCAGTCGTAGCCGCTGAGATCGGCCTCGACCACCAGGTCGGCAAAGCCGCTGGCCAGCAAGCCGTAGGCGTAGCAGTCACCGCCATAGAGGATCAGCCGCGTCGCCTTGCGCACCCGCTCGAAGCGCTGGAAACCGTCCGCATCGAACATCTGCGGCGAGGTGTTGTAGACCGCCGCGTCGGCGAGGCGCGGACAGTCGCGCACGCGCACGACCTGCTCGGGAGCGAAGCGGCTGCGGTGCCGCGTCGGCTGACCCAGGGCGCCAACCCAGCGCTCTTCCATGGCCGGGCAGTCGACCACCCCGACGACCGGGCGCCCGTCGCGGCACAGGGCCACCAGGGATCCGAACATCGGCCGGCCGGTGACGAAGGAGCGCGTACCGTCGATCGGGTCGAGGACCCAGACATGGGTGGCGCCAGCATTCCGGCTGCCATGCTCCTCGCCGATGATGCCGTGCCCGGGGAAGCGCTTCTCGATCATCGCCCGCATCGTCGCCTCGGCCTCGCGGTCGGCGATGGTCACCGGTGACTGGTCGGCCTTGTCGTCGATGGTGACGCGGGTACGGAAATAGCGCCGCGCGATCGCACCCGCCGCATCGGCGAGTTCTTCGGCAAGAGCGACATAGGCGCTTGTTTCCTGGCTCATGATGGCCGGCTTGTAACACCCTGGCTACGGCAGCAGCAATGCTTGTATTCCGCGCTTTCGCCGGCCAAAGTTCCTGCAAGCAAGAAGCTCCAGAGGGAGGATCCGCCGGTGAAGATGAACTACTACAAGGACAACTGGGCGCTCGACGTCAGCGAATGTCCCTGCGACGTCCATTTCGTCGACTATCTCCGGTCGCGCGCCGTCCGCGGCAAGGCGGTCTTCCATTTCGGCACCGGCTCGCACCATGTGGTCGCGGTCGAGAATGCGAAGCAGCGCAAGCCGAACCACGTCCTCGGCGTGACTGCCTCCAAAGAGGAATACGAAAGCTATATCGATCTCGTCGTCAGCAAGCCGGCGCTGGCCAACACCTACAAGGCGATGTTCGTCGACATCTACACCCTGGAGCCGAAGCTGTTGCCCGAGTTCGACGTGGTGAGCCTGTTTCATCTCGGCGAGTTCCACGATCCGGTGCGGCAGAAATATGCCCCGCTCGACGATCGCAAGCTGCTGGCGCTGATGGTGCGCAAGACCAGGCCGGGCGGGCGCGTCGCTTTTTATCGCGGCTCGAACGGCTGGCGGAAATCGGAGCCGATCGTTGAGTCGTTCCTCAAGCGTGGAACGCTGACGAAGCCCGAAACCTACAAGTCTTTGCTGATCTGCCGGCGGCCGGGCCGCTGACCGGATGAAGCGCCCGCCTCAGGCGGGGGAGATGACCGGCCGGAAGCTGAACGCGCCGAGCAGCGCGTTGACCGTGTTGCCGTCGTCGCTGAGCGGCAGCAGGATCGAGCGGTAGAGCACCTCGACGCCGTCCTCGCGCACCCACTTGGCGGCGTCGTCCACCGGGCCCTTGAGGCCGACGGCGGCCTGATGAAGGAACAGCGTGCGCGTGCCCATGCCGCCCGGCAGGACCTCGCTGACCTTCTCACCGGTCGGGTCGCGCCCGAGAGCGGTGCGCAGGATCTCGCCCGCCAGCACGAACCGGTAATCGGCCGGATTGGCGGTGACCTCGACGATGAACAGATGATCCCAGAGATCGGTCGCCCCTTGCCGGGTGACCTGGCTGCGGCTGGGGAAACGGCGCGAGCCGGCCAGCTCCTGCCAGTAACGCAGCGCGCGGCTATTGGCGCGGCGCTCGACGCCGTCGGAGCGGACGATGGTCTGCGGGGTCAGCGGCCATTGCGGGGAGGCGGATTGGGTCACAGCTTGGTTCATCTCTTAAGCGTCGCGCCTGCCTCCCTGGCCAGCGCTTCGCTCTCTAGGGAAGGGGTTTGGGCTGATCGGACAGCGAGCGGAGAAAGGCCACGATATTGGCGCGATCCTCGGGCTTGCGCAGTCCGGCGAACGTCATCTTCGTCCCCGGCACGACGGCCTTCGGGTTGGCGAGGAAGGCGTTCAGCTGCTCGTAGGTCCACTGGCCGTCTTCGCCGCCCTTCGCCGCTGCAGCCTGCATGGCGTTCGAATAGGCGTAGCCGGGGATATGGGCCTTCTTGTTGCCGATGGTGTCGTACAGATTTGGACCGACGCCGTTGCGGCCACCCTTGTCCGGCGTGTGGCAGGCGGCGCACTGCTTGAACAGGGCCTTGCCGGCTTCGGCATTGGCCTGGCGCAGCAGCGGCGCGATCGGCTCGATCACGGCGGGTGCGGCGGCGGTCTGGGTGTCGGCCTTGGCCTCGACGCCCTCGATCACCACCACCGGCTTCTCCAGCTTCCTGGGATGGATCAGGGCATTGCCCATGAAGCCAATCACCGTGGTCACCAGGAGCGCCGTCAGGAGGGCTCCAGCGATCTTATTGAATTCGTACGCGTTCATTCCGTGCAGGTCCTCGAAAACCCGGCGTTCAGCCGCCGTCGCCGGCCCGGAGAGTAGCCGCCCAACCCCTGCCGATTCAACCCATTTTGCCGCTGAATCAATGCTGAAGGATTAAGTTTGGCAGCCCCCGATGCCGTTATATACCTTGCGCCGCATGGCACCGCCACCCCGCCAAAACTTACTGGAATCCCGCCTTCCCGGGCGCCCCATCCAATGACCGCACCGCGCCGCCCTATCGTCATGATCCCGGCCCGGCTGGCCGCGACGAGGCTGCCCAATAAGCCCCTGGCCGACATCCACGGCGAACCGATGATCGTCCATGTCTGGCGACGGGCCGTGGAGGCCGACCTTGGGCCGGTGCTGGTGGCCGTGGCCGAGCCCGAGCTGGCCGAGGCGATTCGCGCCGTCGGCGGCGAGGCGGTGCTGACCCGGCCGGATCACCCCTCGGGCTCGGACCGTATTTTCGAGGCGCTCGAGACGTTCGATGCCGACCGGCGCTTTGACGCCGTGATTAACATCCAGGGCGATCTGCCGACCATCGCGCCCCAGGCGGTGCGGGCCGCACTCGCCCCGCTGGCCGACCCCACGGCCGGGGATCCGCCGGTCGATATCGGCACCATCGTGGCCGAGATCGTGCGCGAAGAGGAGAAGACGGAGCCGAGCGTGGTCAAGGCGGTCGTCGCCTTCACTCGCGGCGGCGGCGCACAGCCGCCGATGGGGCGTGCTCTCTATTTCACACGGGCGACCGCGCCGTCCGGCGCCGGCCCGCTCTACCACCATATCGGTCTCTATGCCTTTCGCCGGGAGGCGCTGGCGCGCTTCGTCCGGCTGCCCCAGGGCGTGCTCGAGAAGCGCGAACGGCTGGAGCAGCTGCGGGCGCTGGAGAACGGCATGCGCATCGACGCGGCGCGCGTTGACACGGTTCCGCTCGGTGTCGATACTCCGGCCGATCTTGAGCGCGCCCGCGCGCTCCTCGCGGGAACTCGCTAGACAATGAGCCGATCCAAGCAGCCGGCCACCGGCCGTATCGCCTTTCAGGGGCAGCCGGGAGCCTATTCCGACCTCGCCTGCCGCACGGCCTTTCCGCGCATGGAAACGCTGCCCTGCCCGGGCTTCGAGGATGCCTTCGACGCCGTGCGCACCGGGCGCGCCCGGCTGGCCATGATCCCGATCGAAAACTCCGTCGCCGGCCGCGTCGCCGAGCCGCACCAGCTTCTGCCGCATTCGGAGCTGCATATCGTCGGCGAGCATTTCCAGCGGGTCGAGCACCACCTTCTGGCGGTGTCCGGGGCCACCCTCAAGACGCTCAAGACCGTGCAGAGCCACGTCCAGGCGCTCGACCAGTGCCGCAAGGTGACACGCCAGCTCGGCCTCAAGCGCGTGGTCGGCGCCGACACGGCCGGCTCGGCCGCCGAGGTGGCGAAGGCCGGCGACAACACGCGCGCCGCCATCGCCTCGGAGCTGGCGGGCAAGATCTACGGCCTCAAGTCACTGCGCCGGAACATCGAGGACGCCGAGCACAACACGACGCGCTTCATCGTGCTGTCGCGCGAGACCGTCGACCCCGACAAGCGCAAGGGTCCGGTGATCACCAGCTTCGTCTTCCGCGTGCGCAACGTGCCGGCCGCGCTCTACAAGGCGATGGGCGGCTTCGCCACCAACGGCGTCAACATGACCAAGCTCGAGAGCTACATGGTCGGCGGCCGCTTCGAGGCGACGCTGTTCTATTCGGACGTCGAAGGCCACCCCAGGGATCGCGCGCTGGCCTTGGCGCTCGATGAACTGCGCTTCTTCTCGCACGAAGTGAAGATTCTGGGTGTCTATCACGCCCATCCGCATCGCCTGAAGGGCGGCGCCAGCGGCGACGACTAGGCCGGGGCTGCTTCCTTCAGGAGCGCTTCTCCTGGGCGGCGGTGGCCAGCATCCAGCGCCCTTTCTCGGTCAGGGTCAGGCCGACCGTCTCCACCACGACCAGATCGTCAGCGATCGCCGCCTGCCGCAGGTCCCGAAGATCCTGGCCGGTGACCTCGTTGAACCCGGCGTCCGAGCCCCGCTGGCTGATGAACTCCAGATAGGCGGACATCCGGGCTGCCAGGGCATTCTCGCGGCGGCGCGCATCTCCCCGATCTTTCATTGCCGGTTCACTCTCCCGGATGAGCAAGGAAACGATCAGGCATCGGGCTTCGGTCCGTCCGAGAGACGCGTCAGCTCATCGAGCACCGTGGCGATCAGCTTTCGGCGTCGCGGATCGCCGGCCTCGGGCGTCGCGGCAAAGAGCTGGATGAGATAGCGGGCTTTGGCCGCGGCTTCCGACCAGGTCACCGCCGGCGCCGCCAGCAGGCAGGTCTCGAGCTCCTCGCGGCGCCGTCGCAAAGCGGCCTGATCGGCGCGCACTTCGAGCAGTCCCCGGCGGAGTTTCGTGGATCTCTGGGCCGACATGCCGCGATGGGCGTCGAGATCGACTGGTTTATCCAGCATGGGACGCTCCGTCCGCAACGAGGGAGGCGGGAGCACGCGAGGCCCGCGTTTGGTGGGGCCTGCTTGTCTCTCAGCCGCCGGCGCCCGGGTTGCGTTTGCCGACGATACCCGATGCTAGCATGAAACGAGGCGGCGGGTAGGCCCGGCCGCCTCGGCGCTTACTGGCCGGACTCTTTCTTGAGATAGGCGACGATGTCGGCGCGGTCCTGCGGCTGCGAGACGCGGAAGTTCATGCGCTGGCCGGGAATCACCTCCTGCGGGTTGGTCAGCCAGCGCATCAGGGTCTGGTCGTTCCAGACCACCGACGAGCTTTTGACCGCCGGCGAGTAGGTGAACTCAGGCACCGAGCCGGCCTTGCGGCCGTAAACGCCGCGATGCTTGGGGCCGATGCGGTTGGCATCGAGCGAATGACAGCTGATGCAGCGGCTTTCGTAGAGATCACGGCCGCGCTCGGCATTGCCGTTGGCCAACGCCGGATCGACGAAGGCCGGAACGAGCGCCAGGGCAGCGGGCAGCCATCGGCGCGAATTCATGGGACAGCTCCGGAACAGTGAAAGGGTGGGCGGAAACGGCCCCGCGACAGGGGTCGGCCGTCGCGGGGGCGCCCCACCAAGGCGTCCGGTGCTTCAGGCGCCGAACGTCAGGGCCTTTTGCGGCAGCATCTCGCCCATGGCGCTGGTCAGCGCGGTCCAGTGCATCGTCTCGTCGGCGGCGAGGCGAGCGGCGACCTGGGCGAGACCCTTGTCGCCGAAGGAGGGAATGACGCCGAGATAGGCGTTGGCCGCCCCGCGCTCGAGACGCTGGGCGAGCTTGAGGACATCGGCCTGGTTGCGCAAGGATCCGGCGTTGAGCGCCCGGGCGTACTCGGCCTTCGGCTTCTCGGCGACCGGCATGCCGCCCATCTTGCGGATGGTGGCGATCAGCGCGTCGCGATGCTCCTTGTGGTGGGTCTGGAAGGCGACGGCGGTGTTGAGCACGGGCTGCTGCAGCAGGCCGCTCTCGGCGCCGAGCTGATAGGCGTTGATCGCCTCGTGCTCGAGGCCCAGCGCCACGTTGAGGATGTTCACATCGGCCGCGGTCATGTTGCCCTGGGCCATGGATTCACAGCCGGCCATCAGGGCGACGGCGGTGGCGGACAGGGTGGCGGCTCCGGCGGCACGGAAAAAGGCGCGACGTTCGGTGATGAGACCCTTGGCGATGGGGCCGGTAGGCACAGCGATAGAGGACGGGGTCATTGGATTCTCCCAACGGTGAATGAACCGGTTGCGGTTTTCGCCGTGGCCGACCCCAACGACGTGCAATTTCTACGCACGCCCCGCGCGGCTGGATTAGTAACGCCTAAGTGATTGAGCTTAGACGGAAGTAGGACGCCAGGCGGTGAAGCTGGCGCCCTCGATCTCGGCCAGGCGCAGGCACTCGTTCCATTTGGCCATGCGCTCGGAGCGGGCGAAGGAGCCGACCTTCAGCACGTCCGCCCCCCAGCCGGCAGCGAGGTGACAGATCGTCACATCCTCGGTTTCGCCGGAGCGGGCGGAGATGATGGTGCGCATGCCGGCCTTCCCGGCGGCGTCGAAGGCGGCCTTGGTTTCGGTCAAGGTGCCGGCCTGGTTGGGCTTGATCAGGGCGGCGGTGACGGCGGCCTTCTCGGCCGCCTGCTGGATGCGGCCGGCATTGGTCACCAGGAAATCGTCGCCGATGATGATGGCCCGCTGGCGTACCCGCGCGGTGAAGCGCGCCATCGCCGCCATCTCGTTCTCGGCGACCGGGTCTTCGATCGCCACGACCGGGTAGCGCTCGAGCCAGCCGGCGAGAAGCGTTTCGAACTGTTGGCTGGTCAGTTCGCGCTTTTCGAGGCCGAGGCGGTAGCGCCCGTCCTGCCAGAGCTGTGTCGCCGCGATGTCGAGCGAGATGGCGACCTGATCGGGGGTGCGAAAGCCTGCCGCGGCGATGGCCTGCACCAGGCAGTCGAGCGCTTCCTCGTTGCTGCTGAAGGCCGGCCAGTGGCCGCCCTCGTCGGCCACCCCGTGCAGGCGGCTGTCGCGGGCCAGGATCAGCCCGGCATGGCGATAGATTTCCGCCGTCCAGTCGAGAGCCTGGGCAAACGACGTGGCGCCGGTGGCGATGACCATGAAGTCCTGCAGGTCGACGCGCCGCCCGGCATGCGCGCCGCCGCCGTAGATCTGGATCTCGGGCACGGCGACGCGCGGCGGCCGGCCGCCGCTCAGATGCTTCCACAGCGGCAGCCTACGCGCGGCCGCGGCGGCATGGGCAAGCGCCATCGACACGGCCACCAGCGCATTGCCGCCGAGCCGGCTCTTGTTCGCAGTCCCGTCGCAATCGATGAGAGCCCGGTCGCAGCCCTCCTGGTCGTGCACGTCCCGGCCGACGAGGAGAGCCGCGATCTCGCCGCCGACATTCCCGACGGCTTTGCCGACGTCGAGCCCGCCGAAGGCCTTGCCGCCGTCCCGCAAATCGACGGCCTCGCCCGAGCCGGCGGAAGCACCCGCGGGGGCGATCGCCCGGCCGACGAAACCGCCGGCGACATGGATCTCGGCCTCGACCGTGGGCCGCCCGCGCGAATCCCAGACGCGCCGGCCAATGACTTTCTCGATCCTCACTGCAGAGTCCTCTTCCAGGCGTCGCGGATCTGAGCCAGGTGCTTCGGCGGCTGGCGCAGCAGGGGGATCGCGGTGCTCCGCACGAGGTCGCGATCGCTGTCCTGGGTGATGTATTCCACCGGCGACTTGCCATCGACGCGGGCCAGGAACAGGCCGGGCAGCAGGCGCGCCGTGCGCTGCTCCAGGTCGGCCGGCGATTCCCAGGTCACGCGATCGAAGTACGCTGCCGCAAAGGCGTCGTAGCAGGCGAGGAAGCCGTCGACCGCCCCGCGGTTCCACACGGCCTTGAGCAGCAGGTGGTTGAGGCAGAAGGCGACGTCGAAGGCCGGATCGCCGTACCAGGCGCATTCGGCGTCGAGGAACACCGGCCCGTCGGGTCCGATGAGGATGTTCTTGGGGCTGACATCGCCGTGCACCAGCGCGCGCTTGGTTCGCGCGGTCGTCTCGACCAACGTGTTCAAAGCGGGCGCCAGGTCCGGATGCCGCTTGGCCGTCGCCAGCAGGTAGGGTTCGAGGCGGATGGCATGGAAGATCGCGTCGGTCGGGAAGCGCTCGGCGACCTGGATCTGCCCGGCCGTCGCCGCGTGCACGCGGGCCAGGGCCCTGGCCGCCGCCTGTGCGGTGTCGACCAATGCGATGCCATCGCGCAGCTGCTGTTTCCAGAGCACGTAGCGCCCGGGATCGAGATACTCCATGGCGAACAGCCGCGCCTGCGGGTCGACGCCGAGGATGCGCGGCACGGCCTGCGGCACCACGGCCGCGGCGGTCTGCATCCAGGCGATCTCATAGCCGTTGCGCTCGACCGGCGCCTTCCATTCCTGGGCCACGCGCAGCTGGCTGAGCGCGCGCTTGACGCAGAACGCGGGACGACCGGGGACCTCGACCTTCCAGATATCCGAGGATACCCCGCCGGTCAGGCGCTCGAACTCGGGGGAATCGCCGCTGCGCACGAGGCCCATCCGCACGAGAGCATCGCACACCTCGCCCTGTTCGGCGGCGACGAGGGTCACGGCTCCTCGGCGATCCACTCGTCGATCAGGCGCCGGGCAATCGAGTCGCCGCGCGGCGTGCGGAACTTGTCGGGGTCGTGGCGGGCGCGCAAGTGCGCCCGGTCGAACCAGCCGGCGTCGATCAGCTCGATATTGTCGATCTTGTAATCCAGGCTCAGGGCGCGGGCCCGGAAGCCGAGCATGATCGAGCAGGGGAACGGCCAGGGCTGCGAGGACTGGTAACGCACGTCGGTCACCCGGATCTGCGCCTCCTCCCAAACCTCGCGGGCCACCGTCTCCTCGAGGCTTTCGCCCGGCTCGACGAAGCCGGCCAGCGTCGAATACATCGGGAAGGGAAAGCGGTTGTTGCGGGCGAGGAAAGCCTTGTCCCCGTGGGTCACCAGCATGATGACGGCGGGATCGGTGCGCGGGAAATGCTGGGCTGCGCAGGCCGCGCTCGTGCATTTGCGGACATGCCCGCCCTCGGCGGCCTCGCTCGGCGCGCCGCAATTGGCGCAGAACTGGTGCCGGCTGTGCCAGTGGGCGAGGCCGCGGGCGTAAGCGAGCAGGGCGCCGTGCTGGCGGTCCATGACCGCCCCCACCGCGCGCAGGTCGATGAACTTGCCCTGGGGGCCCACCACGCCGGGCAGGGCCGCTTCCTCGACCGGCGAGAGGTCGGCGGCGAAATAGGCCGTCTCCCCGTGGAGGCCCAGGAACATGGTGCTGCCGTTGAGTGTGGCCGACACCTCGATCGTCGACAGAAATACCGCTTGTGGCATTTCGCCCTCGACCACCAGGTTGCGCGAGCGCCAGACCGGCACCAAGCGGCTGTCGGGCTTACGAAAGAGCGACTCGATCCAGGCTTGGTCGCCGCGGCGCTCGGCCATGCGGTCGAGTTCCAGCCCGGCATAGAAATTGGGTTTCATCGGGCCGGAGAATGCCGTGGTCAGCGGGCTCTGGCAATGCCGCCCCGGTGTCGCGCGGCGGCAGAGTCAGCCTTCCTCCACCTGTTCCCGCGATTGCTCGTGTTCCTCCTCCTCCCGTTTCCTCTTCCCTATACGGGCTCCCAGTCGCCTGCCGCGTGGCCTTGCGCGGCAGTTCGCCGGGTTCTTCTTCGCGGGTCGATCGTCTAGGCGCTTGCTGCTTGGTCTTCGGCGGCCGGTTGGCGGCGCGCGACGTTCTTGCGCTGCCTGCTTTTCGCCTTCCGGGCTTCCTGCTTGCCATGGTTGAGCTCCTCCCTATCGGATGTGACGCTTTCCTCAGCGCGCCAGATGTCGAACCTGGCCACGAGATCCGTGGCCTGGAGGTAATGGTAGTTGGTCATAAAGCCCTCGAAGACAGGCCGGTGACGGGCCATCAGCCCGACATAGTAGGCAAGCGCCGGCTCGACATTGTTGAACAGGACCAGCTTCACCTTGAGCGCCTGCTCTACCTGGTCGAAGAAACCGAACAGTGCGTCGAAACAATCCCGGATGTAGGTCTCCTTGTCCGTGAACCCCAAGCCTCGAGTCCGCAGGGCGTCTCTGGCTTCCTGTTGGGAAATGTGGACGACGCTATTGTCGGGCAGGGTGAACGGACGGCTCCAATCGAGCATGGTCAGCGCATCGCGCACGGGTTTGGTTGACAGGCCCGCCTCTAGGATGCGTTGCGCCTCCTTGGCCTGAGTCCACTGGAGTTGCCGCGCATCCTCCTCGCGCTTCTTGCGCATTTCATCGATGGCCTTGAAGGCGGCGATCAGTCCTCCGGCGACCGCCGCGATCTTTGCCAGCTGGTCGACGACGGTTCCAAATTCATCCATTGACACCCCCCAGGATTAGCTGCCGACGTTCTGCATCTTAAGCTTGTTCTTTTGTCAGGAATACGCGGTTTGAGTGTCTGGGAAAATCTGCCCGTGCCGTGCGCCTGGCGAACGCCAGCGGCGCCTGCCTCGAGGGACTGAGGCTCACGGCCACCCTTGCGTCGGGGCCTCGGAAAGCTGATATAGTGCCCTCGGGAGGTTGGTGGTGGACGGACTCCTCGCCAACCCGGTCAGGTCCGGAAGGAAGCAGCCGTAACGAGTTTCGGTTCGGGTCGTTGCCAGCCTCCCACCTCACGCTATTCCGGTTCTCCACGCCCGCGCCGAGGAGCCTAGGGGCCGTTTCCATATGACCGACAGCCCGGCTCCCGCTCCCTACCGCGTCCTCGCCCGCAAGTACCGGCCGACCCGCTTTGCCGACCTGATCGGCCAGGAAGCGATGGTCCGCACCCTGTCGAACGCCATTGCCTCGGGCCGCATCGCCCACGCCTTCGTCATGACCGGCGTGCGCGGTATCGGCAAGACGACCACGGCACGCATCGTTGCCCGGGCGCTCAACTGCGTCGGCCCGGACGGCAAGGGCGGGCCGACCCTCGATCCCTGCGGCGTGTGCGAGCATTGCGTGGGCATCGCCGAGGACCGGCACATGGACGTGGTCGAGATGGACGCCGCCAGCCACAACGGCGTCGACGACATCCGCGACCTGACCGATGGGGCCCGCTACCGCCCGGTCAAGGCGCGCTACAAGATCTACATCCTCGACGAAGTCCACATGCTGTCGAAGCCGGCGTTCAACGCCCTGCTCAAGACGCTCGAGGAGCCGCCCGAGCATGTGAAGTTCATCTTCGCCACCACCGAGATCCGCAAGGTCCCGATCACCGTCCTGTCGCGCTGCCAGCGCTTCGACCTGCGGCGTATCGACCAGGCGGTGCTGGGCAACTACCTGTCGACCATCGCCGAGAAAGAGGGCCGCAAGCTGTCGCCGGCCGCCGCGGCGCTGCTTGGTCGCGCCGCTGACGGCAGTGCGCGCGACGGTCTGTCACTGCTCGACCGGGCCCTGGCCCATGTCGAAGGCGATGTCGGCGAGACGGATGTGCGCGGCCTGCTCGGCCTCGCCGACCGCACCCAGGTCTTCGACCTGTTCGAATCGCTGATGAAGGGCGACGCCAGGGCGGCGCTGTCCCAGCTCGCCGAGGCCTATCGCTCGGGCGCCGATCCGGCGGTGATCGTGCAGGACCTGCTCGACGTCACGCACTGGCTCACCCGGCTCAAGATCGCCGCCGATCTGGCCGACGATGTGACCGTGCCCGAGGCCGAGCGGGCCCGCGGCCGCGATCTCGCTGCCAAGCTGGCGATGCCGACGCTGGCCCGCGCCTGGCAGATGCTGCTCAAGGGCCTGTCGGAGATCCAGTACGCGCCCTCGCCCCTGGCCGCGGCCGAGATGGTCATGGTGCGGCTCACCTATACGGCGGACCTGCCGACACCGGGCGAGATCATCGCCGGCAGCGCCAGCGGCAACGGCTCGGCCGCCCCCGCCTCGCGCGGCAGCGTGCCGACGCGCGGCGGCAACGGCCCGGGGACCTCCGCCGTCGCGTCGACGAGTGTTCGTTCTCCTTCTGGTAACGGAATGGGCGGCAATGGCCAGGTCCAGGCGCTGCGCCAGCAGCCGGACGCGGCGCCGGCCCCCGCTGCCGATCGCCCCGATCCGCAGAGCTTCGCCGAGCTCGTCCAGCTTTTCGAGGCCAAGCGCGAGGGCATCCTGCATGCGCATCTGGTGAACAACGTCCACCTGGTGAGCTTCGAGCCGGGCAAGCTGGTCTTCCATCCCGGCTCGCACGCGCCGCGCAATCTGAACGCCTTGCTCAAGCCGCTGCTCGAGCGCTGGACCGGCCGCACCTGGACGATCTTCATGGACGTCAACGCTGACGGGGCGCCGACCCTGGCCCAGCAGGCGCATGTCCAGCGCGAGGCGGTGAAGGCCGCGGCGGCGACCCATCCGCTGGTCGATGCTGTGCTCAAGGCCTTTCCCGGGGCGACCATCGAGGCGGTGCGCGGCATGGCCGCCGAGACGGCAACACCCGCATCCGGCGGCGATGAGATGCCGCTCGGCAGCGACGAGGACGTGGAGGACTAGACGATGAAGAATCTCGGCCAGCTGATGAAGCAGGCGCAAGTGATGCAGACTAAGATGGCCGAGATGCAGGAAAGACTGGCCCAGATGGAGATCGATGGGGCGGCTGGCGGCGGCCTGGTGCGCGCCACGGTCAGCGGCAAGGGCGAGATCAAGAAGCTCAAGATCGAGCCCTCGCTCGTCGATCCCAAAGAGGTCGAGGTTCTCGAGGACCTGATCGTCGCGGCGATCAACGACGCCCGCGCCAAGGTCGAGACCGCGGCGGCCGAGCAGATGAAAGAGGTGACCGGCGGCCTCAACCTGCCGCCGGGCATGAAGCTTCCTTTCTAAGTGGCGCGATTGTCGACGCTTAGTTCCAACTGTCACCCCGGCCAAGCGAAGCGCGAGCCGGGGTCCATCTTTCCAGCGGCACAATGGACCCCGGGTCGCGCCGCGCGGACGCGGCTTGCCCGGGGTGACGACTGGGACGAACGATGACCGGCCCCGAAATCGAGACGCTGATCCAACTCCTCGCCAAACTTCCCGGCCTGGGGCCGCGCTCGGCCCGGCGTGCCGCACTCGATCTCCTGAAGAAACGCGAGACGCTGCTCAAGCCGCTGGCCGAGGCGCTCGACCTGGCCGCCGAGCGCATCGTGACCTGCACGACCTGCGGCAATCTCGACACCATCGATCCCTGCTCGATCTGCGCCGGGGCCAAGCGCGACGTCTCGCAGATCTGTGTCGTCGAGGAAGTCGCCGATCTCTGGGCGATCGAGCGCTCGGCGGCCTTCCGCGGGCGCTATCATGTGCTCGGCGGCGTGCTCTCGGCCCTCGACGGCGTTGGCCCCGAGGACCTGAGCATCGCCCGGCTGGTGGAGCGCGCCTCGGCCTCGGAGGTCAAGGAGATCATCCTGGCCATGAACGCCACGGTGGAAGGCCAGACCACCGCGCATTACGTCACCGACCGGCTGGCCGGCACGCAGGTCCAGGTCACGCGCCTGGCCCACGGCGTGCCGGTGGGCGGGGAACTGGACTATCTCGACGACGGCACCCTGACCGCGGCGCTCCGCGCGCGACGGTCCGTCTAGGGCTGCCTCATTTCGCCCGAATTGTCGGCTAGGCTGCTGGAATGAGACACAACACCGCGCTTGCCGCGCAACCCCGCACTCAACCCAAAGCCTATGTTCCCGGCCCCGATTTCGCGGGACTGTCGGCGCAGGAGCTGGCCGACCTGACGCGCGCCGTCGGGCTCTTGGAATCCGCCAGCCTGCCGGTGCGCCTCGCCAATCTCGTCGGCTCGCCGGTGGAAAAACTGGTCGGCCAGCTGCCGGGACCGGCGACGGCGGTGGTCAAGACGGCCGTCGATGCGGCCCTCGCCTACAGCATGAAGGCGGCCCTGCTCAGCCTGGGCCCGCCGCCCGCGAGCATCCGGCGCCGGCCCTGGCTCGCCGCGGCCTTGCGGCATGACTGGGTGGCCAAGGCCAGCACGGTGATCGCCGGCGGCATGGGCGGGGCGGGCGGCTTTGCCGGCACGATCGTCGAGCTGCCGGTGACCACGGCCCTGATTCTGCGCGGCATCGCCCAGATCGGCCTCGACGAAGGCGAGGACATCGCCAGCGACGAGTTCAAGGCCACCTGCCTGTCGGTGCTGGCCATGGGCGGGCGCTCGCCCTCCGACGACGCGGGCGAGAGCGGCTACTACGCCGTGCGCGTGGCCATCGCCGACGCGCTCGTCCAGGCGGCCGGCATGTCTCTCGCCGACCTGTTGCCCAAGCTCGCCGTGAAGATCGCCAACAAGTTCGGCAGTGCCGCGCTGATGAAGGTCTCGGCCCAGGCCGTGCCGATCGCCGGCGCGCTGGCCGGGGCGACGATCAACTTCGTCTTCATGGATCACTTCCAGGACAAGGCCCGCGGCCACTTCATCGTCCGCCGGCTGGAGCGCGCCCATGGCGGGCGGATCGTCAAGGCCGGCTATGACGTCATCGCCCGCTCGCTGACCTGAAGCCCTAGAAGCTGAAGCGCTTGCCCACGGCGGTGGGTGTGAGCACCTTGTCGCTGAAGGCGTTGAGCAGGGCGGCGGTGGCGCGAAAGCCGGTGCAGTGTCCGGCGGCGATATAGGCCAGGCCGAATTCTCCGAGCCCGCCGATTGTCTCAGGGATGACCTTCTCGGTCGGCCCGGACAGGTGCAGGCCTCCCATCACGCAATGGAGCGGCGTATCCGGAAACGTCGCCTTCGCATGCTTCAGCACGTTGACCACGCCGGCATGGGAGCAGGCGGAGAACACGACCAGCCCCTTGCCGGCGACATGGACGGCCAGCCAGCGCTCGTCGGTCACCCAGGGATCGGGCTCCCAGTCACCGCCGTCCTTGCGGCGGAAGTGGTTGAGCAATCCCTTTTCAAACGCCGTGACGCGCGGCACCTCGCCGCTGACATTGAACATGTCGTCGAGGAGGGTCTGCGGCTCGGCGGTGGCGACGACGCGGGCCCCGTGCGCCGTCAGCGCGGCGATCGACGGCACATCTTCCATCGGCTGCTTGGCGCCGTTGGGCAGCTGCCGGGCCCGCGAATGAAACATCTCGGGGTGGGCGTAGTAGGGGACCGCAGCGCCGCCGTTGCGCGCCCGGATCAGCTCGAGTGCCCGCAGCATGCCGCCGGCATGGTCCCAGTGGCCGTGCGACAGCATCATCGCCTCGACGCCGCCGAGGTCGACACCCAGGCGACGGACGTTGATCTCGAACACGTCGGGGTCCGGGCCGGCATCGAACAACATTGTGTGGCTGGTCGTGCCGCGTGTCGCGGTGATCAGGCAGGACAGGCCGTGCGCCGCGCAGCACAGATCCTTGCCGGCGAGCACGCCCAGGCCGCGGCGCCAGTGATCGGTGAACTCCGATTCGACATGGCCCGGGATGCTCGACAAGCCGTCGGTGGCGTTGTCGACCAGAATCCGGATCTCGAGCTTGTCGACCGGCTGCAACATCGGCGTCAGCGTCCTTTGGCGTAGGCCAGGGCCTCGTCCAGCCGATCCCCGCCCCAGAAGATCTCGCTGCCCACGGCGAAGGTCGGGGCGCCGAAGATGCCCAGGTCACGCGCCGCGTTCGTCTCGGATTCGAGCTGCGCCTTGGTGACGTCGTCATCGGCCTGGACCAGCACGGCAAGGGGGTCCTTGCCCAGGTCACGCAGGGTTCTCTCCAGGTGCTCGTGCGGCGCCTGGTGGTCCCGCATCCAGGCCGTGTAGACGGCGCGGCTGAATTCCGGGCACCAGCCCTCCACCGCGGCGACCGTGCCGACGCGGTTGACCCGGAGCTCCGGATCGACGGGATAGGGCGGGCCGGCGCGGAAGGGCAGGCCGTAGGCCTGGCAGCGCCGCTCGATGTCGCGCCAGACATAGCGCATCTTCACCGGGTTGCGCGCCGGCACGTTGTTCTGCTCGATCATGATGGCGCGCAGGTTGAACGGCCGCCAGCGCACGCTGACGCCGGCGGCCTTCGCCGCCGCGTCGATGCGCATGACCGCGATATAGGTGTAGAGACTGCCGTAGAAGAAAAAGAAATCGACGGGCTGGGCCATCAGACCCTCTTCATCTGCTGCGTCACCTTATCGAGAAATGCGCTGCGCGTCGCCGGGGTCGAGCGGTCCATGTCGTAATGCGCCAGGTAGAAGCTCCTGGCCTTGGCATGGCACAACGGCCGAAGCCCTCGCATCAGCACCTTGCGGCCGGGATCACCGGCATGGAGCCGCACCACCCACCACGGCGCGCCGTAGCTGGTCACCACGCCGAACAACTTGATGTGTGTCAGGAGCGGCAGGATACGCCCGCCCGCGCGGTCATGGGTGAAGGCGATGCCGGGGCCCCAGACGCGGTCGACATAGCCCTTCATGATCGCCGGCATCGAATACCACCAGTGCGGAAAGCACAGGATGAGGCCGTCGATCGAGCGCAGGGTCTCGATGTAGCGGGCCACGCCGCCGCCGTCGTAGGGCGGCGCGAAGTAGGAGCGGCGCTCGGCCTCGGTCAGCGCCGGCTGGAAATTCTCGCGGTAGAGGTCGGTGGCGACCACCTCGTGGCCGCCGTCGCGCAGCGTCCCGGTGATGCGCTGGAACAGCGCGGCATTGTAGCTGTCGGTGAGCGGATGGCCGTGGACGACCTGGATCCGCACGCTACACCTTGGGCGGAGCCAGGGCGGCGGCGGGGTCGGCTTGTTCCTCTGCCGGCGACGCTAGCGCCAGCGCTTCATCTTCGCTGGCCTCGCCGTTGATCGTGGTGTGGCCGTCGAGCCCGACAACCTGGATGACCGGCAGGTTGGCCGGTAGGGGCTTCTTCTCCGGCCGCACACCGAGCGGGGGCAGCAGGCGCGCGCTCGGAAGCAGCGTCTTATTCACCGAGCCGGCAAACTTGGCGAAGTGTTCTGCCGCACCCTTGATGCTCGTGCCGACCGCGGCCGCGTGGGTGAGGGTGGCGGTGATGCCATCGAGAAGCTTCTGCGAGGCCCGCACGATCGATTCCTGGTTGGCGACCTGCCGACCGGCGTCGATATCGACCCGGGCGAAGCCGACCATGCAGGCGAGGCCGGCGGGGCCGACGGGAATGATTTGGAACTCCGCCGCCTTGCGGGCGAAATCGGGATCGGCGCGCTTCAGCCGTTCCAGAACCCCGTCCTGCGCCACATACATGACGCTGATGATGCGACGGATGTCACCCTGCCGGCCGGCTTTGCGATACACCTCCAGAATGATGCCTCTGTAGTCCTTGCTGGCCAGCGAACGTAGATGGGCATTCATCGAACTCGCCAGCCGGGCGTAGGCGGCCGCCTCGTCCGATGTGCCCTCGGCCTGAGCGATCTCGAGCACAAACTTCGAGGCCTTGCTGTCCACGACCAGGACCGACTCGCTTGGCAAGAAGACAATGGCGTCAGGCCGCAGCTTGCGATTGCTGTCGCCGTCGGTGAGCGAATGCTGGATCAGGAAATCGCGGCCGCGCTCCAGCCCGAAGGACTTCAGCGTATTTTCCAGCCCGATTTCCGCCGATTGGCCGGCGCCCCCGGGTGTTGACAGCGCCCGCACCACGGTATCGACCGTCGTGCGGTTTTCGCTCACCAACGTATTCAAGGTGGCGACGGAGCCAGCGATCGTATTCACGTGCTTGGAGAACTCCTCCTTCGCCTGCTGGACCTTGGCTTCGCTCTCCTTCTTGGCGGCTTCGGTCTCGCGCTTGTGGTCCTCCAGCAGCTTGGTCGAGACCGTTGCCGCGGTTTCCAGAACCGCCGCCTTCGCCGCCTCCTGGCCTTGCTGCTTCACCGTCTCCCAATCCGCGATGCGGGCTTGCATCTCAGCCACGGATTGTCGCGCCAGCGCGGCGTCTTTCTCCGCCTGGGTGGCACGTGTCGTCGCTATGTTATGTTGCGCCTCGAGATCCTCGATGCGGGCGCGGGCCTCGGTGAGCTTGGCTTCGGCGGCTGCGGCCTTGCGGGCCTCCTCGAGATTGGCTGCCGCGGCCATGGTCGCTTGATCGTAGAGATCGCTGCGCGCCTGTGTCGCATCATCCTGGGCCGTCCGCATCTTTTTGTAAAAAATGACGGTGGCAACCAGCCATACGAGGGCGGCGAGCCAGGGAAGGAGGGCCAGGATATCCATGGGCGACTCGGAGAGGAACTGACGGTCAGTAGCCTACATACGCCCGGAAAACGGCCCGGTCGAGCGTCCCTCAGCGCTTCTCCTGCATGAGGGCGAGCTGGTTGCCGTCCGGGTCCTTGAAGAAGGCCATCCACAGCTCGTGGTCCGGCATGCGCGCAATCAGATGGGGCTTGCCGTCGAACGCGACACCGCGCGCGCTCAGGTCGGCGTAGGCGCGGTCGATATCGTCGACCCGGTAGTAGAGGCAGCCGGACTTCTCGGCCTCGGGCGCCTCCTCGCCGCACTCGATCAGCAGCCGCACGCCGCCGCAATCGAAGAACACCAGGTTGCCGTAACGGAACAGGAAGGGCAGGCCGAGCGTGTCACGATAGAAGGCGAGCGTGCGCTCGGCGTCGGCGGCCGACAAGGCGATCTGGCCCAGGGGTCCCAGTCTGGTCTTGGGAGGGAGTGTCGTCACGGCACGTCTCCGCGGTTGAACCCGGCCCAAGGATAGGCCGGCAACGGTGGTTGTCGATGTGACGGCCGTCACTACTGCGCGGCCGCGGCCTCGGGCGTCGGCGTGCCGACCGCATGGCCCAGCGCCTTGATCGATTCCTCGCGCAGCAGCTCCCAGAGCCGGCTGGTGACGGCGCCGAATTCGGGCCGGGCGACGATGCGGCTGTCGCGCTCGCGCGGCCAGCCGGTCTGGATAACGTCGATGAAGCGGCCGGGCCGGGCTGACATGGCGCCCACCCGGTCGGAGAGCATCGTCGCCTCGTCGAGCGCGTGGGTAATGAGAAAGACGGTGGCCCCGGTCTCGCGCCACAGGCGCAGGAGCTCGTCGCCCATCAGCAGGCGAGTCTGAGCATCGAGCGCCCCGAACGGCTCGTCGAGCAGGATCAGGCGTGGGCGCAGCACCAGCGTGCGGGCGATGCAGACGCGCTGGCGCATGCCGCCGGAGAGCTGGGCGGGATAGGCCCTGGCGAAATCCTTGAGGCCCATGAAGGCGAGCGCGTCGCGCACCCGGCGCTCGGTCTCCGCCCCCTCCATGCCGGCGCGGCGCAGGCCGAAGGCGACGTTGTCCCAGACGCTGAGCCAGGGGAAGCTCGCATCCTCCTGGAAGACGACGCCGATCCCGTCGGGCACCTCGCCCCGCACCGGCTTGCCCTCGAAGGTAATCGTTCCCTCGGTTGCCGGCTGCAGCCCCGCGAGCACTTCGAGCAGGGTCGACTTGCCGCAGCCCGAGGGGCCGACCACGGCGAAGAACTCGCCGCGCGCCAGGCTGAGGTCGAGCGGACCCAGCGCGTGCACCGGCGGCTGGCCGGCGGTAGCGGCGGGATAGACCCGGGTGACGTTGCGGATCTCGGCGTGAACTGTTTGATCGGGACTGGCGGCCATCCCCTTACTCCGCCGCCTGGTAGCGCGCCTCGCGCTCCCAATAGGCGGGGAAGCCGACGATCTTCTGCATCTCCGGGAAGCTGACCATGGGCGGCAGCGTCGTGTTGGAGCCGGGCTTGATCGCCTCCAGCGCCGTCTGCATGGCGGTGATCGCCGCCGACAGGGTGACGATGGGATAGACGGCGAGCTTGTAGCCCATTTTGCCGAGCTGCTCGCCGGGCAGGACCGGGGTCTTGCCGCCATGGACCATGTTGGCCATGCACGGCCTCCTGATCTCGGCGCAGAAGGCCTTCATCTCGGCCTCGCTCTCCGGCGCCTCGAGGAAGATGATGTCCGCCCCTTCGGCGACGAAAATCCGGCAGCGCTCCAGCGCCTCGTCGAAATTGTGGGTGGCGCGGGCATCGGTGCGGGCCAGGATCAAAATGTCATGGTTCTGGCGCGCCTCGACGGCGGCGCGGATCTTCATGCGCGCCTCGTCGCGGCCGATCACCGCCTTGCCCTTGGTGTGGCCGCATTTCTTGGGGCTCACCTGGTCCTCGATCATCACCGCGGCGGCACCGGCCCGTGCGTACTCGACGACCGTGCGCTGAACGTTGAGCGCGTTGCCGTAGCCGGTGTCGCCGTCGCCGATCAGCGGGATCTCGGGCGCGGCCGCGACGCAGGCGCGCAACGTATCCAACATCTCGCTGAAGCTGATCAGGCCGGTATCCGGCATGCCCAGCCGCGCGCCGGAAACGGCAAAGCCGCTCATGAAGCTGAGCTTGAATCCGGCGGCGGCCACAAGCTTGGCCGAGAGGCCGTCGAAGCAGCCGGGCATCGGCAGAAAGCCCGGCTGGGCCAGCAGGTCGCGCAAGCGTTGCGCGGGGGTCATGGGCGCTCTCCTATAAACGCAAGGTGTTGTTTTGAAAACGATATCAGGCGATCGCCAGCGCCGCAATGCGGCTTGACCGGGGGCGTCCAAACTCATATTTACCGGACATGGCGATCCTACCCATCATCGAGGCCCCGGACCCGCGCCTGAAGATCAAGGCGAAGCCGGTCAAGGCGGTCGACGACCGGCTGCGCCAGCTGCTCGACGACATGGTCGAGACCATGCACGCCGCCCCCGGCATCGGCCTGGCGGGCCCGCAGGTCGGCTCGGAGCTGCGCATCCTGGTCATCGACCTGGCGCGTGACGGCGCGCCGCCGGCGCCGATGAAGTTCATCAACCCGGAGATCGTCTGGGCCTCGGAAGAGACGCGGCCCTGGGAAGAGGGCTGCCTGTCGCTGCCCGAGCAGTTCGCCGAAGTCGAGCGCCCGGTCGAGGTCATGGTCCGCTACCTCGACGAGACCGGCAAGAAGCAGGAAGTGCACGCCAAGGAGCTGCTGGCCGTCTGCCTGCAGCACGAGATGGATCATCTCGAGGGCATCCTGTTCGTCGACCACATCTCGGCGCTGCGCCGGAACATGATCCTGCGCAAGATGACCAAGACCAAGAAGCTCAAAGCCACCGTGTCGGCCTGACCCGTTCATGCGCCTCGTCTTCATGGGCACGCCGGACTTCGCCGTGCCCGCGCTGCGGGCGCTGAGCGAGGCCGGGCACCAGATCGCCGCCGTCTACAGCCAGCCGCCGCGTCCCGCCGGTCGCGGCCAGCGCGAGCAGCGCTCGCCGGTGCACGAGTTCGCGGCCGAGCGGGGCATACCCGTTCTGACGCCGAAGTCGCTGAAAGGCGAGAGCGAGCAGGCGGCGTTCGCCGCGCTCCAGGCCGACGCCACCGTGGTCGTGGCCTATGGCCTGATCTTGCCCAAGCCGGTGCTGGCCGCACCCCGGCGCGGCTGCTTCAATATCCACGCCTCGCTGCTGCCGCGCTGGCGCGGCGCGGCCCCCATCCAGCGCGCTTTGCTCGCCGGCGATAGCGAAACCGGCATCACCATCATGCAGATGGACGAAGGCCTCGACACCGGACCGATGCTGCTCTGGGAGACGACACCGATCGGCCGTGAGGAGACCGGGCAGACGCTGCACGACCGGCTGAGCGAGATGGGCGGTCGGCTGATCGTCGAGGCGCTGGCGGGGCTTGATCAGCTCAGGGTGCAGCCGCAGCCGGCCAATGGCGTCACCTACGCCGCCAAGCTGACGAAGGACGAAGGCCGGCTGGATTGGTCCAAGCCGGCGGCACTGCTGGAGCGGCAGGTGCGGGCCTTCGATCCCTGGCCGGGCGCCTGGTTCGAGCATCGCGGCGAGCGCATCAAGGTGCTGCGGGCGAGCGCCGTCGGCACCGATGCCCATGCCGCGCCCGGCGTGGTGCTCGACGGGGCCGCGACAGTCATGTGCGGCGAGGGGGCGCTGCAGCTCCTGCGGCTGCAGCGCCCGGGCAAGGGGGCGCTGGCCGCCGGCGATTTCCTGCGCGGCTTCGCGCTGCCCGCCGGCACGACGATCGGCTGATGCCGCGCTACAAGCTCACGCTCGAATACGACGGCACGCCCTTCGTCGGCTGGCAGATGCAGAACAACGGGCTGTCGGTGCAGGGCGTTCTCGAGACGGCGTTCGGCCGCTTCTGCGGTGAAACGGTCAGAACGACCGCCGCCGGCCGCACCGATGCCGGCGTCCATGCAACCGGGCAGGTCGTGCATGCCGATCTGGCCAAGGACTGGCCCACGGATGAGGTGCGCGACGCGCTCAACTATCATATGCGGCCGCATCCGGTGAGCGTGCGCGAGGTGGAGGCGGCCGCGCCCGACTTCAATGCCCGCCTCTCGGCGCGCTCGCGGCGCTATCTCTATCGCATCCTCAACCGCCCCGCCCCGCCGGTGCTGGAGCGTGACCGTGTCTGGCACGTGTCGAAGCCGCTCGACGCGCCTTCCATGCATGTCGCCGCCCAGGTGCTGGTCGGCCATCACGATTTCACGACCTTCCGGGCCAGCTTGTGCCAGGCCAAGTCGCCGGTGAAGACGCTCGACCGGCTCGACGTGACGCGCGACGGCGATGAGATCCGCGTCAGCGCCCTGGCGCGCTCCTTTCTGCACCACCAGGTGCGCAACATGGTCGGCACGCTGAAGCTCGTCGGCGAGGGCAAGTGGAGCGCCGACGATGTCGCCCGGGCGTTGGCCGCGCGCGACCGCGCCAAGGGCGGGCCGACAGCGATCCCCTCGGGCCTCTGCCTGGTCGAGGTAACCTACTAACCGGCGCGGTGCAGGCTGGTCTCGACCGCGTCGATGGCCAGGCCCAGCATCAGGTCGATGGCGACGAAGCCCAGGGCGGGCAGGACGTCGACCCCCAGCGCCGTGCGCACGATGAAGAACTGGTAGTAGATCACCGCCCCGGTCAGCAGCAGGGCGAGCAGCACGATGAAGCTGCCGGGCAGCAGACCGCTCGCCGAGAGCAGCGCCACCGGCACGAAGGCCGTGACCTGCAGGATGTTCGCCCAGTTGTAGGCGATGATATAGGCGATGTAGCGCTGACCCTTGTCGAGCGCCGAGGCCAGGTACCAGGCGGCGAGCGGATAGGCGGTCCAGCCGATCACGTAGCCGATCGTCTCGATGAAGATGGCGCGCAAGGGATCGTCCGAGAGCGGATGCTCATCGGTGCGCAGCACGACCAGCAGGATAAAGAGCGGCGCGGCAACGATCGCCGCCTGGAAGGATTTCCAGAACCCTTCGTCCGAGATGTCGAAATAGCGAAAGCCGTTGGCATCGAGCCGGGCCAGACGCCAGGCGCCGGCGATGCCTCGCGCGGCGCCGGCAAGATCAAGCATGGGTGGAATCGATCATTGGCCGTCGAAGAAGCGGTCGAGGATGCCGCCGTAGATCGTGGTCAGCGTGCGGATGTCCGCCACGGCAGCGCGCTCGTCGACCTTGTGCATGGTGCGGCTGATCAGGCCGAACTCGACCACCGGCGCGTAGCGGCAGATGAAGCGCGCGTCCGAGGTGCCGCCGGTGGTGCTGAGCCGGGCGTTGCGCCCTGTCACCGCGGCGGCGGCGGCCGAGACCGTCTCGCTGAGCCTGCCGGGCTGGGTGAGGAAGGATTCGCCCGAGACGTAGACGTCGAGGTCGTACGTACCGCCGACCTTGTCGAGGCGCTTGCGCACCCAGTCGGTCAGCTTTTCGGAGGTGTGCTGGTCGTTGAAGCGGATGTTGAAACCCGCGCGGGCGATGGCCGGGATGACGTTGTGCGCCGGGTTGCCGACGTCGATGGTGGTGACCTGAAGGCTCGATTGCTGGAACCACTCGTTGCCCTTGTCGAGCTCGGGCTCGGTCAGGGCGGCGAGCATCGTCACCAGCCGGTGGTTGGGGTTGTCGGCGAGATGCGGATAGGCGACGTGGCCTTGCGTGCCCGTCACGGTGAGACCGTAGTTCACGCTGCCGCGCCGGCCGACCTTGATCATGTCGCCCATGTGCGATTCGTTGCTCGGTTCGCCGACCACGCAGGCATCGATGGTCTCGCCGCGCTCGGCCACCCATTTCAGCATCTTGGCCGTGCCGTTGATCGCCGGGCCTTCCTCGTCGCCGGTGATCAGCAGGCTGATCGAGCCCTTGAAGCCCTTGCCGTGCTTCTCGAGGAAGGCGGCGGCGGCGGCGGTGAAGGCGGCGACCGCGCCCTTCATGTCGGCGGCACCGCGGCCATAGACCTGGCCGTCGACGATCTCGCCGGCGAAGGGATCGACGGTCCAGCCCTTGAGGTCGCCCACCGGGACCACGTCCATGTGGCCGGCGAAGCAGAAATGCGGGGCTCCCGTGCCCCAGCGGGCGTAGAGGTTGTCGATGTCGGGCGTGCCCGGCTCGCTGAAGCGCAGGCGATGGCAGGTGAAGCCGAGCGGCTGCAGCACGGCTTCGAGCCGGCCCAGCGCCCCCTCGTCCTTGGGTGTCACGCTGGGGTGGCGGATCAGCGCCTGGGTCAGGGCGACGGGATCGATGGAGCTCATGTCAGGCTTCTTCGTCGGGAGGGAAGCGCTCGTAGCGGGGCAGCGTATCACCAAGATGGAGCCAGGGAAGCTGCTGGGCGACCTGCACATGGACCGATGGCTCGAAGTCCCGCGGCTCGTCGAAGGTGCAGACGAAGAGATGAGTCTCGCCCGGCCAGCGCTCACCCTCGAAATTGATCGGCGTGCCGCAGGCGCTGCAGAAGCCGCGGGTGGCGCCGGGCGACGAGGCGAAGGTCCTGGGTGCTCCCTTGACCATGCTCACCTTGTCGCGTGGGTAGGCGACGTAGGTGGTCATCGGCGAGGCGGTGACGCTGCGGCAATCCCTGCAATGGCAATGGGCGACCCAGTTCGGCTCGCCCTCGGCGCGGAAGCGCACGGCGCCGCACCGGCATCCACCGCTGCGAGTGACGCCGCGTGCCATCGTGCCGTCAGCCCCGCAGCAGTTCGTTGATCGAAGTCTTGGCGCGCGTGCCGGCGTCGACGCGCTTGAGGATCACGGCGCAGTAGGTCGACGGGCCCGGGCTGCCATCGGGCAGCGGCTTGCCCGGCAGGTTTCCCGGCACGACCACCGAATAGGCGGGCACGCGGCCGACATGGATCTCGCCGGTGTTGCGGTCGACGATCTTGGTCGAGGCGCCGATGAACACGCCCATGGAGATGACCGCGCCGGTCTCGACGACCACGCCCTCGACCACCTCGCTGCGCGCCCCCACGAAGCAATTGTCCTCGATGATCACCGGCCCGGCTTGCAGCGGCTCGAGCACGCCGCCGATGCCGGCACCGCCCGAGATGTGACAGTTCTTGCCGATCTGGGCGCAGGAGCCGACCGTCGCCCAGGTATCGACCATGGTGCCCGAATCGACATAGGCGCCGACATTGACGAAGCTCGGCATCAGGACAACACCCGAGGCGATATAGGCCGAGCGGCGCACCACGCAGTTGGGCACCGCGCGGAAGCCCGCCGCCTTGAAGCGCTTCTCGTCCCAGCCGGCGAATTTCGAAGCAACCTTGTCGAACCAGGGAGCGGGACCGCGCACCGGATCGACCGGCCCGCCGGGAACCGGCACCGAATCGTAAAGCCGGAAGGACAGCAGCACCGCCTTCTTGAGCCACTGATTGACCTGCCACGCAGGGCCGGCTTTCTCGGCGACACGCAGCGTGCCCGAATCCAGCCCGTCGAGGGCGGCTTCGACGGCTTCGCGCACGGCGCCCTTGGTGGCGGCGTTGACGCCGTCGCGCTCGTCCCAGGCCTTGTTGATCGTCGCTTCGAGAGTGCTGCTCATCGCCTCATTTCCGCTCACAAAAAAACCGGCCGAACCATGGGTGAGAACCCTGATCCTGTCAACGCTACCCCGGGGTTACGGCAAGGCCGCCCGGGGACCCGGAAAAGGCCTGCCTTCACAGGCTTTAAGGGCTTCTTTATCGTTGCCCGCGATCTTGCTGCTCCAGGACTACCGCAAAGGACCACCCCCCGTGCCCAAGGCCGCGATCGAACGCCCGGCAGGCCGCCGCGCCGGCTCGAAGACGCCGGACGGACCGGCGCTCGACGCGCTCGTGGCGTCGTGGGCGGGCCCCGCCGCGCGGCTGGCGGCCGACGGCAGCGTGATCGCCTCCAACCCGGCCGCCACGGCGCTTCTGGAAGAGTTACGGTTGCGGGTCGGCGATGGCGGCTTCACTAGCCTCGTTGCGGCGGCGCTGGCCGACGGCCAGGCGCGCTCGGACACCATCGTGGTGGCGGCTGCTCCCGCCGCCGTGACCTTCGACTTCTCGCTCGTGCCGGTGAGCGGCCAGGACGTGCTGCTGCTCGGCCGCGATGTCTCGCTGGCCACCAATCTGCGCCAGGCGCTGGGCGAGTCGCGCCAGCGCTTCAAGGACCTGGTCGAGATCTCCAGCGACTTCGCCTGGGAGACCGACGCCGCCGGCGCCTTCACCTTCGTCTCGCCCAAGGGAGCGCTGGGCTGGAAGGCGACGGACCTGCTCGGCCGCGAGGCGGCCTCGTTCATCGATGACGCCGGCGACGGCGAGGCGCAGGCCACGCCGTTCACCGCCCACGCTCCCGTCGACCAGGCCGAGCTCTGGCTGCGCCGCCCCGACGGCACACCGGCCTGCGTTGCCATCTCGGCCGTCCCCTTGCGCGGCCCCGAAGGCGAGTGGAGCGGGGCGCGCGGCGTCTGGCGCGACGTCACCGAAACCCATGCCCGCGAAGCGGCCCTCGCCGAAGCCGAGAATCGCGAGCGCCTGGTCGGCTACCTGACGCGCACCATCCGCGACGAGGTCGAGCCCGAGGCGATGCTCTCCGCCGCGGCCTCGGCGATCGCCCGCGCGCTGGGTGCCGCCGGCTGCCGCGTCTGGGACGCCGACCGCGAGGGCAGCCTATCGACCGCCACCGAGTTCGGTGCCCGCGCCCCCGAAGGCCTCAATCTCGACCGCCACATGGCGGCCCATGTCCGCCGCCTCGAAGCCGGCACCGGCACGCCGGGGCCCGACCGCGACGACCAGTTCGCCATATCCGCCGGCAGCAGCCGCTTCCTGGGAGCCGTGACCCGCTTCCGCCGGAAGATCAACGGCGCCATCGGCCTGTGGCGCGACGACGGCGACGCGGAATGGAGCGAGTCCGAGCGCGAGGTGATGGCCAAGATCGCCGACCAGATCGGCATCGCCCAGGAGCAGATCGCCAACCACGAGGCGTTGGCTCTCCAGGCGCGCACCGATGTGCTCACCGGTCTGCTCAACCGGCGCGGCTTTGCCAAGCGCCTGGACCGCCAGATGGCACAATGCGTTTCGACCGGCAAGCCCGGCACGCTGGTCTATGTCGACCTCGACAATTTCAAGGCGGTCAACGACCGCCTCGGCCATCCCGCCGGCGATGCGGCCCTCAAGGGTCTCGCCGCGGCGCTGCGCGGCGCGGTGCGCTCGGGCGATCTCGTCGCCCGCCTGGGCGGCGACGAGTTCGCGCTCTGGCTGGTCGACACCGACCAGCCGGCCTCGATCGAGCGGGCCAAGCAGATCCTGGCGTTGACGGCGGAGATTGCCCCGTATTCGGCGGGCCCGGACAAGCCGCTCGGCCTCTCGGTCGGTGTCGCCGTGCACATTCCCGGCAGCGGCGAGAGCACCTCGGAGCTTCTCGACCGCGCCGACCAGGCGATGTACACGGTCAAGAAATCCGGGAAGGGCTCCTATATCGTGGCCATGGACGTGAAGGCCTTCCGCGCCGCCAAAGGGGCGGCGACATGAGCCCCGGCGATACCGACTACGAGCAGGCCAAGCGCCTGGCGAGCGGCGGCGATGTCTACGCCCGACGCAACCTCGCCATGCGCGGCGACGTGCGGCCGGAGATCCTCTATTACCTGGCCGAGGACAAGGCGCCGGAAGTGCGCCGCGCCATCGCCGGCAACGAGGCGACACCCTACCAGGCGGACGAGCTGCTGCTGCGCGACCGCGACGAGGCGGTGCGCGCCGAGCTCGCCCAGAAGGTGGCCCGGCTGCTGCCCGGCCTGACCGCCGACGCCCAGGACGAGGCCGGCAAGCGCGTCATCGCCATGCTGGAGAAGCTGGCCCGGGACGAAGCGGTGCGGGTGCGCGCCGTGATCGCCGAAGCCGTGCGCAGCGTCGACAACGTGCCGCCGGAGATGATCAAGCGCCTGGCGCGCGATGCCGAGCTCATCGTCGCCAGTCCCGTCCTGCGCTTCTCGCCGCTGCTCACCGACGACGACCTCATCGACATCATCACCGCCGGTCCGGCTTCCGGCGCGCTGGCCGCCATCGCCCAGCGCCGCGACGTGCGGGCGCGGGTCTCCGATGCCATCGTAGCGGCCGACGACGAGCCGGCGGTCGCCGCCCTGCTGGCCAACAAGTCGGCGCAGATCCGCGAGGAGACGCTGGACCTGATCGTCGAGCGCGCGCCCAAGCGCGCCGCCTGGCACGAGCCGCTGGTTCGCCGGCCGACCCTGCCGGCGCGCGCCGCCCAGCGCATCGCCAGCTTCATCACCGAATCGCTGCTCGGCATCCTCAAGGGCCGCGAGGACCTGCCGCGCGAGACGCGCGACAAGGTCGCCGCCGCCATCACCCAGCGCCTGGAGGCGGCGGAGAAGGCCGCCGAGGCGGCGGAGAAGGCGAGCGCCAAGACGGCAGCGCCGGAAGCGGAGGAAGAAAAGGAGGAGGGTGAGACCGCCGAGGAGAAGGTCACGCGCCTCAAGAAGGAGGGCAAGCTCGACGAGGACGCGGTGGCCGAGGCGCTCGACGCCGGCCAGAGGGCTTTCGTGCGTGCCGCGCTTGCCGTCATGGCCGAGGTGCGGCTCGAGGTGGTCGACAAGATCCTGCAGGCGCGCAGCGCCAAGGGCGTGACGGCGCTGGCCTGGAAGGCCGGCCTGCCGATGCGCATGGCGGTCCAGCTGCAGACCCGCATCGGCGGCATTTCGCCGCGCCAGGCTCTGCCGGCGCGCGGCGGCAAGGACTACCCGTTATCCCCCGACGAGATGACCTGGCAGATCGAGTTCTTCGGCGGCTGACCGGCCGCTGACCGGGTCAAAGGCTGCGTGTGGACCTCGGGCGGAACGGCTCGCTGTCATCGCGGGCCTCGTCGCTCCTGAAGGCCCGCGCCAGGCAGCTCCTTGCATAGTCGCCGGCGTTCCCGGTGATGTCCTCGCCGGTGGCGCGCACGCGCACGGTCATGCCCCGGACCTCCATGTCGCATTCGCGCGCACCGGTCAGGACGACCGTCGCCCCGGCGAGCAGGAGGACAACCAACAGGAGGCGGCGGCCGATTCGCATGCCGCAACCTTACCGGGCGGCCCGCCCTGCGTCATGTGACGGCCGTCACGTCTGCAGCGGCTTCGCTCGGCGTGACTAGAGTCTGATCCAAGAAGATCGAAGCGCAAGGCACAAGTTACCCTCTCCGCCCGCTTGCGGGGGGAGAGGGTGCGAGCGCAGCGAGCGGGTGAGGTGGGTGGTGCCGCAAAAGACCACCTCACCCTCCCCATCGCTACGCGACGGGTCCCCTCCCTCTCCCCCGCTTCGCGGCGGAGAGGGCTCGCACGATTCAATCTCCGTGATCTGGATCACGGACGCAAAGCCTCAGTCGCCGATCATGGTGCCGGCGCCACCTTCGGTGAAGAGCTCGAGGAGCACGGCATGCGGCACGCGCCCGTCGAGGATGACCGAGGCGCCGACGCCGGCCTCGACCGCGGTGAGGCAGGTCTCGACCTTGGGGATCATGCCGCCGGAGATGGTGCCGTCGGCGATCAGCGCCCGCACCTCGCCGATCGAGAGGCGCGGCAGCAGCTTCTTGCTCTTGTCGAGCACGCCAGTGACGTCGGTGAGCAGCAGCAGGCGCGAGGCGCGCATCGCCGCGGCGACGGCGCCGGCCACCGTGTCGGCGTTGATGTTGTAGGTCTCGCCGTCGGGCCCGAGGCCGATCGGGGCGATGACCGGGATGAGGTCGGCCTGGATCATCGAGCTGATCATCGCCGGGTCGATGCGCTCGGGTTCGCCGACGAAGCCGAGGTCGAGCACCTTCTCGATGTTGGAATCGGGATCGCGCTTGGTGCGGGTCAGCTTGCGGGCGCGGATCAGCCCGCCATCCTTGCCCGACAGGCCGATGGCCCGCCCGCCCGCCGCATTGATCAGCGCGGCGATCTCCTTGTTGATCGAGCCGGAGAGCACCATCTCGACGATCTCGACCGTGGCCGCGTCGGTGACGCGCAACCCGTCGATGAACTCGCTCTTGATCTTCAGGCGCTTGAGCATCTCGCCGATCTGCGGGCCGCCACCATGCACGACGATCGGGTTGATGCCGACCTGCTTGAGCAGGGCGATGTCGCGGGCGAAATTCCTGGCCGCGTCGATCTCGCCCATCGCGTGGCCGCCGTATTTGACCACGATGGTCTGGCGGGCATAGCGCTTCATGTAGGGCAGCGCCGCGGCCAGGGTGCGGGCGGTGCTTTCCGCCTCGGCGCGAGATTGTTCCGGCTTGCCGCTCATCCGTCAGGTCCCGAGTCGCTTGCTGGTTGAGACGCGCGGGAGAGTAGCGGATAGCCCTTAAGTCGGCTAGCGAGGCATCAGCGCCGGGGCGGCAGCCAGCCCAGCGTCGCCGCGGCGGCCGCCAGGGCGGCGTCCTGCGAGGGATAGGCCAGCTGGGAAAAGTCGGCGGTCATCGTCCAGCCACCGCTATCCTCGGGATCCTTGCGGAACTCCTTGAAACCGAAGCTGCCGTCGGCGCGCCGGAAGATGTCGACGCAGCGCCGGCCTTCCGGGTCTTCAAGGCTGACGAGGACGGTGGGCTTGGGCGTGCTCACGGCGGTCAGCGCCACGCCATCAGCGCCGCCCTTAGCCATGGACGCGGCGTAATTCCCCGGAGGCGCGAAATCGCTCGCGAAGCTGATGAACGGCGGCTTTTGGCCAGTGCAGGGGCAGGTTTCCTTCGCATCCGCCGAGCTCGACGGTTGCGTAGCCGGATTCTGATTTCCGCATGATCCAGAACCCATCGTAGGCGGACACGGGGCCGAACGTCTCGGCCACGGCCAGGGTCACTCCGGGGTGAAAGAGAATGCCTGTCTTCGGGTCGACGGTCGTATCCAGGCTTATATGCCCTCGGGCATGAGCGATGTCGCATTCATGCCCTTGGAGCTCGAGATCGTCGCCAGCCACCAGCCCGCCCGCCCGCAATACCCGCATGGCATCGCGAATGTCGGCGAGAACGTCAGGGTAATGATGAGATCCGTCGATATAAACGATATCGAAGCTGGCCTCGTCCAGCGTGGGCATGATCTCGTGGCTGTCGCCGCGACGATGATCGATCGTCACGGATGGCGGCGCCGTGGCGATGTTCCGCAAGAAAGCCTGATAGGCCCCGTCGTGGTGGCCGAGCATGAGATTCATTTCTTGCGTGATGTACTTCTGTGCCGGGAGCCACGGGTCTATGCACAGGATCGAGCCCGGCTTGCCGGTCAGCCCGTGAATGGCGTGGGCCAAGGTCAGGGCCGACGACCCCATGTATGAGCCGATCTCCAGAATCCTCAGGGGGGGGGTAGCGTCGCGCATTGAATGGACGGCGGCGCTGAGAAAAACCTGGCGCTGCGGCGCATGCGCCCCCTGGAAACCCGCGCCAGAGCCGAAGAACAAGCGCGCCTGGGCGGAGTCGAGACAATCCTGGACAACGCCGAGCGCAGGATCGAGGCCGAGCGCCCGGCGATAGCACGTGCTGGCGCGCTCAAAATCACCCCGCTGATGGTGAATGAGGCCGATACGAAAGTGCGCGAGGGCATACTTTGGGTTCGCGGCAAGCAGCGCCCGGAAATAGTTCAAGGCCTCGTCAGGATTGCCCGACAGATACAGGGCCATGGCATAGTTGTACCAAGCCTCGATATTGTCTCCGCCGCGCGACACCAGCGGACGCAGCACGTCGAGTGCTTCATCGATCCGCTGCAAGCCGACAAGCGCTGCCCCCAGGGTGTTCAAGGCGTCGGCATCGTCTGGTCGGGTGGCGAGAGCGGTCCGGCACAACGCCTCTGCTTCGGCGTACGCTCTTGCGACAATGCAGTGTTTGGCTTCGGCGAGCGGATCTTCGTTCGAAGGCATGGATTGGCCCTGAGTGGCTGACAACAGCGGATAGCATACCCGGATTTTGAGATCAGCGAGTTTGGAGAAGACAGTCGGGGCCTGGGGACGGGCACTGGCTTGCGGGACTCCAGGCTGCCGGGCAGCATCCGGCCGAGCCCCTTGTATCAGCCAATTCGTCTACCATATTCCGAGGTTGGCTCTTTGACATGGTGAAGACTTTCGATGTGGCACAGGCGACGCGCGCCGTCACTTAGCTTCTGTTTTTCGCGATTGCGGCGGGAGTGCGGCTTTATGGCTTCTTCTGGCCGTTCAGACACCCGCGCGCTGAGCCGTTGATTCGACGGCCCGATTTACGAGACACCAGTGTCTCAACCTATCTCATATGTATCGTATCTATCGATTATCCGCAGGTGAGGGCAGCGTCGCCGCCTCACTTGCCGCAATTCAGCGCCGCGCCGTCAACGGCGCGGAGGCGCCTCGGCTAGGCCGGCCATCACGGCGCGCAGCTCGGGCATGCCGGTGCCGGCGCGGGCACTGGTCAGGGCGATCTCGGGAAAGGCGGCGGGGTGCTGCGCCAGCTCGGTGGCGATGGCCGCGCGCGTGGCCGCGGCGGTCTTTGGCACCTCGTCGGCCTTGGTCATGACGATCTGGTAGCTGACGCCGATCTTGTCGAGCAGTTCAAACAAGTCGCGGTCGCTGTCCTTGGGGCCGTGGCGCGCATCGATCAGCACCATGACGCGGCGCAGCGCCGGCCGTCCCTGCAGGTAGGTCAGGATCAGCCCCGACCACTGGCCGATCTTCTGCTTCGACGCCTTGGCGTAGCCGTAGCCCGGCAGGTCGACCAGCATCAGCCGGTTGGCGATGTTGAAGAAGTTGATCTGCTGCGTGCGGCCGGGCGTGTGCGAGACGCGGGCCAGCGCCTTGCGCCCGGTGAGCGCATTGATCAGGCTCGACTTGCCGACATTCGAGCGCCCGGCGAAGGCGACTTCCGGCAGGCCAAGCGTCGGCAGGGCCGATTCGGTGGCGGCGCCGGCGACGAAATCGCAGGAGCCAGCAAAAAGCCGCCGGCCCGCCTCGATGCCGGGCGCGGCGTCGGTCATGTCATTTGCTCTTGGCCGCGGCCTTCACCGGCTTGGGATTGGCCGGCAAGGTGCCCATGCGCTTCATGATCACCCACTGCTGGGCCACCGAGAGCACGTTGTTCCACGCCCAGTAGATGACCAGGCCGGCCGGGAAGGTGGCCAGCAGGAAGGTGAAGAAGAACGGCATCAGCATGAAGATCTTGGCCTGGATCGGATCGGGCGGCTGCGGGTTGAGCTTCTGCTGCGCGAACATGGTCGCGCCCATGATGATGGGCCAGAGGCCGAGCGTGCCGCCGAGCAGGTAGACCTCGGGCGGCGACCAGGGCAGCAACCCGAACAGGTTGAAGACCGAGGTCGGGTCGTAGGCCGAGAGGTCCTTGATCCAGCCGTAGAACGGCGCGTGGCGCATCTCGAGGGTGACGAACAGCACCTTGTAGAGCGCGAAGAAGACCGGGATCTGGATGATGATGGGCAGGCAGCCGGCCATCGGGTTGGCGCCGTGCTTCTTGTAGAGGCCCATCAGCTCCTGCGACATCTTCTGCCGGTCTTCGCCGTATTTCTCGCGCAGCTTCTCCATCTCGGGCTGGAGCAGTTTCATCTTGCTCATCGCCTTGTAGGATTTGTTGGCGAGCGGGAAGAAGAGCAGCTTGATGACCACGGTCAGCGCCAGGATGGCGAGGCCGAAATTGCCGAGCAGCCGGTTGAACCAGTCGAGGGCGAGGAAGATCGGCTTGGTCAGGAAGGGGAACCAGCCCCAGTCGACGGCGAGGTCGAAACGGTCGATCTTGTACTGGCTGGCGTAGCGGTCGAGCAGGCCGACCTCCTTGGCGCCGGCAAAAAGCCGGTTGGTGACCTCGACCGAGCCGCCGGCCGGCACGGTGAGCGCCGGCTCGAGATAGTCGACCTGATAGCGGTCGCCGCCATTCGCGCCGATATGGTTGAAGCGCGCGCTCTTTTCCTGGCCCTGGTCGGGGACCAGCGCCACGAGCCAGTACTTGTCGGTAATGCCGATCCAGCCGCTGGTGGCCTTCTTCTCGATGGTCTTCTGCTTCTTGAGGTCGTCGTAGCTGTACTCGGCCAGCGTGCCGCCGAACACGCCGATCGGGCCTTCGTGCAGGATGTAGAAGCCGGCGGTGACAGGCGTGCCGTGGCGCGAGACCAGGCCGAAGGGATGGAGCTGCACCGCGGCTGAACCGGTGTTCACCACGCGCTGCGTCACCTGGAACATGTATTCGTCGTCGATGGCCAGGCGGCGCTCGAAGCGCAGGCCCTGGCCGTTATCCCAGCTGAAGGTCACCGGCTGGTTGAGCGTCAGCGTCGGGCGGTCGGGCGTCCACACCGTGTCCGAGTTGGGCACGGCGACGCCGGGCGTCACGGGCACCCAGCCGAACTCGGCGAAATAGGGATTGGCCGTGCCCTGCGCCGCCAGCAGCGTGATCGGCGGGCTGGTGGGATCCACGGTCTCGCGATGCTTGAGCAGCTGCAGGTCGTCGAGCCTGGCACCGGCGATGCGGATCGAGCCGGCGACGTGCGGGGCGTCGATCCTGACGCGCGGCTGCTGGGCCGGGGCGACGGCGGCGGCCGGCGCGGCAGGGGCCGCTGTCCCCGGCACGGTCGGCGGCATACTGCCGGGCGCCGCCGGTGCCATCCCGGGCGCGGGCGAAGGCGTCAGCACCTCGGTGGTCGCCTGCTTGGCGGCTTCCTGGGCTTTCTGGGCCTTCTGCTGCTCGAGGCGCGGCAGGTTGTAGAAGAACTCGAACCCCAGGACGATGGCGATCGAGAGCACGATCGCGATAACGAGGTTCTTTTGGTCGAACTGCATTGGAAACTTCCGTCAGTGGCCGGCCGTATGCGGCCTTGAATGATCGTGAGAAGGGGCGTGGTCGTGCGAACCGGGGACCGGATCGTAGCCGCTGCCGCCCCAGGGATGACAGCGCGCGATGCGCTTGAGCGCCAGCCAGCTGCCGGCCAGCGGGCCGTGCGTGCCGATCGCCTCGTGGGCGTAGTGCGAGCAGCTCGGCAGGTAGCGGCAGTTGGAGCCCAGCAGCGGCGCGAGAACCCATTGATAGGCGCGGATGGCGCCGCGCAGCAAGGGCGTCAGCAGGTTCATGCCCCTTCTGATCATGAGCGGGGGCCTTTGGGCGCGAGGGCCTTCAGCGCGGTGTGCAGCTCGGCGACGATGGTCGCGTAGTCGCGCTTGAGCGAGTCGGCGCGGGCCACCAGCACGTAGTCGTGGCCGGCACTGGCAGATTGCGCCAGCGTGGCCCGCGCGGCCTCGCGCAGGCGGCGGCGCGCGCGGTTGCGCGCCACGGAGGAGCCGATCTTCTTGGTGGCGGTGAAGCCGATGCGCACGGCGCCGTTGTCGTGCTCGGCCCCGCTTTCGAGCTCGGATTGGGGCGTGGCGCCGCGCTCGCGCGCCTGGAGGACGAACGCCGGGGTCACGTATTTGCGGCGAGTGCCGGCCACGAGCAGGAAATCGGCACGGCGCTTGAGGCGCTCAACCGTCAGCCGCTCGATCGGCATGACCCGATCCCTCGGCGACGGCGTTCCCGGCCTAGGCCGAGACGCGCTTGCGGCCCTTGGCGCGGCGCGTGGCAATGACCTTGCGGCCGCCGACCGTGGCCATGCGAGCGCGGAAGCCGTGGCGGCGCTTGCGGACGAGCTTGCTGGGTTGATAGGTGCGCTTCACGACCTCAATCTCCCGAAATCTTTGGGAATTCCGACGCTTGCGCGCAAGGCGCAGGGGGCCGGAAACAGGCCCCGGCTTATAAAGGCCGCCCCTTGGGAAGTCAAATGAAGGCGCTCACGAGGCTTTTATTGGTGAGGGCTGGCCGGGTCCGCTAGACTGGCGCCGAATTTCACTGAAATATCCGTGCCTTGACCCTGCCCGATCCCCCGTCCGACGGCGCCGTAGAGAGGCCCAAGAACCGCCCGGCCTGGCTGCGCTGGCTGCCGCTGGCCGTGCTGGTGGCCGGGGCCGCCGCTTTCTTCGCCTTCGGGCTCGACGACTACGTGACCTTCGACACCCTGGCGCGCCACCGCGGCGACCTCCTGGCCTGGGTCGAGACCCGCCCGTTGCTGGCGCCGCTCCTCTATATCGTCGGCTACATCGCGGCGATCGCCTTCTCGCTGCCCGGCGGGGTGCTGCTCACCGTCACCGGCGGCTTCCTGTTCGGCCCGGTCTTCGGCGCACTGTTCGCCATTCTCGGCGCCACCGGCGGCGCGACCTGCGTCTATCTCGCGGCGCGCACGGCTCTGGGCGAGCGCCTGCGCGCCAAGGCCGGCTCGTCGCTGCAGCGGCTGCAGGCAGGCTTCCGCCAGGACGCCTTCAGCTACCTGCTGGTGCTGCGCCTGGTGCCGCTGTTTCCTTTCTTCCTGGTCAACATCGTGCCGGCCTTCGCCGGCGTGCCGGTGCGGATCTACGTGGCCGCCACCTTCATCGGCATCATCCCGGGTGCCTTCGTCTTCGCCAGTGTTGGCAATGGCCTGGGCGCGGTGTTCGACGCCGGCCAGACGCCGGACCTGCGCATCATCCTGAAGCCGCAGATCCTGCTGCCCATCCTCGGCCTGGCGCTGCTCGCCCTGATCCCCGTCGGCTACAAGCGCTGGAAGGGGCGCGGCGATGGCTGAGACTCTCGACGTCGACATCGCCGTGATCGGCGGCGGCTCGGGTGGCCTGTCGGTCGCGGCCGGCGCCTCGCAGCTCGGCCAGAAGGTCGTGCTGTTCGAGCGCGCCAGAATGGGCGGTGACTGCCTGAACTATGGCTGCGTGCCGTCGAAGGCGACCATCGCCGCGTCGCGCGCCGCCGCCGCCATACGAGAGGCGACACGGTTCGGGATCACGGCGGGCGAGCCGCTGGTGGACTACGCCAGGCTACGCGAGCATGTGCGCGGCGTGATCGCGGCGATCGCGCCCAACGATTCGGTGGAGCGCTTCACCGGCCTGGGTGTGCGCGTCATCCAGCAGGCCGCGCGCTTCACCGGCCCGAACGAGGTCGTGGCCGGCGACATCCGGGTGCGGGCCCGGCGCTTCGTCATCGCCACCGGCTCCTCGGCGGCCGTGCCACCGATCCCCGGCCTGCGCGACGGGCCGTTCCTGACCAACGAAACGGTGTTCGATCTCGATCGCCGGCCCGATCATCTCATCGTCATCGGCGGCGGGCCGATCGGCTGCGAGCTGGCCCAGGCCCATCGCCGGTTGGGCGCCAAGGTGACGATCCTCGAGCTCGCCACGCTGCTGCCTAAGGACGATCCCGAGCTCGCCGATTTCGTGCGCCGCCGCCTGCGCCACGACGGCATCACGATCCGCGAAGGCATCAAGATCGCGCGGGTGGAGGGCAGCACGGTGGTGCTGGAGGACGGCGAGCGCCTCGAGGGCTCGCATCTTCTCGTGGCGGCAGGCCGCAAGCCGACCGTCGACGGTCTCGATCTCGACAAGGCCGGCGTGCAGTTCACGCCCAAGGGCATCGGGGTGGATTCAAAGCTGCGCACCAGCAATCGGCGCATCTACGCCATCGGCGACTGTATCGGCGGCTTCCAGTTCACCCACATGGCCGGCTATCACGCCGGCATCGTCATCCGCCATGCGCTCTTCCGCCTGCCCTGGACCAAGGTCGACCACTCGGCGGTGCCCTGGGTGACCTATACCGAGCCGGAGCTGGCCAATGTCGGTCTCACCGAGGCCGAGGCAAAGAAGACGCTGGGCGACGGGTTGCGCCTGGCGCGCTGGCCGTTCCACGAGAACGACCGTGCCCAGACGGAGCGCCAGACCGAGGGGCTGATCAAGGTGGTGGCCGACGCGCGCGGCCGGATCCACGGCGCCGGTATCGTCGGCCCGCAGGCCGGCGAGCTGCTGCTGCCCTGGTGCCTGGCGATCCAGAAGAAGCTGACCTTGCGCGACATGGCCGGCGTGATCGCGCCCTATCCCACCTTGAGCGAGGTGTCGAAGCGTGCCGCCGGCAGCTTCTTCACGCCCACCCTCTTTTCGCCGAAGACGCGCCGCCTGGTGCGTCTGCTGGCGCGGTTGGGCTGACGATGAAGACCGCGCTGCCCACCGGCCTCACCGGGCTCTCGGCCCGGCTGCTCGGCCTGACCATCTTCTTCGTCATGCTGGCCGAGTTCCTGATCTATACGCCGTCGATCGCCAAGTTCCGCATGGACTGGATGGTCGACCGGCTGACCGCCGCGCGACTCGCCTCGCTGGCCCTCGATGCGACGCCCGACCACATGGTCAGCGAAGAGCTCAAGGCCGAGCTGCTCGCCCATGCCGAGGCGCATGCCATCGTCATCCAGAAGCCCGGCGAGCCGCGCCGCGTGCTGGCCGGCGACATGCCGCCGCAGGCCGATGCGCGCTTCGATCTGCGCGGTGACGGCATGATGGACATGGTCGGGCCGGTGCGCGAGGCCTACATGACCCTGCTCGGCGAGGGCACGCGCACCTTGCATGTGATCGGAGATTCGCCGCGCCAGGACGGCGTGATCATCGAGGTGCTGGTCGACGAATCGCCGCTGCGCCAGGGCATGATCGATTTCTCCTGGCGCATCCTCGGCCTGTCGCTGGTCATCTCCTTCATCACCGCCTGTCTCGTCTATCTCTCGCTGCAGTGGATGTTCGTGCGCCCCTTGCGCCGGCTGACCGGCCACATGATCGCCTTCCGCGACGCGCCCGAGGATCCGCTGAGCGACATCCATTCCAGCGGCCGCAGCGACGAGATCGGCATCGCCGAGGGCGGGCTCGCCGACCTGCAGCAGGCGCTGCGCGCCAGCCTGCGCCAGAAGGAACGCCTGGCGGCGCTGGGCATCGCGGTGGCCAAGATCAGTCATGACCTGCGCGGGATTCTGTCCACCGCGCAGCTGGTCTCCGACCGGCTGTCGGACTCGGCCGATCCCGAGGTCCGGCGCCTGGCGCCCACGGTCATCGCCTCGATCGACCGGGCCATCGCCCTGTGCAGCCAGACGCTCGACTACGCGCGCGAGGACGTGCCGCCGCCGCGCCGCCAGCGCTTCAGCCTCGACGGGCTGGGCGCCGAGGCCGCCCGCGTGGTCAACCTGCTGACCGCCGAGCGGGCGCGGATCGAGCTCGCTCTGCCGGCGCTCGACATCGTCGCCGACCGTGACCAGCTCTTCCGCGTGCTGGTGAATCTCGCGCGCAACGCCGTCGAGGCGGGCGCACGCAGCGTGCGCCTGAGCGGCTCGCAGACCGGCGGTGGTGGAATCGCCGTCGAGGTTGCCGATGACGGGCCGGGGCTCGCCCCCAAGGCGCGCGACAAGCTGTTCATGCCCTTCACCGGCTCGGCGCGCGCCGGCGGCACGGGCCTCGGCCTGGCCATCGCCCGCGACCTGGTGCGTGGCCATGGCGGCGAGCTCACGCTGGTCACGACCGCCGCCACCGGCACGGTCTTCCGGCTCGAGCTGCCGGGCGTGGTCGCCACCGGCAGCCGGGCCGCGGAATAAAAAGATAACCTCATCCTGAGGAGGCCCGAAGGGCTGTCTCGAAGGATGTCGACGTCCTTCGAGACGCTCGCTGTGCTCGCTCCTCAGGACGAGGGTTTTTAGTCGACGATGAAGAGCTTGGCCCCGGTCGTGGTGGTCGAGCGGTGCGCCGCGTCGCCGTGATCGGAGACCTGGTAGCTCATGCCGGGCTTGAGGGTGAAGCTGCGGCCGTCCTTGAGCTCGGTCACCAGCTCGCCCTCGACGACGTAGAGCACATGGCCGCGGTCGCACCAGTGATCGGCGGCGTAGCCCGGCGAGTACTCGACCAGCCGCACCCGCAGGTCGCCGATGTTGAGCGTGCGCCACAGCGCCTCGCCGCTGTCGCCGGGATGGCGCGTCGGCTCGACCTTTTTCCAGTCGGTGATGGTGAAGGGCAGGGTGGGGATCTTCATCGCAGTACTCCGGCTTGGCCGCGTGAGTATACTCAAGGCATGAGCAACTGGGACCCCGCGCAGTACCTGAAATTCGCCGACCACCGGCTGCGACCGGTCATCGACCTGATGGCGCGTATCCCGCTGGAGCGGCCGGCCTCGGTCTACGATCTGGGCTGCGGTCCCGGCAACGCCACAAAGCTGCTGGCCGAGCGCTGGCCACAGGCCCGGGTCACCGGCATCGACGGCTCGGCGGCGATGCTGGACAAGGCGCGCGCCATCCCCGGCATCGCCTGGGAGCAGGCCGATGTCGCTGCCTGGCGGCCGCCCGTGCCGGCCGACCTGATCTTTTCCAACGCCGCCCTGCACTGGGTCGACGGCCACGCGACGTTGTTCGCCCGCCTGCTCGCCGCCTTGCGGCCGGGCGGCGTGCTCGCCGTCCAGATGCCGCACCAGGCGGCGAACCCGTCGCATCAGAGCCTCTTTGCGCTCGCGCGCGACCCGGCCTGGTCGGCGAAGCTCGCAGGCGCGGTGTTCAGCAACCCGGTGCTGGAGCCGGCGCAGTACTACGATCTTCTGGCGCCGCAGGCGGCGCTCGATATCTGGGAGACCGAATACCAGCATGTGCTCGAAGGCGACAACCCGATGCTGCAATGGTTCATGGGCTCGCTGCTCACGCCGGTGCTCGAGCGGCTCAAGGGAGCGGAGCGCAAAGCCTTCATCCGGCTCTACGGCGAGAAGGTCGCGGCGGCCTATCCGCGCCGCGCCGATGGCCGCACCCTGCTGACCATGCGCCGGCTGTTCATCGTCGCGACGCGCCGTTAGCCTCACATCGTCGTGAGCCAGGCTGGCCCGTGGGTCCGCCCATGCGTACATATGGGTATGCTCGGGCCCATCCTGCGTCTCCTCGCCATCGTTCTCGGCTTTACCCTGTTCAGCCTGGCGCTGGCCGAAGCCGCGCCACGCGCCCACCTCTGGCCGCGCTGGGAGAAGCACGATCCGGCCTCGGGCGTCGTCGTTGATCACACCGCCTGGGAGCGCTGGCTCAAGGCCTACGTGACGGCGGGTGCGGACGGCATCCACCGCGTTGCCTATGCGCGGGTGACCGCCGACGACAAGGCCCGCCTCGCCGCCTATGTCGACGCGCTGGCGGCGACCCCCGTCGACCGGCTGAACCGGCCGGAGCAGCTCGCGCTGTGGATCAACCTCTACAACGCGCTCACCGTGAAGACAGTGCTTGCCCATTATCCGGTGAAGAGCATCCGCGACATCGACATCTCGCCCGGCCTGTTCAGCAGCGGCCCGTGGGGCCGCAAGCTGGTCAGGATCGCCGGCGAGGAGGTTTCGCTCGACGATATCGAGCACCGTATCCTGCGGCCGATCTGGCGCGATGCGCGCCTGCACTACGCCGTCAACTGCGCCTCGCTCGGCTGTCCGAACCTGGCGCGCGAGGCCTTCACCGCGTCCAATGCCGAGCGTTTGCTGGATGAGGGGGCGCGGGCCTATGCCGCGCATCCCCGTGGAGCCCGCATCGCCGAGGGGCGGCTGGTCGTGTCCAGCCTCTACGTCTGGTTCCGCGAGGATTTCGGCGGCAGCGACACGGGCGTGATCGAGCACCTGAAGCGCTACGGCGCCGCCCTCGAGGGGCGTACGCGGATCGACCGCGACGCCTACGACTGGTCACTCAACGACGCCCGCTAATCGAGCTGGATCAGCGAGCCCTTGAGATAGACCGACTCCGGCAGCGCCGGATGCACCGGATGGTCGGGGGCGGCGCCGCTGGACAGCAGGATGCGCCCGCCGCGCCGGGCATCGCCCAGGCCGCGACGCACTTCCTCGTCGAACAGCGCGCGCTCGACATTGTGCGAGCACGAGGCGATGAACAGGAAACCGCCAGGGCTCACAAGCGAAGCCGAGAGGCGCGCGAGCTTGCGGTAGCCGCGCGAGCCGGCCGCGAGATCCTTCTTGGATTTGACGAAGGCCGGCGGATCGGCGACCACGATGTCGTAGCGCTCGCCCGCCGCCGCCCGCCGCTCGAGCTCGGCGAAGACTTCCGCGCGCTGCGTCGTCAGTTTCACGCCATTGAGCTCGGCCGAGCGCGCGGCCAGCGCCAGTGCTGATTCGGAGCTGTCGACGGCCGTGACCTCGGCCGCCCCGGCCAGCGCCGCCGTCACCGCGAAGCCGCCGCCATAGGTGTAGAGGTCGAGCACGCGGCACCCGCGGGCGAGGCGCGCCACCGCCGCGCGGTTCTCGCGCTGGTCGTAGAACCAGCCGGTCTTCTGCCCGCCCTGGAGATCGGCGAGGAAGCGGGCGCCGTTCTCGATCAATTCAACCGGTCCGTCTAGGCTGCCCTTGGCGACCTTCACTTCCTGGGGAACGCCTTCGAGGCCGCGCGCGCTGCTGTCGTTGCGCAGCACCACGATCTCCGGCGCCAGCACCGCGTCAAGCGCTTCCAGCAGTGGCGGCAGCAGCGCCTCCATGCCGGCGGTGTTGGCCTGCAGCGAAATAGCCTTGCCGTAGCGGTCGACCACCAGCCCCGGCAAGCCGTCGGCCTCGGCATGGATCAGCCGGTAATGCCCGCCCGGATAGAGCGTCTCGCGCAAGGCGAGCGCCGCGCGCAGCCGCGCTGCGAGGAATCCTGCATCGATCACGGTCGCCGGATCGCGGGCGAGCAGGCGCGCCGCGATCAAGGTGTGCGGATTGAACAGGGCGACACCCAGCGCCTCGCCGGTTGAGGCTTCGAGCCGGACGATCGAGCCGCGCGGCAGTGCCTTGGCCGCCGCATCCATGGCGATCTCGTTGGAGTAGACCCAGGGGTGGCCGAACTTGGCGCGCTTGTGGCGGCCGGGCTGCAGGCGAATGATCGGAGGCGTCATGGCGGCGCAGCATACAGCGCCGCGCCGGAGGCGGTAGGGGCGTTTATTGGCCGAAGTTTACTTCGATGCGGCGACCTTGTGCGTCGAAACCCTGCCCGCTGCCACGATTCACACCGGCGGGCTTGAACGTGCCGCTTGCCGCCAACCCGCTATCGCAGCTTAACGTCCAGGTCCCCCCAGCCTCGGCATCAGAAGCAAGAAGATGCCATTTGCCGGTACAGGAGCCGCGGTTGTCCGGAAGAGTGGCTTTGACCTCGCCGACGTTCCGGTCCGCCTCGTCCCGCTGCAGCGAGCCTGCGATGAGACGTGCAACACCTTCCCATGACGCGGCGAAAGGAATTGGGACGGGCTTGGTTGGGCCGGGTAGAGCAGCCTGCGGGATGGACGGGGTTCGAACGAGCGCGGGAGGCGTGGTCGGGGCAGGAGGTGGGGGAGTCACCGCTGCCGCAGATGCACCTGGATTCTGAATGATCTGATAGCCGTTGAAAACTGCAGCGATTTCAGTGTCGGTCAATTTCGCACCCTGCGCGCCGCAATAGATGCCGCTTGCAGATGGAGTCAATTTTCCGCCACCCGAATGTAAGGTCGGAGCGCTGCCGCCGACAGCGTAGGCATCGGTAACGTGAAACAGAATGCAATCTGCGTTATCGACCTCGAAGCGCGCGAAACGCCGTGCTTCGTTCCCGCCGCCGCTGCTCGTAACCGTCATTCGGACCGCTCGATCTTTAAAGAAGGGAGCGAAGCTTTTTACGGATTGCTCGGTAATGTCCTTGTTGTGTGTCCAGACAATTCCAGGTGAGAGAAGTCGGACGTAAACTTGGGCGCGCGGGTAATTCCCGCTTGAAGAGACCTGGGCGGCATAAGAAGTCTCTACGTGATATCGAGCATCCCACCCCATGTATTGGTAGATCTCCCGACCTCCTTGAAGACCGGGCATGCTGAGAACGATCTTCGAGCGATCGCGCGTAATCGTCGCGGGGGACTGTTGCGCAGCGGCGTAGGCTGGAATGACTGACGCCAGAATAGACACGAATGCAAACGCTGCGCGACGCATGGTAGCCCCCTTCGCCAACGTGTAGGGGCCATTTCAACCGACGGTAGAGAAACGGTCAAGCCTGGAGGGGCAATCCCCGCTCAGTCTCCCAGCGCCACGCCCTCGCGCCGGGGGTCGGCGCCGCCCAGCAGCTGCGTCTTGTCGCCGCGCCGCACCACCTGGATGCCGTGCAGGCCGCTGGTCATCGGCCCGGTCTCCACATTGTGGCCGAGCCGCTTCAGCTCCTCGGCCAGCGCCGCCAGCCGGGTGCCTTCCTCGAGCTGTGTCGCGCCATTGAGGTTGGCGTGGTGCGGCAGCTCGACGGCCTTCTGGATGTCGAGCCGCCAGTCGATGGTGGCGATCAGCGCCTGCGCCACATAGGGGATGATGCGCGCCCCGCCGGGCGAGCCCAGGGTCATCACCAGGCGGCGCTCGCGGTCGGTGACGATGGTCGGCGACATCGAGCTGCGCGGCCGCTTGCCGGGCTCGATGCGGTTGAGCGCCAGCTGGCCGCGCTCGTCGGTCGGTTTGAGCGCGAAGTCGGTCATCTGGTTGTTGAGCAGGAAGCCGCGCACGAAAAGGCGCGAGCCGAAGGCGTTCTCGATGCTGCTGGTCAGGGCCACGGCGTTGCCGGCCGAGTCGACCGCGCTCAGATGCGAGGTCGAGGGGATCTCGCGCGTGTTGTCCGGGGCCGGGTTGAGCATGAGATGCGCGACACCGGGGCGGCCCGGCTCGGCGCGGCCCATGGCCTTGAACGGCACGATCAGCTCGGAGCGCGGCTCGAGATAGGAGCGGCTGGTCAGGGCGCGCACCGGCACGTTGGCCATGTCGGCATCGGCGAGGTAGCGGTTGCGGTCGGCGAAGGCCAGGCGCTGCGCCTCGGAGATCAGGTGCACCGCCTCGATCGAGCCCGGCGCGTGGTCGCGCAGGGTGAAGCGCTCGAGCAGCAGCAGGATCTGGGCGACCGTGACGCCGCCCGACGAGGGCGGGCCCATGCCGCAGATGCGCAGGCCCCGGTAGATGACACAGACCGGGTCGCGCTTGATCGCGCGATAGAGGGCGAGGTCGGCGAGCGACAGGCGCCCGGCCCGGCGCTCGGCTTTCGCCGGGTCGCCCTGCTCCTTCGGGTCGCCGACCGCGGCCACCATGTCCCGGGCGATGACCCCGCGATAGAAGGCGTCCGAGCCGCCATTGGCGACGCGGCGGAACGTCTCGAACAGCGAAGGATTATAGATGCGCTCGCCCGCGGCATAGGGTTCGCCCTTGCCGTTGTCCTTGTAGAAATGCTGGCGCGTGCCGCGCATCTCCTTGAGCTGCGGCGTGTCGACGATCAGCTGGGCCAGGCGCGGGCTGACCGCGAAGCCGCCCTCGGCCAGGCTCATCGCCGGCTCGAACAGCCGGTGCCAGGGCAGCCGCCCGTATTCGCGGTGCGCCGTCTCCAGCATGCGCACCAGGCCGGGCGTGCCGACCGCGTGCCCGCCGACCGAGGCCTCGGCGAAGGGCAGGGGATTGCCGTCGGCCTGCAGGAACATCTCCGGCGTCGCCGCGGCCGGCGCGGTTTCGCGCCCGTCATAGGTGATGATGGTCTTGCGCGAGGCATCGTAGTGCAGCAGGAAGCCGCCGCCGCCGATGCCCGAGGATTGCGGCTCGACCAGGGTCAGCACCATCTGCATGGCGATCACCGCGTCGACCGCGCTGCCGCCCTGCCGCAGGATCTCGCGCCCGACCTCGGCGGCGATCGGATTGGCGGCCACCGCCATGTGCCGCGTGGCGACGGCGGGGCGCCGCGGCGCCTGGATCTCGGACGGGCCTTCCGGCTGGGCGGGACTGGCGGGCTGGGCGGGAGCTGTTGGCGCGGGAGCCTGGGCGAGGGTCGGGGCCACCGCCAGAACGGCCCACGCCGCCAGCGCCGCGAGTGCGGCCCAGCGGCGGACCCCGCGCCAGGGCGCGGCCGCTTGCTCTCCCCTCCCCGAATTCACCGAGACCGCTCCCCCGAGAAGCCGGTTAACGTCGCCGGGCATTCCTGCCTTCAAAAGTACGCCAGGACGGCGATTTCTAGCAGAGACGAGGGCCCGCGGCGAGAGCGACGGCGGGGGCCCCCCGTGTCTCTTTTGTTGCGGGCTTATTCTTCCTGTCATGGCCGGGCTTGACCCGGCCATCCATGGTTCCAGCGGCACGATGGATGCCCGGGTCATCGCTTCGCTCGCCCGGGCATGACAATTAAGAAAGGTCACTCCCGCCGGTACGCGATCTCCGACCCGCGGCTCTGGAAGCGCAGCAGGGCCCATTCGTCGGTCTCGGTGTAGGCCAGCTCGCCGGTGATCTCGCCCGCCAGGCGGTAGAGCCGCACCGGCACCCGGCGCCCGCCCACCGTCTCCTCGCGCGACCCAGCCGGTGTCGCCACTAGGTCGATCATCCGCCCGCTCTGGCTGTCGAGCACCTTGGCGTGCCGGGTCATGCCGACATGCCAGTAGCTCGAGGTCACGGTCTCGGCCGGGGCCAGGTACTGGCCGCCCGTCCCGGCGACGCGCAGTCCCTCCGGCGTCGCCCGCGCCGCCACCTGGAAACGGTCGCCGTCGTCGTCGGTCAGGCTGTCGAAACCGATCAGCCGCCCGCCGCGCCAGACCTCGCGCGCGTCGTGCTGGTAGCGGAACACGGTGATGAAGGCGAGCTTGACCTCGAAGCGGATGGCGATGGTGACGACCAGCGTGTCGCCCTCGCGCGCGAAGTCCACGCGGTGCGTGCCCATCGGCGCGCCGTTGTGGGTGACGGTGAAGAGGAGGGACGCGGGAGTCTGCGGCTGCGCCGAGACGGGCGCCGGCGAAACAAGTGCCAGCAGAAACACGAACAGGCGGAGGGACCGACCCATCCTTCGATTGTACGCGATAAAAATGCGGGCAGTTCGCGAAGGCATATTGAAACTCTAGATAATCATAATATATAGTGAGTATCTAGAATAACTATGGTGAGTGAGATGGCGCAAGTTCGTAAGAACGGGGCAACCTTGGCGCAACAGCCTAACCCCATAGATTTATTGGTATCAAAACGGATTCGGCAACGCCGCAAGGGGATGCGACTGACCCAGCAATGGGTCGCAGATAAGATAGATGTCAGTCGCGCCCAATTCATAAAGTACGAGAACGGCACAAATCGTGTGTCGGCAGGACAGCTATACGAACTTGCGCGGGTCTTTCAGACTGACCTAAATTATTTTTTCGACGCTCGGGCTGCTGAGATCGAATCTGTAGAGACTTTGCCGGATGATGAGCGAAAGCTCCTTGATGCCTATCGGTCTCTGCCCTCGGCTATGAAGCCTCGTGCTGTCCACGTATTGCGAAGTCTCATGTGATTTGACCCCCTCCGCTGCCGCCTCTAGCCTCCCCCCATGCCCCTGCCGCTAGCCGAGCTCCTGTCGCCGGCGCTGCTCGATCGCGTCTTTGCGCGTATCGACGCAAGCCGCGAGGACATGGTCGGGCTGGCGCGCGATCTCATCCGCATCCCGACCGTCAATCCGCCAGGCGATGCCTACACCCCTTGCGCCGAGCTGATCGGCAACCGGCTGCGGCCGCGCGGCTTCGCCGTGCAGTACAAGCGCGGTGAAGGCACGCAAGGCGACAACGACCGCTATCCGCGCACCAATGTCATCGCGCGCGTCGAGGGCAACCGCCCCGGCCCTTGCGTGCATTTCAACGGCCACATCGACGTGGTCGATCCTGGTCACGGCTGGACCGTCGATCCCTTCGCCGGTGTGGTGCGTGACGGCCGGCTCTACGGCCGCGGTTCCTGCGACATGAAGGGCGGCCTCGCCGCCGCGATCGTCGCGGTCGAGGCGATCCTCGACGAGCGCCTGCCGTTCCACGGCGCCCTGGAGATTTCCGGCACGGTCGACGAGGAGACCGGCGGCTTCGGCGGCGTCGCCTTCCTGGCGCGCCAGGGATTCTTTTCGAAGCCGCGCGTCGATCACGTGATCATCCCGGAGCCGCTGCAGGTCGACCGCGTCTGCCTCGGCCATCGCGGCGTCTGGTGGGCCGAGGTCGAGATGCGCGGCCGGGTGGGCCACGGCTCGATGCCCTTCCTCGGCGTCTCGGCGATCCGCGGCATGGGCCGCTTTTTGTCATTGGTCGAGCAGGAGCTGCACCCCAAGCTCGACGCCCGCCGCACCCGCATGCCGGTCGAGCCGCCGGGGGCGCGCGCCTCGACCCTCAACTGGAACTCGATCCATGGCGGCCTCGCCGAAGGCTACGAGGGCGTGCCCAGCCCGCTGGTCGCCGATAGCTGCCGGCTGGTGCTCGACCGCCGCTTCCTGATCGAAGAAGACATCGAGGCGGTGAAGGCCGAGGTGGTCGAGCTGCTGGAGCGGGTGAAGCAGGAACGCGCCGGCCTCGGTTACACCCTGCGCGACATCGTGGTCTTCCACCCGACCATGGCCGCGCCGGACGCGCCGGTGGTCCAGGCGCTCGACGCCTCGATCCTGCAGGTGCTCGGCCGCCCGGCGCAGCACATCGCCAGCCCCGGCACCTACGACCAGAAGCACGTCTCGCGCATCGGCCACCTGCAGGACTGCGTCGCCTACGGCCCCGGCCTGCTGGAGCAGGCGCACCAGCCCGACGAGTTCGTCATCATCGACGACATGGTCGCCTCGGCCAAGGTCATGGCCGCCGCGGCGCTGCGCCTCCTCGCTTCTTCTTAGTGTCATGCCCGGGCTTGACCCGGGCATCCATCTATCCACCGGCGATGCTGGCGTAGAGATCGGACCAATCGGGGTTACCAGTCTGAATGAGATCGACCTTCCATGCGCGATTCCAGTGCTTCAGGTTTTTCTCGCGCTGGAGTGCGTCTCGTACATCGAGGAACTCCTCGAAATGCACGAGATCGTGCACGGCGTATGTCTTGGTGAATCCTGCGACCGCGCCGTTCTTATGTTCCCAGACACGTCGGATGAGATCGTTGGTAACACCGATATAGAGCGTGCCGCTCTTTTTGCTCGCGAGGATATAGACGTAGTACGCCATGTCGCCCGCGTTTCTCTTGCTTGTCATGCCCGGGCTTGACCCGGGCATCCATCCGGATGGACCCTCGGGTCAAGCCCGAGGGTGACATTGAAATATAGATCTCCGTCCAAGGAAACTGTCATGGCTCGCTTCTTCGCCACCTGCCTCGCCGCCCTCCTCCTTTCCTTCCCCGCCCACGCCCAGAAGGACTCGGTCACCATCGGCATGACCCTGGAGCCGCCGCAGCTCGACCCCACCGGCGGCAGCCCGGCGCAGGCGATCCGCGAGGTCACCTATCTCAACATCTACGAAGGGCTGGTGCGGCTCGACCACCGCGGCGAGATCCAGCCGCTGCTGGCGGAGAAGTGGACGATCTCGCCCGACGGCCTGAGCTACACCTTCACGCTGCGCACCGAGGTCACCTTTCACGACGGCACGCCGTTCAACGCCGAGACGGTGCGCTTCACCCTGGATCGCGCCCGGGCGGCGGACAGCACCAACTCGCAGAAATGGGTCTTCGCGCCCATCGCCGGCGTCGAGGCGCCCGATGCGCGCACCGTGACCGTGACGCTCAAGCAGCCGGCGGCCAATTTCCTCTATGGCCTGGCCTGGGGTGACGCCGTGATGTTCTCGCCGGCGAGTGTCGCCAACAACCGGACGAACCCCGTCGGCACCGGCCCCTACAAATTCGAGCGCTGGGTGCGCGGCGACCGGGTCGAGCTGTCCAAGTTCGATAACTACTGGAAGGCCGGCACGGGCTCGCTGCGCCGCGCCACCTTCCGCTTCATCGCCGACGCCCAGGCCCAGGCCAACGCGTTGCGCGCCGGCGACATCGACGCCATCGCCAACCTGGCCGGGCCCGAGGCGGCCGACGCGCTCAAGGCCGACCGGCGGTTCGCCGTGGTCGTCGGGGCGACCGAGGGCGAGACCATCGTCGGCCTCAACAATCAGAAGGCGCCGTTCAACGACCTGCGGGTGCGCCGCGCCCTGTCGCATGCCATCGATCGCCGGCTGGTGCTGGCCGGCGCCATGTCGGGCTACGGCACGCCGATCGGCAGCCATTTCTCGCCGCTGCATCCCGCCTCTGTCGACCTGACCGACCTGTACGCGCCGGACCTGGCCAAGGCGCGGGCCCTGCTGGCCGAGGCCGGGCACCCCAACGGCTTCGCGGCCACCCTGCGGCTGCCGCCCCCACCCTATGCCCGGCGCTCGGGCGAGATCGTCGCGGCCATGCTGGCGCGCATCGGCGTACGCCTGACCATCGAGCCGATCGAGTTCGCCCAGTGGCTCGACCAGGTGTTCCGCAACAGGAACTTCGACATGACCATCATCGCCCATACCGAGCCGCTCGATATCAACATCTACGCCCGCGACGACTACTACTTCGGCTATCGCAAGCCGGAGTTCAAAAGCCTGATGACGCGCATCGACGCGACGCTCGACGCGGCGGAGCGCAACCGGCTCTACGGCGAGGCGCAGCGGATGTTGGCCCAGGACGCGGTCAACGTCTTCCTCTTCCAGCTGCCCAAGATCGGCGTGTGGAACGCCTCCCTGCAGGGCATGTGGGAGAACTGGCCGCTGCCCGCCAACCCGCTGGCGGAGCTGAGGTGGCGGTGACGTTGTCTCACCCTTCGAGGCTCGCTATCGCTCGCACCTCAGGGTGAGGCTTTTTGTTCAGAGGCGAACCTCACCCTGAGGAGCGGCCGTCTTCGGCCGCGTCTCGAAGGGCGAGGTTCGCTGCTCGCCGTCGCCCCTACTTCTTCCCGCTCAACGCCGCGTAGACCATCGAGCGCAGCTCCGCATGGTAGGCGGCGCGGACCGACGGTCCCTGGACGAAGACGATGCCCACCAGCTTCTCCTTCGGGTCCATGAAGTAGCGCGGGCCCGTGATCCCGCCCCAGAAGATGTCGCCGACACTGCCGGGGAAGAAGGGGGCGCCTTCGGCCACCCGCACCGGGTTGAACAGGTTCCAGGAATAGCCGTCACCGGGGTGGGCGGCGCCGCGCATCGTGCCGATGTGATCCGCCATCGCCCAGCGCACGGTCATCGGCGAGAGCAGCCGCTGGCCGTCCAGCGTTCCGCCGTTGAGCAGCATCTGCAGCAGCCGGTTGTAGTCGGCGGCGGTCGAGGCCATGCCGGCCCCGCCCGAGAAGCGCTTGGGCGCCTTGGTGACGTTGAGCCAGTCGAAGACCCACATGTCGGGATCGGTGGCCAGCGGCCGGGCGAAGCGCTCCATCTGCGCGCCCTGCACATGGAAGGTGGTGGCGTTCATCTTCAGCGGATCGAGCACCAGCTCCTTGAGCGCGGCGTCGAGCGGCTTGCCGGTCACGCGCTCGATGATGTGGCCGAGGATGTCCGTGGCTATCGAATACTCGAACGACGATCCGGGCGGGAAGGCGAGCGGCAGCCCGGCGAGCTTCTGAAGCATCTCGCCGGCGCTCATGTTGTCGATCCGGTCGATGCCCTGTTCCTTGTATTTGGTGCGCAGGGCGTTGGGCGGGAAGAAGAAGTAGGTGAAGCCGGCCCGGTGCGTCATCAGGTCGTGTACCGTGGGCTGGCGGGGCGGCGCCACCATCTCTCCGGTCGCGGCGCCGGCGGCGTCACGCCGCTCGATCTTGAGATCCTTCAGCTCCGGCAGGAAGCTGGCGATCGGGGCCATGAGCGGCAGCTTGTTCGCCTCGAACAGGCGCAGGGCCGCGACGGTGGTGATCAGCTTGGTCGAGGAGGCGATGGGATGGATCGAATCCTTCCGCATCGGCACCTTCTTCTCCTTGTCGGCCCAGCCGACCGCCTCGTGCAGCACGATCTGGCCGTTGCGGGCGACGAGCACGACGGCGCCGGGGATGCGGCCCTTGTCGACATCGGCCTTGAGCCAGTCGACGATCTTCGTGAGCTTTGCCGATTCAAGGCCCGCGCGGGCTTGCGGGGCTTGCGCCGCGTCCTGGGCCCAGGCTGGGGCGAGGATCGGCGTGACGGCGAGGGCCGTAACCGTGAACAGGCGGAGGGCCAGGTGTCGCATCGTTTCTCTCCCGTTTTGGTGCGCGGCTGGCGCCGGGGCGCGGCCGTGCTTTGCTTCTTGCCGTGGCGAAACTAGACGAAATGGTGACGGGGTTGCACTAATAGCCTCTGGGTGGGGCATTGCCCATGCAGCGCGAGTGACGGAGCGAGTGGGATGAGCGAACTGACCAAGCGGCCGGCGACCGAGGCCTATGTCGCTCGCCTCACCGATCGTCCCTCATTCAAGAAGGCCCGCGCCGACCAGATCGCTCATTTCGAGGCAGCCGACCGGAAGCGAGCGGAAGAAAAGTCAAACTGACGCGCGGCGCGTGCCCGTGTAGCGCCCGGGTCCAGCCTTAAAGCATCATGGACCCCGGCTTTCGCCGGGGTGACAATCGGGCCGTGATAGCCCTCCTGACCCGCCGCCTGCTCGCCGCCCTGGTCACCCTGCTCGTCGCGGCGGGTGTCATCTTCCTGGTGCTCGAAGTGCTGCCGGGCGACGCGGCGGCGGTGATGCTCGGCGTCGAGGCGCGGCCCGAGACCTTGGCGGCTTTGCGCGCCGAGCTCGGCCTCGACCGGCCCGCACTCGAGCGCTTCGTGCGTTGGCTTGCCGGCCTGGCCACGGGCGAGCTTGGCCTTTCCTATACCTACCGCGTGCCGGTCGCCGGGCTGATCGCCGAGCGCCTGGCCGTCACCCTGCCGCTGGCCCTGCTCGCCGGCCTGCTCGCCGTGGCGCTGGCCCTGCCTGGCGG